>NZ_MCAO01000004.1:0-114687 GCF_001858545.1 Thalassospira sp. MIT1004 | reverse complement strand
CAAACAGACCTTTAATTCAGGGTCACGTCTGTTGCGAAGAATGCGGCCGCTCATATCTCTGATAATTCCTAGTTATCGTAATTGTTTCAGAGAGTGTTTCACTCCCTGATTATATGTCAGGTTTCTAGATTACGAGAGTCTGAGGGAAAAATCATACTAAAAGTTGTTTGCAGGGAAACAGTTTGATGTCTAGTTGTGCGTATCTTGTCGCAAGAGTGTACTGCAACTTATAGGGACTCTGTCCAGCGGCTGCTTCAGGCGGCAGCTATCACGCCGCCCGCTGCATCTCCACGGTCGGAATATCGCGCCCCGGGATCGGGCCGGTGACGAGGAAGCCGAATTTGCGGTAGAACGCCTTGGCGCGTTCGTTGTGCGCGACGACGGAGAGTCTGACGGTCGCATGCGGTTTGCGTTCGGCCAGCGCATCAAGGGCTGCGATCATCAGCGCCTTGCCCGCGCCCATCCCATGTGCCGCCGGGTCGACCATGATCCAGTCGATTTCGGGATTGTCATGTATGACAATGACATAGCCCAGCAGGTCGTCGCCCTGGGTTGCGACGATGACGCCGTGATTGTCGCTTGAAAGCGCATTTTCAAACACACCGGTCGACATATCGACATAGCGGGCAACCGTCGCGGTCGCGGCATCGCCCATGCCTTCGATGAAATAGGTTGAATCGGTAGCGCGTTTGGTAAGGTCGCGGATGAAGGGGAGGTCGTTGGCCGTGCCTTTGCGGATCTGCATTCGTGGCTCGTTGTCTTTTTATTGTTGCGTCTTTTCAGGCGATAGTCGGTGCCCGGAACATGCGGGTTTTCGGGCTGTTGTCACGTTTTGAGTCTGATCCTGACTGTCGTGGGAGGCTCATACCAAAGGTGTGTCTGAATGTCACCACAGCACAGGTTGAACTTTGGGTGAAAGTCGCATTTTTTGAGGTCGCGTGCAGTGATGTGGCACACAAGGGACGATAAAAAGGCGATTTATTTTTTGCGGTTTTTGTCGCGATACATTTCCCGGTCGGCCATATCCATCATTTCTTCGAGGCTTTCCTTGACCGGTTCGAAAAAGACGGAGGCCCCGGCACTTATTTTCGGGGTTTCGTGGATCGGTTTTTTTGATCCCGGTACCGAAATTCTGGTCGTTTGCAACACATTGCGGATGCGGGTGATGATGGTGGTCAGATCGCCGCGATTGCGCACATAGCCCAGAATGGCAAATTCATCGCCGCCGATCCGCCCGCAGATATCGACCTCGCGGATGGAGGCGGTGATGGCCGCGCCCACGGCCTTGAGTGCGGCATCCCCTGCGGCATGGCCATAATCATCGTTCCAGTGTTTCATGTCATCGAGATCGATGAAGATCAGGCCGATATGATGGTGATAGCGTTTGGCGATGCGGATTTTCTGCTGGGCCAGCATTTCAAACCCGGCGCGGTTGTTAAGCCCGGTCAAAGGATCAGATAGCGAGATGCTGCGCATGATCTGGAACTGTTCATAGAGCCGAAGGTCGGCTTCGATCAGGTCGCGGATGGTTTCGATCAGTTTTTGCAGCGTGTCGGAATATTGGGTGGGTTTGCAGTCAAACACGCAGATCGTGCCAAAGATCGTGCCGTTCGACCATGTGACCGGCACCCCGAAATAGGAACAGAAACCGTCCTCGGTCAGTTCCGGGTTATCGGCCCATTCGGGTTTTTCGCGGGCATCGGGTTCGTAAAAACTGCCGCCCTGCGCGATGACCTGTCGGCAGAAAATGTTGGTGTCAAGGCCGGTGACGGTGCTGTCGCATCCGGCATAGGGATTGGCGTCATTGGTGCTGGTGACGGCGGCGCGGTAACCCAGCCGGTCATTATATTCGACAATGAAACCGGCACTGGCACCGAGAAGTTCGGTCATCAGATCGACCGCACGCTGCCACTTTTCAAGTGACGGCGCGATGGCATCATCATCGACAAGCCAGTCGCGGGTCTTGAACTGCACCATATCCTGACGCCCCCGGTCCCTCCATTTCCCTGACGGTTCCGGTCTTTGCGCCCCAAGCGACGTGACCAGACGTTTCAGGGGTCCGTTCCTTTTATATTTGTCCGTTTCGTGCGGAGAACAAGCTGTCATGTCTGTCATTTATCCCCAAAATCCCCTGAGGGCGCAGCACGAGGATTGCCGCCAGAAGCCCGAAAACCGCCACATCGCGATAGGCCCCGCCGAAATATCCCGACCATAATGTTTCGGTCAAACCGATCAATAACCCGCCCAGCCACGCCCCGCGCATCCGTCCTATTCCCCCGAGGATGGCGGCAGTCAGTGCCTTGAACCCGAAAAGCGTACCACTGTGAAAATTAATGACACCATAACGAAGGGCCAGCATTGCACCGGTCAGACCACATAAAAATCCCGCCAGAACAAAGGATTGGGATTCGGTCCGCGAAAGCGACACCCCGCAAAGGGCGGCCCCCAGACGATCCTGGCTGATCGCGCGCCAGTTTCGGCCAAAGGCGGTTTTGCCCATGATCCAGACCAGAACGCCCGCGACCAGAACCGCCCCGCCAATGGCGAGCATATCGAACCCGTGCAGGCGGACGACGAAATGATCACCGCGCAGAAGGGGCACGGAAAACTGCCAGATCGGCGGCAGATTGAAATTGCGCGCGGATATGACAATCCGGATAAATTCCTGAATGACCAGCACACAGCCAAGTGATGCGACAATCACCGCCCGTCCGCCTGCTGCCTTTCGACCCAGCGGCCCGAACACATTGCGCCATGTCAGGTGACTTAACCCCGATCCGATAAAGGCCGCCATTGCGACCGATCCCACCACCATCACCGGGATCAGCCAGCCAACCATGCCTGAAATCCACAGGCTTGTGATGATGGTGCCAAGGGCAGCGGTCATCACGACCTCGCCAAAGGCAAGATTGATCCGCCCGATCAGGCCATAGATCAGGGTAAAGGACAGGGCCAGCAACCCGTAAATCGCCCCGCGCGACAGGCCGCTTAGCACCAATTGGATGGCATAGGCCGCAGGCAGGCCGATATCGGGCACATCGGCGCGCAGGCCGTGGCTTTCAGGATCGATATAGCTTTCGAGTGCGGTGCGCCCGACCCGGTCAATCCAGAACCGTTTCAGCAGGGCCATATGCGCGTCTGACACCGGGCCAAGGCGGGTTGTTTCAATCGCATAAAGGTTGGTTGGCGTGTTGGGTTTGGTCGCTGCTTCGAAATGACACGTAATGGCGTGCGTTTCGGTGGAGGGCAGCGGGATTTCACCCGGTTCGAGCAACTGGTAACGCAGGGTGATCTGATTGCCGTCAGAGGTTTCGTCAAACCGGGTGACAAGGCGGATCTGTCTGTCTTCATCCTCGATCCCCGGCAGGGCAAGGCGGCAGATATTGAACTGATAGGGATCGCGGGGCGCGCAGGACGACAGGATTGCGGCCAGAAGTGGCAGCAGCCAGAAAACGCGACGAAGATGCCTTGACCCTGATCTGGTGTTCACCGGTTGCTCCGGCTTGCCCTTGATCAGCTTATCCTCGTGCGATTTGGCTGTTTTTACAAGTGCATGGTGTTGGTGTGATGGCAGGGGACGAAATTTTGCCCCTTTTGGTTGCGATCAGGGGGCGGTCATGCTGAACTTGATCAATGACGAAGATTTAACCAAAGCCCGAAGATGGAGACGCCCGAATGGCAGACGTGATCGACTACAAAATCCATGGCGAGGAAATGCAACTTGTCGAGATCGAACTTGATCCGGGCGAGGGGGTGCGCGCCGAAGCCGGGGCGATGATGTATATGTCGGACGGCATTGCCATGCAGACCGGCACGGGCGGCGGGATTTTTTCCGGCTTCAAGCGGATGCTGACCGGCGAGGGGTTCTTTATCACCAGTTTCGTGCATGAAGGATCGGGCAAGGGGCATGTCGCCTTTGCCGCCCCCTATCCGGGCAAGGTGGTGCCGATGAATTTGCCGGAACTGGGCGGGGAGATCATTTGCCAGAAGGATGCGTTTTTATGCGCGGCATCGGGCATTGATATCGATATCGCCTTTTCCAAGAAACTTGGCGCGGGATTATTTGGTGGCGAGGGCTTTATCCTTCAGCGGTTGCGTGGTGACGGGCTGGCATTTGTGCATGCCGGCGGCACCATCATCCGCAAGGATTTGCAGGCAGGCCAGACATTGCGCGTTGATACCGGGGCGCTGGTGGCGATGACGCCATCGGTTGATTATTCGATCAAATTCATTGGCGGTTTTACCAATGCGCTTTTTGGTGGAGAGGGGCTTTTTGTCACGACCCTGGAAGGGCCGGGAACGGTGTGGTTGCAGACATTGCCGTTTGCAAGGCTGGCCGACCGGATTGCCGCAGCCCTGCCAAAGGATCGCAACAAGGGTTAGGTGGCGGTTTGCGCAACCAGTTCGCGCATCCAGCGCAGAAAGGCATTGATCTGTTCCTGCCGGTGGGTGTTTGACCGGCAGGACAGGACATATCCGCGGTCTGACCCCAGTGTCACATCGCCAAGGGTGACAAGCTGCCCGGTTTTCAGGTGCTGCTGCAAAAGGGCGGTCCAGCCGAGGGCCACACCCTGCCCGGACAGGGTGGCCGAAAGGACGAGCAGATAGGTGTTGAACCGGTGGCCGTAAAGCCGCCCGGTTTCCCGAACCCCGGCAGTGCGCAGCCAGCTTTCCCAGTTAAACCAGCGATGATCGATTTCATCATCGAGATGGATCAGCGGATAATGGCGCAGATCGGCGATGTTTTTCGGGTGGCCGCGGGCCTCAAGCAGGGTGGGGCTGCACACCGGTGTGACCTGTTCGGGGATCAGCATCACGTCTTCGGGGCGGTGATGATCAAACGATATTTCGATATCGATATTCTGGTCGGCGGTAAAACGCCCGGTCTGATTGGTGACGACATTGACCTCGATATCGGGGTGGCGGGCGATGAATTCCGGCAGATGCGGCATCAGGATAAAGGAGGCAAAGGCAAAATCGGTGCCGACACTGAGCCGGGCCGAGCGCCTTGTTTTGATGCGTTCCACCGTGCGGTCGATCTGCCCGAATGCGACCGAAATGCAGTCAAACAGTTCCTGCCCGGCACGGGTCAGCGACACGCCGCGATGTTTGCGGCGAAACAGCGGATGGCCAAGCTGTTCTTCAAGGGCGGTGATCTGATGGCTTACGGCGGGTTGGCCCACACCCAGTTCGCGCGCGGCGGCTGTGAAGCTTGCGCAGCGGGCGGCGGCTTCGAACGCGATCAGGGCATGCGGCGAGGGGATGTGATGGAATTTCATGATATGAATTATATTGATACCAATGATCGATGCAAGCGGCCTTCACACAGGAATTCCGATAGGCAAGAATTGGCGACATCCATTCATGACGGCGATACCTATCATTTCTGTGAATGCCAAGGGCAGATCGCGGAACTTGCTGTGTGATCCGGCGTTTGGAGCAAGTGCCGGTGGACCAGGTGCGGGTGGATCAAGTGCAGATGGATCAACTGCGCGGTGGCGTGGATCGAAAACCAATTATAAAAGTCAGGAGAATTTCATGAGTTTTGCGGGACGACGGGGAATGATGGCGGCGGGGGCAACGGCCATTATTCTGGGCGGCATTGCCATGACGGGCGCGGCCCATGCGCAGGAATGCGATACGGTGGTGTTTTCCGATCCGCAATGGACCGATATCACATCGACCAATGCCTTGACCGGTGTGATTCTTGAAGCACTTGGTTACGAGCAGAAGGTTGAAACCATTTCCGTGCCGGTGACCTTTGAAATGCTTGGTGCCGGGGAAGTTGACGTGTTTCAGGGCAACTGGATGCCCGCCCAGCAGAAATTTGTCGATGCGGCCGAGAAAAAAGGCGGGATTGAGAACCTTGGTGTGAACCTGAAGGGGGCGAAATTCACGCTTGCCGTGCCGGAATATGTTGCCGTCGAGGGCATCAAAAGCTTTGCCGATCTGGGCGCACATGGCGAAGAGTTTGATCACAAGATTTACGGGATCGAACCGGGTGCACCGGCCAATCAGCTGATCCAGAAAATGATCGATGCCGGTGATTTCGGTCTTGAGGGCTGGGAACTTGTCGAAAGCAGCGAGCAGGCGATGCTGGCACAGGCCAAGCGCCTTGAGCGCGGCAAGGACTGGATCGTGTTCCTGGCATGGGCACCGCATCCGATGAACAACCAGTTCGATCTGACCTATCTTGAAGGTGGGGATGATTATTTCGGCCCGAATTACGGCGGGGCGGATGTCTATACGCTGGTGCGTGGCGACTTTGCCAAGGCCTGCCCGAATGTTGGCAAGTTGCTTGATAATGTCAGCTTCACCCTTGATATGGAAAACACCATGATGGGGCTGATCATCAATGATGGCATGGCACCCAATGATGCCGCGACCAAGCTTCTGAAAGAAGATCCGTCGGTTCTTGATGCGTGGCTTGAGGGGGTGACCACCAAGGATGGCGGCGACGGACTGGCCGCGGTCAAGGATGCGCTTGGCGTCTGAGACAGGCGGATATCGTGACCGGATTTGCAAAACCGCCCGTGACGTTACGGGCGGTTTTTTGCATTTCGCGGCAAAAGGTAATACCAATTTTGAATGTATCGGATTAGGCTGGGGCCAGATTTTGACCTGCCGGGCATGCGCCCCGTTTGCTACCGCGTGATAGCGGCAGGCTGCCACCAAAGACCAAGAGGAACGTCATGTCCCATCGTCAATATGACCGCATTGAAACCCCGGAAAGCCTGATCGCGAGCTTGCGCGACATGCTGGGGGATCGCCTGTCGACTGCTGCCGCCGTTCTTGAACAGCATGGCAAGGATGAAAGCTGGCACGCGGCGTCCCCGCCCGATGCGGTGGTGTTTGCCACCTCGACCGAAGAAGTCGCGAAGGTGGTGACACTTTGCGCCGAACATAACGTGCCGATCGTGCCGTTTGGCACCGGATCGTCGCTTGAGGGGCATGTCGCGGCCCTTCGCGGCGGGATTTGTATTGATCTTTCGCGGATGGATGCGATCCTTGAGGTCAATAACGAGGACCTTGATTGCCGGGTTCAGGCCGGGGTGACGCGCGAACAGCTTAACGATCATCTGCGCGATACCGGTCTGTTTTTCCCGATTGATCCGGGGGCGAATGCCTCCATCGGGGGCATGACGGCCACCCGCGCATCGGGCACCAATGCGGTGCGTTATGGCACCATGCGCGACAATGTCCTGAACCTGACGGTGGTGACACCGGATGGCAAGATCATCAAGACCGCCAACCGGGCACGCAAATCATCGGCGGGTTATGACCTGACACGCCTGTTTGTCGGGTCGGAAGGGACACTTGGCGTGATTACCGAAATCGCCTTGAAGCTGTATGGCATCCCCGAAGCGATGTCGGCAGCCGTTTGCGCATTTCCGTCGGTTGATGCGGCGGTTGATACCACGATCCTGACCATTCAGGCCGGTATTCCGGTGGCGCGCATCGAGTTTCTGGACGAGATGCAAATCCGCGCGATCAACAATTATTCCAAGACCGATCACAAGGAAGCGCCGACCCTGTTTTTCGAATTCCATGGCACCGAAGCGGGTGTGAAGGAACAGGCGGAATTTGTTCAGTCGGTTGCCGAAGAATTTGGTGCCGAGGCATTCCAGTGGGCGACCCGTCAGGAAGACCGCAACAAATTGTGGGCCGCACGCCACAAGGCCTATTATGCGTCGCTTCAGCTTGAACCGGGCAAGGCCGGGATGCCGACCGATGTTTGCGTGCCGATTTCGAAACTGGCCGAGGCGATCCGCGAAACGCGGGCCGATTGCGATGCCAGCCCGCTGACCTGCACGACTGTCGGCCATGTGGGTGATGGCAATTTCCATACCCTGATCCTGCTGGACCCCGAAGATCCGGCACAGATGGCCGAAGCCAAACGCCTGCATGATCGCATGGTCGAACGTGCGCTTAAACTGGGCGGGACATGCACCGGCGAACATGGCATCGGTTACGGCAAGCTTGATTTCATGGAAGCCGAACATGGCCCCGATACGATTGCCCTGATGCGCGCGATCAAATCGGCGATTGATCCCAAGGGATTGATGAACCCGGGCAAGCTTATTCCGGGGCTTTGAGAGCGCCCGACCTGTCAGATGAATGCAAAACGGGGCCAAAGCGGCCCCGTTTTTTGTGCGGTAATATCGGCTATCGGATCAGAAACGGACGGACATGGACAGCGACCCGAACTGATCGCCCTTGTCCTGGCCTTCGAATTCGGCGGTACGATAGACGTGGGTGTAGGTAAAGCGCGCCTGACCGACAATGACGGCAAAGCCGATTTGCAGATCGCCAACCAGCGGTTCCTTGTCGATGGAATTGCTGTCGCGGAACGTGTTGCCATCAAGGGTGATGTCACGCAGCACCCAGCGACCCGCAGCCCCGGCAAACAGATAGCCGCTGACGGGGAAGCCGCGTGTGTCGGGGACAAAGAAATCCGAACCCGGCAGGCTGGGGCGGATGCGCGGCGGGCCGTAATCGCCCGGCAGGTCAAAGCCCAGCCGGAACATGGTGCCAAGCTCAGCATTGGTATAGGCATTGCCCAGCATGAAACCGGCATGCGGGGTGGCGTCATATTCAAGACCGAGAACATCGCCTTCGAACCAGCTTCGGTATTTGCGTTCATAAGCCAGATTGACGATCGGTTCGTTGTGGATCTGGTTGTCCCAGCCTTTGGGGTCGGGGCTGTCGATCATCTCGTGAACGACTTTCTGGGTATTGTCGGCAAAGGATGCGGGGCCGACAACGCCAAGGGTCAGTTCAAGGGTGTCGATCCGCGAATAGTTGCTGTCGTCGTCGCGTTGCAATCCGGTATCGGACAGAAGCCCGACACTGCCATACAGCAAGCCGGCCCACGGGCGGTCATCGGGCTGGTTTTCGGCAATCGAGATGTCGTTTGGCGTAAACATGCTTTGCCCGATGGCGTAGCTGGTGCGGATACGACCGTTCGAGGCGAAAAACGGCACGGCCTTGGCTGCGGTCAGGACCGGTTCGGGCGCACTGTCTTCGGGGGAGACGAAGGCAAGCCGGACACCGTTGGTGTAATGCTGGTCCTGATTGTTTTTGGTGAACAGATCGTTTTCAACCGATAGCGACACCCCCCATTTATCATCGGGGGTGCGGGTCGATTGCGGACCGGATGCGGTGTTTTGCTGGGCATGGGCGATGTTTGCCATGGTCAGAACACCAAGGACGGGCAGCGATGCCAGAAGATGTTTCGAAATGGTTTTGGGCGATGTCATCGAATGCTCTGATCATTATTGACGCGCAATTTTCGCACCATGAAATCGATCACGGTTCTGATTTTACGCAGTTTATGACGTTGCGGTGCACATATAGCATAAAGGCCCAGCTCGCGCGGGGCGAAATCATCCAGAAGACTGACAAGCCTGCCATCTTGCAGTAAATCGTCGACAACCAGACGCGGTGTCAGCGTGATGCCGCAACCTTGCAGCAGTGCGTCACGCTTCGCAAGGCTGCTGTTGACATAAAAGCGGCCTTTGACCTGAATGCTGCGTTCATGTTGACCATCAACGAAGGTCCAGAAACCCGGGCGGCTGTCATTGGTGTAAACAAAGCAGTTGTGGTGCAACAGATCCTCTGGCCGGGTTAGCGGGGGTGATTTGGCGATATAGGCGGGGCTTGCGCATAAGACTCTGGAATAGCCGCATAATCGCCGGGCAATAAGGCTTGAATTGGGCAGCGATTCACTGACCCGAAGGGCAATATCGAACCCTTCGTCCACCAGATCGACGACCTTGTCATTGAGTTCAAGTTCTATGGTCAGTTCGGGATAGGCATCGATCATTTCGGCAATCATCGGGGACAGTTGCCGAATGCCAAACGACATGGGGGCGGCGATACGCACCCGTCCGCGCGGCCCGTCGTTAAGATCGCGCACGGTTTCATCCGCATCGGTCATGTCATCAAGGATGCCGGTAATCCGCGCGAGATAGGTTTCGCCGGCTTCGGTCAGGCTCATGCGGCGCGTGGTCCGCGCGATCAACTGCACGCCAAGCTGATCTTCAAGCGCGTTGATATGTTTTGTCATCGAGCCGGGTGTCATGTTGAGTTCGCGGGCGGCGGCGGCAAATGTGCCGCGTTCGGCGATTTTACGAAAACATTCCAGTGCGCGCAGACGGTCCATTCCAGTTCCCCGTATTCCGGTCAAATAACCCTATAATTTCCATACTGGAAATAAACTACGATCAAATAGCGGCAAGATCGACTGGTAATGTTGTGTTAGTTTCACCAAAATTGAAATTGCCTGCGCGCCCCACATATCCGCGCAGGCCCGAAGAAGGATCACGACCATGAGCGCCACCTGGCTCAAACCTGTTTTATTGCTGATTGGTTCCGGAACGATGGGCGGCAGTTCGATCCTGCTGTCAAAGGTTGCGGCACAGGAAGGCATTCCCGCCCTTTCCTATCTGTTCTGGCAGTGCCTTGGTGCCGGGTTGATACTGGCGATATTGTCGGTCGGGCGGGGTGGTTTGCCGCCGCTGCGGGCCGGATATATCCGGTATTATTTTGTCGCCGGTCTGGTCAGTCTCGCGATCCCGATGGGGCTTGGTTATTTCATGGTGCCCTATATCGGGGCGTCGATGGCCGGTGTGTTTACCGCCCTGCCGCCGCTGATGACATACCTGATTTCGATGGGGATCGGGATTGAAACCGCGCAATTCAAGCGCCTGATGGGGTTGATGGTCGGTTTTTGCGGTGTGCTGTTTTTGTATGTGCCGCAGATCAGTGCACCCGATAGCACCCTTCTGGTTTACCTGCTGATTGCGGCCCTGATCCCGGTCAGTCTGGCGATTGGCAATGTTTACCGGACCGTGGCATGGCCCGCGGGGGCGTCGCCGCTGACGCTGGCGTCGGGGATGATGATGGCCAGTGCGATCCTGTGTCTTGGGTTCGAAACCGGTCGTGATCAGTTGCATGTGCCCGATTTCGGCAATGGCATGGCGTGGCTGATCATCGGGGTGCAGATGGCGGTCGCCAGCATGATGTATATCTGCCATTTCGAATTGCAGCGCGTTGCGGGCCCGGTATTCCTCAGCCAGATCGGCTATGTCATGGCCCTGACCAGTCTTGCGGGGGGCACGTTGCTTCTGGGGGAAACATTGCGGCCGGAACTGATCGTGACACTGGCTTGTGTGGTGGCGGGGACGTTCCTTGTGCGGCCCGCACGCCCATCGGATCGTCGGGCATCGACAACCAGTTAGGGTATCGATGCCTGCTTTGAACACGCCCTTGAGCAAAGAAAATCACCGCCCGTATCGCCGGGCGGTGGTTTGTATTTCGGGGTATCTGGCGGTGGGGCTGATCGTGCCGTTGTGTCCCTATTTACGGGGCGTCATGCCTTCGTTTTCGCCTCTTTCGATTGCCAGCTTGTCGACGCGCGACATCATCGATGGCGCGTCTGACAATCCGGTTTCTTCGGCGCATTGATGGCGATCACGAAGCACGGCAAGGTCGAAATCGCGCGGGTCGATATTGAATATTTTTGGTTCAATGATGGTGGTTGCCGTGCGGATCATATGCAGTGTGGTTCCGGTTCGTTTGTAGGAAACGAAAGACAGCCCTTCGAGCATTTCTTCTTCGGTTTCAACATTGTACGAGCCCGCCGGGAAGCTGTGATCGAAGCCTTTCAGGTGGAAAGGGTGGTGGAAGGCGTATGTTTTCTGGATTGTTCTGATGGTCGTCATGGCATGAGGCTCCATTTGCGGTGGCCCCGGCAATGACCCTGTCCGATGGTGCGCGGGACATTCGGCGGGGAGGGCAAAATCATTTTACGAGCGCAGCGGATATCCTTCGTCCGGTTCTTTTTTTGGCAAGGGAACCGGTGTGCTGAACGGACAGCCTTCAAGCGGAAAGTCTGATTGTGCCGTGGATATGTGAAGTATCCTGTTCGAAGATGTTTTCATTTCATTTCACATGTTTCATTTTGTTTTGAATATTATTGTACGCTGATCCGATTATTTTATCGAATGTTCTATTTTTGTTTTTTAATGGATGAATAAACACAGATCAGTGCACGGGTTTCAAATTTGTATAATCATGAAAGAATGAATTTTTTCCGTTTGGATAGGTTCTTTATCTTGGCGGCCACTCGATTGAATGAGGGCATCATGTCGCTTACATTCCTGATACTGATGATTTTGGGATCGATATTTGTCGTGACCATGCCAATCTGGTCCTTTAGCCGCAGGTGGGGCTATTTTCCCTGTTCGATCATGCTTGTATTGATTGTTGTCATCATTGGTGTTTCATTCACAAATGATGTTCAGGTGTTTTTCTAATGTAATGGCGATATAAAATTTTGGCCTAAGCAAACACAGGTTAGTTCTGTGCTTTGGAATTTCGGTTAAAAGTCATCATGAATGCTGAATGTTCAGTTATTCAAATTCGGTTTTTTCAGGGCAATACTTGTCGCCCACAGTCGGACCCCCGATTCTCAAGACAAGTCCCCCTATTTTGCCCTCATGAAATCAAGACTTAAGGTCAATGGCTATGAAAGAACAACAGAGTTCAGGGCAGTCCGCTGCCGAGAAAATGAAGACTGTCAAGGCTGCCTGGGACAAGGCACCTTCCGGTCCGAAAAAAGAAGCGGCGTTGAAGCATTATCAGGCTGCCGAAACGGCCCAAAAGGCCAAAAACGATCCTGAATGTATCAAATCGCTCGACGCAGCGACCAAAGCTTTGAACTGAACTTTGATGTCCTACCCCTATTGACATCTTCCATCCCGGCGTTTCGTCGGGGTGGTTTTTTTCAAACAGGCCATGACGCAACAGCAGGATTTCACCTGAGTACACAGGAGGCTTCCATGAGTGTCCGCACGATCAGCAATGTTTACCGTTTCAGGCATCCGTTCAATTTGACAGGCCGTACACGAAATCTGCCAGCCGGTACATATTGTGTGGAGACATACGAAGAGCTGGCGGAGGGCGATAGTTTCGTCACCTATCAACCGGTCCTGTCGCTTTTGCATATCAATGGGACGCCGGCTTCTGATGCGGCGCGGCTTTCAATCCTGGTCAGTCTTGAAGAACTTGATCTTGCGTTGATGATGGACGAGATCGCGGAAGAAGAACTGGCCCTTCTTGATGCCGATATTTCCGAACAGGAATTGAACTTGCTGGGCGAAATACACCGTGCAAGCCGGGTTTCATCTGCCAGATCACCCTTTGCGATGGTTATTCGCTGACATTCCGATATCTGCGACCAAGGCATTTTGATCTGATCAACGGGCCGGGCGATATCGCCCGGTTTGCCCGGTTGATTTGGATTATCCATTTCATTTTGAAATTCAATAATATCACAAACAGGAGAGTGTAAATGTTTGGTTTCCAGGGTGACGAAACAGCCGAAGCTGTTGCCCGCAAAAAGGGTTACCTCAGGGATGCGCAGAAGCATTGGAAATTCCTGACGCATTATGATCTTTCGACGATCCGGACCAAGGGGCAGTTTTGCAATATGATCAAAGTCCGCGCCAGCCTGTCCGAAGAACAGGCGACAAAGGATGTCGATGCGTGGATGGCAGGCAAGGTTTTTTGATCGCACGGGGGCGATCAATGCTCGATATGGCCGGTATCAATGCCGGATGATGGGCTCGTCCTGATCAAGGTAGCCGACCTGAAAATCGGCAAGGGCGATCAGCTTTTCAAGATTTTTGAAATGCACGATCCCCTTTTGGAAGGTCATCAGATCCTGTTCGCGCAATTGGCGCAGTACACGATTGATATGGATCGCACTTAGGCCCAAGGCATCGGCCAGAAGGTATTGTGACAGCGGACAGGGGTAGCTGTTTGGGGTGCCGACCCCGATCAGATTCAATCTGGTCCCCAATTCCAGCAGGAAGTGGGCCGTGCGCACAATCGCGGACCGTCGGCCGATATTTACCAGATGTTCGACAACCATTGCCTCATCACGCGACGCCGCCCAGAGAATGGCACTTGCCAGACGGGGGGATTTCGCGAAGGTGGATATCATGTTCTGGGCTGATATTTCGGCGACTGTGATTTCGGTTATCGCTTCGAAGCTGTGATCCGAGGTGCGCAGCAACAGGCTGCGCAGGCCGAGGAAGTCGCCAGGAATTTGAAAATCGATGATCTGGCGCGTGCCATCGGGCAGCAGTTTGTAAGACGCGACCCAGCCATCAAGCAGGATAAAGGCATTGTGCGCCCGCTGTCCTTCGTGAACAATTTCGCGCCCGGCGGAAAGTGTGATCAATCTGTGTGGTAGCGAAGAAAATGTAGAAATTTCATTATCGGTCAGATCGATGAAAGATTTCAGCTTTTTAACAACAAATTTTGTAGACGAAATCATGTGTTCTTCTTTCCTGACAAAATAATAAAAATTATTATGCCAATATTTTCAAAATCCTGATCTGTGTTTACGCCAGTTGTGAAACATGATGATAAATCTTTTGGTCATATTTCGCAACATAGATGCGATAAATTCAAGATTATTTAAAGGATAAATAAAATGGATGATCAATACAGCGTTCAAGGTGCTGCTGCCCTTTCGATTTGTGAGTCTCTCTTGCTTTGTCTGGGAGATATGGGGCTGATGACGGACAAGGATGTTATCGGTATTCTTGAAGATGCGGCCAGCGCGCATGTCACCGGCGAACCCGGGGGGGAAGTGAACAATCATCATCAGGCCGTTCATGATCTGATCAAAGCAATCATCAAAGGTGGCAATTCGGTACGGCATCCCGCTTAGTCGGGCGTAACGGTTTTCGGCAAATGCTTTTCAGGCGGAATTATTCAATATCCCGACATGAAGGGGCGGAGATTCTGCATCGCGCAAAATCCCGCCCTTTTTCGTGATGTGTTTCGATGTCTGTGACATTGAAGGTCGTCAATGTTGTCAGATCTTATTTGTGCGCTTTATCGGAAGCTTTTGTTTCCGGGGTGCCTTTGGGGACCTCGATCTGGCCAAAAAGGGACTGGGTCATCGCGATAATGGTATTGGTCTGATCGGCGAATGCGGCATTGGTGTCTTTTAGCCAGGTTTGCTGCGCATCCATCAGGTCCGACCAATCCGTGCATTCCTGACACGTCTGGTAAAGCTGTACATTGGCCTTGATCCGGCCTGCGACAAATTCCCCAAGCTTTGCAGGAACGACCTGCATGCTATTGGCGATGGCTTCGGAATTGTTTTTAACCGTCGATGCAAGCGGTCCGTTAAAAACTTCGAGAAGGGGCGCGGGAATTGAGGTGGCCGTTTTGTCGGCTTCGACAGTTTTCTGTGTCATGCGCGTGTGCCTTAAACAAGGCTCGACGGAACTTCCGCCAAGCTATCGAAAGGTTTAGCACATGGGGTATCCGGGTTGGCTAACACGGGTTAGTTTTGCCGGGTTTCTTTTGGCAAAAACAAAGGCGCAAGGCTGGTTTCAGGCATCCTTGCGCCGATGTGAAATGCTATTTGGCGGGTGTTATGGTACCACACGCCGCAGGCGTCGGGCTTCGGCCTTTTCAGTGTCTATCAGGCCGCGATAGGCATGCCAGCTTGAATAGCCCAGAAGCGGCATCATGACCGCAAGACCCAGCAGGAAGACCACCATGCCACACGCCGCCATGACCGCAATCATGGCTGCCCACCCGGTCAGGACCCGCCAGTTTTTGCGAAACGCCGCAACACTTATGATCAGGGCGGTAATCACATCGATATCACGATCCACCAGAAGCGGGATCGAGACGACCGTAATGGCAAACACCATCATCGCCAGCACACCGCCAAGGATGGTGCCGGTAATCAGGAAGGTGATGGCATCGCGTGAGAAGAAGGTTTCCCATACCAGCACATCAAGTGACGGGACCGAGCCATTGTAGAACAGCGCAAATAACAGCATGGCAATGCGCGTCCAGGCCAGAAAGAACAGCATCAGGACGACGCCAATCGCGCCAAGCTGACCGGGATTGCGCCGGAAACCGTTCAGGCTGTGCCACAGGGTGACATTTTCACCCATTTCAAGGCGGCGGCTGGTTTCATAAAGGCCAACGGCAATCACCGGTGCCAGAAGCATGAAACCGGCACCCAGCGGCAGGGTCAGATAGGGCTGACCCGATTGGAACAGGCTTAGTAAAATAAGATAACCGGCAATGACGCAAAGCCCGCCATAGGCAAGGCCGATGGCCGGGGTACGTTTGAAATCGCGCCAGCCTGCTTCAAGCCATTTGCCGGACTGGTCACTTGTGACATCGCGGATGGCAATGCCTTGCGGAAGCCCGCCGATGGAACCTGTTGGTTGTTCGATTGTGGTTTCGGACATCTGCATCCTCCCTGCACCCTGTTGATCAGAATTGATCAAGGTGGCTGATACACAGGCTCAACGCCCTGATGGTGTGTTCTTTTTTGTTTATAGTATCACTTCGCAAAACAATTGCCAGTATCGGCTGTGTTCAATAGCACAGGTTTTTCATATGAGGGTGCGGGGGCGGTTTTCCATAGGGGATGCTTGATTACCGCTGGTCTTGCGCACAAATTCATAGGTGAACCGGTAAAAGGGAAATGCGCGTACCGAAAACGTGCGGAAATGGTATCATCAACCAACTTATTGCCATTTTCTGTTGCGACGAGCGGTACGAGCCATATGCTACTGAGATAAATACAACATCGCACCGCGCAAACATGTCTGTTTCAGCGGTGCCGAGCAAAAAGCGGAGCCGGACTGTTGAAAAAGATCCTTGCCGTGATTGGCGCCATTCTGGTTGTGATCATCGCTGCCCTGTTGGTCATTCCTTCCCTGATTGACTGGAACGGTTACAAGCCACAGATCACCCAGGCAGTGCGTGAAGCAACCGGTCGCGATCTTGAAATTCGCGGCGATCTTTCGATGTCCGTTCTGCCGTTTCCGGCATTGTCGGTCGAGCAGGTGACGCTTGGCAATCTGCCCGGTGCGCAGGACCCCGACATGGTGTCGGTCAAGGAAGTCCGGGTTTCTGTCGCCCTGATGCCGCTTCTGACCGGCAATGTGCAGGTGACCGAGATCAGCCTGATTGATCCGGTGATTTCCATCGAGACGTTTGAAGACGGCAGCAACAATCTGGTGTTTGATCCGGCACAGGCCGCGCCAAGCGGGCCGGATGCCGGAACGATTGCCACACCGCCAAGCACGGGCACCACGTCGGAAGGCGAACAGGCGGCACCTGATGCCCAATCGGGCGGAAGCGACGCCGGATCATCCGATTTTGCCAGCACGATCCAGATTGACCGTCTGGAAATCGAAAATGCGACAATCCTTTATCACACACCGGGCAGCACGGAGCGGATTGAGGGGCTGACCCTTGGCGTTTCGGCCGACAGCCTGAATGGTCCGGCAAAGGGCGAGGGATATGTTTTCTATCGCGGGATTCCGCTGACGTTTAATTTCAATGTCGGCGAAATCAGCCAGACCGGCCCGTTCCCGGTCGGCATGCAGATTGGCATCGACAAGGTCGATGGCGGTATCAATTTAAGCGGTCAGGTTGATCTTTCGGCGGAATATCCGGGCTTTAACGGCCAGATTGACGGCAAGTTTGATGATCTGCGCGAAGCGGCCCTTCGGATTGCAGGCGAAGGTGCCGATATTCCCGATATCGCCGCCAAGCCGTTCAATCTGGGCGGGCAGGTTGCCGCCAATGCCAAATCTGTCACGGTTAATGACCTATCGATCCGGTTTGGTGAAACCCGTGGATCGGGGGCAATTGCGATTGATCAGGACCCGAAAATGCGGGCCGATGTGGCGCTGCGTTTCAATCAGCTTGATCTTGATTCAATCCTTGTGCTGACGCATATGGGCGATGGTGACGCCCCGGACACAGGCGCGGGCAGCACGGGCGACAGCGGCATGGCGACCCCGGAAAATGGATCGGCGGGCGATGCGGGTGGGCAATCCATCCCGTCGCAGGGCGACAAGACATCGGGTGCGGCCAATGGTCCGATGATCCCGGCTGATCTGACGGCATCGATTGATTTCGAAGTTGAAACCCTGATCTATAACCAGACGCCGGTGCATAATGCGCGGATCAATGCCGCGATTGCCAACAGCAAGATCACATTGAACGAAGTTTCCGCCGGTTTGCCGGGGGGGACGGATTTCTCGGTGTTTGGCAGCATTTCGGGCGAAGGTCCGAAGCCGAGTGCGGCCCTTTCCTATGAGATGGCATCGGAAAATATTCGGGCGGTGGCGCGCTGGCTTGGGGTCGATGTTGATGGCATCCGGGCGGACCGGTTGCGTCGTTTCTCGTTGACCGGTGGGGTCAAAGGGACACCTGACAAGCTTGATATTTCCGATCTGGATATGCGGATTGATGATACGGCCATTCGCGGTGCCATCGTCGCCAATCTGAGCGGCGAGGGGCTTCCGGCACTTGGTATTGGTCTTAAGCTTGATCGTATCAATCTGGATCAGTATGTTTCGGCAGCACCAGCCGCCGGAAATGGCGATGCGGCAAGCCCAGCGGGCAATGATTCCGCAACAACGGATTCCGGCACGGTAGCCAACGGTTCGGATGCCGCCCCGTCGTCGGGACCCGCGGCGGGCGGTGATGCCATGGTCAGGATGATCAAGGATGCGCTGGCGCCGCTTGATGGTGTTGCGGCCAATTATCGGCTGGCGGCTGATGAAATCATTTCATCGGGCGTGTCGATCAAGGGCATTTCGATTGATGGCAGCCTGAGCGGTTCGCAGATCACGCTGAACAATTTTGCGGTGGCCGATGCGGCCGGGCTTTCGGCCAGTGCCAGCGGTGTGTTCCGTGGCGATGTGGCTGTTCCGGCATTCGAGGGGATCAAGCTTAAAGTCACGGCCAAAACGCTGGCACCGTTGGCGAAGCTGACGGGTATGACGCTTCCGGCACCGGCCAGCGAATATAAAAGCATTCAGGCCAATATCGGGCTGAATGGCCCGGTGACCGGCCCGAACCTTGATATTGATGTATCCAACCCGTTGATGCAGGTGGCATTGAACGGGGTGCTGAGCGACCTGTTTGGGGCGACACCGGGCATTGATGGCAAACTTGCGATGCAGGCATCAAGCCTGAACCGTGTGTTGCCGTTGCTGGCACCGACCTATGAGCCATCGGGCAATCTGGGGCGTCTGGTTCTGGACAGCACGGTCAAGGGCAATGCCAAGAATATCGCGCTTGATATCGCGAAGTTCGGTATCGGTCCGTTTGAAACCAGGGGTGACGTTGATTTCGACGCCACCGGGGCGCAGCCGAAACTGGCCGTGGCCCTTTCGGGCGGGGTATTGAATGTTGATCCGTTCGTGCCCGCGGCAAAACGGGCCGGACTGATGCCCGAAGGCGGTAGCGGTGCGCGCCGGGCGGCTTTCAATATGCCGACCACGATGAAGGTTACGACTGTTGATGCCCGTGACGGCACGCCGTGGGATGATACGGTGATTGATGTATCGGCCCTGCGGTCGATTGATGCCGATATCACGGTCGCATTTGATCAGCTTGATTTCGATACCTACAGCCTTGTGAAGCCGGATTTGAAGGCGACACTCGTGACCGGGCTTCTGACCATTCAGAAATTCACCGGCCTTCTGGGCGATGGGAATTTGTCGATTGATGGCACGTTTGATGCGCGCAATTCCGATACGCCGAAACTGGCGCTTAAAGGTAATCTTGACGGGGCGGATATCGAAAAGCTGACCCCGATCCGGGTTGCCAATGACACGGTGATCGGCGGGGCGGCGACGAAGTTTGATGTCACCGCATCGGGCAATACATC
Source organism: Thalassospira sp. MIT1004 (assembly GCF_001858545.1). Classification (NCBI taxonomy): domain Bacteria; kingdom Pseudomonadati; phylum Pseudomonadota; class Alphaproteobacteria; order Rhodospirillales; family Thalassospiraceae; genus Thalassospira; species Thalassospira sp. MIT1004. The sequence continues at coordinate 94,940 of NZ_MCAO01000004.1, read as the reverse complement.
GCGCAAGCTGATCAGTGCGTTGAATGGTACGGCGAACCTTGTTCTGAATAATGTCCGGTTCAGCAATGCCGATAAACGGTCTGCTGATCCGAAGCTGAACATTCAGGCATTGTTGCAGCAGGGCCCGCAGGCGATGGTGGTTGAAGGGGTCGGTAACAACGATCTGGTTCAGACCCTTGAGGCCGACATTGCCATCACCAACGGGATTGCCAAAACCACCCGTGTCGAAGCGACATCGCGTGTGGGGACGGCGGATGCCGATGCGACCCTTGATCTGCCGAAATGGCAGATGGATACGCAGGCCGATTTCGATTTTTCCGAGAAAATCGAAGAATTACCGCCATTTAGCGTTTACGCCAAGGGCAATATCAGCAACCCGGCGATTACCGGGCGCATGGACAAGGTCGCGATCAAGGTTCTGGATAATATCCTTGATAAGGCACTGGGCGGGAGTGGTTCATCCGATAGCGGATCGGGAAGTTCGGGCAAGGATGCGGCCAAGGATGTTCTGAAAGGGCTTCTGAACCAGTTCGGTCGATAACTTTTCACAACTGTTCCAAACGTAAAACGGCCCTGCAGTGCGGGGCCGTTTTGCTATTGGCGGGATGCGGTCGGGACATGGCTGTCATAAAAAGGCAAAAAAACCTTAACAAACCGGGTTTGCTTCGACATGATCCGCGCGTCGATTCCCTTTTTAAGTAACGGTTGATCATGGTCGCAAAGAAAACCGCTCTGGATAAGGATCTCAAATGGCAGCGCCGCATGGATGCGGGTGCCGGAGAGACAGCCTCCCTGAGTGCGAAGCTCGGACTTGCGCTTGTCTTTCTTTTGGCGTGCAGCGCCTTTGTCGCCTTTCATATGGGCGGCCTGCCGCAAAGCGGATTCCTGATCGCCGCTGCGGTGATCGGCGGTTACATGGCACTGAATATCGGCGCCAATGACGTGGCCAACAATGTTGGTCCGGCGGTTGGTTCAAAGGCGCTGACCATGGTTGGCGCCCTTTTGATTGCAGCCGTGTTTGAAGCAGCCGGGGCGATTATCGCCGGTGGCGATGTTGTTGGCACGATCAAGAACGGTATTATCGACCCGACCCAGATGCCCGATGCACAGACCTTTGTCTGGGCGATGATGGCGGCCCTTCTGGCAGCCGCCCTTTGGCTTAACCTTGCCACATGGCTGGGCGCGCCGGTATCGACCACCCATTCCATCGTTGGCGGTGTGATGGGGGCGGGTATGGCAGCCGTCGGCATTGGCGCGGTCAATTGGCCGACTATGGGCACGATTGCCGCAAGCTGGGTGATTTCGCCGGTTCTGGGTGGCGTGATCGCAGCCGCGTTCCTTGCCTTTATCAAGTTCAAGATTCTGTATACCGAAAATTGCGTCGAAGCGGCCCGCAAATGGGTGCCGATTTTGGTCGGTGTGATGGTATCGGCCTTCACCATGTATCTGATGATGAAGGGGATCAAAAAGATCTGGGCTGCTGATACGTGGCAGGTCATTGTTATCGGTATCGCAGCCTTTTTCGTCACCCTGTTGCCGACCCGCAAGGCCGTGCTGCATGCGTCGCGTAACATGATCGGACGACGCAAGGAAATCGCATCGCTGTTTCGCATTCCGCTGGTCGTGTCCGCAGCCCTTCTGTCATTCGCGCATGGGTCAAATGATGTTGCGAATGCCATTGGACCGTTGGCCGCCATCGTTTCGGGTGTTGATAGCGGCGAGATCGTGACATCGGCCCCGATCCCGATCTGGGTGATGGTGATTGGCGCGATTGGTATTTCTGCAGGTCTGATCCTGTTCGGGCCGAAACTGATCAAGACGGTCGGATCGAAAATCACCAAGCTTGATCCGATCCGGGCCTATACCGTGGCGCTGTCGGCGGCATTGACGGTGATTGTGGCATCCGCGCTGGGGCTTCCGGTCAGTTCGACCCATATTGCGGTTGGTGCGGTGTTTGGGGTCGGGTTCCTGCGTGAAACGCTAAGCCATCGTCGCCGGATGGATAGTGCGCCGATGCTGGTCGGTGCGGAACAGGAAAGTGACGAACAGAAACAGCATATCGAAGCCCTGCGTCAGCTTGACCCGGCACAGGCCGAAAAGGCCGAGAAGAAACTGCGCAAGCGGTTGCTGGTGCGCCGCCGTTATGCGGTGACGATTGCGACCGCGTGGGTGATCACGGTTCCGGCCGGGGCGTTCCTTGGCGCGTTGCTGTTTTTCACCATTCGCGGGATCATGCTTTAATTCCGTCGGAATTAGGCGCAGAATTGACGTTTCGCGGCACGGTGCTCCTCCTTTTCCCCGGAGCAGCTTGTGGCGATCTGCAGCGGCGGTCAGGCTTTGTCTGACCGCCGTTTTTCCTTGACGCCTGGGGTCTCCAAGCGTAATTACCCCAACCATAATTTGAATCAAACCCGTGCCGAATCGTCGCCCAATCAAAGTGGGCCGCGAGATTTCCTATGCGTGCGTTCTGCTTTTGGTCAGGATTTTGGTTAAGGAAAAACGATGAAAGCCATCATTATTGGCGTTCTGGCAATGGCCGTGACGGTTGTTGCATCGAACATTCTGGTTGAATATCCGCTGCCGGGCGTTTTGGCCGACTGGCTGACTTATGGGGCGTTTACCTATCCGGTGGCGTTTCTGGTGACTGACCTGACCAACCGCGCACGCGGGGCAGCGGCGGCACGCCTTGTCGTGCTGGCCGGGTTTGCGATTGCGGTTGTTCTGTCGTTGATCGTTGCCGATACGCGTATTGCGATTGCATCGGGCACGGCGTTTCTGATTGCGCAGATGCTTGACGTGACGGTGTTTGACAGGCTGCGCCGGGCGACCTGGTGGAAGGCTCCGCTGATTTCATCGGGGATCGGGTCGGCGGTGGATACGGCCTTGTTCTTTTCCATCGCGTTTGTCGGTACCGGGCTTCCGTGGCAGACATGGGCGATGGGCGATTTCAGCGCCAAGATCATCATGGCGCTGACCTGTCTGGCACCGTTCCGTTTGCTGATGGCAATCATTACCCCGCGCCTGAATATCGAACCGGCAAAAGGGTGATGCAGGGCTGATATTCCGGCGGGCGTCTTGTGATTTTGCAAAGGGGGGCGGTATAAGGCGCCCCTCTGATTTTTTCTGATAATTGCAGGTTTTGTATTTCCGATGAAAGTCGATCTGTTCGATTTCGATCTGCCGCGTGAGTGCATTGCCGAACATCCGGCCAACCCGCGTGACAGTGCCCGCATGCTTGATCTGACGGGCGGGGAAACGCATGACCGCATCGTTCGTGAATTGCCCGAAATCCTGCGGCCCGGTGATCTTCTGATTTCCAATGATACCCGCGTGATCCCAGCACGCCTGTTTGGCAAGCGCGGGGAGGCGGGCATTGAAGTGACCCTGCACAAGCAGGAAGGTCTTGCACAATGGCGCGCCTTTGCCAAACCGGCCAAGAAGCTGCGCGTTGGGGAAACCTTCAGGGTCGCCGATGATTTCGAAGCCGAGGTCATGGAAAAGAAAGACGGCGGCGAGGTGTTGCTGCGGTTTAACGTTGCCGGGGCTGATCTGATTGCCGCCCTTGAAAAATATGGCGTGATGCCGTTGCCGCCCTATATCCGGCGGGAAAAGGGTGGGGATAATCAGGACAGATCGGATTATCAGACGATTTTCGCCCAGCATGACGGCGCGGTGGCAGCCCCGACGGCGGGTTTGCATTTTACCCCGGAACTGCTGGCAGCGATTGATGCGCGCGGTATCGAGCGCCGCACGATCACGCTTCATGTCGGGGCGGGCACGTTTTTGCCGGTCAAGGTGGATGATACCGAAGACCACAAAATGCATGCCGAATGGGGCAGCATATCGCCGGAAATCGCCAGCCTGATCAATGAAACGCGCGCCAAGGGCGGGCGGGTTGTTGCGGTCGGGACGACGTCGCTTCGGTTGCTTGAAAGTGCGGCGCGCGAAGACGGGGTGGTTGAACCGTTCGAGAACGAGACCGACATCTTTATCACGCCGGGATACAGGTTCCGGGCGGTCGATATGCTGCTGACCAATTTCCATCTGCCGCGATCAACACTTTTCATGCTGGTATCGGCCTTTGCCGGGTTTGAGCGCATGAAGGCGGCCTATGGTCACGCGATTGAAAACAGATACCGTTTCTATTCCTATGGCGATTGCAGCCTGCTTGAATGCGCCAGCAAGATTGAAAAAAGCTGATGACTGAATTCCGTTATGAACTTCTGGCGACCGACGGCAAGGCCCGTCTCGGCCGCATTCATACCGCCCACGGCGTGATCGATACCCCGGCCTTCATGCCGGTTGGAACGGCTGCCACGGTCAAGGGCATGTTGCCGGAAAATGTCGCCGATACGGGTGCGCAAATTCTTTTGGGCAATACATATCACCTGATGCTGCGCCCCGGTGCGGAACGCATTGCACGCCTTGGCGGTTTGCACAAATTCATGAATTGGGACAAGCCGATCCTGACCGATAGCGGCGGGTATCAGGTGATGTCGCTGTCCAAGCTGCGCAAGATTACCGAAGATGGTGTTACGTTCAAAAGCCATATCGACGGGCGCAAATTTGCCCTGTCGCCGGAACGGTCGATGGAAATCCAGCATTTGCTGGGATCGACCATCACCATGGCGTTTGACGAATGCACCCCGTTCCCGGCGACCGAACAGCAGGCCGCGGATTCCATGCGCATGTCGATGCGCTGGGCCAAGCGGTCCAAGGATGCGTTTGTCGAGCGCGAAGGCTATGCGCTTTATGGCATTCAGCAGGGCAGTGTTTTTGAAAATCTGCGGCGCGAAAGTTCGGAAAAGCTTGCCGAACTTGACCTTCCGGGGCATTCGGTCGGTGGTCTTGCGGTTGGCGAGGGCCAGCAGATCATGTTTGATACGCTTGATTTCTGTGTCGATATGCTGCCCGCGAACAAGCCGCGTTACCTGATGGGGGTTGGCAAGCCATCGGACCTTGTGGGTGCGGTGATGCGCGGGATTGACCAGTTTGATTGCGTTTTGCCGACCCGGTCGGGCCGCAATGCGCAGGCCTTTACCCATCGGGGGACGCTGAACCTTAAAAACGGGCGTCATCGCGATGATGACCGTCCGCTTGACGATCAGTGCAATTGCCCGGCCTGTACGAAATATTCGCGTGCCTATCTGCATCACCTGATCAAGGCGGGCGAGATTTTGGGGGCGGTTCTGCTGACCTGGCATAACCTTGCCTATTATCAGGATCTGATGCGTGGCATGCGCGACGCCATTGCTGCGGGCCGCATGGAACAGTTCGCCCGTGATTTTTATGCAGGCCAGGAAGGCGGGGATATTGATCCCGTGCCGATCATCGAGGATTAATCACATGGCTGATCAAACCATTTACGACAACCTGACCATGCTGGGCGGCACCACCGAACAGCCCGCCAGCCCGGATGAAGCGGTTCTTGAACGGGTGCAGAACCCGCAGGCCGGAACCGATTATTGCGTGCGGTTTGTCGCACCGGAATTCACATCGCTTTGCCCGATCACCGGTCAGCCGGATTTCGCCCATCTGGTGATTGACTATGTGCCGGGGGATTGGCTGGTGGAAAGCAAGTCGCTGAAGCTGTTTCTGACGTCGTTTCGCAATCATGGTTCCTTCCACGAGGATTGCACGGTCAAGGTCGGCAAACGGATTGCCGATATGATTGATCCGAAATGGCTGCGCATTGGTGGCTACTGGTATCCGCGCGGCGGCATTCCGATTGACGTGTTTTACCAGACCGGCCCGGCCCCCGAAGGGGTGTGGATCCCCGATCAGGGCGTTGCCCCCTATCGCGGGCGTGGCTAGTAGCTGGGCTCACCGGAATTGATACAAAATCAAGGGCTGCTGTCGGGAAACCGGCGGCAGCCTTTTGTTTTGGGGTATTACCGGTATGTATAGTTATTAACAATGCGAATTATTCTCATTGTTTTGGGTTTTGGTTCTTGCTAATAGACGGGCGGGCAGGGGAACCTGTATCATTTGGCAACGGCATGTTTGGGCAAGGCCATGGCGCGCAACAGCGCATCGGTTCTGATCGCAAGCTTTCAGGAAAATTACGAACAGCTTTTCCGGTTTCTGACCCGAAAGCTGGGCGGGGACCATGAACGCGCAGCCGATGTGGTGCAGGATACCTATGTGCGGCTTGCCGATGCCCACGATCAGGGGGACGTGATCGACAACCCGCGCGCCTATATCTATCGGGTGGCCGGGAACCTTGCGATTGACGGGATCAGGCGTGAAAAACGCATTACCGCCCATCACGATATGGACGAGGATACCGACGCGATCCACGATCCCAAACCCGGCCCGGAAAACATCGTGCTCGATCGCGAACAGATTTTACTGCTTGATAAGGCGCTGGAAAAGCTGCCAGAAAAGCCACGTATGGCGTTGCTGATGTTTCGGGTCGACGGGTTGTCACACAGTGAAATTGCCGCGCGTCTTGGCGTATCAAACAGCATGGTCGCGAAATATATCGTGCGCGCCCTGCAACATTGCCGTGACGAGCTTCTGCGCGAGGGCGAAAAATAATGGCAAAAATCATTGTAGATTTGCCCATGCCCAAACGTCTTAACAATATGGGCCATGCATTGGTGGCCGTGCGGGACCATTTTCGGGGTATCGGGTTTTGAAGACCGGGTTATCGGATCAGCAACCAGCCAGCAGGCCATTGACCGCCGATCTTGGTGATCAGGCGATTGAATGGCTGGTGATGCTGCAATCAGGCGATGCCACGGCGCGCGATCATGCGGCCTTTGCCGACTGGTGCGCGCAAAGCCCCGATCACGCCCGTGCCGCCGCCGAGGCCCGAAGCCTTTTTGCCGCCGTCGGTCAAACCGAAGCCGCGCAGCAATGGCAGGAAAATCCCGATATCCGGCGCGAGATCGGCAGTTTCCAGTCACCCGCGCCGGGGGCCGCAGCGCCTCGCAGACAACCTAGGCTGCAACCGGCACGAAGCCGGGCAGTTTGGCTCCGGCCCGGACGCCTTGCCATTGCCGGGGCAATGGTTTGCGCCTTGATGCTGGCGATCTTTGGCGGGTTGGAAGCAACCGGGCCGATTGCGCGCTGGACATCGGATTACAGTACGGCCATCGGACAGCAGCGGGCGGTGACGCTTGCCGATGGATCGGTTGCACACATGAATACCGCATCGGCCTTTTCCGTTGATTTTTCCGGCCCACGTCGCGAAATCCGCCTTCAAGCGGGCGAAGTGATTTTTGACGTGGCGAAGGATGCCGATCATCCGTTTATTGTTTCCGCCAATGGCGGGGCGGCGCGCGCGGTTGGTACGGTTTACGGGGTGCGGCTTGAGGACGGTGGGGCGAATGTCACCGTGCGCGAAGGCATTGTGGAAGTGACCCGTGGCGACAGTGAGCCGTTGCGAATCACGGTCGGGCAGCAGGCGCATTATGACACCGATGATGGGCTGAAAAAGATCACGGATGCCGATCTTGCCGCCTATGGCAGCTGGCAGCGCGGCAAGCTGATTTTCAATCAGCGGACGCTTTCGGATGTGATGGCGGAACTGCAACGTTATCAGCCGGGCAGGATCGTTGTGGCGCGGGATGCGCTGCGGGGGCTTAAGGTTACGGGTGTGTTTGAAACCGCCGATCTTGATGCGGTTTTCGCCTCTATCGAACAAACCACATCGGCGCGCGTCACCCGGTTGCCTTTGCTGACAATCATTTACTAATCCTTCTGGCGAAGGTCGCGGTTTTTCGCGCTTTCTTCTCATCCCGAAAATTTTTTGAATTTTTTACTGCAAATCACGTTAGCCGGTTTCGTCTCAGAAATAACAGCGAATGATTTCGGTTCTTAATTTCATTCGCATTGGGGTTTCTGACGAAAAGGCTTATGGAATGAATACAAACGTTTGTGTGGCCCGGCGGATGATGCTGATGGGCTGGAAACGCCGTCTTGCGGTAACCACGGTGATTTCCGGATTTGTTGCCATCGCACCGTTTCATGCGATGGCCGCCGATATTGCCGCGTCGCGCGACAATGCCGAAATCGCACAGGCGAGCGTGATTGATTTCAACATCCCGGCACAGGACCTTGACCGGGCCCTGACCAGCCTTGCCGATCAGGCCGGTGTGCGTCTGTTCTTTCCGTCCGGCGGAATTTCCGGGGTTCAGGCATCCGCCATTCAGGGGGAAATGACGGTTGATCAGGCGCTGGGCCAGCTTCTGAGCGGGACGGGTTATACGTGGCGCTTTACCGAGGATAACACGGTCACGATTGAACAGATCGCCGCCAGTGGTGAAACGGTGCTTGATCCGGTGCGGGTCGAAGCCAATGCGGTCACCGAAACCGCCGATGGCCCGGTGGACGGCTATGTCGCGACCCGGTCGCGTGCGGCAACCAAAACCGGCACACCGATCCTTGAAACAGCGCAAAGCATTAGCGTGGTGACCAAGGAGCAGATGGAAGATCAGGGATCGCAAACGGTGATGCAGGCGATGCGCTATACCCCCGGTGCCTTTACCGGTCAGGTCGGTGCGTCAAACCGGTACGATTACATTATCCTGCGCGGTCTGGTGGATCGCAGCATCGACAATATCTATCTCGATGGCCTGAAAACCATGAGCGATGATTCGACCTATAGCTCGATGCAGATCGATCCCTATTTCGTCGAACGTGCCGATGTGGTCAAAGGACCGGCATCGGTGCTTTATGGTCGCAGTTCGCCCGGTGGTCTTGTGGCACTATCAAGCAAGAAACCGCAATTCGAACAGCAGGGCGAGGTCGAGCTTTCCTATGGCAATCGCAATCAGCGCGGGGTCGGTTTTGATTTCACCGGTCCGCTGGACGAGGCGGGCAAGCTTGCCTATCGCGTTGTCGGCAAGGCAGATGCATCCGACACCCAATTCGAAGGTACCGAAGAAGAACGTTATGCCATTGCCCCGTCGCTGACCGCCAATATCAGCGATGATACACGCCTGACACTGTCGGGTTATTTCCAGAAAGACCCGGAAGGCGGCACCCATAATGGCCTGCCGTCCGAAGGCACCTTGTTCGCGCGCAATGGCCAGCATATTTCGAACACTTTCTTTGACGGTGATCCGGCACTTGAAAGCTTCGAGCGCACCCAGAACATGGTCGGTTACGAGTTTGAACATGATTTCGACGATACCTGGACTGTGCGCCAGAATTTCCGTTTTCTTGATGCCGATGTGCATCTTGACCAGATTTACCAGACGGGCTGGAGCGGTACCTCAAATGAGTTGACGCGAACCTATGGTGGCGGGGATGAAAGCCTTCGCGCCTTTACGGTGGATAACCAGGCCGAAGCCAATTTTGCCACCGGTGGCGTTGATCATACGGTTGTGATGGGCTTTGATTATCAGGACCGCAAAAGCGAAAACAAATGGCTGTTTACCGGGGCATCGAACATTGATGCCTTCAATCCGGTCTATGGCAGCCCCGGGGTTGCGTTGGGAACAATCACCAACAGCAACAGCCGGTCCCTTGAACAGGCGGGACTTTATGCCGAGGATCAGCTGGCATATGAAAACTGGCGTTTCTCGCTGGGGCTTCGGCAGGATTGGCTGGAAACCAGCAACCTGAACCGTTTGACCAATGTTGAACAGGGCGAAGACCGCAGCAAGCTGACCAAACGTGCCGGGGTTCTTTATCTGTTTGATAACGGCATCGCGCCCTATTTCAATTATTCGGAATCCTTCAATCCCAGCCTGTCGAGTGATGCATCGGGCAAGCCGCTGGAACCGACCGAAGGTACGCAATATGAAGTCGGCGTAAAGTTCCAGCCCGAAGGCAGCAGAACGATGCTGAGTGCGGCGGCATTCCATATCGAACAGGAAAACGTTGCGGTTTATAACAACCTGACGACGGCATGGGAGCCGGTTGGAACGATTGAATCCCGGGGCATCGAGCTTGAGGCGCGCACCGAACTGACCGACAATCTTAGCGTGCTGGCCGGTTACACTTATACCGATGCGTCCTTTGATGCGCCGGGGGCGGTCAAGGATGGCAATCGTCCGCAGCAGGTACCCGAACATATGGTGTCGCTTTGGGGGCATTACCGCTTTGACGAGGGCGCACTTGACGGGCTCGGCATCGGGGCGGGGATCCGCTATGTCGGTGAAACGGCTGCGAATGAGGCCAACACCCTTATGGTTCCGGACTACACGCTGGTTGATGTCGTGCTGAACTATGATCTGGCGCAGGTTGGCATGAACAATGCCGATTTCCGGCTGAATGTGAATAACCTGATGGACGAGGAATATGTCGCGTCCTGTCTGATCACGCAGTGGTCGGATAACTGTTATTATGGCGAGGAACGCACAATTCTGGCGACGCTGCGATATCGCTTCTGATTTCGCCCGGCGTCGACTTAAAGGCCGCAGCCATGTGCTGCGGCCTTTTGCGTTTCGGCGACAAACCTATATAAGGCAGCACAGAGAGAGAAAACGACCCAGATGTTTTGCCATGACGGTTGCCGCTGCGATAACCCTTGAAAGCCTTCAGGCCAAAGCCCGTGAAATCGGCTTTGATGTGTGTGGTGTGGCGCGCCCGCAGATTGACGAACGCAATCAGGCGCGGCTCGATGAATTTGTCGCCGCTGCCGAATATGGCACCATGGACTGGATGAATGACCCGGAACGGCTGCCGCGCCGTCGCGATCCGAAAATGCTGTGGCCGGAAGTCAAATCCGTCATTGTTCTGGGTTCCAACTATGGGCCTGCGGAAAATCCGCTAACCCTTCTGGACCATCCCGACCGGGCGATGATTTCGGTCTATGCCAGAAACCGCGACTATCACGATCTGATCAAAAAACGCCTCAAGCAGCTTGCGCGCTGGATGATGGAACAGGCACAGAAAGCGGGTGCTGATGGCGAACAGGTCAAGGTGTTTGTCGATACCGCTCCGGTGCTGGAAAAGCCGTTGGGGCAGGCCGCCGGGATTGGTTGGCAGGGGAAGCATACCAATCTTGTGTCGCGCGAATACGGCAGCTGGCTGTTTCTGGGCGAGGTTTTCACGACGCTTGAATTTGATCTGGCGGAGCCGGAAATCGATCATTGCGGGTCGTGCGCCAAATGCCTTTCGGCCTGTCCGACCGATGCGTTTCCGGGCCCCTACAAGCTTGATGCGCGCAAATGCATTTCGTATCTGACGATCGAGCATGATGGCTTGATCCCGCCCCAGTTTCGCCGTGCCATGGGCAACCGTATTTATGGCTGTGACGATTGTCTGGCGGTGTGCCCGTGGAACAAGTTTGCCAGCCGGACGCAGGAAATGGCCTTTATCCCGCGCGCCGAACTGACCGCGCCAAGGCTTGCCGATTTCCTTGATCTGGATGACGAGACATTCCGCAATTTCTTTACCGGATCGCCGATCAAGCGGATCGGGCGGGCGAAGTTTTTGCGCAATGTCCTGACGGCGGTGGGCAATAGCGGGGCGGTCAATCTTGTGCCGCGTGTCGAAAGCCTTTTGACCGACGAAAGCCCGCTTGTGCGCGGATCGGCGGTCTGGGCGCTGTCGCAATTGATGGATGGCAAGGCGTTTGACGCCCTGCGATCCCGTCATGAACGCATGGAAAGCGATCCGGTGGTGCTGGCGGAATGGGCGCGCCCCGCGCCGTGATCCTAGTCGAACGGCACTGTTTCATAATGATAGCGCACATTGCCCGACGGATCGGTCAGTACGATGCCGAACATCGGCTTTAACGGGGCGCGTTCAACCAGTTCTTCTTCCTTTTCATGACGCATGTCGAGAGGCTCGCCCTTCTGGCTGCTGCCGCCGACATTGAACGGGATACCCTGCCAGATGCCGTTGCTGGGGCGGTGGAGGTGGCCAAGGAAGATATGCCTGATCTGCGGATTGTTCTTGATGATGGCGGCCAGTTCGGCGTCTGCATCCATCCGGATCGAATCAAGAAACGGCAGGCCCATATCAAGCGGCGGGTGATGCATGAACAGGAACGTTGGCAGGTTTTGGTGCTCTGCCAGTTCGTGTTTCAGCCAGTCAAGCCGGGCGTCGCACAATGTGCCGTGATGGGCATCAGGCACGATGGTATCAAGCATCACAAAGCGGATGCCGCCGATTGTCTGACCATGATTGATAAAGCCGTTTTCATCGCGCGGCGTATCGGGAAAGGCGGCGAGCATCGGTTCGCGGATATCGTGATTGCCCGGGATCATGATAAACGGCATGGCAAGGGTCGCGAACAGTTCGACCGCGTGGTCATATTGTTCCGGGCGGCCATGATGGGTGATGTCGCCGGTAATCACGCAGATCACGGCATCAGCATGATATTCGTTGATCTCGGCAATGACGGCACGCAGCGTATCACCCGCATGTGGTGGGCGCGAAAGGTCATCACGGGCCAGCAGATGCGTGTCGGAAAGATGTATGAATTTCATAGGGATGCCTTATCATGATCGGGTGACGCCACCGGCATGATGATCGAGTTGCCGAGGATTGGGAAGATATACAGGCCGATGAGCAGCGACGTTCGAAAAAGATCTGTGACAATTGCCGGACACCGGACGAGTTTCTCGCTTGAAGATGCATTCTGGTCCGAACTTCAGGGCATCGCCACACGGCGCGACATGGCAATTGCCGAACTGGTAGCCGAGGTTGACGAAGGCCGCGACGGCAACCTTTCAAGTGCCCTGCGGTTATATGTACTGGCGAATTTGCAGGGGCGGTTGGGGCGGGATCGTGACCCTGATATGCCATCGGGTCACGAAGAAGCACCGGAAGATCAATAAATGTGTGGACTGGCAGGGGCGACAGCCAGCGGGGAGCAACCACGTGTTCACGCAGCACTGAATGCACTTGTCCATCGGGGACCGGATGGTGAAGGGTGCTGGTCTGATCCCGCAGGTGGGGTAACGCTTGGCGTGCGTCGGCTGATCACGACCGATCCGGGGGCTGCGGCAAATCAGCCCCTGATTTCACCCGATGGCCGGTTTGTTCTGGCGTTTAACGGTTATATTGCCGGGCATCGGCGGCGTATTTTGTCTTTGCGTGAAAAAGGTTCCGTCGTTGAAAGCGACAGTGATGCGGCGCTGGTTCTGGCGGTTCTTGGCAATGCCCTGCGTGATGGTTGTGATCCTGCCAAACCGCTTGCCGATCTTTCAGGGCAGTATGCTTTTGCGCTTTGGGATTGCGCATTGCGGCAACTTTGGCTGGGGCGTGATCCGATCGGGATAAAGCCGCTTTATTTTTCCGAATATGGCAGCGGGAATGTGGCGTTTGCGTCCGAGGTCGCAGCCCTGCGTTGCATCATACCGGCCATGCCGGACCGGGGTGTTTTCCCGCATTATCTTGCCCATCTGTTTGTGCCTGCACCGGCGACGGGCTTTGTCGATATCCGGCAGTTAAGGCCGGGAGAACTGATCTGCTGGCAGAATGGCAAGATCGATGGCCGGATGATCCGGCCAGCCACTTGCCACCGACCTGACGGCGAAGACGCAGTTGCCGATCTGCGCCGGGCCATTCGCCAGTCGGTGGCCGATGCGATGGATGCGGACCGTAATGTTGGCATGCTTTTGTCCGGTGGAATGGATAGTGGTGCGATTGCCGCGATGGCGTGTGATGTCGCGCGTGAACGCGGGCAAAAGCCGCCACCGGGATTTGTCATGCAGTTCCGCGATGCCGGGATGGATGAAACACCACGTGCGCGGCAATTGGCAAAACATCTGGGGACGGAGCTGCATGTCGTCGTGGCACCTGACGGGCCCGAAGAAATTCTGGCGCATCTGAATGATGGCCTGCGGGCTTTTGGGTCGCCCTTTGGCAATCCGTCGGTTGTTTTGATGCAGGCGCTTGGTGCGGCGGTATCAAGGCACGTGCCGATCTGTCTGGCAGGGGATGGCGGGGATGAGCTGTTTGGGGGCTATCCGCGCTATCAGGCGGCCGCGATATTCGGCGCGTGGCAGTCTGTTCCGGGTTTCATCCGACGAAAGATGGCAGGCAATATTGCCCGGTTGCTGCCGCGCGGGGGTGCGCGGTTTGTTCGGGGCGGGCAGGGCGACGCACAAAGGGCGTTTCAATACTGGAATGATCGTTGTGGATTGGCGGAATTGGGCGCGCGGTTAGTGGTACCCGAAGATTTGTCAGAAGGTGATTTGTGCGATCAGATGATGGCGTTTGACCGACGGGTGACATTGCCGGGTAATCAGCTTGCGATGTCCGACCGATGTGGCATGGCGTACGGGCTGGAATACCGGGTGCCATTGCTGGGCCATGACGTGATGGCAATTGCCGGGCGTGTTGCGGCACGGGGGCATCTGCGGGAGGGTGCGAAGTCGTTGTTGCGTGCGGCCATCGCGCAGATGATGCCGGATGGCTATCTCCGTGCATCCAAGGTCGGCTTCAATCCACCGGTGGCTGACTGGCTGGCGAAGCTTGGAGGGCTTTTGTGGGGGCGCGAGGCCCGGATTATCGAGATGCTGTTTGCCGATCTGCCGATACGGGATCGCACGCGGCAGGATTACTGGCGCAGGGCAACACGGCATGGCGAGCAGGATATGGCGCTTGGCCTTTGGGCGCTAATCGTATGGCGGATCTGGCAGATGCATCTTGCAACGGATCGCCGGGCAGAGATCATGCGTGCAAAAGGCAGCGTAGATGGATCGATAAAGGCAGTGGTTCAGGAAGTGGTTCAGGAAAAAACGGTGCCCAAGGCCGCGATATGAAAATCGTGCATTTGTTTTGGGCTGGGGGCTTGGACTGAGGTTTTTGACGAGGTTTGGGGCTCAGTCCTTAATTCTGCCTCAAGCCTAAGCTTGGCCCCGGCCTCGGCAATAGGTGTGCCCGGGGTGGCGAGAGTTGTCGTGGGGGCAGGCTATTGAGGCCCTTGCGGATTGCCCCAGCCGCGTGAACGGCGATAAAGATTAAGCGCGGTCAGGGCCGTTGGTGCCAGTTGCACCACCTGGCGTGACAGGGCAAGGATGCGGCCTTCGTCGATATCGTCTTCTTCAAAGAAATTCTGTGTGACCCCGCACAAATCGGAAAGCTGGCGCAAGCCAAAGGTGCCCGAGGTGCTTTTGAGCACATGGACTTCGTCCCGGACGGTTGCGAGGTCGTCATTTGACAGCGCGTTGTCAATTTTGACCAGACGGGTTTCGGTTTCATTGATGAAAAGGTCGATACCGCATGATGCGCCTTCGTCCCCGGCGTCGGCATAAAGCTGTTCGAGGGTGCGGATATCAAGCACCGGGCTTGAAGGCGGATCAAGGCGTTCCGGGCGGGTGATGCGTGCCCCCTTGGATCGCAATACCGGCGGCGGCGAAAGGCGCGGGGCGGAAGCCGCACCCTCCGGGGACCGGCTGATGAGGTCGCGGATGGTATCAAGAAGCTTGGTGCGCTGGATCGGTTTGTTGATAAATTCATCAACCCCGGACTGACGCGCAATGACGTTCCAGTCGCGCGACTGGTGAGCAGACAAGGCAATGATGGGGGTATGGGCAACCGGCCCCTGCATGTGGCGGATGCGGCGCGTCGTATGCAATCCGTCCATATCGGGCATTTCAACATCCATCAGGATCAGATCGGCCGTCACCCCGCGACGCAGCATGTTCAGCACGGTCTGTCCGTTGGTGGCCTCGACAATGCCGTATCCTTCGGCTTGCAGGATGCGGCGCGCGACCATGCGGTTGCTTTCACTGTCATCGGCGATGATCACGGTACCGATTTTACTGTCATTGGCCGATGCCGGAAGGGCAATCGGGTGGGGATGCTCCGCCTGCGGCTTGACGAAGCAGACGGAAATCATGCCGCCGTCAGCGAGTTCCGTTTCGGAAAACAGCAGGTCTTCTTCGGCAACGCCGGTAATCAGCTGTTCCCACGCCGGGTTCGCATAGATGATCCGTTCATTGCTGTCAAAAAGAGCGATGCCCGCACTTGTCTGTGCCAGTGCATTGATGATCTGGTTATTCATTGGCCACCTTATCGATTCGGTGCCCAGTCCCACATCGCGAATGTAGATTTATATCTTTATATGAAACGTAAACGTTCCTGCCGCGAATTTGGTATTGTTACATCTTTTTCTTATAAGTCCATGGTTTTTACCAATTGCAGCCCACAAGGCTGCCTTGGTCATGAAACATTTTACGAAACAAACGTTTCATTAAGTCATGTAATTGAAACATTCGTTGCAAATCCGGTGGCGCTGTGGCGTAGTTTTCCGATCAATTGATCACAGGAACCCGGGAAAATGGGTGTTTACACCGATTTGCGCGAAAAGCTGATTTCCGATTATGCGACGCTGAGTCCGCAAATGCAGAAGGCGGCGCGCCATATCCTTGATCATCCCAATGATGTGGCCCTGCGTTCGATGCGCGCCCTTGCACGGGCGGCCAATGTGCCACCCAGTACGGTTACCCGCCTGATGGCGGCCATCGGTGTCGATACCTGGCAGCAGTTTCGCGACAGTTACCAGAACCGGTTGCTTGACCTGCCGGCAAGTTACGCACACCGGGCGCGCGCGTTGCAAAACAGCGATGCCGATATCCATCGCGATGCACATCTGCTGCAAAGCATCGCGCAGGCCGAGATTGCCAATATCGGTCAGGTATTCGCACCGGAAATGTGCGAACGCATGAAGGATGCGTGTGAACATATTGCGCGCGCCCGTCAGGTTTTTGTCGTCGGGCGTGGTGCGGCCTATCCGGCGGCGTATCAGTTTGCCTATGCCTATCGGCTGTTTAACGAAAATGGTGTTCTGGTTGACGGGCATGCAGGGGCATTCGGGGACCAGTTGCGCGGGATTGGCCCGCGGGACGTTCTGATTGCCGTCGGGGCAAGGCCCTATATTCGCGATACGGTGCGCGCGGTCGCGTTTGCCCGCAAACAGCATTGCCCGGTGATTGCGGTTTGTGATTCGGACGTTGCGCCGATTGCGGTCGATGCGGTTGCAAAGCTGGTCGTATCCGACAGTTCCCCATCCTTTTTCCAAAGCTTTACCACCAGCGTTTCGGTCATGCAGGCGCTTGTCGCCCTTCTGGTTGCGCGCGGCGGTCAAAAGGTACTGCAACGGATTGCCGTTGCGGAAGAACAACTTGCGGCTTTCGATACCTATCATGAAGAAGCCGCCCCCACCCGGAATTCCCGATCATGAACCAGCCCCACAGCAAGCCCGAAACCTATGTCCTTCATCGCAGCAGTCTTGCGATCCCGCCGCGTGCGGTGCGGGGCGAAGGTATTTATATCTTTGATCAGAATGGCAAAAGTTATCTGGATGCCAGCGGGGGTGCCGCGGTTTCATGCCTTGGGCATTCCGACCCGGCGGTGCGTGCCGCCATGCATGCCCAGATTGATCAGATTGCCTATGCCCATTCGGGTTTCTTTTCCACCGATGCGATGGAAGAACTGGCCGAGGACCTTGTAACCCATGCCCCCGAAGGCATGGCAAAGGCGTATTTCGTTTCGGGCGGGTCCGAGGCGACAGAGGCGGCGCTTAAAATGGCGCGGCAATATTTCCTTGAGATCGGGCAGCCGGACCGGAAATACGTGATTGCGCGCCGCCAGTCCTATCATGGCAATACGCTGGGCGCGCTTTCGGTTGGCGGCAATATGTGGCGTCGCAAACAGTTCGAGCCGCTGCTGATTACGGCAAGCCATATCGCGCCCTGTTATCCGTATCGTGACCAGATGCCGGGCGAAAGTGACGCGGCGTATGGTTTGCGGGTCGCCAACGAACTTGAAACCGCGATCCTTGAACTGGGGGCCGACAGCGTTGCCGCCTTTGTCGCCGAGCCGGTTGTCGGCGCAACATCGGGTGCCTTGGCCCCGGTGCCGGGTTATTTCAAACGTATCCGCGAGATTTGCGATCAGTATGGTGTGCTTCTGATCCTTGACGAGGTCATGTGCGGTATGGGCCGCACCGGCACCCTGCATGCGATTGAACAGGAAGGCATTTCGGGTGATTTGCAAACCATCGCCAAGGGACTGGGGGCCGGATATCAGCCGATTGGTGCGATCCTGGTGTCGAAGAAAATCGATGATGCGATTGCCAATGGATCGGGTTTCTTTCAGCACGGCCATACCTATCAGGGGCATGCAACCGCCTGTGCCGCGGCCCTTGCAACCCAGCGAACCATTCGCGAACGCGATCTTCTGGCCAATGTCGTCAGGCAGGGCGAATTGCTGGCCGATGGATTGCGCGAACGGTTCGGGCAGCACCCGTTTGTGGGGGATATTCGCGGTCGGGGATTGTTCCGGGGGCTTGAGCTGGTCGCGGATCGCGAAACCAAAGACCCGTTTGATCCGGCGCGCAAGATCAACGCCAAGATCAAGAAGGCGGCCTTTGCCCGCGGGTTGATGGCCTATCCGATGGGCGGCACGATTGATGGCGTGCGGGGTGACCATGTGCTGTTTGCGCCGCCCTTTATCGTGACCGGGGATGATGTTGCAAGGATCGTTGATCTGTTTGAATTGGCGATGAATGACGTGTTTACCGCCGAGGGGCTTTTGTAATGTCTTATGGTGAAACCCCGTTTCTGATCGCATCGGCCCCCAATGGCGCGCGCAAAACCAAGGCCGATCTGCCCAGCATTCCGATTACACCAGCGGAACTGGCGCAAGAAGCCGCCAACTGCAAGGCCGTCGGGGCGGCAATGATGCATCTGCATGTGCGTGATGATGACCAGAGACACAGCATTGATGTGGGGCGGTATCGTGAAATGCTGACCGAGGTGCGCGCAAGTGTTGGTGATGACATGCTGCTTCAGGTCACGAGCGAGGCGGTCGGCATGTATGGTGCGCAGGATCAGATGGCGATGATCCGCGAACTTGTGCCCGAAGCCGTTTCGATTGCAGTGCGCGAAATTGCGCCGGAAAATGCCGATCTTGATGAACTGCGCGATTTCTTTGCCTTCATCCGCGAGGCGGATATCCTGCCGCAATTCATCCTGTATGCGCCAGAAGACGTGATCCGGTTCAACCAGCTTGTGCGTGATGGCGTCATTCCGGGTGAAAAGCTGCCGGTGCTTTATGTTCTGGGCCGTTACACCACGGGGCAGGTATCCGATCCCAAGGACCTTTTGCCGTATCTGGATGCGTCGCCATTTGTATCGGAATGGATGCTGTGCGCCTTCGGGGCACATGAAAATGCCTGTGCGTTGACGGCGGCCGGATTGGGTGGTCATGCGCGCATTGGTTTTGAAAATAATCATCTTTTGGTTGACCGTTCGGGTGCGGTCGACAATGCTGCTTTGATCGTTCAGGCGCGCGAAGGCGCGTATCTTATGGGGCGGACTGTTGCGACCGGCGATCAGGCGCGAAAAATCATGCAACCGCAGTGGTAGACTTTGGCGCGCCAATGAAAACAGACTGGTTACCTGACATAAAAGTATCAGGGGGTTTCGGGGTTATAGGGTTTCAATTCTTGGGGCTCGTCATTATAATCCCCTCGCTGAAACATCTGATTTATCTGATGTTTCCATGTTTTTCCGCCGCATCTTCGCGGTGTGGTTGAAAACTTTATAACAGGGTGTAATAGGGAGCTAATCCTGATGAAGAAACTTATTGCTGTAGCGGGTGCCATTGCCACCTTGGCAGGTGCGTCGCTGTTCGCCGGACAGGCATCGGCACAGGAAAACCGTTTTATCACCATCGGTACCGGTGGCGTGACGGGCGTTTACTATCCGACAGGTGGTGCAATCTGCCGTCTGGTGAACAAAGACCGTAAAGAGCATGGCATTCGTTGCTCGGTCGAGTCCACTGGTGGTTCGTCCTACAACATCAACACCATTCGTTCGGGCGAACTGGATCTTGGCGTTGCCCAGTCTGACGTTCAGTACTATGCCCTGAATGGTGAAAAAGCATTCAAAGACGTCGGCCCGTTCCCGGAACTTCGTGCCGTCTTCTCGATCCATCCGGAGCCGTTCACCATTGTTGCCCGCGCTGATTCCGGCATCAAAACCTTTGATGACCTTAAAGGCAAACGTGTCAATATCGGTAACCCGGGTTCGGGTAGCCGCGACACCATGGAAATCGTGATGAACGCCAAGGGCTGGACCCTTGACGATTTCGCACTGGCATCCGAACTGAAGCCGGCTGAACAGTCGCAGGCGCTTTGCGATAACAAGATCGATGCGATGCTTTATGTCGTTGGTCATCCGTCCGGTTCGATTCAGGAAGCTGTATCTTCCTGTGATTCTGTTCTGGTCGAAGTTGCCGGTCCGGAAATCGACAAACTGGTTGCCGATAACCCGTATTACCGTGTTGCCACCATTCCGGGCGGCATGTATCGCGGTAACCCGGACGACGTTCAGACCTTCGGTGTCGGCGCGACCTTCGTGTCCTCGACCGCAACCGATGCGGACGTCGTTTACAATGTTGTCAAAGCAGTCTTTGAAAACTTCGACGACTTCAAAAAGCTGCACCCGGCTTTTGCGATCCTCAAAAAAGAAGAAATGGTCAAAGACGGCCTTTCGGCACCGCTGCATGACGGCGCTGTCAAATACTTCAAAGAAGCTGGCCTGATGTAAGTCAGGTTGAAACGGGGGGCACGCCGTGCCTCCCGTTTTGTTTTCTTCCGTCCTGCGGGCATCTTAAAAAATTTGATCAAAATGGCGCACAATGATGTGCCGATATGCTCCGTGGGCGACCGGGTAAGTGTCGACGGAGGTTTTTTGTTTCTGGGCTATCGGTTTGGGCCGCCCGAAACAGAAACCGCGTTCAGACCGGGAGTTTGCAATGACCGACGATAAAAGCGCGACACAGGGTCCATCGGACCAGGATCTTCAGGATCTGATCGCGGAAAATGATACAGGCGCGCGCCAGCCGACCGGCATGACGGCAATAATTTTGCTGTATGTTGCCGTGGCCTGGTCGCTGTTCCAGCTGTGGCTGGCATCGCCACTGCCCTATATTGTCAGTTTTGGGGTTTTCAATTCGACCGAAGCACGGTCGATCCATCTGGCTTTTGCCGTGTTCCTGGCATTTCTGGCCTATCCGGCTTTCAAGAATTCACCGCGAAGTTATATTCCGGTTTTTGACTGGGTCCTGGCGGCTGCCGGGGCATTCTGTGCTCTTTATATCTTTATTTTCTACCGCGAGCTGTCATCGCGTCCGGGCTTGCCGATCACGCAGGATCTTGTGGTGGCCGGTGCCGGTCTGGTGCTGTTGCTTGAAGCAACGCGCCGCGCACTTGGTCCGCCCCTTATGATCGTGGCAATGGTGTTCCTTGCCTATGTGTTCTTTGGCAATGCGCCGTGGGTGCCCGATGTCCTGCAATGGGCGGGTGCAAGCTTCTCCAAGGCGATGTCGCATCAGTGGATCACGACCGAAGGCGTGTTCGGGATCGCGCTTGGCGTTTCGACCAGCTTCGTGTTCCTGTTTGTGCTGTTTGGCTCGTTGCTCGATAAAGCCGGGGCTGGCAACTATTTCATCAAGGTGGCGTTTGCCGCCCTTGGTCACATGCGTGGCGGTCCGGCAAAGGCTGCCGTTCTGGCATCGGCAATGACCGGGTTGATTTCAGGCTCCTCGATTGCCAACGTGGTAACGACCGGGACCTTTACCATCCCGCTTATGAAGCGTGTCGGTTTCTCGGGCGAGAAGGCCGGTGCGGTCGAAGTCGCATCGTCGGTCAACGGGCAGATCATGCCGCCGGTCATGGGGGCTGCGGCCTTTTTGATGGTGGAATATGTCGGCATTCCTTACCCGGAAGTCATCAAGCATGCCTTCCTGCCGGCGACGATTTCCTATATCGCGCTGATCTATATCGTCCATCTTGAGGCGCTTAAGGCCAATATGAAGGGCCTGCCGAAACGTCAGACATCGACCGTGCAGCAAGTGCTGATGCGTTCGCTTCTGTTCGTGTTGTCGCTGGTTATTCTTGCGGGTGTGATTTACTACGCGATCAATTTCCAGAAACAGATATTCGGTAACGCGGTGGGCTGGATTGTCTCGGTCGAATGTGCCGCGATCTATTTTGCCGGTCTGTATTATGCGGCGAAATATCCTGATCTTGAACTGGATGATCCCAACAAGCCGGTGCTGGAGCTTCCGGCACTGGGCGAAACGGCCAAGTCCGGCCTGCATTATCTGCTGCCGGTCGTGGTTCTGGTCTGGTTCCTGATGATCGAGTTGAAATCACCCGGATTGTCGGCCTTCTGGGCGACGGTTCTGATGCTGTTCATCATGCTGACCCAGCGTCCGGTCAAGGCGTTCTTCCGCAAGCAGCCGGACTATATGGCCAGTGTGAAGGAAGGCATTGCCGATGTGATTGACGGTTTTGCCACCGGGGCGCGCAACATGATCGGGATCGGGGTGGCGACGGCGGCGGCCGGTATCATCGTGGGCACGGTGTCGCTGACCGGGATCGGTCAGGTGATGGTTGAATTCGTGGAACTGATTTCGGGCGGCAATCTGATGCTGATCCTGATCTTTACCGCGATCATCAGTCTGATCCTTGGCATGGGCTTGCCGACGACGGCGAACTATATCGTGGTGTCGAGCCTGATGGCACCGGTGATTGTTGAACTGGGGGCTGCGAACGGCCTGATCGTGCCGTTGATTGCCGTGCATCTGTTCGTGTTCTATTTCGGCATCATGGCCGATGTGACACCACCGGTCGGTCTGGCATCCTTTGCCGCCGCCGCGGTTTCAGGGGCCGACCCGATGAAGACCGGCTTTGTCGCGTTCTTTTACAGCATGCGTACCGCCGTTCTGCCGTTCCTGTTCCTGTTCAACACGCAGCTTCTGCTGATCGGGCTTGATCATCCGTTTGAAGTGGTGATGGTGATCTTTGTCGCGATTGTTGCGATGCTGGTCTTTGCCGCAGCAACGATGGGGTATTTCTTCACCCGGTCGAAACTGTGGGAAAGTGCGGCACTTCTGCTGATTGCCTTTACCCTGTTCCGTCCGGGTTTCTGGCTTGATCTGCTCGAGCCGCCCTATGAAAACCTGCCCGCGACCGAGATTGTTGAAAAGGCGGCCGATATGCCCGCCAATACCAGCATTCTTCTGGATGTCGAGGGCATCAGTCTTGAAGGCGACGAGGTCAGCAAATCGGTGATGTTGCCATTGGGGCCGGAAGCATCGGGTGAAGATCGTCTTTACAATGCGGGCATTGCGGTTCGCAACGAAGACGGCAAGGTCTTTATCGATGATCTGGTATTTGGTGGTCCGGCCGAGAAAGCGGGACTTGATTTCGACTTTGAAATCACCGCGATCAAGATCGAAGCCGACCGCATGCCCAAAGAGGTGTTCTTTATCCCGGCGTTTATTCTGCTGGGCGGGATCATCGTATTGCAACGCCGTCGCCGTCGTGCCGAAGCGGCCTAAGGAGGGCCAAGTCCATGTATAAGGATATTCTGGTTACAGTGGATCTTGATCACGATCTGTCCTGGAAAAAAGCCATTCCGGTCGCAATCAAGCAAGCCCAGGCATTCAATGCGCGCCTTCATGTCCTGACCGTGGTTCCCACGGTCGGGATGTCGATGGTCGGGCAGTTCTTTCCGAAGGGTTACGAGAAAAAGGTTCTTGATGCCTATAACGAAAGACTGCACCAGTTCGTTTCCGAACATATTCCGTCCGACCTTAAGGTTCAGCATATCGTGGGCCAGGGGACGGTTTATGAAGTGATCCTGAAAATGGCGAAAAAGACCAATTGCGATCTGATCGTCATCGGGGCACACCGCCCCGAATTGAAGGATTACCTTCTGGGGCCGAATGCCGCGCGGGTTGTTCGCCATGCCGATTGTTCGGTGATGGTGGTTCGCGACTGATTGCTATCGTTCCGGACAGACACGAAAAAGGGGCAGCGCCAAAAGCACTGCCCCTTTTGCATGGTCAGGGCGATGGATCGGCCCGGTTATTTGGCAGCACAGGGATTTGCCGCACACGGATTGGCAGCGCAGGGGTTAGCCGCCGCGCAAGGATTTGCAGCACAAGGGTTGGCCGCGCACGGGCTGCAGGGATTGACGACCTTTTTGGCCGCGCACGGGTTTGCGGCACAGGGGTTTGCGGCACAGGGGTTGGCCGCGCAAGGATTGGCTGTGCACGTCGCGACTTCGGCGGTCGGTGTCGGAAGCGGGGCCGCCATTGCCATCGGGGCTGCCATGACAAGGCCGGCACCAACGGCAATCGCGGGCATCAGGGCCGACTGGGAGAAGAAGCTGGATTTTTTGGACATTGATTGCCTCACTGATTAAGCGTTCATTTCGATCTGACGGTAGGGACGTTTGAATGTTTTTCGTCCGATGCAAGCCAATATGCGCCAAATCAGGTCGCCCGGAACGTCACATGGTTTCACTGTTGTGTGAGAGAGCCGTGTGAGAGAAGCGGTCAAAATATGCCCACGGTTGAATGAGTCGCGAACAATTCATGTTTGATTTTTTATGCTTTGGTATCAAAACGATTGAAAAACCGATAGATTTTACGCATTTAAGAAATCGGGGATACGGGGAGCGGAGCATGGCGTACGGTTGAATAAACCGTGAGAACAGCCATCACGGAGACCGGAACAGACAATGAAAAAACAGCAGAGTCACATGATCGGCGGGCTTTTTGCGGCCGTTTTGGCCACGATGTCGTTGCCCGGTTCTGTGCGGGCGCAGTCCGCGGATGTACCATATGCCGATGTGGCGGAAATTCCGGCCGGTTGGTTCTTTCAGGGGTCGGATGCGGTTGAACGGCAATATGCCTATCAGATTGATGAGCAGGTCTATGGCCATGACATCAGCCGCCGGAATCGCTGGTACGATGTTGAAGTCGATAAATGGCACATTTATCTGCCCGACTATTTCATCATGAAAACGCCGGTCACCAATGATCAGTATGCCGCCTTTGTCCGGGATACCGGTCGTGAAGCGCCCGATATCAGCGAGGAAGACTGGGAAAGTCTTGGTCTGATTTACGGATATGACGCGACCCGTCCCTTTGCGTGGCAGAATGGCGAACCGCCGCGTGGCAAGGGCAATCATCCGGTTGTTCTGGTGTCGTGGCGTGATGCCCAGGATTATGCCGCCTGGCTAAGTTCGAAAACCGGCATCAAGTGGCGCATCCCCGAAGAAATCTATTGGGAGAAGGCGGTTCGCGGTGCGGACGGCATTTTCTATCCCTGGGGCAATATTTATGACCCGCTGCAATTGAACAGTGCCGATCGCGGCCCGTTTGATACAGTCCCGGTGGGACAGTTCGAACCCGGACCTTATGGGCTGTATGACGGGGCGGGGCAGGTGTTTGAATGGACGGCCACCAGTTTGCAAGCCGGATACCGTATTGTTAAGGGCGGATCTTGGGATGATCGGGGATGCGGTGTTTGCCGCCCCGCCGCCCGCCATGGCAGGCCGGAACATATGCAGCATATCCTTATCGGATTTCGGTTGATGCATGAATAGCGGCCTGTTTTCGAAGCAGGCTTGCACATTGTGACAGAATCACTAATTCTTGAACGGGATTAATTGGCCGTCATGGTCATGGACGGGTTATTTCTGCCGCTGCGGATAGGATTCTCATCGCAAGGTTACTGGTGTTGGAATGACCGAAATTGCAATTGACTGGACATCGCTTCCGACCGGACGGCTTGAACGGATGCTGACTGCGGGACGCGATGTTATGGAATGCCACCGGGTCTTGACGGTGACCGGCGATAATATTGTCGGTGAACTGATCAAGACGGCGGGGCCTTTTTATGAATGGACGCACTATCCCGAAGGGGATGTGTATGACCGCAATTCGCACGCCCAGTTTTATTATCATGCCCATCCCAAAGACGAACAGCGCAGTTGGAACGAGCATGGACATTTCCATACCTTCCTGCGGCCGCGCGGTATGCCGGCCGGGTCAAAGCCGGTACCGATTGAGGGATTTGACTATCCCGAAGGGCCAAATGACGCGCTGTCGCACCTGATTGCGGTATCGATGGATGAATACGGTTTTGCCCAGCGTCTGTTCACCACCAACCGGTGGGTGACCGGCGAAGTCTGGTATGACGGCGAAACCGTGATCAATATGCTCGAAAACTTCATCATTGATCATGCGCAACCATCCTGGCCGGTAAATCGCTGGATATCGGGGATGATCTTTTTGTATCGGCCGCAAATCGAACAGCTGATCCGCCTGCGTGATATGACAATCAACGAATGGCGTGAAAAGCATCCTGATCGCGATGTTTACGAAGATCGCGAACTGGAAGTTACATCGACCATCGACATCCGGGTCGAGGAGCAAATCCGCGCGATCACCGAGGAACTTGGTCGGCGACGCGCCGCAGCGTGATATCTTTGCACGCATGAAAACGGCCAATGCAGAAGCACTGGCCGTTTTTTAATTCCGGTACCGGATATCGAAAGGCTTAGTGCGCTTTCAGATATTCGATGACATCGGCAATTTCGTCTTCTTTTTTCAGCTTGAAGGTCATCTTCGAGCGTTCTTTCGAACCCGAGATTTCGCTAAGCTTGGCTGACGGATCCTTAAGATAGTCAACCAGGAAGGCTTCATCGATGGTGAAACCTTTTTCACAAGCAGCCTGATAGCCTTTGCCGTATTTAAAGTCGGCGACATGGCCACATTGCGCACCAAAGGCCCCTGCCAGCGATGGTCCGACCTTGTTCTGGCCAGGTTCCACACTGTGGCAGGCAGCGCATTTCTTGAAAACTTTTTCGCCTTTTTCGGCATCACCAGCCATTGCCGGTGCCATGCCGAGTACGGCCAGGGTGGCGGCGATGGTAAGTGTTTTGGTCAAATTCATATTGCGGCCTCTCATGGTCTGCGGTGGTAGGGTCCCCACTACATTGTGTCGTTGGTTGCTTCACAAGTGAACCGAAAAACATCAACGGAAGCAAAAATTCGCTTTTCGTTAAAAAAGATCGGCTTACTGTTGAGTTTCCCGAATTCGACACGACATTTAGCACAAGCAGGAACTGAATAATTTGCGTTTAGTCAATCGGCCCTACGGTGTATAAAGAATTACAAATGGTTGGCAGCCGATTGCTTAGCGTGCCGGGAGAACTCCATTGCCGCGTATAACCAAAGAAGATCTTAACAATCTGATCCAGGATCCTTCCGGGAAGAATCGTGCGGAAACGGCCGAGAAAATCAGCCGTGAATTTTCTGCTGAAAGCCTGAGTGACAGCGAACGTCTGCTTGCCGAGGATATTTTCCGGCTGATGGTGCGTGACGCGGAAGTGCGTGTGCGCAAGGCGCTGGCCAAGAACCTTAAGCAGACCCCGCTTGTGCCCCACGATGTTGCAGCGACCCTTGCACGCGACGTTGATGATGTGGCCCTGCCGATCCTGAAATTTTCCGAAGTTCTCAATGACGAGGATCTGGTCGACATTATCGGTGACAATGCCGACAGTGTTGAAAAACAGCGTGCCATCGCATCGCGTCCGCATGTGTCGGAAATCGTTTCGGCAACCCTGGTCGATATCGGCCATGAAGACGTGATGGTCGATCTGATTTCGAATGACGGCGCACAGATCAGTGAACATTCCCTGCAAAAGGTTGTGGATGAATTCGGCGAGAACGAGCGCATCCAGAAGCCGATGATCGAACGCAATCATCTGCCGATCACGATTGCCGAACGGCTTGTGACGCTGGTGTCTGACCGGATGCGATCCGAACTGATTGCGCGCGGCCACATCCCCGAGGGGATCGTGAATGCGGTCATGACCCAGTCGCAGGAAAGTGCGACCATCGGCCTTCTGGGGGATGGCGCGGAAGAACGCGATGTCGAGCTTCTGGTCGAACATCTTCACACCAACAACCGTCTGACCAGCGGTCTGATCCTGCGTGCGCTTTGCATGGGCGATGTTGCCTTTTTCGAAGCTGCCCTTGCGCGCCGTGCCGGGGTATCGCTGATCAATACCCGCATTCTGATCCATGATAGCGGCCCGTTCGGGCTTGAAGCGATTTATAACAAGGCCGACATGCCGGCTCATTTCTTCCCGGGGGTTCGTGCCGCGGTTGAAGTCGCGCGCGAAACCGACCTTGATGGCGGGGAACGTGATCGGGAACGCTATTCGCGCCGGATGATCGAACGGGTTCTGACCCAGTATGGTGATCTTGGTGTCGAGTTTGACTCAGACGATGTCGATTACCTGATGGGCCGTATGCTGCAATTGCCAAGCGAGCGGAACCTTCAGCCGTAACCCTAACCAGCAAGCAGCTTCGTGATCTTGCAGCCGCCCGTTTCGGGCGGTTTTGCTTTGTCTGGTGTGCCTGATTGCGGGCAACAAAAAAGGCACCGTTTGCACGGTGCCTTTGATGTGACAGGCATAAGCCTATTCAAGAATGGTATTTGGCATCCACAGCGCCAGTTCCGGGAAATACATCACCAGCAACAGCCCGATCACCTGCAGGATGACAAAGGGAATGATGCCTTTGTAAATCTGCTGGATGGTGATCGATTTCGGTGCGACGCCCTTAAGATAGAACAGGGCAAACCCGAAGGGCGGTGTCAGGAAGCTGGTTTGCAAATTGACCGCAACCATGACGGCAAACCAGGTCAGTACCTGTGTCTCGGTCGGGCCAATCCCGGCAACGGCAAGGTGATCGCCGAAATCAAGCTGTGCAATGACGGGTGCAAAGATCGGCAGCACGATCAGGGTGATTTCGACCCAGTCGAAGAAGAAGCCAAGTATGAACACGATCAGCATCAGCAGGAACAGAACGCCCCACGCCCCAAGGCCGGCGCTATCGACCAGATCGATAACCAGGTCATCCCCGCCCAGTGAACGGAACACATAGGAAAAGACGGTTGCACCGGCAAACAGGAAGAACAGCATCGCCCCGGTCAAAGCCGACCGTTCGCAGACGTCCTTAAGCACATCCCATTTCAGGCGACCCTTGACCAGTGCCAGGAAGGTCGCGCCTACCGCACCAACGCCTGCGGCCTCGGTCGGGGTGGCAAAACCGGCAAAGATCGATCCCAGCACCAGCACAATCAGGAAGACCGGCGGGATGAAGCTTCGCACCATCATGCGCACCATCTCCGTGCCATGGACCGCTTCGGCATCGGGCAGGGGCGGGGCAAGATGGGGCTGCATCTGGCACCGCACAAAGATATAGATGGTATAAAGCGATGCCAGCAACAGACCCGGAATGATCGCCGCCAGGAACAGGTTCCCGACCGAAACCGACAGAAGGTCGGACATCAGGACCAGCATGATGCTTGGCGGGATCAGAATGCCGAGCGTTCCCGATGCGGCAATCGTCCCGGTCGCAAGCGACGGATCATAATTGCGGCGCAGCATGACCGGCAGGGCAAGCAGGGTCATCATCACAACCGATGCACCGATGATGCCGGTGGTGGCGGCCATGATCGTACCCATCAGGGTAACCGAAAGTGCCAGACCCCCGGGAACCTTGCGCATCAGAACGTTCAGGCATTCAAGCAGGTCTTCGGCAACGCCGCTTTTTTCCAGCATCGTGCCCATATAGATGAACATCGGAACGGCAACCATCACCATGTTTTCGGCGATGCCACCCCAGATGCGCGATACGATGTTGAAGAATTCAATGAATGAGAAGACGTCATAGGCCATGCCAAGGAAGCCAAAGGCGATCCCGATGCCCGAAATGACGAATGCGACCGGCAGCCCCGAGAAGACCAGAATGCCCAGCGAGGCAAACATGATCAGCGGAAACCAGTCTTCGATATAGAAGTTTTCCATTTGGAATTATCCCCGTTCCGCAATCAGTCTTTGAGCCTGGCGGCTTCGTTGCCAAGGTCTGCGTGATGTGTTGCGCCGACATAGTGACCCGCACGGCTGCGCAGGTTGCTGGGGCCGAACACAAAGACATAGCATTTCAGGAAGACCGAAAAACCGGCCATGGCGAGAAGGCCGAAGCCGATGGGGATGGTTGATTTGATGAGCCAGCGATGGGTCAGCCCCGTGGTCGAGGCAGAGACTTCGTGGTTTTCGAAGGATCGAAGGACAAAATCATAACCAAAATAAATCACCAGTGCGCAGAACGGCAGAATGCAGATAATCGCGCCGATCATCTCGACGATGGCGCGTGTGCGCGGGCGTAAATTGTCACGGATCAGTTCGATGCGGACATGAGAGTCACGAATATAGCCAAAACCGAAACACAGCATGAACAGGCCGGTATGGAGATGCCATTCCAGTTCCTGCAGCTTGATGGAACCCTGGCCGCCGAATTTACGCTGGATCACGTCAAACATGATCGTCAGCATCAGCGGAATGGCAAGCAGGGCGGCCCATTTCCCGATGCGGGAAACGATGGCATCAATGCCGTCACTCAGTTTTAGTAGCGCTTCCATTAAAAAGCCTCCCGGGTCTTTTCTTAATCGCGGTCAAGGCCGGGGCCATTGGCGCCCGGCCTTGCCGAGACTTTTTTGTGGTCCGACACAAGGTCGCATCAGGACCGGGAAAGATTAATCAAGATATCCGATGTCTTTCCAGATTTTGTAGTTGGCACGGAAGCCCTGCAGGCTGTCATAGGCTTCTTTGAAGTCCGCATCCTGTGCAGCAAGTTCGCCTGCGACTTCTTCCCATGCACCGCGCATGGCATCAAGCATTTCAGGCGACCATTTCTTGATGTTCACGCCTTTTTCCTGAAGTTCTTTCAGGGCTGCGAACTGGATCGCTTCACCTTCGGCGAAACCATAAGCCAGGTTGTCGTTACAGACGGCTTCGATCTGTGCCTGCTGGGTCTTATCAAGACCTTCCCACTTCTCCTTGTTGATCATGAGATCGAAGAAGGTGGATTGCTGATGCCAGCCCGGGAAATAGTAGTATTTGGCGACCTGATGGAAGCCCAGTTTAAGGTCGATTGCCGGCATGGAGAATTCGGTCGCGTCAATCGTGCCGAGTTCAAGTGCCGGATAGATGTCGCCAGCCGACAGAAGCTGGGTCGAGACACCAAGCTTTTCCATCACTTTTGCGCCAAGACCAAAGAAGCGCATTTTCAGGCCTTTAAGGTCTTCAACCGTGTTGATTTCCTTGGAGAACCAGCCCGATGCTTCCGGTGCGATCAGGCCGCAGAACAGCGACTTGATGCCATGTTCGGCGTAAAGCCGGTCAAAGATTTCCTGACCGCCGCCAAATTTGACCCATGCCAGATATTCACCAGCCTGCGGACCAAACGGAACGGCACCGAAAAGCTGAAGTGCCGGAACCTTGCCCGCCCAGTAACCCGGGGTGGAGAAGGCGGCATCGATGGAACCGGTTGAAACCGCATCAAACACTTCAAGTGCCGGAACAAGTGCGCCCGGCTCATAGAATTTAATCTGAATGTTGCCGCCGGAAACTTCGTCGATCTTTTCGTCAACGCGTTTGCCAAGCGTACCAAGCTGGGTCAGGCTGCCCGGATAGGTCGAGCCCATTTTCCAGCGAACACGATCAGCAGCATCCGCATCAGGCGCAACCGTCGTCAAAGTAGCCGCTGCAAGTACGGCCACACAGGTTGCAGATTTCAAAAAATTAGAAAATTTCATTCGTAGCTTCCTCCCTAAGAAGTCCGAAATTGGTATTACCACGTCGGGGCGATAACCGCCTTTTGCTTTTATTATTGCTGGCGAAAACGTCCCGTGCCTCTTGTTGCAGGGCGAAGCTTAAGCGTATTTCGCAAGTATGAGCAAGTTTGTTTCGCCCGCTACGCAAGAAAATATCTTCGCGAACGCACAAAAATGACTTGATTTCGCTCAAAAAACCGGGATTTACGCATGGAAATGCGTATTTATACGGGGTTCAGCATATTGCATAGCTCTCATTTAAAGTTGTTATGGCAGAAAGGCCCGGTAACCCGCGCTATGGTTGCGAATCGATTGGCAGAACAACTGCTTTCGGATTGTTGACGGGCTGTGGTGCCGTCATGCGCAAGACTGGCAAGGTGAGTGGAATCGATGCCAAAGCATGATGAGAAAGTTTGCACTTGCGAACGGTAATGCGGATTTGTTGCGGCGCGGCGCAGTGCGGCCGAACTGGTTTGATTTGATGAAGAACCGGTTTGCGAAGGGCTTTCTGGTCAGCCGTGCGGAAAGAGGACCTTGTGATGCCGGCACCCGATATAACGCATGGTTAAGGCGGGGCATGTCAGGCGGGAAAGTATCCGGAAATGAAAACGGGAAGCCTTTGAAAAAGGCTTCCCGACTGATGGTCGGAGCGAGAGGATTCGAACCTCCGACCCCTGCCTCCCGAAGACAGTGCTCTACCAGGCTGAGCTACGCTCCGTCAGTGGGCGGTTGTTTAGCCCGTCTTCAGGGCTGGATCAAGCATAAACCGGTCGGTGAGCCTGAAAAACTTTGCCGTTTTACGACAGATGATTTCACGGTTGCGCGGTGTGGGCATCAATCGCTTTGCGGGTGAATTCGGCGGGGTTTGTGCCAAAACGCAAAAGGCCCCGAAACGTAAAACCGTTTCAGGGCCTTTGAATGATGGTCGGAGCGAGAGGATTCGAACCTCCGACCCCTGCCTCCCGAAGACAGTGCTCTACCAGGCTGAGCTACGCTCCGTCATTCTGCGAAGCCGGGTGATAATCCCAAATACCGACCGACGCAAGGATTTTTTGCGCCAATCCGCCGGGACCCCGGCATGCGATATCAGTATGGGCGCGAAATGCAGAACTCGACCGCTTCGATCATCGCATCCTTGATCGGGCCATCGTCAAAGCGCGTCAGGGTATCAATGGCAAGCTGGCCAAATTCGCGCGCACGATCCATCGATGCGCTAAGCGCGTCATATTTGCGAATCAGTTCCTGCGCGCGATCAAGATCGCCATCCTGGAAATCCTGATCTTCCATGCAACGGCGCCAGAAGGCCTTTTCCGCGTCGTCACCCTTGGCATAGGAAATGATCACCGGCAGGGTCACCTTGCCGTCACGGAAATCATCGCCAACGGTTTTACCCAGCGTCGCCTGATGGGCGGAATAATCCAGAACATCGTCGATCAGCTGGAAGGCGGTGCCAAGATAGATGCCATAAAGGCGAAGGGCTTCTTCGTCCTCCGCCGAACGATTGGCAATCACTGCACCGATCTGCGACGCCGCACCAAACAGGGCGGCGGTTTTGGCGGTGATGACTTCAAGATAGGCTTCTTCGGTGGTCGCCATGTCATTGGCGGTCGAAAGTTGCAAAACTTCGCCTTCGGCAATGACGGCGGACGCCTTGGCAAGGATATCAAGAACCTTGAGCGAGCCGTTTCTGACCATCACGACAAAGGCGCGCGCAAACAGGAAGTCCCCGACCAGAACGCTGGCTTCGTTGCCAAACAGGGCATTGGCCGATGCCTGGCCACGGCGCAGCAGGCTTTCATCAACGACATCGTCATGCAGAAGCGTTGCGGTGTGGATAAACTCGACACAGGCCGCAAGATCAACCGCCGATGTGCCGCCCTGATAGCCGCAAAGCTGGGCGGATGCCAGTGTCAGCATCGGGCGCATGCGCTTGCCACCAGCAGCGACAAGATGGCTTGCCAGTTGCGGGATCAGCGCGACTTCGCTGTGCATGTTGTCAATGATGACCTGATTGACGCGCTTCATGTCGGCATCGACAAGGCGGATCAGGGAGTCCAGGCTGGGTTCGGTCGTCTGCTGCGTTGCGATATTGGTCACGCTGTAATCCGAAACAATTTCTCGCGTATTGACCCCGCCCACCGGGACGGGTAACGCTGATTTCAGTGGGCGGCCTCAACATAGAGATGCCGGGTGGTGACGGTCAAGTGGACAAATGGTTGCCAGGCAGGCAACAATAACCGCTTTGCCGTCATTTTTACCCGAATATGTTCTGCTACACACATATATATGGATAACATAAACATACAATAACAACCGGGGCGCATAAATCGCATGATCGAGCTATTTCGCAGCAACGACCCGATCGAGCTCAGCTGGGCGCAATCGGTTCTCGCCGACGAAGACATCGCCAGCCATATTTTTGATTACCACGCCAGCATTCTCGAAGGATCCATCGGCGCATTGCCAAGGCGTTTGATGGTGGCCCCCGAGGAAGAAAGCCGGGCCAAATACATCCTTGATATTGCCAGGCGCGAACTTGATGCGCATAACGCACAGCATGATCCCGATACCGAGGAAGTTCAGGACTGAAAATCAGTCCGACATCGGCAAGGTTGCAGGAATTAAGGCATTTATGACCCGAACCGATAGCGCATTTCATGTTCCCGATTTTGCGGAAGAACGCATCAGCCACGATTTTCTGCTGGGCGGTTCGGTGACGTTAAAACAGCCGGTCGATGGGTATCGCGCGGCGGTCGATGCGGTTTTGCTGGCGGCGTCCGTCTCGATCAATTCCAGACGCGATCAGAAAATACTCGATGTCGGGGCGGCTGTCGGATCGGCCGGGCTTTGCGTTGCGCGCCGTCTGCCCGATGCAGAAGTGACCGGGGTCGAGTTGCAGGACGATCTCTATGCGCTGTTTTGTCGCAACATTGTCGAAAATGATCTGGTGGGTCGGGTAACGCCGGTTCATGGCGATATCAATGACCGGTCCTTGCCGCTGGTGGCCGAAAGTTTTGATCAGGTGATTTCAAACCCGCCCTTCTATGCCGGGGGAACGCGCCCGGCCAATGAAAGCCGGGCCAAGGCGCATCAGGAAGGCACGGCTGATCTCAAGGACTGGATCCATTTCTGCCTTAAGATGGTCCGCCAGAAGGGCCGGATCACCATCGTACACCGGGCGGATCATTTGGACCGGATCATCGGGCTTTTGCATGGTCGCGCAGGCGACATGACCATCTATCCGGTCTGGAGCAAGGCCAGTGCCGATGCACCGCTTCGCGTGATTGTTTCGGCGCGCAAGGGCGTTTCATCGCCGGTTACCCTGCGACGCGGAATTGTTTTGCATGATGAAGCCGGGAATTGGATGCGTGAAGCCGACGACATTCTAAGAGATATATCATGCCTGCCGGGCTTCTAAATTTTATCTGAGTTCAATTCTTACGCCGCTAGCTGATGATATATTCCATGTATAAAGGGAGTTCCCTTCTGCATCTTTATTCGCTACCGATTTAGGTTTGAACAAAACATTTTCGCTGAAATTATATTTGCCGGACGGAGGAATCCAGAGCCCTGTCAGATATAACGTTTCTGTTTTGTCTGGATTTTCTGTGTGCTGAATCTCAATAGTAGCATTTGTGAAGATCAAATTGACCGATTCATTCGTCAGGTCGCCTTCAAATACTGATGTGTCAGTCGTATAAAATGAACTAGAAGAATAACCGGCTTTGCCGTTTAGAAAATATCTTTCCCAAACTTTGAATTCAATCTTATGCTTGCTTGCGCAAGCATCTCGAATTTGAGGTTGCTCGACGATTTCAGATGCATTTTTGGTTACGCAGCTTTCTACGGCAATTTGTGTGTTAGGGTAGGCAGCTTCCAAGTCCTTCTCTAGAGGAAGGCAACTGGAAAGTAGCGTCAAGCTTAGTGCGCAAATAGTGAATTTTTTCACAGCATAATCCAGAGAAGAAACTTTTATGCGTATTAATTTTATTGAATGTACATTAGTGGTGGAAGTAAGTCATTGACTGATTTTGATGCAAGTTTGACTTTGCCAAATAGTTCTGATTTTAAGTTTATGGAAATGCCATGCTGAGTTTGTCGAAAATCCTTTTTACCGCACTGATCGTTGTGGTGGTATGGCAGGGCTTCAAGCTGTTTACCCGCAAGAATCAGGTTTCCGGGCAGGAGCAGCCAAAACAGACCGCGCATGACAAGAAAGCCAAACAGCAGAAACAGGAAGCTGTGGCGCACGATCTTGAAAAATGCCCGAAATGCGGTGTGTATCACGCCGAAGGCAGCGCGCATGTTTGCGAAAGCTGAGTTGCGCGGACGGCATATTTTCCTTTGCTGATTTCTTCGACTTTCGCCCAACAGGCCGTGATTTCGCTTTGAAAAACCGGTTGTTGCACGGATGTTGTATGCTGCAATGCGGTATGAGATTCGGCGGGACGTCATAAAAAGCGCTAAATTCAGGCCCACTCAGGGCTTTTGCGTTCTTGACCCCGACGGGGTGGGGCGGTAGCTTGCCGCTCTAAATTTACCGACAACATCAAAGTGAGTTCGCGCAATGGCGCTCGACGGGTCGCAACGTCCCCCTTCATTCCAGGAAATCATTCTCCGCCTGCAAAGCTATTGGGCCGATCAGGGTTGTGTCATCCTGCAGCCCTATGACCTTGAAGTCGGTGCCGGCACCTTCCACACCGCAACCACGTTGCGCGCGCTGGGCCCGGAAAGCTGGAATGCGGCCTATGTGCAGCCGTCGCGCCGCCCGACCGATGGTCGTTATGGCGAAAACCCGAACCGTTTGCAGCACTATTACCAGTTCCAGGTCCTGATGAAGCCGTCACCGGCCAATTCGCAGGAACTTTATCTTGGCTCGCTGGCCCATCTGGGCATTGACCCGATGGCGCATGATATCCGTTTCGTCGAAGACGACTGGGAAAGCCCGACTTTGGGCGCGTGGGGCCTTGGCTGGGAAGTGTGGCTGGACGGGATGGAAGTCACCCAGTTCACCTATTTCCAGCAGGTCGGCGGTTTTGAATGCGATCCGGTCCCGGTCGAGCTGACCTATGGTCTGGAACGTCTGGCGATGTATATCCAGGGCGTCGAAAACGTCTATGACCTTGATTATAACGGCAATGGCGTCAGCTATGGCGATGTGTTCCTTCAGAATGAAAAGGAACAGTCGACCTATAACTTCGAAGTCGCCAATACCGACATGCTGTTCCAGCATTTCAAGGACGCGCAGGCCGAATGTGCGGTCAATATCGAACGCGGCCTTGCCCTGCCTGCCTACGAGCAGGCAATGAAAGCCAGCCATATCTTTAACCTCCTCGATGCGCGCGGCGTGATTTCCGTCACCGAACGTGCGGCCTATATCGGCCGTGTCCGCGACATGTCGAAATCCTGCTGCGAGGCGTGGCTTCGTTCGCGCGGGCATTTGAAAGAGGAGGCATAAGTCATGGCCGAATTGCTGCTTGAACTGTTTTCGGAAGAAATTCCGGCCCGCATGCAGGCGCGTGCTTCCGAGGATCTGACCAAACTGGTTACCGATGGCCTGAAGGCCGCCGACCTTGCGTTTGATAATGTCGAGGCACTGGTAACACCGCGCCGTCTGACCCTGATCATTGACGGTTTGCCGGACAAACAGCCGGACCTTCGCGAAGAACGCCGTGGCCCGCGTGCCGATGCCCCGGAAAAGGCGATTGCCGGGTTCCTTGCCGGCAATGGTGTGACGCTGGAACAATGTGAAAAGCGCGAAACGCCCAAGGGTGTTTTCCTGTTCGCGATTGTCGAACAGAAGGGCCGCGATAGCGCGGATGTCATCAAGGACATCATCGAAGACGCCATGGCAAAACTGCCCTGGCCGAAATCGATGCGCTGGGCCGATCAGAAGGTCCGCTGGGTCCGTCAGCTTGACCGTATCCTGTGCCTGTTTGACGGCAAGGTGATCCCGGCATCCTTTGGCCCGGTAACGGCGGGCAATATCACAAGCGGCCATCGGTTCCTGGCACCGGCCACCTTTAGCGTTGCCAATGCCACAGAATACAAGGCGAAGCTTGCCTTTGCCAAGGTCATGCTGGACCGCGAAGAACGCAAGAAAGTCATTCTGGACGGTGCGCGCAAGCTTGCGGCATCAGAAGGCTTTACGCTTCTGGAAGATAACGGACTGCTTGAGGAAGTCTGCGGTCTGGTCGAATGGCCCGTACCCGTCATGGGCAAGGTCGATGACCAGTTCATGGATATCCCGCGCGAGGTTCTGGAAACCTCGATGCGTGAACATCAGAAATATTTCGTTGTCGAAGACAGCAACGGCAAACTGGCCGCACGTTTCATCACCATTTCAAACATGGTGACGCTGGATGCGAATGCGCAGATCATTGCCGGGAACGAACGCGTTTTGCGTGCGCGCCTGCATGATGCGAAATTCTTCTGGGATCAGGATCGGAAAGTGACGCTGGAAGCGCGTCTGCCGAAACTTGATAACATCGTGTTCCATGCCAAGCTTGGCTCGCTGGCGGAGCGTGTTCTGCGCCTGCGCGGACTGGCACGCGAACTTTCAGCCGATATACCGGGCTGCGATGTCAAACTTGCTGATCGGGCGGCGGAAATTGCCAAGGCCGATCTGGTGTCGAACATGGTGTTCGAATTTACCGAACTTCAGGGACTGATGGGGAAATACTACGCCGAGAATGACGGCGAAGCCCCCGAAGTCGCCAACGCCATTGCACAGCATTATGCACCGGCCGGTCCGTCGGATATGTGTCCGACCGCGCCTGTTTCGGTGGCTGTTGCCTTGGCCGAGAAGCTCGATACCCTTGCCGGGTTCTTTACCATCGATGAAAAGCCGACCGGTTCAAAAGACCCGTTCGCGCTGCGTCGTGCGGCATTGGGTGTCATCCGGCTGGTTCTGGAAAACGGTTTGCGTGTGCCGCTGCGGCGTGCATTTGCCTTTGCCGTTTCCCAATATCCGGCCTCCATTCGTCGTGACGAGGCGGTTGACGAACTTCTGGCATTCTTTGCCGACCGCCTGAAAGTCCATCTGCGTGAACAGGGCGTGCGCCATGATCTGGTGTCCGCCGTGTTTGCCCTGGATGGCGAGGACGATCTTGTCCGCCTTCTGGCCCGTGTTGATGCGCTTGCCGATTTTGTATCGGGTGAAAGCGGCGTTAACCTTATGGCCGGGTACAAGCGCGCGTCCAATATCCTGCGTATCGAAGAGAAGAAGGATGAAAAATCCTATGATGCGGATGTGTCCGCCGATCTTCTGACGCAGGACGAGGAACGCAAGCTCTATGAGGCGCTCATCAATGTCCGGCATAAGGCTTTGCCGCTTCTGCGGGCCGAGAATTATGCCGCGGCTATGGCCGAATTCGCACATCTGCGCGGACCGGTCGATGCATTCTTCGAAGGGGTCACGGTAAATAGTGACAAGGCAGAAGAACGTGCCAACCGGCTTAAGCTGCTGGCGCAAATTCGCACTGCCTTGCATGACATTGCCGATTTCTCGAAGATCGAGTCATAAATAAGGTCGGGGTCGCCCGGAATTCCGGAACGCCTTGACCAGATGAGGAAAAGGCAAGATGACCAAATGGGTTTACGGCTTCGGTGGCGGTAGCGCCGAAGGACGTTCCGATATGCGCGAGCTTTTGGGCGGCAAAGGTGCCAACCTTGCCGAGATGAGCAATCTCGGCCTTCCGGTCCCGCCCGGCTTTACCATCACGACCGAAGTCTGCACGGCATTTTATGACAATGACCGTGCGTACCCGGATGGTCTTGAAGCCGAAGTCGAAAAGTCGCTTGCTGCTGTCGAAGCCCTGGTCGGGCGCAAATTTGGCGACCCCAAAGACCCGTTGCTGGTTTCGGTCCGTTCCGGCGCACGTGCTTCGATGCCGGGCATGATGGACACGGTTCTTAATCTCGGCCTGAATGACGAAACGGTTGAAGGTTTGGTGGCGGTCTCTGGTGACCGCCGTTTTGCGTATGACAGCTACCGTCGTTTCATTCAGATGTATGGCGATGTGGTCCTTGGCGTCGATCATTACCATTTCGAGGAAATCCTTGAAATCCACAAGGAAGACAAGGGCTATGTCCTTGATACCGATATGGATGCCGATGACTGGCAGGCGATTGTCCAGGGCTTCAAGAAAAAGGTCGATGCCGAACTCGGGCGTCCCTTCCCGCAGGACCCGCGCGAACAGCTTTGGGGTGCCATCGGTGCGGTTTTCGGAAGCTGGATGAATGCACGCGCCAATACATACCGTCGCCTGCACAACATCCCGGCAAGCTGGGGCACGGCTGTCAATGTTCAGGCCATGGTCTTTGGCAATATGGGCGATGATTGTGCCACCGGTGTCTGCTTCTCGCGCAATCCGTCGACCGGCGAAGACCGTTTCTATGGCGAATATCTGATCAATGCGCAGGGCGAGGACGTCGTGGCGGGTATTCGTACCCCGGCACCGCTGACCAAAATCGAACGCGAAGAGTCCGGTTCCGACCTTCTGTCGATGGAAGAAGCCATGCCCGGCGTCTTTGGCGAGCTTTGTGATATTCGTGACAGGCTTGAATCCCATTATCGCGACATGCAGGACATGGAATTCACCGTCGAGTCCGGCAAGCTTTACATGCTGCAGACCCGTGCGGGCAAACGCACAGCCAAGGCCGCCCTTCGCATCGCGGTCGAAATGTGTCAGGCCAATGTGATCACGCGCGAAGATGCCCTTCGCCGTGTTGATCCCGCACAGCTTGACCAGTTGCTGCACCCGACCCTTGATCCCGATGCGGAACGCAAGGTGATTGGCATGGGGCTTCCGGCATCGCCCGGTGCGGCATCCGGGCAGATTGTTTTCTCGGCCGAGGTCGCCGAGGACTGGGTGCATAACCGGGGCCGCAAGGTCATTCTGGTGCGCATAGAAACCAGCCCCGAGGACATTGCCGGCATGCATGCTGCCGAAGGCATTCTGACATCACGCGGCGGCATGACCAGCCACGCGGCGGTGGTGGCGCGCGGCATGGGGACGCCGTGCGTGTGCGGGGCCGGTCAGATCAAGATTGACTATACCAGCAAGACCATGACGTCGGGCGGCGTGACGCTCAACGAAGGCGATGTCATCACCCTTGACGGTGCGAAGGGCGAGGTGATGCTGGGCGAGGTCGCGACACTGAAACCCGACCTGTCGGGTGATTTTTCCCAATTGATGGAATGGGCGGATGGTGTGCGCCGTCTTAAGGTCCGCACCAACGCCGAAACACCTGATGACGCGGCAACCGCACGCGGTTTCGGGGCGGAGGGGATCGGCCTTTGCCGGACCGAACACATGTTCTTTGACCCGGCACGCATCATTTCCATGCGCGAAATGATCCTGGCGGACACGGAAAAGGGCCGTCGTGCGGCACTTGATAAACTTCTGCCCTATCAACGGCAGGACTTTATTGACCTGTTCCGGATCATGAAGGGCCTTCCGGTGACGATCCGTCTGCTGGACCCGCCATTGCATGAATTCCTGCCGCACGGTGACAACGAAATCGCCGAGGTCGCCAATGCCGCAGGTGTGGCAGAGGTCGTCGTGCGTCGCCGGTTGCTGGAACTGTCGGAAGCCAACCCGATGCTGGGGCATCGCGGCTGCCGTCTTGGCATCAGCTATCCCGAAATCTATGAAATGCAGGCACGTGCGATATTCGAAGCCGCGATCGAGGTTTCAAAGGATGGCGGCGATCCGGTGATACCGGAAATCATGATCCCGCTGATTGTTGGCAAGAAGGAACTTGAAATCCTCAAGGCCGTGATCATCAAGGTCGCAGGCGAAGTCGAAACCGAAAAATCGGCCAAGCTGGAATTCCTTGTCGGCACGATGATCGAATTGCCGCGGGCCGCCCTTCGGGCCGGTGAAATCGCCGAAGAAGCCGAATTTTTCAGCTTCGGAACCAACGATCTGACCCAGACGACCTTTGGTCTTTCGCGTGATGACGCATCCCGGTTCCTGGATACCTATATTTCCAAGGATATCTTTGCCGGTGATCCGTTCGTATCGCTGGATCAGGAAGGGGTGGGCGAGCTGGTCAGCATTGCGGCTGAACGTGGCCGTAAAACGCGTTCTGACATCAAGCTTGGCATTTGCGGCGAACATGGCGGCGATCCGGCATCCATCGCGTTTTGCGAGGCACAGGGGCTGGATTACGTCTCGTGCTCGCCCTATCGCGTGCCGATTGCGCGTTTGGCGGCCGCACAGGCTGCGCTCAAGAAATAAGGCTGCTGACGGGCAGCACTGATAAAGCAAACGGCGGCAGAATTTCTGCCGCCGTTTGTGTTTGATGAAGCGATGATTGGCGGATCAGGCCGCCGTTTCGGGCAACTTGACCCAGTCGGGAACCTTGACCGAAATTTTGGCATCCCCCGCCGTCAGATCGGTATCATCGCCGATCCGCTCCAGCCGGATCAGGGCAAGGCCTGCGTTGCCATGGATGCTGCGGATGGTGCCGGCTTCTTTGTCGCCATTCATGATCAGGCTGCCGATTTCCGGGGCTGGGCCGGTGATCGTGATCGGCAGCAAGCGTTTGCGCACCAGCCCGCGATATTTGGTACGCGCGGTCAGTTCCTGCCCCATATAGCAGCCCTTTTTGAAATCAACGCCGCCCAGTTCCTCGAACCCGTTTTCAAGCAGGATGGCGCGGTCAATTTCCATTTCCTCGCTGCCATTGGGCAGGCCCAGCAGCACGCGGTGCTGATGATAGGTGCTTTCATCGCTTTCGGTGGCACCGATGGCGGCCATCTGTACCAGTTCGTTTTTGGGCAGCAACACGCGCGCACCCATCGCACTCAGCC
Organism: Thalassospira sp. MIT1004; assembly: GCF_001858545.1. Taxonomy (NCBI): domain Bacteria; kingdom Pseudomonadati; phylum Pseudomonadota; class Alphaproteobacteria; order Rhodospirillales; family Thalassospiraceae; genus Thalassospira; species Thalassospira sp. MIT1004. The sequence goes on along the minus strand of NZ_MCAO01000004.1, from coordinate 52,704 downwards.
GCGGATCAACCGCCTTGATCCCGTCGGCAAACGGTGCGGTCGCACCGGTCGTATCGGGCAGGTCAAGTGCGGCAAGCGCACCATCGCCGAAGACGGCAACGACGTCATAGCTTTCGGTGACGTCGCTCAGTTCCGCCTTGGCGCGCAATTTATACATGCGCAGTTTTTTGAACAGCTCGGCCGCACGCGCACCATCTTCGCCGCGTTCGCACTCAATCAGAAGGCTGTCCTCGTCCTGCTGATAGACAAAGAAATCAAACAGGAATTTGCCCTGCGGCGTCAGAAGGGCGCCATAGCCGGAATGATCGGCGGTGATTTTTTCGATATTGTTCGACACCAGCCCCTGAAGGAAGCTGACGCGATCAGGCCCGCTGATCCGGATAACGGCCCGGTCAGGCAGGGGGGCGTATAAAGTCTCACTCATAATTCTTATGACTCCGGTTTATCGGAATTGTTGGCCGAAATGTGGGGCAATGGGGGGCATTTGGCAAGGGGTGGTTTGGCAAAGGCAAAAGCAACCTGCCACAAGAAAAGCCTTCATAAATTGCGCGGGAACCGATAGAACGCAATGTATGAAAATATTGATGCTTGATCGTTCCATCGGCTTTGATCCCAAGGATCGTGAAGCCCGCCCGCTGGGCGCGCGCCAACGCGGATTTATCGCGCTGGCCGAGGCCCTTGTTGCCCGTGGCCACAAGGTTGAAGCCCGCCGGAACGGTGGCATTGACCTTGATCATCATGGCGTTGCCTGGCGTCAGCTTGACAGTGCCATGCCGCCCTTTGGCGGGGATCCGGTGGATCGGGTTCTGGTATGGCGCGATGCGGAGCTGCTGCGTCATCCGTCCATTCCCGAAGGTAGCGATTGCTGGCTTTGGTTTGATGGCATGGTGTCCGATCTGAACGCGGATAAGGCACGTCTGGCATTGCTTGAAACCGGTGCGCAGGTGATTTTCACCCATGAAGATCATGGCAAGGCATTTGATGGCGATATCGCCAAATGCCCGATTGTGATTGCGCCGGGGGCGTGTCCGGCCTTTGCCATGGCATCAAACATGCACTGGGCGTTCGAGAGCCGCGAAAACCTTGCCGTGACGGTCGCCAACAGCAAAACCGGCATTGCCCAGATCATCCGCATCTGGTCGGCTTATGTCGCGCCCAAGGTGCCCGGTGCCATTCTGGAAATCTATGCTTCCGACCTGTTCTCGGCGATGGCGGGCGAAAATGACGATGTTTCCGAAGAACTCGTCGATATGGTGCGTGATAACATCGACAAGGGTGTCCGCGTTTGTCACCCGATGCCCGAGGCCGACATGGCCGAACGTATTGCAACCGCGCGTGCCTTCCTGCATCACGGCAAATACGGCAATGATCAGGTCGGCCAATGGATTTACGATGCGCTGGCCGCGGCAACACCGGTTGTGTCCTATGGCGGCATTGCCAAGGCGCGGGTTGAAAATGGCAAGACCGGCTATATCGTTCCCGATGAAACCGCCTATGGCAATCTGGTGATGCAGTTGCTGGCCGACCGGCAGATTTTTGCCAGCCAGTCCGAAGCGGCCCGCAACAGCCGCCGTGAATGGCTTAATGTCGCTGGCGAGCTGGAGAAACTTTAAACCGTGCGGTTACTGTTCATCACCTCGAACCGGCTGGGCGATGCCGTTCTTTCGACATCGGTGCTGCGCCACTATGTCGAAACCTATCCTGGCATCAAGGTAACGGTTGCCTGCGGCCCTGTCGCCGCCCCGATTTTTGAAGCGGTGCCGGGGCTTGAACGTCTCATCGAAATGCCAAAGCAGAAACGCGGTGGTCATTGGTGGAAGCTTTGGAAATCGGTCGCGTTTCGCTGGTGGGACATCATCGTCGATCTGCGCGGCAGTGCGACGGCTTATGTGTTGCCGGGCTGGAAGCGGGTGGTCCTGCCGGGAAATGACGATGAAATGCACCGGGTTGAACAGCTGGGCCAATTAATTGGTGTTGATCCCGCACCCGAGCCATTCGTCTGGACCGCGCCTGAGCATGAAAATCGTGCTTCGGAAATTCTTCCCGATGACGGGCGGCTGCTTCTGGTCGTTGGGCCAAGTGCCAACTGGATTGGCAAAACCTGGCGTCCCGAACGTTTTGCCGAGGCGATTGCCGAACTAAGAGCCGTTGGCGGGCCCCTTGAAGATGCCAATGTGTTGCTTGTCGGGGCCCCGAACGAACGGGCGGCATCCGAGCCGGTGATTGCGTCCATTCCAGAAAATAGACGGACCGAGATTTTTGGCACCGAACATCTTCTGACGGTCATGGCCTGTCTGCGTCGCGCCAGCCTGTATCTGGGAAATGATTCGGGGCTTATGCATATGGCGGCCGCGACAGGTAACCCGACCATAGGATTGTTTGGCCCATCGCGTGATGAACATTATCGTCCGTACTCAAAGTGGGGCCGGGCCGTTCGTACCGATTGGTCCTATGATAAAATCATTGAAAATCGTTCAAGCCCGTTATCCAAAGAAGTTTTGATGGATACCTTACCGGTCGAAAAGGTTGTCTCTGCGACCAGAGTGCTTCTGGAAGATTATCGGAAAGAGGAAAAGCAGAATGGCTGACAAAGTGCCGCGTCTTTCAGTTGTTATGTGTGCTCATAACGAGGAAGAGCGTCTTCCATCGTGTCTTGCGCATCTTGGCTTTGCCGATGAGATCATTGTTCTGTGCGATAAATGCACGGATCGCACGGAAGAAATCGCGCGCGAGTTTGGCGCAAAGACGATTGTTGGCAGTTGGGATATTGAAGGTGAACGACGCAACCGGGTGCTTCAGGAAGCAACCGGCGACTGGATTTTCGAAGTCGATGCTGACGAGCATGTGAACGAAGAACTCGGCAAATCGATCCGCAACGCCATCGTCGATACCGAGTTCGATTGCTTTGTAATTTCTGTCCACAATTATATTGGCGAACGACTGGTCCGGTATGGATGGGGGGCATCCTATGGAACCTCCGCTGTAAGACGTCTGTTTCGCGCGGGGCGAAAGACCTGGGGACTTCAGCGCGTCCACCCTTCTTTTGAATTGATCGGGCGTACCGGGCCGAGGCTTGATGGTGCTCTTTTGCATTATGTCGACAGGAATATTTCCGACATGATCAAAAGGCTCGATAGCTATACCACCGCCCGTGCCGCCGATTTGCGGGCAAGCGGCAACATAGGCAGTTTTGCAAACAATTTTCGCCGCATCTTTTCCCGGTTCTTCCGCTGCTTTGTTTCCCGCAAGGGTTACAAGGAAAAGGGAATGGGGTTTCTGATTGCTTTGTTTGCCGCATTGTTCCCGTTACTGTCCTACCTTAAAGCGCGTTACGATGACGAATAGGCTCGCGGCTTTATGTTAGGAGTCTCACGGTCGGGACAATCTTGTTTGGAATGAACGGGGAACAATTCGCATGCTAATGCATTTGCTTATCATGTGAATTTTGTTTCAACTGTTCCGGACCAGAAAGATGATCCGTACCGAGCATCTGACAATGATCGTGGTGTTGCTGTTTGCCGTTTCCATGGCGTGGCTTCAGGTGGCTGTGGGGGAACAGAGAACCCAGCTCAATCTTGTGCCGGTTCCTGCCTACAAATCCGGGTTTGAAATGTATGCCATCCGTTATGGGAATGCCGATAACGCATCTTGTGGCAGTCTGTGCGATGCATTTGATCTGGAAAAGGCCAGTTCAATAGGTGGCGCATATATGCAGGTAAGCCTTCCTCTGGATACGGCGCGTCGCTGATATCGCCAAGCCGACCTGACGCGTTGGTAATGCAGGGTTAATGTCTGGAGTATCCAATGGCCAAACCGACTGTCTGGGCGATTATTCCCAATTTGTTGCGCAGCCTGTTTCGACCGGATGTGCCACTGCGAAGCAAGTTCCTGTTGCTGGCCGGAATCATTTACCTCGTCAGTCCAATTGACCTGTTGCCCGATGTCATTGCCGGTATTGGCTGGATTGATGATCTTGTTATCGTGCCCCTGTTGGGATGGCTTTCATATAAAAGCCTGCCGCCATCCATAAAATCGGATATGGCATCCGACAATCTTGAGACGCCGACAAAGTCTCGTAAATGGTTGTATCTTCTGATTTTGATCCTGGCTCTGATTGGCATTGTTATGCTCACAGGGCCCGATGATAGCTTCCTGAAAACACCGTCTGCTGGTTAAGACACGACTTTTGCGCCTTTGACAGTCTTTGCCCCGCCCTTTTAAGCTTGGATGCAATTCCATCATGAAACGGGGATACGACCATGGCAGATACATTTCGTGGTTTGGTTCTGCGCCAGCAGGAAAAATCAGTTCAGGCCGATTTTCAAAATCTGACACTTGATGATCTGCCTGACGGCGATGTGCTGGTTCGGGTACGATGGTCGACCCTGAATTACAAGGACGGCATGATCCTGAACGGGCTTGGGCGCCTTGTCCGGCAATACCCGCATGTGCCCGGTGTCGATTTTGCGGGCGAAGTGATTTCATCGGATGATCCGCGTTATGCGCCCGGCGATCAGGTCATCCTGACCGGATGGCGGGTTGGCGAAGCCCATTGGGGCGGATATGCCGAGTATGCCCGCGTCAAAGCCGATTGGCTGGTGCCAATGCCAGATGGGCTTGATGGTGCGCACGCCATGGCCATCGGTACCGCGGGCTTTACATCCATGCTTGCCGTGATGGCCCTTGAAGAGCAGGGCGTATCACCCGATCAGGATGGCGAAATCCTCGTTACCGGGGCGGCGGGCGGTGTTGGTTCGGTCGCGGTAGGTCTTCTTTCCAATCTTGGTTATCGTGTTGCCGCCTCGACCGGGCGTGCTGACACGCATGACTATCTTCGAAGCCTTGGTGCGCATTCAATTCTGGATCGATCAGAGTTAAGCGAGGCAAGCAAGCCCTTGCTGAGCGAGCGTTGGCTGGGGGCTGTTGACAGTGTCGGCAGCACGACATTGGCGCATGTCTTATCGGAAATGAAGTATCATGGCGTGGTTGCTGCTTGTGGGTTGGCTGGCGGGCCGGATTTGCCTGCAACGGTTCTCCCGTTTTTGCTGCGCGGGGTCCGGTTGATCGGAATTGATTCCGTGATGTGCCCCTATGAAAAGCGCGTTACAGCCTGGAAACGTCTGACACAGGAATTACCCATGGATCAACTGGATGCTGTGACAACAAAGGTTGGACTTCGTGATATCCTGCCGTGGGGCGAAAAAATCCTCAAAGGGCAGGTTCGGGGGCGTTTGCTGATTGATGTGCAGGATTGCTAGCAGAGGCAAATATATGCAGAATCAGTCTGATCCGAGCTGCCAATCCTGAAATTCTGAAATGAATGGGCCGTGCCATATGACCGAAAACCGGTTTCGCATCCTTCTGGTCGAAGATAATCCCGGCGATGCGTTTCTTGTAAAAACATTGCTGGAGGAAACCGGTGAGCGGTTCGAAATCGAACATCGGTCCGATCTTGCTTCGGCCATGGCCCTGCTGAATGATCCATCACCTGATGGGCAGTTTGATGTTGTCCTGCTGGATTTGACGCTGCCCGATTCATCGGGGGTTGAGACCATCCGCCGAATTCGCGGTTGCGCGCATAGTGCACCGGTTGTTGTCCTGACCGGGCACAAGGACGAAGAACTTGCCTTTGAAGCCCTTCAGCACGGCGCAGAAGATTACCTGACCAAAGAATTCCCCGACGGCAGGACCATTCGCCGATCCATCCGTTATGCGATTGAACGGTCGCGTGCCGAGCAGGCTTTGAAGGAAAGCGAAGAACGGTATCGCAAGCTGGTGGAACTGGCACCGGAACTGATTTCGGTGCTGAGCGGTGAGGAAATTACCTATATCAACCAGCAGGGCGTTGCCATTCTGCATGGTAACGACAGTTCCGAACTGGTCGGGCGCAGCTTTATGGAGATGGTCCATCCCGACAGCCGCGAAATCATGAGCGAATATATTGCCCGTTACGCTGGCGGTTATACGGGCCGGGCGGATTTTGTCATCATCTGCCGACGGGGCGACGGCGAAAATCTCGAACTTGAAGTGTCCGCCATCGCCTTCACCCACGAAGGCGCGCCAGCCATGCTGATGCTGGCCGAGGATGTGACGGAAAAGCGCAAAATCGAACGGCAACTGGTTCAGACTTCCAAGCTGGCGACCCTTGGCGAGATGGCCGCATCCGTCGCCCATGAAATGAACCAGCCGCTTAATGTCATTCGGATGGCGGCTGATACCTGCGCGCTTCAATATGAACTTGAAAAGGTTCAACCCTCGTTTCAGAGAGAGCGACTGTCCCTGATCAGCGGGCAAACCCAGCGCATGGCCGAAATTATTCGACATTTGCAGATATACAGTCGGCCGGACGAGGACGATTTCGAGCTTTTCGACCCGATGCGGGCGGTCACCCGTGCGGTGGACATGATCGAGCATGATTGCCGTTTGGCGGGGATCGTGGTGGATGTCGTTCCATCGGCACAAAGTTGCCAGGTGCTTGGGCGACAGGTCCAGCTTGAACAGGTTCTGGTCAATATGTTGACCAATGCACGCGATGCGATTACGGAAAACGGCGATGATACCGGCGGGATTGGCGGGCTCATTCGATTAACAGCCATGCTTGATCCCGATCAGGAAGTGCTTCGAATTGCGATTAATGACAATGGCGGCGGCATTCCCGAGGACGCCATTGGTCTTATTTTCCATCCGTTCTTTACGACCAAGGATGTCGGAAAGGGAACGGGGCTTGGCCTTTCGGTAAGCTATGGCATCGTCGAGGGAATGGGCGGGCATATTGATGTTCGCAATGAAGGAGACGGTGCCTGTTTCGAGATTGTTCTGCCTGCGACGCATATCGGCGAAACGCAGGGGGATGAAAATGATCCGTCTGATGATGCCCCGTTATTGCCTCAGCAGGAAAAAGTTCCGGAGGCAAGGTCGCGCGATTTGCGGATCATGGTTGTCGATGATGAAATCGATGCGATGGAGATCATCGCAGCCTATCTCGAAGCGCAGGGATTCTCGGTTTCGGCGGCAAGCGACGGCGAAGATGCGCTTGCTCTGGCCGGTGTTGTGCAGCCCGACATTCTGATCACCGATATCCGGATGCCACAGATGGATGGCAATAGTCTGGTTCGGGAACTGCGTTCACGCAATCCCGCCTTGCCGGTGATCGTTATGACCGGTCATCCGGGGGATGCCGACAGGCCGACAGAGGATGGGGATGATGCGCCGGTCATGGTGATGGCAAAGCCGCTTGATTTAAAAGAGCTTCTGGCAACCCTTGATGAAATTTCCGAAGTCGTTGCGGGCTGAAATACAAAAAACCCGGCCAAGGGGCCGGGTTTTGAAAGCTTCGGCTTGATGCGGGAAAATCAGGCTTCCCAGCCAAGCTGCATGGCTATTTTAACCGCCTGTGTACGGTTCGCGGCACCAAGCTTTTTGAAAATACCGGTCAGGTGAACCTTCACCGTGATTTCGCGGACCGTAAGCTGTTTGGCGATTTCCTTGTTGGACAGACCTTTGGTCAGCAGGGCCAGAACTTCACGTTCCCGATTGGTCAGTTGACGCAGGGGATTGTCAGGAGCAAGCCCATCCAGATCAATTTCACCCGGACGCGTGTTGCTGCCATCATCTTCCAGAAGTGCCGACGGAATGTATTTTTCCCCTGACATGATCAGGCGGAGCGCATTGATCAGCGACTTGCCAGACAGGGTTTTGGGCAAATAGCCCGACGCACCATGTTCAAGTGCATTGAGCACATCGCTGCGTTTGACCGATCCCGACAAAATGACGACCGGAATTTCCGGATGTTTCTGCCGCATTACGGTCAGGCCCGAAAGCCCGTTCATGCCCGGCATGTTGAGATCTAGGATCGTCAGTTCGACCGGCGTATCGCCATCGACGATGGAAAGTGCTTCGGCAAAGTCTTTTGCCTGGGCAATTTCGACTTCTGGCGCCGCCGTTTTCAGAAAGGATGTGATCCCGTCTCTAACGAGGTCATGGTCGTCCGCTAGCAGGATGTTCATGTTATTGTGCCGTACCCGTTTTTAGCCGTCTCCCGCAAAAGGCGGTACCGGTATCGCGTCCCGCACCCAAACATACGGAAACACGCAAAGTTGTCATCTTCCAAATTTCGCGTCCCCCCGGACGCGAGCGCAGCATTAAATAATTCTGATGTCCTGTCAAACTGCAGGATGGATTTCAGGGGGCGGAATTATCCGTGAGGATAGTATTTGTTTAAGGATGATAAAAATATTGTCGCATATTGCATAGTGAAACTGACCGGATTCTAAGGTGTCTGGATTCTTTAATCAGGCATAAATCGAAAAAATGTCGTTCGCGTCGTTCTGCGGTTGTCCGTAACCCGGGATCGATTTTGGCTGATCGCCACCAATCGTTGCACGTTGCAGGCTTGCCTGTCGGAATGCCGCCATATCCGCGCCTGATGGTGCGTTGGGAGCAAGCGCTGCATTCTGAAGGGTCGCAAGCGCGCGTTCCTTATCTTCTGCGCTACCCGAAAGGCTGACGCCGACATCAACATGTCCACCAATGGCATATGCCTTTCCGTCTGGTCCGATCTGGTATTCATATTGCGGGGCAGAGCCATAAGGCCCTGCCGCGGCAGCATGCGCTTTTTCTTCCTGCTTTACGGCAGAATCGCGGGCTTGCAATCGCGATATGTCAGCTTTTTCCGTCGCACTCAGCTCACCAGAAGTTTTTGCGCCGGAATTATTACTGTCCGCCTTGTTGTCGCTTGCTTCAAGGGCTTCGCGATACTCGCTTCGGCTGGGGCCATTGGCAACGGCCTGTGCTTCGGTCAGCGTTCTGGGGTCTACAATACGGGTGCGAAGTCCGTTGCCTGCTTCGCCTCCAATACCATAAGGTCCTTGCGACAGCCCTGACTTCTCGCCAGACTTAACTTCTATCGCTTCGTATTCGGCCAAAACACTGCCATCAGCGGTTTGCGCAATCTGCCTGACATTCAGGACGATGCCCAATCCACCACCAGCGGGGTTCGTTATGGTTTGACCGGTCGTAATCATCGGATCGAAATGGTTTTCCGTGGCGATACAAAATCGATACGTAAGGATAGCAGGAAAATTCGCAGGAGTCTCGCCCGGTGTCTATACCTTTGGTGCCTTGCATAAAGCATGCTGTCTTGCGTGCCAAAGTATAGGCTGTTACAGGAAAGTCTGGATTTTGGATGCCCCCAATTCTTGGGCAATAGCCTTTCAAGACAGGAAAACTGATCGTGATGTCCGACTTTGTCATTCCCGCAAATGAAACGGTTCTGGTTACCGGGGCTGCCGGTTTTATCGGATCGCATCTTTGCCAGAAGCTGCTGGATCAGGGCAGCACCGTAATCGGGCTTGATAACGTCAACGATTATTATGACGTCACGCTGAAAGAAGCCCGGCTTGCACGGCTTGAAGGGCGGGACGGCTTTAAATTTGTCCGCATGAATCTGGAAGATCGCGATGGTATTGCTGATCTGTTCGCAACCGAAAAGCCGACCTATGTCGTCAACCTTGCGGCCCAGGCTGGCGTTCGCTATTCGCTTGAAAACCCGCATGCCTATATTGATGCCAACCTTGTCGGTTTTACCAATATCCTTGAAGGCTGCCGCCATAACGGTGTGAAGCATCTGGTCTATGCCTCAAGCAGTTCGGTTTATGGCATGAATACCGAAATGCCATTTTCGGTGCATCACAATGTCGATCACCCGATCAGTCTTTATGCCGCATCGAAAAAAGCCAACGAACTGATGGCGCATACCTACAGCCATCTTTACCGCTTGCCGACCACGGGCCTTCGTTTCTTTACGGTGTATGGTCCTTGGGGTCGGCCTGATATGGCGTTGTTCCTGTTTACCAAGGCCATTCTGGAAGGACGACCGATTGACGTCTTTAACGAAGGAAAAATGCGCCGTGACTTCACCTATATCGACGATATCGTCGAAGGTGTTCATCGCTGCATTTCAACCGTTGCTGCCCCTAATCCCGACTGGAACCCGGCCAAACCGGACCCGGCAACCAGTTCGGCACCCTATCGCGTGTTCAATATCGGCAACAACAGCCCGGTCGAACTGATGCACATGATCGAAACGCTCGAAAAGGCACTGGGCAAGACGGCTGATAAAAACATGCTGCCGATGCAGGCCGGCGATGTTCCGGCGACCTATGCCGATGTCGATGCCCTGACCGATGCCGTCGGTTTCAAGCCGGAAACCTCGATTGAAACCGGGATTGGCCGCTTTGTCGAATGGTTCCGATTCTTTTACGAGTAACCTGAATTGAAATTTGCTGCAATTTTTGTTCTTTTTGCCAATGCCTTTTCTGCGGGCATGATGTTTCTCATCAGCTTGCTTATTTCTCGCTATGGTGGAAAGGAGATATTTGGCTTTTTCAGTGTCATACTTGGATTGATTGTTGCCGCAACACCTGTTGCGACATTTGGTATGGATGCTGCCATTGTAAGGTTTTTGCCAGTATATCGGAGTGAGGGGAGGGGAAGCCTTGTAAGTAGAATACAGCGCTTTGTTTTGTTTTTCTCTGGTTCAATTTCACTTTTGGGTGGGCTCGGGCTGGCAGTTTTACTCGTCAACTTTAGAGGATACGATTGGGGAATCGGGATTTCTACAGGAGTATGCCTGCCGCTTTCAGTTGTTTTAGTCGTCTCCCAAGGAATCATTCGAGCGAATGAAAATGTTTCTATCGCTGTGATGCCAGAGGCAATTGTTCGGCCTTTGATTTTTTCTATTTGTATATCAGTTTTTCTCTTTGCCCGCATGGAGACGTTAAGCCTCATTTCTATTGTTTTTTCTTATGCGATTGCTCTAATTTTTTCTAATTTTTTTGCTTTCATTGTCATCATTAAGAAGAGGTATGTTGATTGGAATTTTGAATCCAGAATTGGATTTAAAGATATTCGACTGTGGTTGAATGTTGGTGCGAGCGTTGTCTTCTCAAATATTTCGATATCTTTAATTAATCAATCACCCGTAATTGTAGCTGGGATTATTTTATCTGCATTTGATGCGGGAGAGATTGGTGCAGTTAGTAGGTTGGCAATGCTCGTGTCATTTGCTCTAACCGCTGTAAATTCAATAATTACACCTTTTTTATCTCGCGCGATAATTGTTGGCGATAAAATGGAAGTTCAGTCAATTGTTACAAGGGCGATGGCTTTTTCTATATTTATTGCGGTTCCAGTTTGTATTGTTTTCTATTTATTCTCACCTTTTCTTCTTTCTGCATTCGGAGCGGATTATCTTAAAGCGGTTCCCTTTTTGCGAATAATGCTCTGTGCATATGTTGTTCATGTTGCTGCTGGTCCTAGTATTTCTCTTCTGAATATATCCGGTCTCCATAAGGTAACTTCACGAATTATGATGCTTTGGACTTGCCTTGTCTTATGTGGATTATTGATTTCTATGACTGTGTATGGAATCTCTGGGGGCGTTTTGGTCGCTGCCATTTCTACAGCAGGTTACCCTCTTCTGCTTGCCGTTATTTGCTATAAAGCTCTGGGTATTGATACGACGATTTTTTCTTTACGCTTTTTGCTTCAGAGATAACGTGTCTTTATATCACTCGAACGTGCTTTATAAGTGATATAGTTTGAAGCTGGCGTTGGCCGATTATCGGGTCGGACCTGATACTTTATGAGTAAAAGTTTCCGAAGTAATCAGCTGAAATGTTCCTGTTCCATCAGGCCAAGAAGATAGCTATGCATCTCGGTGATGTTGCTCTGCTGTTGGCGATAGCGTTCTTCTGCTGCCGCAAGCTGTGACCGTGCCTCTTGCAGGCTGGCCTGATATGACTGGTCCACATCGTGATCAGGATACCAGCGTTCTGAAAATTCACGTCGTGTTGGCGCATTCTGGTCGTCATAGCGCGAAACATCGATGCTGGAATAATCGCGCGATATGGCATCGGCGATATAATCAACACGCGCCTGACCTCTCAAACCCAGCTTGTCTGCCTGATCGCTATATGTCCGCAGATGGCTGCCTCTATCGTGCGTCACCATTCCCCCGTTTTCATACAGATATCCCAGAATCTGATCGCCATTGGAAAATACGGCCCGGACGTCCGATTGACTGTCCGGATGATTTTTTTCCAGATAATCAACATGCCTTTGCGCACCTTCGCGGAATATGTCGACAGAGTCACGAATCCCCGGAATGATGGTTTTCTGACCTTCAAGCCATTTGTCGAAATCCGGTATCATGGCTTCATATTGATCCGCCGAAATTTCCTGCGCAATGCCACCGTCTTCGGTCTGGATGGTTTTGGGCGTATATCCATCCTCGCGCATGGCGGCGATGCGTTCGCGCATCGGGGCATAGGCTTTCTCGTAATATTGTTCGAGATAAGGGCGCATTTCCGGATCGGAATACATTTCCTCGCTAAAGGTCGGATGCGACCCGTTTGAAGATTGCGTCGAAGACGCATAGGCAGCATTTGCGGAGCTGGCACTATATGTGTTTGTCAGGATGGTCATGATGCGTTCCCCATGCAATTGAGGAAACAATCCAAGCAATTAATATGCCGGGATTTACACGCAAAAGTTGCCGTTTGGAGCGGAGGATTTGACCAGTGGCTATGCAAAAGAGTGCCGCCCACATCAAAGGGATAGGCAGAAATTGCATCTTGGGCGGAAAAAAAACACCATTGCACAGTCGGGTTGTGCGTCTGTCAGGGCAGGTCGTAAATGTCTGGAAAATGGTGCTGCTGGGGAGATTTGAACTCCCGGCCTCTCCCTTACCAAGGGAGTGCTCTACCCCTGAGCTACAGCAGCCCTTAAAAGGCTGATCGTCGGGCAATGGTGCTGCTGGGGAGATTTGAACTCCCGGCCTCTCCCTTACCAAGGGAGTGCTCTACCCCTGAGCTACAGCAGCATCGAGCCCTTGCGGTGCGGGCGGGTTATAGGCCACTGGCTGGCAATTGGTCAAGCCCGAATTATGCGAAGATTTTTGATCTTGCGCGGATGGTGCAATTTTGTTGGTCAAGGCTGCATTCTGCCTCGGAATATTCTATAAAAGCCGGACCTTTGGAACCAGAAACGTATTGGCAAGATGACAGAACAGCAAAGCAAGCAATATCCCGCGACCAACGAAGAGCGCAAAAAACGTGAAGCCGAAGCCCTGCGTGCCAATCTGGCGCGCCGAAAACAGCAGCAACGTTCGCGCAAAGCCGTGGAACAGGATACCGATGCCAACGATCAGGGCAGCGGTTCGGACGGTTCGGGCAAGGATTAGTCCGCTTCCCACCGGTTTCGGAGCTCCATTTCAAGAAAAATACCAAATTGGCCCCGTCGCCCGCATCACCCGGTTGATCTTGCATGCCCCGCACGGGTAAAACCAATGGCACAATGCCAATTTGCACAACAGGGGTGGCGATATGTCGGTAAGACCGGATCACTGGATACGCCAGATGGCGCAGGAAAAAGGCATGATCGAACCGTTTGTCGACGGTTTCAAGCGCGATGGTGTCATTTCCTATGGGGTCAGTTCCTATGGCTATGACGCCCGGGTTGCCGACGAATTCAAGATTTTCACCAATGTCGACTCGGCCATTGTCGATCCCAAGGAATTTTCCGACGCAGGGTTTGTCAATCGTCAGACCGATGTCTGTGTGATCCCGCCCAACAGTTTCGCCCTGGCGCGTACGGTCGAATATTTCCGTATCCCGCGCGATACGCTGGTGATCTGCCTTGGCAAGTCGACCTATGCGCGGTGCGGCATCATCGTCAATGTCACCCCGCTGGAACCGGAATGGGAAGGGCACGTCACCCTTGAATTTTCCAATACCACGCCACTTCCGGCCCGCATTTACGCCAACGAAGGGGCCTGCCAGTTCATTTTCCTGAAAGCCGAAAGCGAATGCGATACCTCCTATGCGGATCGCGCAGGAAAATATATGGGCCAAAAAGGTGTCACGCTGCCACGCCTGTGATAAAGGCAATGCCATAAAGGCGGCATCGCCAAAGACACGAGTAACCGCCATGTCGCAATCGGCATGGGCATACGAGGATTGAATGGACAAGATCAAGATTTCCGGCGGTCGCCGCTTGCAGGGCAAAATTGCAATTGGCGGTGCCAAGAATGCGGCCCTTCCGCTGATGGCAGCAGCCCTTCTGACCGATGAGACGCTGACCCTTTCCAACCTGCCGCATCTGGCCGATATCACATCGATGGCCAACCTGTTGGGGCAGCATGGTGTCGCGTTGCATCTGAACGGCCATGCGCCCAATGGCGGCCATACCGGTCGGGTTCTGGAAATGACGGCCAAGGAAATCGCATCGACAACCGCACCCTATGATCTGGTCCGCAAAATGCGGGCATCGGTTCTGGTGCTGGGGCCGCTGGTGGCGCGGTGTGGTGTGGCACGTGTGTCGCTGCCCGGTGGCTGTGCGATTGGTAACCGTCCGGTTGACCTGCATCTGAAGGCGCTTGAGGCGATGGGTGCTGAAATCCACCTGACCGAGGGCTATATCGAAGCCCGCGCCCCAGAAGGGCTCAAGGGCGGGCATATCCTGTTCCCGCAGGTATCGGTTGGTGCGACCGAAAACGCCCTGATGGCGGCGTCCCTTGCCGATGGTGTGGTCACAATCGCCAATGCGGCCCGCGAACCCGAAGTCACCGATCTGGCCCATTGCCTTGTCGCGATGGGGGCCGAAATTGAAGGCATCGGGACCGATACGCTCAAGGTCACCGGCAAGCCGCGCCTGCATGGTGCGGAACATTCCGTCGTGCCGGACCGCATTGAAACCGGTACCTATGCCATTGCCGCCGCCATTACCGGCGGCGAGATCGAGCTGGTCGGAACAAAGGCCGAACTGATCGAAAGCCTGATCGTGTCGATGCGCAAGGCCGGTGTCGAGATCGAGGAAACCAAAGACGGCATGATCGTGCGCGGCAATCGCGCCGCCCTTAAGGGGGTTGATGTCATGACCGAACCCTATCCCGGCTTCCCGACCGACATGCAGGCGCAATTCATGGCCCTGATGGCAGTCGCCAATGGCGCATCCATGATCACCGAAACGATTTTTGAAAACCGTTTCATGCATGTCCCGGAACTGAGCCGCATGGGCGCTGATGTCAACGTGCATGGCCGGTCCGCCATCGTGCGCGGCAGTGCCAAACTGTCGGGGGCCGAAGTCATGGCGACCGATCTGCGCGCATCGGTATCGATGGTACTTGCAGGCTTGGCAGCCGAGGGCGAGACGATTATTAACCGTGTCTATCATCTGGACCGCGGTTATGAGCGGCTGGAAGAAAAACTTGGCGCCTGCGGGGCGCAGATCGAACGTGTCCGTGTTCCTGCATAATTACCCTGCATAATGACATGGGCTATCGGCCAGCAGGCCGGGACAGACAGATAAACGCGTAAGGCGACTGATTGATGAGTGACGAAAAGCTGGTGCTGGCCCTGCCAAAGGGGCGCATTCTAGACGAGGTAATGCCGCTGGTGCGCGCAGCCGGGATCGAACCGGAAGCCGCATTTGACGATCCGAAATCCCGGGCCCTGCGTTTCGCCACCAATCATCCGCATATCGATATCATCCGTGTGCGCAGCTTTGACGTTGCAACATTTGTTGCCTTTGGGGCGGCCCATATCGGTGTCTGCGGCAATGACGTCCTGATGGAATTCGATTATTCCGAAATTTATGCCCCGCTTGATCTCGATATCGGGCATTGCCGCCTTGCCGTGGCCGAACCCGAAGAAATGATTGATGGCGATGATCCGTCGCGCTGGTCGCATGTCCGTGTTGCCACCAAATATCCCAACGTCACCCGCAATCATTTTGCCGCGCGCGGGGTACAGGCCGAATGCATCAAGCTGAACGGGGCGATGGAACTGGCACCAACCCTTGGCCTGTGCCGTCGTATCGTTGACCTTGTGTCGACCGGCAACACGCTTAAGGCCAACGGCCTTCGCGAAATTGAACATATTGCCGATGTCACCTCGCGCCTGATCGTCAACCGGGCCGCACTTAAAACCCGCCCGACCGATGTTCAGCCCTGGATTGACCGTTTCTCCGAGGTGCGCAATGCCGATTAAACTTTCGATCACCGATGCCGATTTCGAAGAAGGCTTTGTCAAACTGCTTGGCATGAAGCGGGAATCGGATGCCGATGTTGATGCTGCGGTTGCCGATATCATTGCCGATGTCCGCGCACGCGGAGACGAAGCGGTGTGTGATTACACCAACAAGTTCGACCGCCTGAATATTGATGCGGCTGGCATGGTTGTGACAAAGGACGAAGTCGATGCCGCCGTTGGCGCAATCGATGCTGATCTCCTGAAATCGCTGAAACTGGCCGCTGAACGCATTCGTTCCTACCATGATCGGCAAATGCCTTCTGACGAACGTTATACCGATGCAACCGGGGTCGAACTCGGTTGGCGCTGGCGTCCGGTATCGGCTGCCGGGCTTTATGTGCCCGGTGGGCTGGCATCCTATCCGTCTTCGGTGCTGATGAACGCCATTCCGGCCAAGGTTGCCGGTGTGGAACGTCTGGTGATGGTCGTACCCACCCCTGACAATAAAATGAACCCGCTGGTTCTGGCCGCCGCATGGATTGCCGGTGTTGACGAAATTTACCGGATTGGCGGGGCACAGGCGATTGCAGCATTGGCCTATGGGACGCAAACCATCAAGCCGGTCGACAAGATCGTTGGTCCGGGCAATGCCTTTGTCGCGGCCGCAAAGCGTCGTGTTTTCGGGCAGGTCGGGATTGACATGATCGCCGGTCCGTCGGAAATCCTTGTGGTTGCCGATGGCAGCAATGATCCAAGCTGGGTCGCGGCTGATCTGCTGTCGCAGGCCGAACATGATCCGGTCGCACAGTCGATCCTGATTACCGATGATGCGGCTTTTGCCGATCGTGTTCAGGACGCCATTGATGCGCATCTTGAAAAACTGCCGCGTGCGGAAATCGCCGGGGCAAGCTGGCGCGACTTTGGTGCAATTGTCTTGGTCGAAAATCTGACGCAGGCTCCGGCCTTGGTTGATCGGATCGCACCGGAACATCTTGAACTGGCTGTGGATGACCCGGACGCGCTTGCCGAAGACATTCATCATGCCGGTGCCATTTTCCTGGGCCGTTACACGCCCGAGGCGATTGGCGATTATGTTGCCGGGCCAAACCATGTTCTGCCAACCGCCCGTTCGGCGCGTTTCTCGTCGGGTCTGGGTGTGCTTGATTTCATCAAGCGGTCGTCATTGATCAAATGCACGCCCGAAAGTCTGGCCAAAATCGGCCCGGCGGCGATTGCACTGGCCGAAAGCGAAGGTTTGCAGGCACACGGACTTTCTGTGGCGATCCGGTCCAACCGCATGTAAGCTGTTGCAGTGCAGCGCCGAGGGATCGCAGGGAGACTAAGATGGCAGAAATTGCAGACAACCAATGCATTGCCGGTATCTATCTCGACGAGAAATACAAGGTGCGTCGCCGCCCCGAGGTCGAGCACGAGCAGGCGGTGGCCATCTATGACCTTCTCGAAGATAACCATTTCGTGCCCAAGGGCGGCTTCGAAGGTCCGTATTCGGTTCACATGCGCATCGAGGATAACCGCATCTATATGGATGTGCGCGGCGATGACGATACCGAAAACCTGACCACCATTGTCGTGCCGTTAACCCCGTTCCGCCGGATCGTGAAGGATTACTTCATGATCTGCGAAAGCTATTACGACGCGATCAAAAAGGCGAGTGCCGCACAGATCGAAACCATCGATATGGCGCGCCGCGGCCTGCATAACGAAGGATCCGAACAGCTTCGTGAACTGCTGTCGGAAAAGGTGACGATTGATGAAAACACCGCGCGTCGCCTGTTTACCCTGATCTGCGTCCTTCATATCCGGGGTTAGGGCACGGTGGCAGAAGAACTCCCCGGTTCGGTTCTTTTTGCCTGTAGCTTCAATGCTGTAAGATCCGTGATGGCGGCTGCGCTTATGCGTCACTATCACGGAACGAAGGTGTATGTTGAATGCTGCGGCTTGCGTGCCGGTGATCTTGATGGTTTTGCCGTCGCGGTCATGGAAGAAATCGGGCTGGATATCTCGACCTATAAATCCAAGACATTTGACGAACTTGAAGACGGGTTCTTTGACCTGATCATCACCCTGTCACCAGAAGCCCAGCACAGGGCGGTCGAAATGACCCGCACCATGGCCTGTGATGTCGAATTCTGGAATACCTTCGACGCCACGATTGTCGAAGGTTCACGCGAAATCCGCCTTGAAGCCTATCGACAGGTCCGCGACCAGATCAAAAAACGCATCCTTGAACGCTTCCCGGTCGGTCCCGCCCCCAAGGTTTAAACACACGCCCCGTACGGGCCGTCAATCAGCGCGTCAAACGCATCCCCGTCCAGCACGTATATTCTTTCATCATGGGCATGCCGCATGCCGATACGGGCATAAAACCGCTGCCCGATGACGTTTTCGGCATCGACCGACAGGCGGATATAATGCTGGCCACGTGTTCGGGCCCGTTCGGCAACCTTTGCAATCAGATGACGGGCAAAACCGCCCCCGCGATATTCCGGGGCGACAAACAGGTCCTGAATGTAAATCCCGGCCTTGCCACGAAATGTCGAATAGCTCGGAAAATAAAGGCAAAGTGCGACCGGTGTATCCCCGTCATGCGCAATCAGGGCCTCGAACGCCGGGTTGGGGCCAAACCCATCACGCGCCAGATCTTCCGCTGTGCTTTTGAATTTATCCTCGCACCCGGTGGCACGGGCAATTTCAAACAGCATGGCATGGATATCGTCAACATCCTGTGCGGTGGCGGGCCGGATTTGGGGCGGGTTGACGGGATGGGGATGATTGGCGGTCATGGTCAGGGTCCTTGATGGGGGCCTTGGAACCATAAAGGGGATTGGTCGTGGGAAACAACATGATTTCCCGGTGCAGGTTTATGCCATCACGCAGGGCATGATTGAAATGCAGTGCTGGGCCGCTTTGTGCCTTGCGTGAAAGGGCTTGACCTTTTTGCGCGTTCGGAGCAGTTTGCGGGCCACCGGTAATTGGTATTGCAATACGAAAGCTAGGAGTCTCATGGCTAAAGAAGACGTTATCGAGTTTCAGGGCACTGTTGTCGAACTTCTGCCCAATGCGATGTTTCGCGTGAAGCTGGACAATGATCACGAAATTCTTGCTCATACCTCGGGCAAGATGCGCAAGAACCGCATTCGTGTTCTTGCTGGTGACCGCGTCAGCGTCGAAATGACGCCTTATGACCTGACCAAGGGTCGTATTACCTTCCGTTTCAAGTAATCCGGAACCTGTAATACCGCAAAAATTGACGTTGCCGGGCGCGCAGTTTAGGTTTGCGCGCAAGGTTGCGTTTTGCTGTGTCTACAACCCTTCTGGTTTGGCTTTGGATGTCTGTGGGGAGCCGCGACTTGTCGAAACTGATTTTGGCCTCTGCATCGCCGCGGCGTCTTGAGCTGCTGGCACAGATCGGAATTGTGCCAGATCAGGTTATCCCTGCTGATATCGACGAAACTCCGCATGATGATGAAAGTCCGCGTCGGCTTGCCTTGCGCCTGGCCGAGGAAAAGGCACGTGCGATTGCCGCCGACCATGCGGGATGTTTTGTTCTTGCCGCCGACACGGTTGTGGCCTGTGGCCGTCGCGCCTTGGGCAAGGCGACCGATACGAACGAGGCCCGCAAATTCCTCTCGCTGCTTTCCGGTCGACGTCACCGTGTTTATGGTGGTCTTTGCGTGGTTGCACCCGATGGTACGACCCGCGCGCGCGTGATCGAAACACAGGTGATTTTCCGCCGCCTTGGCGATGACGATCTTGCGCGCTATCTGGCCCATGACGAGTGGCAGGGCAAGGCAGGCGCTTATGCCATTCAGGGATATGCCGCAACGTTTGTTAAAAGCATCACCGGGTCCTATTCCAATGTCGTTGGCCTGTCGCTGTGCGAGGCTGACGGTATGCTGCGCGGTCTTGGTTTCAAACAGGGGATGTGATCATGGTGGCTGGCGGAACAGAAACAGACCGCCTGCTGATTGATGCCGTCGCATGCGAACGGCGCATTGCCCTGATCCGCAATGACCGGCTGGCGCGTTTATGGATTGATCGTGGTGGCCCGGCGCGCTTTGACATTCATCTGGGCCGTGTTTCGAAAATTCTTCCTGAAATGGCTGCGGCCATGGTGGTTCTTGATGGCGTTGCCGATGGTCTGCTGCCGTTTGATCGCATTGACGGCCCGCTTCATGAAGGCCAATGGGTCATCGTGCAGATTTCCCGCCTCGGGTTCGAGGATAAAGGCCCGAAACTGACCGGCCGCATCGCGATAGAGGGGCTGGGCATGATCCTGCGCCCGAACGAGCATCCCACCGACGCAAAGCGCGGCGGTCTGGTGGAACTCCCCCGCAAGCTCAAGGACGAAAACCGGCGTGCGGTGCTCATGACCCTGTTCAAGGGGCTGATCGCCCGCGAAGAGGGCATCACGCTGCGCAGTCTGGCAATCGATTGGGATGACGGCGCATTGGCAGGCGAACTTGGACAGCTTCGGGCTGTGTGGAAACGCGCCCAGGCGGCCCTTGCATCACCGGCAAAGCCGGTTGTGGTTTTCAAGGCATTGTCGGATGCCGATCAGCTGATCGAACGCCACGTGATGGCGGGCGGCGAATGCATTGTTGATGGTTCGGACGAATTTGTGCGTTTGCGTGGATTGTTGCGCGCACGTGGTTTGGATGATGCGCACCTGATCCGTCATGACGGCACGCGCCTGCTGTTTGATGATCAGGATATCGAAGACGATATCGCAACCGCCCTGCAACCGCGTGTGCCGCTTCCGGGCGGTGGCTGGATCGCCATCGAACAGACGACCGCACTTTGTGCGATTGATGTCAATGCAGGCGGATCGGATTCCGACAATGATCAGGCAAGGCGGGCAGAGCAGGTCAACTTGCGCGCAGCACCCGAAATTGTCCGCCAATTGCAGTTGCGCAATATTGGCGGTCTGGTGGTGATTGATCCGCTTCGCATGGCGGGCAAGGCATCGCGCGACCGGTTCGAAGCCGCCCTTCGTGATGCCTTTGGCCCGGAAATGAGCGGTGCGGTCCAGTTTGGCGGTTTTACCCGGCTGGGCCTGTTTGAATTGACCCGGCAGCGCGGCGGCATTGCCCTTGGTGAACTGATGCAAGGCAGGCTGCCTGATCCGATGCCGACGCGAACGGCAGCATTGAACTTTGTGCTGCGTTCCGTGATTCGCGATATGCGCAGCGGGCAGGGCGGGCGATACAGGCTTTATCTGTCAAAGGACCTTGTCGCGGACCTTGTGCCGGGAAGCCACGGGCAACAAATTCTTGAACGTGCGATGGGGATGGCGCCGGAACTGGCCGCCGACGAAAGCCTTTCGCGCGCTGACTACAGGCTGGAGAAACTCTGATATGGTTGAAAAAAACACAGTTAAAACAGCAGGCTCGGGCTGTGCCATGTGCGGCAAGCCGGTGGTGGAAAAATACAGGCCGTTCTGCTCGAAACGCTGCGCTGATCTCGACCTCGGCAAATGGCTCAATGAAAGCTATGCCGTCCCCGCGACCGAACCGCCAGAGTATCTTGAAGACCTTGAAGATGAAGAAGATTTTCGCGCATAAAAAAAATGCGATTTGAGGCTGGACAAGCCCCGAAGGAGTTTGTATAACCCCGCTCGTTCCGCAGGGAACGCTCCGGAAACGGAGACGCTTAAAGAATGCCCGGGTAGCTCAGTTGGTAGAGCAGTGGACTGAAAATCCGCGTGTCGGTGGTTCGAATCCGCCCCCGGGCACCATCTTTAGGTAGCCCAAAATGACCCGGCCATTGGCCGGGTTTTTTTGTGCGCGAACGAAAGTCGCGTTTCATTTTTTTGATATCCCCCATCTTGAAGAAGTCCAAACATTCTAAAGCAGCGCGTGGCTTTTTGCATAGTTTGGCGCTCTATTTTGCATAGTGCCTAATCCAAAAAGGAGCGGTCTGGCGCTGCGTTGCGAAACCAGTTTCGCAATGTCCTGAATCTCGTGTGTCGATCCGATCTCCGGCATGTCAGACACCACCTTCGGCACTTCCCCAGTGTTTCGCAGGACCATCGCTTCATGCGCGTCACTGATGAACCCCGAACAAACCTCGGGCCTCCAGCAACCTCGCCGACGGACCACCTACAGACGGTCCACGGGCTCGTTGCCCACTTCGATCATCTTCCGGTCACGGTGCCAACCTGCCACCCCGACATCCAGACAAACTTCGGGCCTTCGCCATTCCTGCCAACCGACGGCTCTCGGGCTTCTGGCCCGCTCTGATCACTCTCGGCCCTGATGGCATTTCCGGCAACCGGTTCGGCCCGGACACACTTCGGGCGTCGGTCATTTTCGCCAAAGACGGACTTAGGGCGCACGGCCCCACCTGTCCACCATCGGCGGGCCAAAGCCCACTGCTGCCATTGCTGCCGCCTCCGGCAAATCGGGATACCTTTCCCGATAAGACGCACCTCTCCCGTCATGACAAACAAGCGTATTCGAAACCTGTTAGACCCGGCGCGAAATGCCGCCGTAATGGCTCCGCCATCCACCGACCCATATCCTGCGGATTACCCCGCCGCCCTGTCTGTGTCTTTGCCGCTGCATCCTGATCACCTCTTTGATCCGGCCCCAAACGCAAAACCCCGCAAAGCACAAGGCTTTGCGGGGTTCGGTCCGGGGGCATTTATCCCGTTGACTTTTATCTTATGCCATAAATAAAAGAACAAATCAAGAACTTTTTTGAAAAACTTTATATGCCGTCAGAAAAGGGGAGGGAATCGCGGGCAACGGCAGCTTTTCATCCTCGACAAATTTGGGATTCGTCCGGGTGTTTTGATGATTCCTCATACCTTTGCTGCTCAAACGAACGTATCGCGTCGGTTCGCTTTTCAAATGAAAACAACCGTGCGCGCAAGATGTCAGCCGCAACATTAACGCTTGAAAAGAGACAGTTATGTCAGGAATGTTGCGGAAATTTTACATCCCGTTACCATGATGTCTGGCGGCTGGTTTCAAACTGCTGAAACACAAATCGGGCTATGACGTTATGGCAGACAGCGTGTTCTGCGCTGCAATAACAAACATCCAGGGGACCCTGATGGCCGAAAAGCAGATCGAGATCGAACTGAAGCTCCGTATCGATCCGAAACATGTATCGCGTTTGAAGCAGGCACCCGTCCTGCGCGAGGTCAAGGAAGGCCGTCGTCTTCT
This sequence comes from Thalassospira sp. MIT1004, assembly GCF_001858545.1. Classification (NCBI taxonomy): domain Bacteria; kingdom Pseudomonadati; phylum Pseudomonadota; class Alphaproteobacteria; order Rhodospirillales; family Thalassospiraceae; genus Thalassospira; species Thalassospira sp. MIT1004. The sequence goes on along the minus strand of NZ_MCAO01000004.1, from coordinate 29,480 downwards.
GACCACCCATCTTGTGTCCATCTATCACGACACGCCCAAGCTTTCGCTGGCCCGCAAGGGGCTGGCCCTGCGTGTGCGCAAGAAGGGAACGAACGGGTGGGAGCAGACCGTCAAGGCATCAAACGGACTTCGCGAAGCCCTGCCGGAACGTCATGAATGGAATGTCGAACTGCCCGATGGCGTTCTTGATCTGGATAAATTCACCGATGAAGACGTCGTCGGACTGCTTGATAAGCACGTTAAAAAGAAGAAGATCGAACGGATTTTTGAAACCGATCTGAAACGCAGTGCGGTTGATCTGACCTATCGCGACGCGATCATGGAACTGGCAATCGATCAGGGCGTGGTGCGCACCGCGGAGAAAGAATCACCCCTGTCCGAGGTGGAGCTGGAGCTGAAGGAAGGCCATCCCGCCGCCCTGTTTGATCTGGCACTTGAACTGCAACGCACCGTACCCCTGTTCCTGAGCCTGCGCTCAAAGGCATCGCGCGGACGGGCGCTTTATCTTAACGAGACACCTGGCTTCTATAAGGCCCCTCCGGTCGGGCTTGCTGCCGATATGTCGGCCGAAATTTCGTTTCGGGCGGTTCTTGCGCAAGGGCTTCGGATGATCCTTGGTAACGAGATTTGCGTGCGTGATGACCTTCATATCGAAGGCTGCCATCAGATGCGGGTTGGCATGCGTCGCCTTCGGGTGGCGTTCAACCTGTTTAAGAAAAACCTGCCGCAGGGCGAGGCTGTCCTGATCCGCCGCCTGCTGAAACATTGCACCAAGGCGCTTGATGGCCTGCGCGACTGGGATGTTTTCCTGACCGAAACCCTGCCGATGGTCGAGGAACGCTTTCCCGATCATCCCGGCGTCGCCGATCTGCGCAAGGCTGCCGCCAAGCAGCGCGAAGCGGCCTTGGTGACCGCGCGCGAAATGCTTGAAAGTTTCGAGTATCAGCAGCTTTTGCTGTTGCTTGGCGCATGGTCGAGTTATTCGCGCTGGGCATCGGGGGCGGATGCCACCCAGATGAAGGCGATGTCTGCACCTGTCACAAAACTGGCAGAACCGCTGTTGAGCCGGGCCTATAAACGCGTGACCAAACGCGGCGACGACGTTGGTAAGCTTACGGTGCCACAACTTCACGCCTTGCGTCTGGATGTCAAACAGATGCGCTATGGCAGCGATTTCTTTGGCGAGGTTTATGCGGCCAAACCGGTCAATAAATTCCGCAAGGAACTGACGGGTTTGCAGGAAATTCTTGGCTGGCTGAATGATGTTGCCGTGGCAGAATCCCGCCTGATGGCCTTGCGGCCGCAGCTTTCCAAAGACGGCATGATCGCCATTGGCCTGATTTCCGGCTGGTTCGGCGCACGCGCCGATCATCGCCTTCAGGGGCTTGATAAGGCATGGAAGAAATTCGAAAAGCAGAAGCTGTTCTGGAAGTAGCCCGCCCGGCAAATCGAAACCGGGCGGCGGCTAGGTCGCTGCCCGTTTCATATCCTGATAAGCCGCCAGCGCCCGCTCACGGCCTTCTTTGACCCCGATCAGGGGCTCGGGATAGCTCTGCCCCAAATCCACCCCTGCGGCCTTCAGGATCAGCGGGGATGCTTCCCACGGCTTATGGATATATTGCGCGGGCATATCGGCAAGTTCCGGGACCCATTGCCGGACGTAACGGCCGTCCGGGTCAAATTTCTCGCCTTGCAGGACCGGATTGAAAATCCGGAAATAGGGGGCGGCATCGGCACCACATCCCCCAATCCATTGCCAGGAAAACGGATTATTGGCCGGGCAGGCATCGACAAGCGTATCGTCAAACCATGCCAGACCTTCGCGCCAATGGATCAGAAGGTGTTTGACCAGTACCGATCCGACAATCATCCGCACCCGGTTATGCATATAACCGGTATGCCAAAGTTCCCGCATTCCGGCATCGACAATCGGAAAACCGGTTTGCCCGCGTTGCCAGCGTTCAAGCGCCTTTGGATCATCATCCCACGGGAAATCGGTGAATTGCCCCTGAAGCGGCACGGATTTCAAATCCCTGGCATGAAACAGGATGTGATGGGCAAATTCCCGCCAACCCAGTTCGGCCATGAATTTTGATGCGGTTTTGCCTTGGCCGGGATGGGCGTCGGCGTAATGGTTTGCCGCGTGCCACACCTGCCGCGGGCTGATCTCGCCAAACCGCAGATGCGGGGACAGTTCCGACGTCACCCGATGATCGGGTCGGTCGCGCAGGTCGGCGTAATCAGAAAGCCTGCCATCAATAAAGTCATGTAGCTGATCCATCGCGCCCTGTTCACCCGGCGTGAACCGATCGGCAAAGCCGGTGGCCCAGTCAAACGGCTTGGGCGACAGATCAAGCCCGGCAATATCTGCTTCATCGCTCAGTTGCAGATCGCCAAGCGGGATGCTTTCAGGGGCTTTTTTGGGTTCTGCCGGGGGTGGCAGTTTCAAACACGCCCGCCAGAACGGACTGAAAACCTTGAAGTCCGATCCGGCCCCGGTTTTGACTTCCCATGGTTCATACAGCAATTGACCATTGAAGCTTTCGCATTCGATATTCTGATCGCGCAAGGATGATTTGATATCAGCATCGCGCGCGATGGACGCCTTGTCATAAAGCCGGTTCCAGAAAAGCGCGCCGATTTTGTGATCAGTTTGCAACTGATTGAAAACGTCCCGCGCATCCGATCTGAAAACCCGCAGACAGGGGGCCTTTTTTCCGGCCACTGTTGCAAGGCTTTCATCAAGACGCGTCAGGGTTTTTTCCAGCCACCAGCGCGTCGCCCCGCCCAATTGGGCATCAATCACCCGATCAAGGATAAATACCGGAAGCACGATGCCGTTATTTTGCTGAGCCCACTTTACGCTGGCGTTCAATGCCGGGTTGTCGGCAAGACGAAGGTCATTGCGAAACCACATGATGGCAATCGGTGCGGCAGAAGCAGAAGGCATCCGGGAACTCGTACCTTGGGGGAGGGAGGGGGCAAAAGGGTGAGAGAGCACATCGACTGTGACAGCATAGAGGGATGTCGATGCGCTCTCTCTGGCTCGGGGTACATCATCATGTACGGCGGACCAGATTGATCAGTTCATCGAAACTTTGCGAAATCACATTCTTTTTCCATCCGGCAAATCCAAGCACCAGTCCGTGGGGCAGGTTGCTGCGATTTTGTGTCGATTTATCATGATAGTAGGATGAAAGCGCCCGGCAGTCGAGCTGCGCCTTGACCATCTGGTCCTGCAATTCCGCATCGTCCTGGTCACCGATAAGGCGCGTGCAAAGATGCAATCCCCCATCCGATGGCAGGACCTGCAAAATATCGCTGGCGCGTGTCTCGATCAGGTCACGCAGATGCGCCCGGCGCTCACCATAACTCAGCCGCATCTTGCGGACATGGCCGCCAAAGTGCCCCTCGGCAAAAAATGCGGCCAATGCGGCCTGTGCCGTTGGGGCGGGCACGCCATCGGCAAAGCCGCGCATCCCGCGAAATACCGGGATCAGGGCGGGTGGCAAAACCAGATATCCAAGCCGGATACCGGGAAATAGGACGCGCGAAAACGTGCCGACATAAAGCACGCGATTTTGCCGGTCCAACCCCTGAAGGGACGATAACGGCGGCCCGTCATAGCGATAATCGCTGTCATAATCGTCTTCGACGATCCACGCATCATGGGCATCCGCCCATGCCAAAAGGGCAAGACGACGGGCAAGCGACAATGTCGTGCCCAGTGGATAATTGCGCGATGGCGTCGTGACCACAATGCGCGCCGGGGGACCCTGATCAAGCCTGTCGACCTGCAATCCATCTTCATCGACCGGGATCGGAAGCAACGTCGCACCACTGGCGGCAAGGACCCCGCGAATACCTTCATAACCCGGGTCCTCGGTCGCGATCACGTCACCCGGATCAACAAGCGCACGCGCAATCAGGTCGAGCGCCTGCTGGGCGCCTGAAACAATCATCACCTGATCGGCATCGCATTTGACCCCGCGGGACTGGCGAAGCCACTTGGCAACCTCGTCGCGCAATGAAGGCATGCCCAGCGGATCAACCGGCATGGTGAGGTCAAGGGTGGGGGCCCGCCAGCTTCGGCGCAGTAACCGGGCCCAAAGATCAAATGGAAAGGCATCAAGATCGGGGGTTGCCGGGTTAAACGGACGCGCCACGCGAAACCGTGGAAAGCGCCGGTCATAGGCCAGCATGCGGGTCGCACTTTGGCTAAGCCGTGGAAGGTTTGCGGATTTACGGGCCTGATCGGCCGATGCGGGCAGGATGGTTGCCGTCATTTCCCGGTCGGGCAGACTACTGGCAACGAAGCTTCCGGCCCCGATCCGGGTTTCAAGATAACCTTCGGATACCAGTAGATCGAAACTCGTCACCACCGTATTGCGCGAAATGCCAAGGCTTTTGGCCAGATCACGGCTGGCAGGCAGCTTTTCACCCGGATGCAGTCGCCCGTCCAGAATGGCCTGGCGGATGCCAAGATAAAGCCGGCGATAAGCCGTATCGCCGTTCTCATCGCCTGCCGTGGCTGCATGGCTGGGATAGATCCAGGTAAAGTCGCTGCGCATTGTGCCCTATCGAAAATCAGGGTCAGTAAAATTGGTCCTATCAAAATTATTATAACGGACCTTTGATAAAGTCCAATTATGCCGATGATGACGCCAGCCCGTCGCGCCACCAGAAGTTACAGAGAAATAGAAAATGCCGGATACCATCGACCTTCCCGACCAATACGAAGTCTATCCATCAACCAAAATCGTGCGCGGCCCCAAACGTGCGAGTTACGACCGTAAACTTGTGCATGGCATTATCGATGATGCCCTGATCTGCCATGTCGGAACAGTTGTGAATGGTCGCCCGTCGATGATCCCGACCGCGCATTGGCGCGTGGGCGAACGGATTTATATCCATAGTGCATCCAAGAACCGCATTCTGGCCGCCATCGCCAATGGCGAGGAAGCCTGCCTGTGCATCACCCATCTGGATGGTCTGGTCATGGCACGTTCGGCCTTTCATCACTCGGCCAATTACCGTTCGGTGGTAATTTACGGCAGGGGCGAAATCGTGGCCGATCCGGAAGGCAAAATGGAACATTCCCGGCTGTTTGTTGAAAAGTTGTCCAAAGGCCGCTGGGACCAGATCCGTCACCCCAGTGAACAGGAGCTCAAGGCCACCATGTTCCTTGGTTTTGACCTGAACGAGGTATCGGCCAAGGTCCGCACCGGTGATCCTGTCGATGACGAGGAGGATTACAGTCTGCCGGTCTGGGCCGGGGTTTTACCCTGCAAGAATATCTGGGGCGAGCCGGTGGCAGATACCCGCCTTGATCCGGCCTATTCCGGACCGGTTGCCAAAGCACCGGAATAAACAAAAAGGCAGCCCGATGACTGCCTTTTAAATCGAAACAGGTCGGGCTTTAACCCGCCAGCGCAACCGCGATTTTTGCGCCAAGGACCGCATTGTTGCGCACCAGCGCAATATTGGCTTCAAGGCTTTTGCCCTTGGTATGCTGGGTCACGCGTTCCAGAAGGAAGGGCGTGACTTCGCGACCATGGATGTTAAGGCCCTTGGCTTCGATCAGCGCGCTGTCAATCGCATGTTCGATCGCATCAAGCTCCAGTGCCTTGTCCGCAGGCGGCGGGTTGCCGATCACAGCACCCCCTTCAAGACCAAAGTCCCATTTCGATTTCAGGAATTCGGCAATCTCGATCGGGCTATCAAGGCGGATCGGGGCTTTCTGGCCGCTCTTGACGGTATAGAAGGCCGGGAATTCATCGGTGCCATATGCAATCACCGGCACACCCAGCGTTTCAAGATGTTCAAGCGTCATCGGAATATCAAGGATCGCCTTGGCACCGGCGCAGACGACGGCAACGCTGGTTTTGCCAAGTTCGGTCAGATCGGCCGAGATATCGAAACTTGCCGCCAGTTCGCGGTGAACCCCGCCAATGCCGCCGGTGGCAAAGACCTTGATACCGGCCTTTTCCGCCAGAATCATGGTTGCTGAAACGGTGGTGGCACCATCGCGTTTTTTGGCGATGCAATAAGGAATATCACGGCGCGACAGTTTCAGAATGTCGGTGCTCTTGGCAAAATATTCCAGTTCCGACGGCGACAGGCCGATTTTGCAACGCCCGCCAATCACCGCGATGGTGGCCGGGATCGCGCCATTATCACGCACATCCTGCTCAACCGCTTGCGCGGTTTCAAGGTTCTGCGGATAGGGCATCCCGTGCGAGATGATGGTGGATTCAAGGGCTACAACCGGCTTGCCCACCGCAAGGGCTTCGGCGACTTCCGGGGCGATATCGATAAAGTCCGACATTCAGAATGCTCATGGTTGAGTTAAAGTTTTAAAGGTCAGGATTACGCGGATCGGCCTGTAAAATCCACCCCAAACACATCATGACTGTTGTGTGTGGACAAACAAAAACGGCCGCCCATCGGGACGGCCGTTTTGCAAAACAAAGCGTAAAGCTTAGTTCTTTTCTTTGTCGACGAGCTGGTTGGCCGCAATCCACGGCATCATCGCGCGCAGTTTGGTGCCGACTTCTTCGATTTCGTGTTCGGCGTTCAGGCGACGGGTTGCCTTGAACATCGGCTGGCCGCAATGCATTTCCTGAACGAAGTCACGAACGAATTTGCCTTCCTGAATGTCGGCAAGAACTTCTTTCATGCGTTCTTTGACCGATGCGTCGATCACGCGCGGGCCGGTGACATAGTCGCCGTATTCCGCGGTGTTCGAGATCGAGTAACGCATGTTAGCCATGCCGCCTTCATACATCAGATCGACGATCAGCTTCACTTCGTGCAGGCATTCGAAATAGGCCATTTCCGGTGCATAACCGGCTTCGGTCAGAGTCTCAAAACCGTATTTGATCAGCTGGGTCAGGCCGCCACAAAGAACAGCCTGTTCGCCGAACAGGTCGGTTTCGCATTCTTCGCGGAAGCTGGTTTCGATCACGCCCGAACGGCCGCCACCGATTGCCGATGCATAGGAAAGTGCGAGTTCAAGCGCGTTGCCCGACGCGTTCTGTTCGATGGCAACGAGGCAAGGCACACCACCGCCACGTTTGTATTCGGAACGAACCGTGTGGCCCGGGCCTTTAGGTGCGATCATCATGACGTCAAGATCAGCACGCGGCTCGATCAGGCCGAAATGAACGTTAAGGCCGTGTGCGAACAGAAGGGCGGCACCGTCTTTCAGGTTGTCGCGCAGTTCGTTGGCATAGATCGCAGCCTGATGTTCATCCGGGGTCAGGATCATGACAACATCTGCCCATGCGGCGGCTTCGGCCGGGGTCATGGTTTTCAGGCCGGCATTTTCAGCCTTTTTGCGCGAGCTGGAACCTTCACGAAGGCCGACAACAACGTCTTTGACACCGGAATCATGAAGGTTCAGTGCATGGGCATGGCCCTGCGAACCGTAACCGATGATGGCAACTTTTTTGGTCTTGATCAGATTAACATCTGCATCGCGGTCGTAATAAACACGCATCTTTCGATACCTCTGGACGTTGGACCACGCGATTTTTCTTTGCGTGGCGGATGGATCAAATTGTTAAAGCGGGACTGCCAAGGCACCCCAGGCGAACTCACATCGTCAGCGTGCCGCGCGAAATTGCTGCGACACCCGTGCGCGAAGTTTCCGAAAGCCCCAACGGCTCCATCAATTTGATGAAAGCGTCAATTTTTTCCGGGCTTCCGATGATTTCGAAGACGAAGGAACTGTTGGTCGCATCGACTGCGCGGGCCTTGAAGATATCGGCAATACGCAGGGACTCGACGCGCTTTTCACCCGATGCAATCACCTTGATCAGGGCAAGTTCACGTTCAACGCACGGTCCCGAAAGGGTCAGATCACTGACCTTGTGAACCGGCACCAGACGTGAAAGCTGTGCCTTGATCTGTTCGATCACCATGGGCGTACCCGAGGTGACAACAGTGATGCGCGACTGGTGGGAACTGGCGTCAACCTCTGCCACGGTCAGGCTTTCGATGTTATAGCCACGGCCCGAAAACAGGCCGATGACACGGGCCAGAACGCCTGCTTCGTTATCCACCAGAACGGATATCGTGTGTTTCGAAATTTCGGTTTCTCTCACGGGTCTTGCTCCGCTAGGGCGCGGGCGGGCGCATTCAATGTGCAGCCCGGCCCGGCCTTTGATTTTGGTTTTGATGATGTCTTGACGCGAACGGGTTTCGCGGATCAGACCAGAACCATCCCTTCGTCGGAATCAATGGCTTCGTCACCGGTGGTTTCCGCGCCAAGCAGCATTTCATTATGCGGCTTGCCCGACGGAATCATCGGATAGCAGTTTTCCTTGTCATCCACGGCCACATCAAGGATCACCGGACCATCAATCTCAAGCATCTGCTTAAGCGTATCGTCCAGATCGGCCGGGTTGTTGCAGGTAAGACCGGTAAAGCCGAATGCCTCGGACAGTTTCACGAAATCCGGAAGGGATTCGCTGTAACTTTCCGAATAGCGCGACCCGTGCAGCAATTGCTGCCATTGGCGGACCATGCCCATGTAACGGTTGTTCAGGATGACGGTTTTCACCGGCAGGCGATACTGGGTCAGCGTCGCGCATTCCTGAATATTCATCATGATCGATGCATCACCGGTAAAGCAGACAACGGTGGCATCCGGGTGGGCAACCTGAACGCCAAGGGCCGCTGGCATGCCATAACCCATGGTGCCAAGCCCGCCCGACGTCATCCATTCATGCGGATGTTCAAAGCCGAAATGCTGGGCCGCCCACATCTGGTGCTGGCCGACATCGGTGGTAATGTATGTCTTGCGATCACGCGTGAGTGCATGAACGCGACGGATCACATGCTGCGGCTTGATGATATCCTTGGGCTGCTTGTAGGACAGGCAATGCTTGCCCCGCCAGCCTTCGATCTCGTCCCACCAGCTATCAAGCGCCTTGGCTTCGATCTTGTGCTGTTTGGCTTTCCAGATTTTCATCATGTCTTCAAGGACATGACCGACATCGCCGACAATCCCGATATCGACCGGAACGTTTTTGTTGATCGAGCTTTGATCAATATCGATCTGGACTTTCTGCGAACCCGGCGAGAAGAAATCAAGGTTGCCGGTCACGCGGTCATCAAATCGTGCACCAACCGCAATCATCACATCGCAATCGTGCATGGCCATGTTCGCTTCGTACGTACCATGCATGCCCAGCATGCCAAGATACTGTTTATCCGAAGCCGGATAGGCACCAAGCCCCATCAGCGTCAGCGTGATCGGAATACCGGTCAGACGGGTGAATTCCGTCAGGACCTTGCAGGCCTGGCTGCCGGAATTGATGACGCCACCACCGCAATACAGGATCGGCTTTTTCGCCGATGCCAGCAGTTCGAGTGCTTCCTCGATCTGACCACGGTCGCCTTTGACAACCGGGTTATAGGTGCGGTGCTGAACCTGTGACGGTTCGAGATACGGTGCCTTGGCAACCAGAATATCTTTCGGCAGGTCGATCACGACCGGACCCGGGCGGCCGCTTGACGCAACGTGGAATGCTTCATGCATCGTGCGTGCAAGCTTCGCACTATCCTTGACCAGATAGTTATGCTTGGTGCAGGGGCGGGTGATGCCGGTGGTGTCGGCTTCCTGAAAGGCGTCATTGCCGATCAGGTGGGTCGGTACCTGGCCGGTCAGGCAGACGATGGGAATCGAATCCATCAACGCGTCGGTAAGGCCGGTAACGGCATTCGTTGCACCCGGACCACTGGTTACCAGAACAACGCCGACCTTTCCGGTCGAACGTGCGTAACCTTCGGCGGCATGCACGGCTGCTTGTTCATGGCGTACTAGGATATGACGAATCCTGTTTTGCTTAAATATCTCGTCATATAGCGGTAGGACGGCGCCGCCGGGATAGCCGAACACGACTTCCACACCCTGATCGACCAGGGCCTGCAACACTACTTCCGAACCGCTTAAAATACGTTCTGCCATGTTTTTCGAGCCTCTTCCTTAGCGACAACAACGTGTCGCGTGATAACCGCGTGGTTGATACATGATCCAATTACCCTTGAACTGGAGTTGAAAAATCCGCCGAAACGGCGGTTTTCCGCCATTTCGACGGCGGTAGGGCCAACCTATCGCCTCACTTTGGCGTGGTCAACAGAAATTGGTGAACATCATTACGCAATTTGTCTGCCAAACTTTCCGAATATTGCGTGTCGATGATCTCCTTGTCACTCATCTGATGGCGAAACCACGTTAATTGACGCTTGGCATAACGCCGGGTTTCGCGCTGTGATTTCTCTTTGGCGGTCTCAAGATCGATCTCGCCGGCAAGGTAGGCTGCAATCTCGCGCACGCCGACGGCCTTCATCACGGGCGCTGTTTCCGGCAGGTTTTCAGCCAAAAGCCTCCTGACTTCCTCAATCGCGCCCTGTTCGATCATCAAATCGAAACGCCGGTTGCAGCGATCATAAAGAATGTCGCGCGGTGGCATGTAACACAGCTTTTTGAAAACCATTCTGTCGGGCGGGGTTACCATTGGTTCGCGGTGCCATGCCGCCACCCCGCGCCCCGTGCCCGCCAGAACTTCGGCCGCACGAATCAGGCGCTGGGTATTTGACGGATCAAGGGTGGCGGCGGTGTCGGGATCGCGTTTGGCAAATGCTTCAAAAAAGGCCTGATGCCCGTCTTTTTCAAGCTTGGCTGTCACTTGGGCACGAATCCCGGCAGGAATATCGGGAATCGGCGCGATCCCCTCGGTCAGGGCATTCAGATACATGCCCGTACCCCCGGTAATGATCGAAAGCTTGCCGCTTGCATGACATTCGGCAATTTCCGCCATCGCCATATCGCGCCATTTTCCGGCCGAACATGCTTCGCGCCCGGATAGCACGCCATAAAGCCGATGCGGCGCGCGCGCGATCTCGCGGTCATCGGGCCGCGCGCTCAACACACGCAGTTCTTTATAAACCTGCATGCTGTCGGCATTGATCACCACACCGTCAAACGCATCCGCCAGATCAAGTGCCAAGGCGGACTTGCCGCTGGCGGTCGGTCCAGCAACGATCAGGACGGGTTGGAAGGTCTTGTTATTCATTCTTCTAGGTTTGCCGGTCGTATGAAAAATTTGATTTGCTGGGGCTCAAACAAGATATTCGCAATCTCCGCCATGGCAAGCTGATCGACAATATCGCAGGTAGCTTCGGAAGCAGATTTTGTCTTCTTACGCTCGTTGCTTGTTGTGTTTTCTGACATTCCTTAACCTCCCTTGTTTGAAACCCGGCTTGACAGAATATCGGTCTGTAACGGTTATGTATCAAACTTTTCTTGTCATCGCGTCCCGCAATACGGATAAAGACGAAAATCTGATTTACCTGTGTCCCGTCAAGGAGCCCGCAATCCATGGATCTGGTCCTGACCCTGATCGCTGCCCCCAATTCGAACGCGCTAGGTGACGATATTGTCGCGCGCGCCAAAACCGTTCTGGCCGGGGCTGGGGCGCGTGTCGGGGATGTTTCGTGGCTGGCGGCGGGTGAGGCCTGCGATATCGGCTTTGGCGGGCTCAGCCTCGATATTGCCGATACGGCTCTTCGCGATGCCGCTCTTGGTGTCGATGCGGTGACCCAGACTGCCAAAACGCGCCGCAAGAAATTGCTGATTGCCGATATGGACAGCACCATGGTCACCGGTGAAACGCTTGATGAGCTGGCGGCCTTTGCCGGGGTCAAGGACCGGGTTGCGGCGATAACCGCGCGTGCGATGAATGGTGAACTGGATTTCGAGGCCGCCCTAGATGAACGGGTCGGGTTGCTGGATGGCATGTCGACCGACATGCTGGCTGAGGCATGGAAGACCGTTGAATATACCGGCGGGGCCAAAACGCTGGTGGCGACCATGAAGGCCAATGGTGCCTACGCTGCCCTTGTGTCGGGCGGGTTTGATTTCTTTACCGGTGCCGTGCGTCGTGAACTGGGTTTTGATTTTGATCAGGCCAATGTGCTGATTACCAAAGACGGCACATTGACGGGCAAGGTTCAGAAACCGGTGCTTGACCGTCAGGCAAAGGTCGATGCGCTTGAAAAACTGTCCGCCCAGCAGGGTGTCGGGGTTGAGGACGCCATTGCGGTTGGCGATGGTGCCAATGATCTTCAGATGATTTCACTGGCCGGGACTGGTGTGGCGTTTCATGCCAAACCATCGGTTCAGGAACAGGCGCGCATCTGCATCAATCATGGTGATCTGACCGCATTGCTGTATCTGCAAGGATATGCAAAATCCGATTTTTCGAGCTGATAGCGGCAATCATAAGCCGGAATGCAAAGAGGGCGACCCGCAAAGGCCGCCCTCTTTGATTTTGGGAGAGTAAAACCCGAAGGTCTTAATCTTCCTTATTCAGCGTCAGGCCGAAATAACGAGGTCCCGCCGAGGTTTCAATCAGCATCAGGATGGTGCGTTTGTCATCATCCATTGCCTTTTTGACCGCGTCTGAAACTTCCTCGACCGTGGAAACCGAGCTGTGCGATGCCTCGATAATGATGTCGCCCGGGCGAACACCCTTTTCGGCGGCATAGCTATCACCATTGACTTCGGTCACGATGACACCCTCGGTGCCTTCGGCCAGGTTATAGCGGCGGCGCAGTTCATCATCGACATTGGCAATCTTCATGCCCAGCGGCTTGATTTCGGCTTCGGCAATTGCGACCGGTGCCTGTTCTTCGCCCGGTTCCGCAGATGTTGCGACAACGTCTTCTTCAAGTTCGCCAAGTTCAACCTGAACGGTTTTCTTTTCTCCGTCACGCCATATCACAACATCGACATCCTTGCCGATTTTGGTTTCGGCAACGATACGTGGCAGGCGGCGCATGCTTTCGACTTCCTTGCCGTCAAACGACAGGATGACGTCGCCCTGTTTGATGCCAGCTGCTTTTGCCGGGCCATCATCGGATACACCGGCAACCATTGCGCCGGTCGATTTATCAAGTCCGACCGAGTCTGCGATATCGTCGGTCACGGTCTGGATGTGGACACCCAGCCAGCCACGACGGGTCCGGCCATATTCCTTGAGCTGATCAACAACCGACTGTGCAATTGCCGAGGGAATGGCAAAGCCGATACCAACCGAACCGCCCGACGGCGAATAGATTGCACTGTTGATACCTATAACATCGCCATCAAGGTTAAACAAAGGCCCGCCCGAGTTGCCACGGTTGATCGATGCATCCGTCTGAATGAAATCATCATACGGACCCTGATTGATGTCGCGGTTGCGCGCGGAAATGATCCCGGCTGTCACCGTGCCACCAAGGCCAAACGGGTTACCGATCGCCATGGCCCAGTCACCAATGCGGGAATGATCGGAGTCTCCCCAATTGACGAAGGGCAGGTCTTCTTCCGGTTCGACTTTCAGAAGTGCGACATCCGTTTTCGGGTCGCGGCCAATCAGTTTTGCCGGAAGGGTATCGCCATCATGCAGGCGCACCGTGATTTCGTCGGCACCATCGATCACATGGTTGTTGGTCACGATGTAACCGTCAGCCGAAATGATAAAGCCCGAACCAAGTGCGGTCGCACGGCGCTGTTGCGGAGTCTGGCCCTGACCTTGCCCGCCTTGTCCGTTGCGATCCATAAAGTCCTTGAAAAGATCCTCAAACGGCGAGCCGGGAGGGAACTGGAAGTCCGGTCCCTGACGTTCGGCCACCATCTGACTGGTCGAGATATTTACCACACTGGGCAGAAGCTTTTCGGCCAGGTCTGCGAAACTTTCAGGAGCGGGGCGAGCGTTCGCAATCTGCGAGACGCTGGTCACGCCAAGAAGAACAATCACCAGCGCAGCCGTAAATCTGCTTCGCGCCGGGTTGTATAATGCTTTTAGCATGTGTCTGATCCTGTTCGTTGCCGCGTTCACGGTATTGAATTTTTGCAGCACGCGATGCTGTTCTTTTGGATAGTTCATGCACCGCTTAACTAGCCAAGTTAGCGCCGAGTTTGTCAGAAATTTGGCAGGCTTGAGAAAAATCAAGGAAGAGCTCGGGTTTTTCTGTGTTTTCACACAAGAAGGCGCAAATAAGCGCGAAATGCCTTGAAACTTTGCCCTCAAAGCCAGACCCGCATACCCCAGATCGCAGCAATGGCGGCAATCGCGGCAACAAGGCCACCGATCCGAAGCTGGGATTCGGGGATTTCCTGCATTAGCTCCATCACACGTTTCGCCCCGCCCGGGAACAGCGAATAAAACATTCCCTCCAGCGCGATGGCCAGGAGAATAGCTGTGGCGAGTTCCTTCATGGGCGTGGACGTTCCGGCGTTTCTATGAACCTGTGTGCGATATAACTATCAACAGGACATTATTTTCAAACAAAAAAGGGCGACCGGCACACTATGCCGGTCGCCCTAGTGCTTTGTCCAGCACCCGTTTGTCTAGCGCGTTGCGCCAGGCGTGGAGTTATTAAAGTACTGGAAGAACTCGGAATCTGGTGAAATCACCATGGTCGAGCCATCCGAAAGAGCCTCGCGGTAGGCTTCAAGCGAACGATAGAACTCGAAGAAGCCGGCATCCTTGCCATAGGCTTCACCCAGAACGATGTTTCGCTCGCCATCGCCTTCACCGCGCAGGACTTCGGCCTGACGGCGGGCTTCGGCAAGAATGCCAACCCGTTCACGATCTGCTTCGGCCTGAATTTTCGCCTTAAGCTCTTCACCCTCGGCGCGAAGCTGTGCGGCTTCGGCGATACGCGAAGAACGCATACGGTTATACACCGCCTGCGACGTTTCCTGCGGAAGGTCGGTACGACCGATACGGACATCGATCAGTTCGACACCGAATTCCTTGGCCGGTTCGATCAGGGTCGCCTGGATTTTCTCCATGATCTGTGACCGGTTGTCCGACAGCAGGGCGACAAGCGGGGCTTGTGCAAGTTCGCCACGAATGACCGAGTTCAGACGCTGGCCAAACAGCTGAACAAAGTTCGCCGAGTTGGTTGCGCGCTGACGGAACTGCAACGGATCAACGATTTTCCAGCGGGCAAAACTGTCGACATTGACACGTTTCTGGTCCGACAGAAGAACCTGCTGCACCGGCGGATCAAGTTCAAGAATGCGGCGTTCGTAATATTCCACATTCTGGATCGGCAGTTTGAAATGCAGACCCGGTTCGGAAATCGCATGAACCGGATTACCGAACTGAAGCACCAGTGCCTGCTGGTCCTGACGGACGGTAAACATGCACATGGATGCAACCACGGCCGCGATGACGACAACGACGCCGGTGGCAATAAGTTTAGGACTTGCCATTAGTTGTTGCCTCCTGCGTTCGAGCGTTTCTGGATTTCGGGCAATGGCAGGTAAGGAACGACGCCATTGGCACCTTCACCCTTCTGATCGAGAATGACCTTGTTGGAGTTCTTCAGAACATCCTGCATGGTTTCAAGATACAGACGACGCGTGGTGACATCCTTCGCGGTCAGGTAGGAATTATAAACCGAGATAAAGCGTTCTGCTTCACCCTGGGCATTCTTCACAACCTGATCCTTGTAAGCGCGGGCTTCAAGAACCAGACGTTCTGCTTCACCTTTTGCACGCGGGATGATGTCGTTACGGTATGCCAGTGCTTCGTTCTGGGAACGATCACGGTCCTGACGGGCACGCTGCACGTCGTTGAACGCATCAATAACGTCACGCGGCGGATCAACCTTCTGCATTTTCACTTCTGCAATGAAAATACCCGAAGCATAGCCATCCATGATCGATTGCAGCAGGGTGCGTGTCTGCTCTTCAACGCGCACACGACCAACCGTCAGGGCTTCTTCCAGACTGGTTTTGCCGATGACTTCGCGGATCGAACTTTCAGCTGCAAGCTTGATGGTGTTTTCCGGATCGCGAACATTGAACAAGTAGGCACCCGCATCGCTGATGCGCCACTGAACGACATAATCAATGTCGATAATGTTCTGATCACCGGTCAGCATCAGGCTTTCTTCCGGGACATCACGGGCACCACCGGTGCCGGTGCCATTGCCACGGTAACCGATTTCAATCTGGTTGGTGCGTTCGACGTTCGGCTTGATGACTTCGCCAATCGGGGCGGGCAGGAAATAATTCAGACCCGGACCGGTCGTGCCAACCCATTTGCCAAACAGAAGTGTAACACCCTGTTCGCCCGGCTGGACGCGATAGAAGCCTGTCAAAAGCCACAACCCGATTATGGCAATACCGATCAGGACAAAGCCTTTATAGCCACCACCACCGGGGAACAGCCGCTTCAAGCGTTCCTGGCCTTTACGAATCATTTCATCAAAATCGGGGGGCGTGTTACCACCGCCGCCGCCACCCTGAGGACGCTGTCCCCAAGGATTGCGGCCGCCGCCATTGTTTCCGCCACCACCCCAGGGGCCGCCGCCCCCTTGTGAATTCCAAGGCATCGAGTGTCTTCCTCTTCTTGCCGTTCGGTGTTTATTTATGCTTACCGAGCTTGGGACATGAGCCCATCAATAACATGCCTGTTCACTTGCTTATCGCGGTCATCTGACCTATTTGCGCATCAAGAACCGTCTCAATCCTTTTATCGAAGCAGAGTTGCATGTAATTAATGGGGCCACGCCCTAAGGCCTTATATGACAGCTTGTCCTGCAAAACAACGATACGCGCCTGCAGGTTCTGTACGATCACGGACTTAAGCCATTTTTCGGAGACTGCAATATGACCTCGCCCAACCGGGAACGCATTACTGAAGCCCTTTCAAGTGTTATCGATCCGGCTGACGGCAAGACTATCGTTGAAAAGGGTATGGTACAAGGCATTGATATTCATGACGAAACCGTGAACGTCATAATCGCTGTTGACCCGCAACGCGGGGCTTCTCTTGAAGATCTGCGTCTTGCGGCCGAACGTGCCGTTGCCAATGTGAACGGGGTCACAACAGCTCGTGTGGCCCTTACCGCAGAGCGTCCCAAAGGGGCTTCTGCCCCGGCCCAAGGTGGTCATTCGCATCCCCATTCTCATGATCATACACATGGGGCGCAACAGGGCGCACCGCAAGCAGGGCAACGTCCGCAAGGTGCAGGGCAAAAGCCGCTCGAAATGACGGGTGTCCGCTCGATCGTCACGGTTGCGTCGGGTAAGGGCGGGGTGGGGAAATCCACCACTTCGGTCAATCTGGCGCTTTCACTGGCGGCCAAGGGGCTTAAGGTCGGTCTTCTCGATGCCGATATCTATGGCCCCAGCCTGCCACGGATGATGGGCCTTCGTGATGCCAAACCAACCCATTCCGACAAGGAAGGCAAAATGGTGCCGCCGTCGGCCTTTGGCATCAGGATCATGTCTATCGGGTTTATGGTCGATGAAGAACAGCCGGTGATCTGGCGTGGACCGATGGCGATGGGCGCGCTCGAACAGCTTCTGCGCGACAGCGATTGGGGCGAACTCGATGTTCTGGTCGTCGACATGCCACCGGGGACCGGCGATATCCAGCTTTCGATGGCGCAGCGCGTGCCGGTCACGGGGGCGGTTATCGTTTCCACCCCGCAGGACATTGCCCTTTTGGATGCGCGCAAGGGACTTAATATGTTCCGTAAGGTCAATGTGCCGGTGCTCGGCCTGATCGAGAATATGAGCTATTACAAATGCCCGGAATGCGGCCATGTCGATCATGTCTTTGATCATGGTGGTGCACGCAAGGCCGCCGATGAACTGGGCGTTCCATTCCTTGGCGAAATCCCGCTGGACCTTAAAATCCGTCTGGGTGCGGACGAGGGCAAACCGATTATTCATACCGATCCGGACGGCGAACATTCCAAGGCCTATGCCGCGATTGCCGACAAGATCGCCGCGGCAATTGACGAACGCGTCGGACCGAAAACCGCACCGAAGAAAAGCCTGTTCCCGAAAATCAGCTTCCGTTAGGTCGCCCGACTTTCGCCTAATAATTGCTGGCACCCTGCAAAACTTCTTGAGCGATGCGTTGCAGGGTGCCGTTTTCGCGCAGTTCTTCGATGGATCGATTGATCATCGTCACCGTCGATATTGTCGATGATGCACGGTTGAATACGATATAGGTCGGGTTTTCTCGGATCGGGGTTTTGCTGCGGACGACCTTGTCGCTTAGTCCCAGCCGTTTGACCCAGACATCCCCGGCCTCGCCAATCGCGATGACGGTATCGACCCGGCCAAGTGCCAGCATCTGAAAATTCTGTTCGTCCCCGGTGGCTTCGGATGCGCTAAACACGCCGCGTTTGCGCGCGTCATCAATCTGATCCCCGTAGCTCCATCCGCGAATGACACCAACGGTTTGGCCGCGCAGGGCATCAATATCGGTTGGATTGTTGAATGTGCTCTGGCGTTGATACAGCATCAGCTGTTCTACATGGATCGGCTCGGAAAAGACGTATTTCTTCTGGCGTTCAAGATTCTTGTATATCCCGGCAACACCGCCCTTGTTGGCATCAAGGTTTTCAATGGCGCGTTTCCAAGGGACGGCAACGACATCGACATTTATGCAGGCATGTCTGAAAATCGCACGGATCAGGGCCGGGTAAATGCCCGCGGCTTCGTTCCCGGCACGATACATAAAAGGCGGATTGGCTTCGTCGACATAAATGGTTTCGGCATGGCTTTGCGTCGCCGGCATCAGGACCGCGAAGGCCATGCCGACGACGAGTATCAATAGGGCAAATAATCTTGCCGGAAATGTCATTCTGGCCCCTGATGATGCTTCTGTACCGTAAAGAAGACATGGGGCGTCAGGATGCTGCCGACAAGGAATGCGATGCTGCAAAGCGATATTCCAGTGCCGCGATGCCCATAACGCCCAGTGCCTGTACGATGACAAAGCCATATCCGATGGCTGTAGGAACGCCAACAGGGGCAATCAGCACCGCAAGACTGGCAAGGACCCAGCCCAGATTGCCCATAACGATCAACCGGACAAAAAAGCCATTTGGACGGGCTTGCCATCCGGTGGCAAACATCAAAATGGCACAGGGAAACAGGATGATCTCGGCATAAAACAGCAAATTGGCAGGCAGGCCCAGCAGGCCCGCAAGGAAAGCATTGCCGATACACAGCAGCAGGCCGAAGAGAAGGCAGGCTACCGCGTCAAGCATCAGGACGGTTTTCAGCATTTTGTTTGGCACATCAATAGACATCTTTTTGACCTTTCGGTTGATTGTTGTTCGCGAACCTTGCCGAAAAGTGGGAAAGAATACGATTACCTGACAGGTAATGTTGGTTCGAATTGATCGGTGTTAGGATTACGTCATCAATAATGACGGTGATCTGATGAGCGCGATAAAACCCGATCTGTTTGGCAATGTGCTTAAGGTCTGGCGCAAGCAGCGTCGTATGAGCCAGCTTGACCTTGCAAGCGAGGCCGCCATATCGACCCGGCATCTGAGCTTTCTTGAAACCGGTCGCGCCCGGCCCAGCCGCGACATGGTTTTGCATCTGTCCGAATGTCTTGATGTGCCGCTGCGCGAACGCAATGCAATGCTGATTGCCGGGGGATTTGCACCCATCTATGCCGAACATGATCTTGGCACCGAACAGTCGGCTGCAATCCGGGCGGCGGTGGATCGAATCCTTACCGCACATGAACCCTATCCGGCGCTGGCAATGGACCGGCACTGGAACATGGTGGCGGCGAACCGGATTGTGCCCCTGTTGATTGGCGGGGTTGACCCGGAATTTCTTAGGCTGCCGGTCAATATCCTGCGGCTGAGCCTCCATCCAAACGGGCTTGCACCTCGGGTCGTGAATTACGTCGAATGGCGCAACCATTTGCTGGATCGATTGCGTCGCCAGATTGCAGTGACGGCCGATGTGAAACTGCGCGGCCTTTATGACGAGGTCAGCCGTTACCGTGCGCCCGCAAATGCAGGCGAACCCGGTGCCGCTGACGGGGCAGGGGATCTGTCCGGCCTTGTCGTGCCGCTGGTTTTGCAAAGTGACGCCGGTGAATTGCGTTTTGTCAGCACAACCACGGTCTTTGGCACTCCGGTCGAAGTCACATTGTCCGAACTTGCCATCGAAACCCTGTTGCCAGCCGACACCCAAACGGCGGCCACTTTGCGGGGGCTGGCGGCCGATTTGCGTTAATTTGAACCGAACCGGGCCAAAGCACAAAACCCCGCCAGATTTCTCTGACGGGGTTTTGTGCTTGTAGTGTAGACGGCTTACTGGACGGCTTCTGCCATGAAGTTCGGCATCCAGCCTTCGTTCAGTTCGCGCAGCTCGGCAAGGGATACCTTGGCACCACCATCGATGGTGACCGCGTCGCCACCGGCCTGACCGATGATGACGGCGGCGACATTGGCGCTGCTAGCGGCATTCAGGACCTTGTCCGGATCGCGGGTAGCGATCACGTAACGGCCCTGATCCTCGCCAAACAGCCATGCGACTTCGCTGCCGGCTTCGGGCAGGTGCAGGTCAGCACCAATATTGCCGGCAAGGCACATTTCGGCAACCGCGACCAGAAGACCGCCATCGGCGATATCATGGCAGGTACGTACCAGACCAAGCTCGATCAGTTCGCGCACCAGCGTACCGGCACGTTTTTCCGCATTCAGGTCGACCGGCGGCGGGGCGCCTTCTTCGCGGCCCTCAATGGTTTTAAGATACAGTGACTGGCCAAGTTCACCGGTCGCGGCACCGATCATGATCAATGCACTGTCATCGCGTTTGATGGCGATGGTGGCATGATGGCCCAGATCGGAAATCACCCCGACGCCGCCAATTGCCGGGGTCGGCATGATACCGACGCCATTGGTTTCGTTATACAGCGACACGTTGCCCGAAACGACCGGGAAGTCGAGTGCGATGCAGGCCTCGGCAATTCCCTGACATGCGCCAACAAACTGACCCATGATGCGCGGGCGTTCCGGGTTGCCGAAATTCATATTGTCCGTGATCGCAAGCGGTTTGGCACCGGTTGCAACCAGATTGCGATAGGCTTCGGCAACGGCCTGTTTACCGCCTTCGACCGGATCGGCCATGACATAGCGCGGGGTGCAGTCGGTGGTGGCTGCAATGCCCTTGTTCGTGCCTGAAACGCGCACGACACCGGCATCACCCCCCGGACGGACAATCGTGTTGCCCATGACCAGATGGTCATACTGTTCCCAGATCCAGCGACGCGATGCCAGATCCGGCGACGCCATCAGGGTTTTCAGCGCATCGACATGGCTGACCTTGCCCGAAATGCTGGCCGGATCGATACGATCCTGCTTCGGGGTCGGTTCCCACGGACGGTCATATTCCGGCGATGCTTCGGCCAGCGGATCGATCGGAAGATCACCGGCAACCTCGCCATGCCATTTCAGAACCATGCGTTTGGTATCGGTCAGGATACCGATGACGGCAAAGTCGAGTTCCCATTTGTCAAAGATCGCCTTGGCGGCGTCTTCGCAACCGGGTTTCAGGACCATCAGCATGCGTTCCTGCGATTCTGAAAGCATCAGTTCGTAGGGCGTCATGCCTTCTTCGCGCATCGGGACTTTATCGAGCCACAGTTCGACACCAACGCCGCCCTTGGACGCCATTTCGAACGAGGAGGATGTCAGACCGGCCGCCCCCATATCCTGAATGGCGACGATCATGTCGGTCGCCATCAGTTCAAGGCAGGCTTCCAGCAGAAGCTTTTCGGTGAACGGATCGCCGACCTGAACGGTAGGACGCTTTTCATCGCTGTCGTCATCGAACTCGGCCGAGGCCATGGTCGCGCCATGGATACCGTCACGGCCGGTTTTCGAACCGACATAGACAACCGGGTTTCCGATACCGGCTGCTGCCGAATAGAAGATGTTGTCTGCATCGGCCAGACCCACGGTCATCGCATTGACCAGGATATTGCCGTTATAGGAAGCATGGAAATTGGTTTCCCCACCGATGGTCGGGACACCCATGCAATTGCCGTAACCGCCGATGCCTTCGACCACACCGCTTAGCAGGTGGCGGGTTTTCGGGTGATCCGGCTCGCCAAAGCGAAGCGCATTAAGATTTGCAACCGGACGGGCACCCATGGTGAATACGTCACGCATGATGCCGCCAACGCCGGTTGCCGCACCCTGATAGGGTTCGATAAAGGACGGGTGGTTATGGCTTTCCATCTTGAAAACGGCGGCCTGACCATCACCAATGTCAATAACACCGGCATTTTCGCCCGGCCCCTGAATGACCCAGTCTGCCTTGGTCGGAAGGGTTTTGAGCCATTTTTTCGATGATTTGTAGGAGCAATGCTCCGACCACATTACCGAAAAAATGCCAAGCTCGTTGATATTGGGCTCGCGGCCCATGATTTCGAGGACGAGTTTGTACTCTTCCTCGTTCAGCCCGTGTTCCTTGACCAGTTCCGGCGTGATCGGGGTGTTGAAATCGTTAGCACTCACGATGCTGCCTCCACCAAGCTTTTGAACAGATTGCGGCCATCGGTGCCACCATGGAGCGGATCAATCGCATTTTCCGGGTGCGGCATCATGCCAAGGACATTGCCCGCCTCGTTGATGATGCCGGCAATATTGCGCTGCGACCCGTTCAGGTTGGTTGCCGGATCAACAACACCATTGGCATCGCAATAGCGCAGAACAACGCGACCTTCGCCTTCAAGGCGGTCAAGCGTTTCGCTATCGGCAAAGAAGTTGCCGTCATGATGGGCTACCGGATAATCGACAACGTCGCCGGTTTTGTAATGGTTGGTGAAGCGCGTATTGGTATTTTCGATCTTCAGATGCGTGTTCTTGCAGATGAATTTCAGGCTGGCATTGCGCATCAGCGCACCGGGCAACAGGCCTGCTTCTGTCAGAATCTGGAAACCGTTACAAACGCCAAGGATGGTCACACCGGCTTTGGCGCGTTCGGCAACCGCACGCATGATCGGGGATTTGGCCGCCATGGCGCCACAACGCAGATAGTCGCCATAGGAAAAACCGCCCGGGACCATGATGATGTCGGTCTTTGGCAGTTCGGTTTCGCCATGCCAAACCACGGTTGGCTTGGTGCCGGTGGCCTGTTCGAGTGCTGCAATGGCGTCATTCTCCCGGTTAATGCCGGGGAAGAGGATGACAGCGGATTTCATGAAATACCGTCTCTCGATTAATATCCGTTACTTGATCGCGACAGACAAAGGCCCTGCAACGGCAAAGCCCCGCCCGGGCAGTTAGGCCAGCTCGATGCTGTAATCTTCGATCACGGTATTGGCGAGAAGCTTCTCGCACATTTCCCTGACCTCGGCGCGTGCCTTTTCGACGTCGCTGCCATCCAGTTCGAGTTCGATGAACTTGCCCTGACGGACATCATTGACACCGGCAAAACCAAGACCCTGAAGGGCGTGGTGAACGGCTTTACCCTGCGGGTCAAGAACACCGTTCTTCAGGGTGACGTGGACACGTGCTTTCACGAGAAGCTCCTTTGAGTGCGCACTCGCCATACGGCGATACTTGTTTGCAAACAATAATGTACCGGTTCCGAAGGTTCCGGCGTCGATAAGAAAAGGCCGCGCAAGCGCGGCCTTTGGATTATTTGTCTTTGTTCAGCGATTCTATATCTGCGGACTCAGGCAGGACGCCGAGACGGCGCGCCACTTCCTGATAGGCTTCTTCGACCCCGCCAAGATCGCGGCGGAACCGGTCCTTGTCCATCTTTTCGTTGGTGACGGCGTCCCAAAGGCGGCAGTTGTCCGGGCTGAATTCATCGGCGAGAACCAGATGCATGAAGTCGCCTTCCCACACCCGGCCAAATTCAAGTTTGAAATCGACCAGTTTGATGCCGATGCCGCGCATAAGACCGCACAGGTAATCATTGACGCGAAGGGTCATGCCAACGATTTCTTCGAGCTCTTCGGCACTTGCCCAGCCAAGGGCAAGGATATGCTCGTCAGAAACCAGCGGATCGCCAAGGGCGTCGTCTTTGTAATAAAATTCGACAATCGGGCGCGGCAGACGTTCGCCTTCTTCAAGGCCAAGACGTTTTGCCATCGAACCGGCGACAATATTGCGCACCACGACTTCGATCGGAACGATTTCGCATTTCTTGCAAAGCTGTTCGCGCATGTTGATGCGGCGAATGAAATGCGTCGGGATACCGATTTCCGCCAGACGGGTCATGACGAATTCGGTAATCATGTTGTTCAGGACGCCTTTGCCGGCAATGGTGCCGCGCTTCTGTGCGTTGAACGCCGTGGCATCGTCCTTGAAATACTGGATGATGGTTCCGGGCTCGGTACCTTCGTACAAAACCTTGGCTTTACCCTCGTAGATGGGCTGCTTTCTGGACATTGGCGGGATCTTTCACATCTTTGCTCGCGGGGAGTGTCCCCGAGCACCCTGAAAATCGCGCCCCCCGTATAGCAGTGCTGACGCAGAAACTCAATTGCCGTGTAGGTCTATTTACGCAGACTTGATAATAGGATTTTGCAACTGTCCGTCTGACAGGTTGTTGCAGCGCAAATGGCCCGCCAAATCCGGGCGTTGCGAGGCGAAATTAGTGGGGTGCCTAAATCTCAACCGGGTGAAACGGAACCCTGTCTGGTTGGCCATTGGCGAACAGCCAGACCGGTCGGCGCGGCAGTTCGTTTTTCTGAGTCGGAATGGCCGGAAGGCCGATCAGGGAAGAACAGATCGTCTCGAACCCGATATTGCTGCGCACCAGCATGGCATCAGCACGGATGTCATGATGTTCTGGATCGGGTTCCATCAAGCCGGTATCGGCCAGAAGCGCCTGCCAGGCAAACCAGTCATCGGCTTCGGGATTGGGGGGCGGTGCCGTTAAAAAACGCGGAAGGTTGCGTTTGGTGCGTTCGCTGTTGGTCTTGTCATTCAGGTCATGGGCGGTGATCATCGACAATCCTTCGGGAATATCGGTGATTTCAATTTTGCCATCCCCCCGATTGGCCAGCCAGTAAGCATCGCGGTTATCGGCAATCACCATATTGAACGGTCGATAGGCTGTGCCATCAAGTTCGGCAAGTGCCTGGGCGGCATCAATGGCATCGGCATGATCAAGTGCTTCAAGCGGCAATTCCCCGCGGGACCGCTTGTCGTCGGCGGGGCCAAGTGTGCCAAACCGGTTCAGGACCGCTGCCACCACGCCATCTTCGTTGATGCCAAGCCATGTTCCGCCGCCGGTTTCATCCAGTCCGGCGATAACATCGGGGCGATCCTCCCAATGGCGGGCAGGGGCCTTCCATGGGCGGTTGTTCATTTCGTCGCGATTGGCGCCGATAATCACCGGCCATTCATGGTCGGGGCGGCGCAGAATGATAAATGTACACATGACCCAGATCAAAGCGACATGGACCGGCATTTGTCAAATTCAAAAGTATCACAGCACCACGGTGGCATGACGTGGTACAGTCCATAAATAAAGGACAACGGGGAAACGTCCCGCCAAAAAACAAATCAGATGGAGGAGTGCGCACATGACGAATTTGACCGAACGCGAACGCGGTTTTGAGGCAAAATACAGCTTTGATCTTGAACAGAATTTCCGCATCGAGGCCCACCTTTATAAAATGCTTGCCGTTTGGGCCGGCGATAAAATGGGTATGACCGAGGCCGAAAGTCAGGCCTATGCTGCAAAAGTCATCGGCGATGTTGTTACAAATCCTCAGGAAAACGGGGTGATTTCGGTGATTCTGGCCGATTTCGGACGGCACAATATCGATATGACGGTCAGCGAACTTAACCGTAAACTCGAAGCGTTACGCCCAATCGCACGTGCCGAAGTGCTCGAGGAATAGTTGTTTCCCCGAAATAAGAAAAAGTTCGGATTTGCAAACCATTAGCCGGTTTCGTATTCTGTTCCCGGATCAAGAAAGATTTCTGGTTGCAGCCACGCGTTTTTTTGCTTGTTAATGTTCGGGCATGGTTGTGGGTCAGGTAAAGAAGGGTAAAGGCTTTGCGTATCCTGTTGGCAGACGATCACGATCTGGTTCGTGAAGCATTATCACTGCTATTCCAGCAATATTTCGAAGGTTGTGAAGTGGTCGAAGCCGGGGCGCTTGACCCGGCACTGGAGCATATTGAAGCTCAGAATGATTTCGATCTGGTGCTTCTGGATTTGCGCATGCCCGGCATGAACGGGCTTGAGGGACTTAAACGCACACTTGAAAAGGCATCCAAAACAACCTCGGTCGTTTTGCTTTCCGGTGCCTATCGCAGCGAAGATGTACGTCATGCCATCGAAAATGGCGCACACGGCTTTATCCCCAAAACACTGCGCGGGCAGGCACTTGCCAATGCGATCCAGTTGGTTCTGGCGGGCGAAAAATATCTGCCATCCTCTATCCTTAATGACATGGGGGACGGATTTGGCGGCGGTAGCGACGGCGAACCGCGCATGGCTGGCGGATTTGGCAACGAAGGCGATTTCAGCCGGTTGACACCGCGGGAGCGTGAAGTTCTTGCGCTTTTGGCCGAAGGGCGGCCGAACAAGGATATCGCGCGGCATCTTGATCTGCGCGAAATTACGGTGAAATATCACCTGAAAAACATTTACCGCAAACTGCATGTGTCCAACCGTGCACAGGCGGTAAAAATCGCACTTGAAGATATGGCGCGCGCTGGAAACTTGTAGTAAGCTTGTCAAAGGCAGCGCTATCTGACGCTCGAAACCCGGCTCGTGATTTCGCGGGCCGTTTTTCTTTGGCGGTTTGGGCTACTCCCCTCGTAATGTCACCTGAAACGAGGAACTAAAATGACCATCCGTATCGCCCTTGTCGGGGATTATAATCCCGCCGTTACTGCCCATCAGGCTATCCCCAAGGCCATTGGAATCGCGGCTGCCGAAATCGGTATTCCCGTTGAATATGACTGGATCGCAACGCCGTGTTTTGATGGTGGTGCGGGGCAGATACTGTCTGGCTATGACGGGATGTGGTGTGTTCCGGCCAGTCCGTATGAAAGTCTTGAAGGTGCCCTTGCCGCCATCCGCTTTGCGCGTGAAAACGATATTGCCTTTCTGGGCACGTGCGGTGGCTATCAGCATGCGGTTCTGGAATATGCGCGTAATGTTCTGGGGCTTTCCAATGCCGCGAATGCCGAAATTGATCCGGATGCGGAATTGCCGCTGATCGCGCCGCTAACCTGTGCATTGATTGATCAGGATGGCGGAATTGATCTGGCCGTGGGTAGCCTGATCCGTGATTATTGCGGATCGGATCATCTGATTGAAACCTATCGGTGCAGTTATGGGTTTAATCGTGATTATGCGGGGCTGCTGGCAGGGCAGGCATTGCAGATCAGTGCCTGGGATGCAGATGGTGATCCACGTGCGGTGGAGTTGCGCAATCATCGTTTCTTTATCGGCACGGCATTTCAGCCGGAACGATCCGCCCTGCGCGGTGAAAATCATCCGCTGATCACGGCCTTTGTCAAAGCTGCATCGGAAAAATAGCCACTCAAAAGGGCACCCCCGTGATCAACGCGGGGGTGCCGTCCACGAGACGAAGAGTCTCAGGCACGTTCGGGCAGGTTGTGTGCGCGGACATTCGGTGATGTCGTGTTTGCAGATGACGGCGGCGTTCTGCCCGACTGGATTATGAAGACACCCGACAGGATCATTGCGGTCGCAACGATATCGGTTGCGGAAACCGGTTCGTCCAAAATCAGACTGCCGGTCAGAAGGCCGATGACCGGCGGGATATAGGTGACCCCGGCGGTTTTGACAGCGCCCAGTTTACCGATCAGGAAGTAATAACACATATAGGCAATGCCGGTTCCAAACATGCCAAGGCCGATGAAAAGGCCGGTGGCGATTTTCCAGTTGGTAAAGATCGCATCCATACCGGAAAAATCGCAAATCAGCAGAAGCGTTACCGCCGAAATACCAAGCTGATAAGTGCAAAGTGCAATTGGCGAAATGCCAAGCGGGCTTAGGAATTTGCGAACATAAACAAATGAAAGCCCGACACAGCCCGACCCGATGGCGACATAAACACCCCCCATCAGATCAATACCGAACGCGCCGGATTCCCATGGTTTTGCGATGATCAGAACTCCAGCAAAGCCAAACAGCAATCCGATGATGGATCGGATATTGACCGGTTCGCTGCGCAGGAAAATCGCCGCCGCGATAAAGGAAAACATCGGGATCACACCGCTTAGCATCCCGGCAACGCTGGATGGCAGAAGCGAGATGCCCTTGGCAAAGGCAAGGTAATAGACGGTGGCCGCGAGAAGTGACATGACGATGAAATGATGCATATGGCGCAGATGTTGCCAATGCAGTACCTTGCACACCATCGCAAATGCCAGAACCGGCAGAAAGCCCATGATGACCCGCACGGTCACGACCTGCATTGGCGATATCAGGCTGCTTGCCGTTTTGTTGAACAGAAAGGTCATGCCCCAGCACAGGGCAAGAAAGCCAAAGACGAGGTATGCGTTGTTCTTCATGGCCGGAACTTTCGTGGGGGTCATGTCGCGATTGTAGGTCCGGTCCAAACGGCGTACAAATCATGTTATCTGGATTATGGAATAGAAAATTTGCATCATGAGTTCATATCCGCCGCTCAATTCCTTGCGTGCGTTCGAGGCATCTATTCGATTGAATAGTTTTTCTCGTGCAGCGGAAGAGCTGAATGTGACGCCGGGTGCCGTCGGGCAGCAGATCAGAAAGCTTGAAGACTGGCTAGGGGTGGAACTGTTTGTTCGCTCGGTCCGGCAGGTGAAACCGACAGCCGACGGGCTTGATTATGCCGCGCGCATATCACCCGCCTTGCTGCAGATCATCGATGCCAGTCAGCATTTGCGCGGGCAGCGCGAACATACGGTGCGTGTGGTCATGCCGCCAAGTTTTGCCGCGAAATGGTTTTCCAAACGGATGGCGCGGTTCCTGATCGATTATCCGTCAACGTCACTTCATGTCGGGTCGTCGGTGCAATTTACGGATTTTGATCGCGATCCGGTCGATATTGCCGTGCGGTATTTTGACGGCAATGACGACAAACTTGAATCCGTCCTGATCTATCGCGGTCAGGCGGCGGCATTCTGTTCGCCGGCCTATCGCGACCGCATGGGGTTTGAGCATCCAGCCGATCTGGCGCGTGCGACTTTGTTAAACGACATTCTGCATGACTGGTGGGAAGAATGGCTTGGCCAGTTTGCCAGGATGAACCCAAGCGAGATTGCCGCAATCAAGCGCATTGAAATCGATCAGACATCCATGGCAATCGAGGCCGCGATTCACGGACAGGGTGTGGTAATGGCCAATCCATTGCTGGCCGAAGAAGACGTGATGGAAGGCAAGCTGGTCCATCTGTTCCCCGAACAGGTTCTGGTCGTTCCTTCGGGATACTATCTGGTGCATCCAAAAAACCGGGAACTGCGCGGTCAGGTGAAGCTGTTTCGTGACTGGCTGCTGGGCGAGGCACGGGAACTGACATTGTAGCAAAACCCGTAAACGAAAAAAGCCCCGGCAAATTGACCGGGGCTTTCAGACCGCTGACAAACCCCGTCATATTTTGGCGGGGTTTTTCTTTTAGAGGTGTTTGAAAGCTGGCTTGAGTGTG
>NZ_MCAO01000003.1:0-144032 GCF_001858545.1 Thalassospira sp. MIT1004 | reverse complement strand
ACCATCATGTTTATGGCCAGCGCTATGATGCATCGGAGAACCCCGTTCACGGTGTTGTCGATTTTGGTGAACTGGTTACAGGGTACTATCAGCTTACAGATGGTCGGGAATCCTACCTGAAACTGGCACATGCCGAAGATGGTGGTGTGTATATCTATTTCAGCAATTATCGTTCTACGAACTCGCTGGAATTTTATAAAATCCATGTTGATAGTGGTGTCACCGGTGAAACGCTTGATCCCGCACAATATCGGGAATATGCGGTCGCATCGGCGGACGATATTTCGACGGTTGCGAACCGTTCAGTGATCATCGCGGCGAGTGAATTGCTTGCCAATGACGGTGAGAATGTTGACGGATATGCAATTGCCTCCGTGCAGAGCGGTGAGCATGGGACGGTGTCGTTGAATGTGGATGGCAGTGTGACGTTCACGCCAGACGCGGATTATTACGGTCCTGCTAAGTTCAGTTACGTTGTTTATGATGGTTTGGGGGGTAACAGTTCGGCGACTGTTACAGTTGATGTGCGAGCGACTCTTGATGACCCGACGAAGCTGTCACCGGGCTATGTCGTTGAAGGTGAAGCGGATGGACGTGTCGAATGGGATGTTGCGCAGCTTTCTGACGGCAGTCAGGTTGTCACCTGGTATGACGGAGCCTATCGGATCTATCGTCAACGCTATGATGCATCGGGCGCGCCGACAGGTAGCCGCCAGACGATCACGGTTTCACTGAATACGACAGGCATCAATATCACCGGTCTTGCGAATGGCAATTATATCATCACCTATTCGGATGCTCCCGAAAGCACAGTAAAGTTCCAGCTCTTCAATGCGACAGGAAACCGTCTGACAGATGTCAGTCTGCAGGAAGCCGGTGTCAACATCTCTGACGCAGATATCATAGCACTTCAGGACGGCGGCTTTGTTCTTGTCATGAGCCGCCAGGTTAACGGCGAAACCATAGGCGAGGATACCTTTGGTCAGCGCTATGATGCGTCGGGCAATGAAGTTGGCGAGCTGTTTGATCTGAGTGGTCTTGCTGGTGGCAATGATACCATGGCCACCGGGCTTGAGTTACCCGATGGCCGTTTGCTCATGATGATGAAGAACGGCGCTAACGAGACCGTTGGGCAAGTGTTTTCCTCTGCGGGGTATCCGCTGGGCACAACCTTTGTCATTCGGGACTTTGTCGGTACGAATGACACGACAGATCCAATGTATTTTGGCCTTGGTGCGAAGCCGACGCTTTTGGCGGATGGCCGGGTTGCGGTTGTGAGTGGCCGTAGCCTCGTTGTGTATGAGTTTGGCTCAGACAATGTGGTAACGGAACTTACGCGAGTTGATCTTGCGACCCTTGATCCGGATGGCGGCAATGTGGTGTCTGGTGACGTCATTGCCCTTGTAGATGGCGGCTATTTCACGGTGTTCAACAGCCGGGAAGGCAACGCTTCAAGTCCCTATCAGGTTTACGGTCAGCGCTATGATGCGTCAGGCAATCCGGTGAATGGTGTTGTCGACTTTGGCGAGCTTGTTGATGGTCAGGAAACCTATGTGAAGCTTGAGCACGCCGATGATGGGGGTGTGTATATCTATTTCAGCAACCCGATCAGTTCGAGTCATGCCGAGCTTTACAAGATCCATGTCGATAGTGGTGTTACGGGTGAAACACTCGATCCGGCACAGTATCGGGACTACAAACCGGAGGTAGGTGGTGTAGGTAACGACGTTATCACCGGAAGTGCATTATCGGATGCTCTTGTTGGCAATTCGGGAGATGATGTGCTGGATGGCGGGGCAGGAAATGATTTGATATCTGGTGGCAGTGGTGCAGACACATTTGTTTTTGGTCGTGGTTTCGATCATGACACTATTACGGATGCAGATGCCGCTGATCAGATTTTGCTTCAACCTGACGTGCTAGCCGAAGATGTATGGCTGTTTCAGCAAGGTGATGACTTGGTAATACAGTTGCTTGGTTCGCAGGATAACCTGACAGTTGCAAATTGGTATAGTCCGGCTGCGCAGAAAGTCGGCGAGATTGAAATTGCGGGCAGTACGTTGCAGGCAACGAACGTTCAGAACCTTGTTGATGCCATGTCTGTCTTCGGCATCAATGATGTGGCAGTGGATAGCATTGATCACAACAGCACCGAGTTCCAGAATGCTCAGGCTGTGATTGCTGCAAACTGGCAAAGCAGTTAACGAAATCTTGTATGAGCAGGGTGCACTCAAAGTGCCCTGCTCACCATCATTGTTGATAGAGCTTTCTAGCTGCTTTCTAGGTCTGCGAGCATATCAGCTTCATCAATCTCCATTTGCGACAAGCTCTAATTCTGTGATTAATAGTCATTAGTATACGGAAGTGGGGGCTTGCGTGCGAACTTTGGGGAAATCTTTTGCAGGAAGCAATCGAGAATAACCAGCAAGAAGAGCAGAAAACCAAGGATAGTGGTTTGCTGGCGCTGGTCACAATTTTGCGCTTTTTTAATTTGCCTGCGGATGCCGAGCAGATCCGTCATCAGTTCGGCAAACCCGGCGCGCTTTTCGTGATCGAGGATTTACAACTGGCGGCCAAGCGGCTGAAGCTGAAATCCCGGATTGTTCAATCGGGTTGGGAACGACTTGCCAAAACAAACCTGCCCGCGATTGCCGAAATCAAAAACGGCAGCTTTGTTATTGTTGCCAAGATTGATGTCGAGCAAGGGAAGGTCTTGGTACAGGACCCGATTGCCGGGCGTGCGGTTGCTGTTGACAAGGCCGACTTTGAAGACAAATGGTCCGGGCGGTTGTTGCTGGCAACGCGCCGTGCTGCGATCCTTGGTCAGGGCGGAAAGTTTGATATTTCATGGTTCGTCGCGGCTCTTTCGAAGTACCGCCGCATCTTCATTGAGGTCCTGATTGCATCCTTCTTTCTGCAGCTCTTTGCACTGATCTCCCCGCTGTTTTTCCAGGTGGTGATTGACAAGGTTCTTGTCCATCGCGGTTTGACGACGCTGGATGTGCTGGTCTTCGGGTTGCTTGTTGTTTCGGTGTTTGAGGTGCTGCTTGGCACTCTTCGAACCTATATCTTCTCGCATACCACCAACCGGGTGGATGTTGAACTCGGTGCGCGGCTGTTCCGCCATTTGCTGTCGCTGCCGATGGGCTATTTTCAGGCGCGTCAAGTTGGGCAAAGTGTTGCGCGCGTGCGAGAACTTGAAAGCATTCGAAACTTCATCACTGGTTCTGCCCTGACCCTTGTGATTGATCTGTTTTTCACCATCGTGTTCTTCGCGGTGATGTGGCATTTCAGCCCGCTTCTGACGATGATTGTGTTGGGCTCCATCCCGTTTTTCGTCATTCTGGCCTTTGTCGTCACCCCGGTCTTGCGCAAGCGTTTGGATGACAAGTTCCAGCGTGGGGCGGAAAATCAGGCGTTTCTGGTTGAAAGTGTTACCGGTGTTGAAACACTGAAGGCACTTGCGGTCGAGCCTCAGATGCAACGCCGCTGGGAAGAGCAGCTTGCCGGTTACGTGCATTCAAGTTTTAAAACGGCCAACTTGGGCAACGTTGCTGGACAATTGACCCAACTGATTTCCAAGATCACCACGGTACTGACATTGTATTTTGGGGCCACGGCTGTTGTCGGTGGCGATATGACAGTTGGACAACTGGTGGCGTTTAACATGCTGGCGGGACGCGTGACCGGCCCGATCCTGAGACTGGCGCAATTGTGGAATGATTTCCAGCAGGCCCGTATTTCGATTGATCGTCTGGGCGATATCCTGAATTCGCCAACCGAACCAACCTATAACCCAAATCGATCCACGCTCAATGACATAAAGGGGGATATCAAGTTTGATCTGGTGACTTTCCGGTATCGCCCCGATGGGCCGGAAATTCTGCGCAGGGTTGATCTTAGCATCAATGCAGGCGAGGTGGTTGGTATCGTCGGTCCAAGTGGATCGGGCAAAAGTACCCTGACCAAATTGGTACAGCGCATGTATGTGCCCGAAAGTGGTCGGGTCCTGATTGATGGTATTGATCTTTCAATGGTGGATACTGCTTGGCTTAGGCGCCAGGTCGGGGTGGTTTTACAGGAAAACATCCTGTTTAACCGGTCCTTGCGTGAAAACATCGCCCTTGCTGATCCCGGCATGCCGATGGAGCGCGTTATCGAAGCCGCCAAACTTGCGGGTGCCCATGAATTCATCCTCTCGCTTTCGGATGGCTACGACACCAAAATCGGCGAGCGCGGATCAAACCTGTCGGGAGGGCAACGCCAGCGTGTGGCAATTGCGCGGGCGTTGGTCAATAACCCGCGCATTCTGATCTTTGACGAAGCGACCAGCGCACTCGATTATGAATCCGAAAAAATCATTCAGGAGAACATGCGCCGGATCTGCAAAGGCCGCACAGTTCTTATTATTGCCCACCGGTTAGCTGCCGTGCGCGATGCCGATCGGATCATCACGGTTGAGGCCGGACAGGTCATCGAAGATGGCACCCATGAGGAGCTCCTTCGTAACGGCGGGCGCTATTCCAAGCTTTATCAATTGCAGGCAGGGACGGTAAACAATGTCGCTGCGCAATAATCTTGAAGAGTTCTATGTGCGTGCCAAGGATGCGGGCAGTGCGGCCTTCAGGGAGCTCTTCGAACGTTTTCCACGCCTAGACCCGAATTCGAAGCAGTCGAAAGCAACCCGCTCGGCAGAGGAACGTGAATTTCTGCCTGCCGCGATTGAAATTATGGAAACGCCGGCCAACCCCCTTGGTCGCACTGTGGCCTTGTCGCTCGCCGGGTTCTTTACGATTGCTATTGGCTGGGCCGTTATCGGGCAGGTCGATGTTGTGGCGGTCGCACAGGGGCGTCTGATGCCAACGGGGGGCGTCAAGCAGATCCAACCGCTAGAAATCGGGATCGTGCGTGCGATCCATGTTCGGGATGGTCAGCATGTCACTGCAGGAGACCTGCTAATCGAACTCGATCCGACGGAGAGTGAGGCCGACAAAGGCCAGCTTTTGCACGAACGGGATGCTGCTGCCCTTGATATAGCACGTCTTCGGGCTTTTCTTAATGGCATGGATGAAAGCACTGTTGCAGCACTGTCGCGCCACGCGACTTTAAATGACGAAATTCTTCAAACGGCAGAGCAGAAGCTTCGCAGTGACTTGTCAGCCTTTTTTGCCAAGCTGGCGGCGAAGGATGCCGAGGCTGCAAAACTTCGGGCAGAGCGTGCGTCGATCAATGCCGAAATTGCCAAAAGTCGGGAGCTTCTTCCGCTTCTGGTGGAGCGCGAAGGATCGCTTTCGAGCCTCGTCTCTGACGGTATTAGCACCAAGCCGGTTTGGCTGGAAGTCAAACAACAACTGATTGAAACCACAAGCAATCTTGAGATCTACCGCAACCGGCTTGAAGAAGCTGATGCTTCCATCACAGCGGCAGAGAAAGACCGTGAAAACCTGATCGCGCAAACCAAACAACAAACACTTGAAGAACTGCTTGATGCCCGTAATAAGTTTGAAACGGCGGTCATTACTCTGCGTAAGGCCGAAAGCCGCGAAGAGCGCCATCAATTGCGCGCCCCGGTCAGCGGTACTATCCAGCAATTGGCGGTGCACACTATACGCGGCGTTGTCTCGCCGGCGGAAAGTCTAATGGTGGTTGTGCCCGATGATGTGGAGCTTGAAGCCGTCGCCAAGGTGCAAAACAAGGATGCCGGGTTTGTCAGTACACAGCAGGATGCGGTGATCAAGATCGACAGCTTCCCCTTCACCCGCTACGGCAAAATCGACGGCAAGGTTAAAAGCATCTCGCGTGATGCCATTCAGGATGAAGACCTGGGGTTGGTCTATGAGGTGCGTGCAACCCTTGATACTTCGGAAATCTTTGCCGATGGCCGGATGGTCAAGCTGACGCCCGGAATGACGGCGTCGGTAGAAGTGAAGACTGGCAAGCGTCGGATTATCGAGTTTTTGCTGTCCCCCGTAATGAAATACGGGGATGAAGCGCTCAGAGAAAGATGAGTTGAGCATCAAATTAACGCAATTAAAGACCCGCGACGTATACAAACAGCCCCGTAGCAGTTGTTGCGGGGCTGTTTTGCGATGAAGGCGCATTTGATTTTCAAGGCGTCTGTATTTGGACCCATAACGGTTGAAATTGGGCGATTCTATGCGTCCTTTTTTGCTCTTAAATGATCTTTCGCTAAACTTTAACGTGTTTTAAAGTTTTAAAACGTGACATGATTCGCAACCTTCACCTTAATATTCATCATTAAATTCAGATAGGAAGCGATTCCCATCTAGGGCGTTTCCTCTTTCATCAGACAATTTACAGGGCATCAACGGGGACAGTTATGGTTGAACAACAGAATGAAAATGTTGCAGCAGCGGCGGTTTGGGGGGCTGGTGCAGATGCCGGGACGATTAACGAACTGGCAGACGGTGCTCCTGGGGAAGCGCAAAATACTCATGCGTCTGCTGGGGTGATTTCATTCTCTGATACGGTTATAGAGCATTCTCATAGCATCTCAGTTGTTGAGCCGACCTCGTCTCTGGGAACATTCACGGCTTTTGTTTTAGACCCGGCAAATGGTGATGGAAGTGGGACAGCACTTTGGCAGTATTTCGTCCATGACGCCGCAATTGAATATTTGGGGGCCGGAGAAAGCATCACAGAAACCTATGTGATGGTTCTTGTCGATGATCATGGTGCGGAGGTTTCCAAAGAGGTCAGCGTCACCATAACGGGTAAAAATGATGCGCCTGAAATTTCGGTGTCATCGCCCGGTGCTGTAATCAGCGAACTTGCCGATGGTGACGCGGGCGAGGGAACGACAGAGCATACGGCAGATGGTACTGTCGAATTTTCTGATCTTGATCTGAGTGACGATCACACTGTGTCGGTTGCGTCGCCTTCTGGTCACAGGGGCGTTTTGACGGCAACGCTGGCCGCCAATGGTACCGGTGTCATTGAGTGGAACTATGTCGTTTCTGACGGGGCACTGGATGGCCTTGCTGAAGGCGAAACCCTGGTCGAAAGCTTTGAAGTCAGTATTGATGACGGCCATGGTGGGGTTACGACGACAACTGTCGATATCACGTTAACTGGCGCCGGGGATGCGACGGCGGTTTGGGGCGCTGGTGTAGATGTTGGAACGATTAACGAATTGGCAGATGGAGCTTCAGGAGAAGCGCAAAACACTCACGGGGCTTATGGGGGGATTTCATTTTCTGATACAGTCATAGAGCACTCCCACAGCATTTCGGTTGTAGAGCCAACTTCATCTTTGGGAACATTTACGGCTTTCGTTTTAGATCCAGCAAATGGTGATGGAAGTGGAACTGCACTTTGGCAGTATTACGTAAATGACGCTGCGATTGAGTATTTAGGCGTCGGAGAAAGCATCACAGAAACCTATGTGATGGTCCTTACCGACGGCGAAGGGGGAGAGGTCTCCAAAGAAGTCACCGTAACCATAACGGGTAAAAATGATGCGCCCGAGATCGTGGTATCATCGCCCGGTGCAGTAATCAGCGAAATTGCCGATGGCGATGCTGGTGAGGGAACGACTGAGCACACCGCAGATGGTACCGTCGAATTTTCTGATCTTGATCTGAGTGACGGTCACACTGTCTCGGTTACGGGGCCTTCTGGTCACAAGGGTGTTCTGACCGCAACACCTGCGCAAGGTGCGACGGGCGGTAATACAGGTGTTGTTGAATGGAACTATAGCGTTTCTGATGGTGCGCTGGAGCAACTTGCCGAAGGTGAAACGCTGATAGAAAGTTTTGAGGTCAGCATTGATGACGGTCATGGTGGTGTGACGACGACAACCGTCGATATTACACTGACCGGGACCAATGATGCGCCCGAGATTTCGGCGTCGTCGTCCGGCGCCTTCATCAGCGAAATTGCCGAGGGTGATGCTGGCGAGGGAGCTACCGAGCATACAGCCGAAGGTACCATCGAATTTTCTGATCTTGATCTGAGTGACGATCACACTGTGTCGGTTGCGTCGCCTTCTGGTCACAGGGGCGCTCTGACAGCAACGCTTGTCCAGGACTCGACAGGCGGTAATACCGGCATCATCGAATGGAACTATGTCGTTTCTGACGGCGCGCTGGATAGTCTTGCAGAAGGCGAAACGGTGGTCGAGAGTTTTGAGGTCAGCATTGATGACGGCCATGGTGGGGTGACGACGACAACTGTAGATATCACGCTGACTGGTACAAATGATGCGCCGGTAATTAATGGTAATGTTGTTGGTGGTGGTGAAGAAGACCAAGCGACTTTTACGGTCGATCTCCTTTCAAATGCGACAGATGTGGATGGTGACGTACTGAGTGTTGAGAATGCCGTTGTAACGGTATCTGACGGTCGTGCGCTGGATTATTCCATCGACCCGCAGACAGGTGCGTTTGTGCTGGATCCCGAACAGTTTAACGATCTTGCCGAGGGTGAGAGCGTTACCATCGATGTCGACTATGGGGTTTCGGATGGCAGTGTGTCTGTCGGGGCGTCAGCGACTGTAACGATTGAAGGGCGTAATGATGCTCCCGCTGCTGTGGCTGATATCACGATTGTCACCGAAGATCTCACGACAGATCCGGTGACAGGCAATGTTCTTGATAATGACACGGATGCCGATGGCGATACACTGCAGGTTATTTCGGTCAACGGCGAAGCGCAGCTTATCGGGCAGGCGATCGTCGGAACATATGGCAGCCTTCTGTTGAACTCCGATGGCACCTACGTGTACCAAATTGATAACGCCAGTGCCGCGGTACAGGCGCTTTCGGCAGGGCAAATTGTGGTTGAAAGCTTCACTTATACCATCAGTGATGGTCATGGTGGCGTATCGCAGTCCACATTTGATGTCACAGTTCAGGGGACTAATGATGCGCCCGTCGTTGGCGATATCGATTTTGGGTCGATTGACGAAGATACCAGCCGGATATTCACCGCCCAAGATCTCCTGAGCAATAGTAGTGATGTCGATGGTGACCCGTTAAGCATTACGTCGGTTTCGGTCGATCCGCAATTTGGCGCAATTATGGATAACGGCGATGGCAGCTGGACATTTGTGCCAGCAGCTAATTTCCATGGTGATAACGTCGAAATTAGCTTTGTGGCGTCGGATGGAGAGTTCGAAGATAGCGGCATTGTAACCATTGATGTTGCGTCGGTCAACGATGCGCCGGTTGCAGAGAATGACAGCTTTGTTATTGAGGCCGACAGCACGCACATTTTCAATCTTTTGGCAAACGACAGTGATGTTGATGGTGACTCCATAACTGTGACATCATCGTCCTACGTCACAGCACAGGGCGTTACGGTCGAAGTCAATGCGGATGGCAGTTTCAGCTATACCGCACCAGAAGGTTTTAGCGGTACTGATAGCTTTACGTATGAGATCAGCGATGGCCAAGGAGGGACATCCTCCGCGGTTGCTTCGATCGAGGTGGACAACCGCCCTGATATTTACGGTGGTCGTATCGTGCTTTCCGAAGCTGGTACGGTCGCGCACAAGCTGCACGGGGTTGACGTTGATGGTGACGCGCTAAGCTTCGAGCTTGTCGATGGTCCTGCTAATGGCAGTGTGACGATCAATGCGGATGGCAGTTACAGCTTCACGGCCAATGATGGTTATATTGGCGAAGACAGCTTTAGCTATCGCGTAACCGATGAACATGGTCTGAGCCGTGAAGGTGTGATGTCGGTACAGGTCGGACCGGATCACTCGCAGTTCACTTTCGCGACGATTGATACGTCAAATGTCCATAGCAGCAATGTTGTCGACGCAGATGGACTTCGTACAGATCACGATTATCCGAATACCTTCCAATCAATCTCGAGTTCGATCAGTCTGCTGACAACCGGGAAATCGTATTTCGAGGTGACGCCGGTTACGAGCGCGTCCGCGACGGATTCCTGGACGTTGCGCCTTGGCATTATAGCTGCAGGTCGGGATCTTAGTGGACGTGTTGGCCGGGATCACCCGCATCTGATCGGTTATTACGAGGATGAATATGCTCTCAATCTCACGACGGAAGCAGGAGGTGGGAGTGCATTGGCGTTGCATCAATATAGCGGTGGTTCAGATGGTATCAGCGTTATTGGTGAGAATGCTGCTTTCTCCGATGGAGACAAGATTGGTCTGTTATATGACGCCGATACCGGAAGTCTGCGCTGGTTCCTGAATGGTGTTGATCAGGGGATTGTCTTTGATGATATCCCATCGGGAGAATACGACTTCGCTGTCACCAGCGGTGATTTTGCCGTCGAGTACAACTTTGGTCAGGAACCATTTGCGTATGACGGAGCAGATGCGACGGGTTTGTATCTTGTCGACCATGGTGCTGACATTGATGGCACATCAGGTCATGACGTTCTGGAAGGCAGTACGCTAAATGATGTGATTTCGGGCAAGGCAGGAGATGACGTCCTTACCGGTGGTGAGGGCGATGATACGCTTGCCGGTGGTGAAGGGCATGATCAGGCGGTCTTCTCAGGCAATCGCAAAGACTATGCGATTGAGGACAATGGCGACGGTTCTCTGACGGTTCGGGACCTCAATGCGTCTGATGGTGATGATGGAGCTGATATTGTCAGCGGTGTTGAAGAACTTGTCTTTGCGGATGAGACTTACACGGTTGATGCAGACAATCATGGCCCGACAGTTGAAAGTGGTCGCATTGTGCTGTCTGAAGCCGGCACGATTGAACATCAGCTTAATGGTGTTGATGTCGATGGTGACGAACTGAGCTTCGAATTGGTTGATGGTCCTGCGAATGGTGTGGTGACGGTTAATGCCGATGGTACCTACAGCTTCACAGCGAATGACGGTTATGTTGGCAATGACAGCTTTAGCTATCGGGTGACCGATGAACATGGCTTGAGCCAGACGGCGGTGATGGATGTGTCGGTTGGTGTCGGTTTGACGAAGACGTCTGAAGGCAGTGACTGGGAAACTGTAACTTCATCGCAGAGTTTCGTCGGAGCGGGTGCTTTATCGTTTGTCGTAACGACTACGCCTGTAATGATAGGTTTTTCGGACTCCGAAATAACCAATGACATGTTTAATTATGGTTTCAGAGTTCGAATTGACAATCAGCTTGGCGCTGTTGATGAAAGCAGCCAGCAAGGCGTTCCAGACCGTATCGTAGGCACGTTTGAACTAGGGGATGTTCTCACTGTTGAACGGTTAGAATCCGGGGCCGTGGTTTACAAGCAAAATGGCGAGATCCTTTACACCTCTGAATATATCTCCGACGTCAGCAAGCCATTAACCGTGAATGCGTACTTAGCTAATCAGGGAGCTGTGATCGGCGATGTAACTTTTGTGGATGATGCTGGCAATGCGCAGCCAGTCAATTGGGCTCCGAGTGACTCTTTTGAGGGTAAAGAGGGAGCGTCGGGGAATGATGTGATCTCGGGCGGAGAGCTCTCTGACGTTTTAACAGGCT
Source organism: Thalassospira sp. MIT1004 (assembly GCF_001858545.1). Taxonomy (NCBI): domain Bacteria; kingdom Pseudomonadati; phylum Pseudomonadota; class Alphaproteobacteria; order Rhodospirillales; family Thalassospiraceae; genus Thalassospira; species Thalassospira sp. MIT1004. The sequence goes on along the minus strand of NZ_MCAO01000003.1, from coordinate 132,579 downwards.
CCGGCGGAGACGACCTTCTGCAAGGCAATGCAGGAAATGACACCCTCGTTGGTGGAGAGGGGCATGATCAGGCGGTCTTCTCAGGCAATCGCAACGACTATGCGATTGAGGACAATGGCGACGGCTCTCTGACGGTTCGGGACCTCAATGCGTCTGATGGTGATGATGGAGCTGATATTGTCAGCGGTGTTGAAGAACTTGTCTTTGCAGATGAGACTTACACGGTTGATGCAGACAATCATGGCCCGACAGTTGAAAGTGGTCGCATTGTGCTGTCTGAAGCCGGCACGATTGAACATCAGCTTAATGGTGTTGATGTCGATGGTGACGGACTGAGCTTCGAATTGGTTGATGGCCCTGCGAATGGTGTGGTGACGGTTAATGCCGATGGTACCTACAGCTTCACAGCGAATGACGGTTATGTTGGCAATGACAGCTTTAGCTATCGGGTGACCGATGAATATGGCCTGAGCCAGACGGCGGTGATGGATGTGTCGGTTGGTATTGTGTCAGGTGGTCTGACGAAGACGTCGAAGGATTCTGATTGGAAAAGTGTCTTTGCGTTGGAGAGTTTCAGCGGCGCGGGCGCTTTGAGTTTTGAAGTAATTGACGAACCTGTGACTATAGGTTTTTCGACCTCTGAGTCAGCGTTCGATATGGCGCATGGAGTACCGGAATATAGTATTTATGTGACTAGAATTAATAATCAGATTGCTGCGTATGATCCTAGCAACGGTTATGGATTCCCTGCGCTTGTAATCGGTACGTATGAATATGGAGATATTCTGAGTGTTGAACGGCTGGAAACAGGCGCCGTTGTTTACAAGCAGAATGGCGAAATTCTATACACGTCCGAGTATGTGATCGACGCCAGTGCATCGTTGATTCCGAGTGCTTCGCTGTCTGACAAAGGAAGGACGATTGGCGAGGTGACTCTTGTTACCGGTGACGGTGATGCGGTACCGGTCAGATGGGTCACGAGTGATGCTATCAGTGGTAGTTTGACGGAAGAAGGGAGTTCAGGGAACGATGTGCTCTCCGGAGGAGGCTTAGCTGACACTTTGGTTGGCTCGGGCGGGGATGACCTTCTGCGAGGTGGAGCCGGAGATGATGTGCTTGAGGGGGGAGACGGGGCTGATACCTTTGTGTTCGGCACAGGGGATCAAGCGGATGTTATTCTCGATGCTGAAAGCAGCGACCACATTCAAATCACGGATGGGCTAGATACAGATGACCTTTGGTTCCTAAAGGATGGTGATGACTTGGTTATCCAATTGTTGGGTAGTCAGGACAATTTGACTGTTTCAGATTGGTTTGACGGAACGGGCAGCCACCGGGTCAACAACATTGAACTCGGTTCTGGTGCATCACTGGACGGGGCAAATGTTCAGGCCTTGGTCGATGCCATGTCAGTGTTCGGCGTCGGAGATGTGATTGCAGATACGATTGATCGTAGCAGCGAAGCTTTTTCGAATGTGCAAACTGTGATTGCCGCAAATTGGCAGAGCTAGCGATATCGCTGATTAGGAAATCAGTACAGATTATACCAGATCAATTTTGATATGTGCTTTCCCCTCTCTTCAAAAGATTTGATGAGAGGGGATTGATCTTGGTATTTCGCTGAAAAATGAAAATTGCCAGCTTTTCTGTCAATTCTGCAGATTTTTGTCATCTTTTGTGACAATCGATGACAACTTATATGGCAGTCAGAAATTCTAAGTATCTGGATTCATTAGAAATTAGATGTCATCTTTTGCGGCACCTGACATTTGAAGCCGAAATTACTAACGTGGTCAAAAAATAATTTGAGACAAATCGAACATTTAATAGGCGAAATTTACGCCAAATAAATTCCCTTACCCTCTTTAGATGTTGAGGGAATTTGTTGCTCATTTTTGTCCAAATATGCAAGCGACGATTTGGTCGCGGTCCGGCATGCGTGTTCCTTATTCATTTCTTGTGGTGCGCAGATGCAGTACCCGTTCCCAATTCAATGATTTCGGCTGTGATTTCTTCTTGACGGACTTGGCGCAATCTAGCTTGAAACAGATCAAGTTCGCGTTCGATTTGGCTTGCTGCAGCCGACATTGCTTCCAGTCGCGCTTCGTTTTCGGCCGCAAATGCGTGCAGGCAAGACTTGCAAACCAGAGCATGAAAGTAATCAGCGCTCAGGCTATCGAGCAAGGCTGCTTTCGGGAGCTGCATCATCGGTGGCCGCGAGGCATGAGATGCGAACTCGGTCAGATCAATTGGAAACAGACTGTGCCGGACGATTTCGGGTCTTCCTGAATGCCATGTAGAATAGATGACATCAAGGCTGTCAATCTTGCCGACTTCGACGCTGCCATAGATGGCCTTGGTGATATTGTCCGCCATTTTCGGAATGCCCGGTGTGTGGGAGGGCATTGCCGTGCTCCAGAAAGGATAAATCCCGCGTGTCCTTGCGATGGATAACCCGCGCGTTCCAATCAAAAACAGGGTTGCTTTTTTAAGGTCTTCAGCAATTTTCTCGAGAACATGTTCACTGAAGGCACCGGCAAACCCCTGCTCGGCGCAGAAAACAAGAAGCCCCTTACCAGTGTTGGCAGGTATCTTTGTTGTCGGTCGGTGTTCCTCCGGGGATAGGGTGCTTCGCATGGCATTTGCGATCGTGGATGCATAACCGTCGACGGCTTTGATATGCTTCCTTGCGTCTCTGGAACGTGCTGCTGCGATGCCTTTCATGGCATTGACAACAGCGCCAAGCTGACGAATGCCTTCAATCCGCTCACTGACATCTGCCAAACGTTCGGTCATGCTTTTTCACCGGTTCTCTCAGGATTGTGGCTCACAATATCATGTGACGTGTCATTTTTGATGGCGGATAACGAAGACGCAAGGCCGGTCATTGCTGCGATCAGCATGGCGCGGGCAGCTTCGTCCAGATTGTCTGTTTCGGAGATGACACGCACGCTTTCTGCTGCGTCACTGTCCAATATGGCGGGCAGCCGTTCGCGGAATGCTGTGACGGCCGAAACAGGCAAGGGATCAAGCAACCCGGATTGCACGGCGATTAGCAGTGCAACCTCGTCGACAAGCCGGAATGGTGAGTGTTGTGACTGTTTCAGAGCTTCGCGTATCCTGGCACCACGCGTTAATTGTTGGCGTACACGCCCTTCGGGCATTCCTCCAAAACGTGTAAAAACTTCCAGTTCCAGAAATTGCGCATAATCAAGCCGCAATGAGCCCGCTGCTTCCCGTAATATTGGTGCCTGGGTCTTGCCGCCAACCCGGCTGACACTGAGCCCGACATCAACAGCAGGTTTCTGGCCCTGATGGAACAGGGCGGAATCAAGCATGATCTGGCCATCGGTAATCGAAATCAGATTGGTCGGAATAAAGGCCGATAGATTGCCAGCATCTGTTTCCGCGATCGGGAGTGCTGTCAGCGAACCGCCGCCAAGATCCTTTGATAGTTTTGCCGCACGTTCAAGAAGGCGCGCATGAATATAAAAAACATCCCCAGGATAGGCTTCGCGACCTGGAGACTGGCGGGTCAGAAGGGCTATTTCACGATGTGTTGCTGCATGCTTTGATAAATCGTCGATCACAACAAGGGCATGTTTTCCCTGATCGCGAAAGTATTCCGCCATGGTCATGCCAGCATAGGGGGCAATCCACTGCAATCCGGGGGCGCTCGCCGATCCGGCAACGAGAACGATACAGCGTTCAAATGCGCCTTCGGATTGCAGCGCATCAATGGCGCGGCGCACGCTGGATGTTTTCTGCCCTACGGCGACATATATGCAAATCATATCGCTTGCGTGTTGGGCAATCATGGCATCGATTGCCAATGTTGTTTTGCCGGTCGAATGATCGCCAACGATCAATTCGCGCTGCCCCCGGCCAAGCGCAAATAATGTATCTACCACCAGCATCCCGGTCTGTACCGGTTCGGTAACAAGATCACGTTCTATGATTGATGGAGCAGGGCGTTCGATAGGCATCCTTTCGGTGGTGGAGAGCTCATCCTTTTCATCAAGCGGGCGGCCAAGAGGATCGACAATGCGACCAAGCAAGGCATCGCCGACAGGAACCTGGATGATTTCACCTGTACCAAATACCGCGTCTCCCGCTTCGATTTCGGTTGCGGCATCAAGCAAGACGCAACCGATAAGATCCGGATCAAGAACCCGGGCAAAGCCAATCTGCCCGCCCTGGAAACGCAGCACCTCGTCAAGGCGAACATCGCGCAGGCCGGAGATCATCGCGACACCATCGCTAATTTCTTCGACTCTTCCTTTGTGTTCCGTTCGGGGCCCCAAGGGGACATTTTCAATCGCATGCCGCGCCGCAATGCGCCAATCGGGATCATCAGGCAGCATTTTTTAGCTCCTTCAGAATCTCGGCAAGATCGGATTGCCAGCTGTTATGCAAAATGAAATGCGCGGTTCGGATTTCCATTCCGGCAATCAGTTCTGGATCCGTCATGAATGTAATATCAGGCGTACCGCCAAGGGCCTTGTGGATGGCGTTGCTGAATTTGGTCCGATCGGCATCCTCAAGCGCATATGCGCTGACCAGATCAAGGCCGTCTGCGTTCTGCGCCAATGCTGTGCGCTCCGCCTCTGGCAAGTTTGCGATACTATCGAGAAGCAATTGGAAAAATGCTTCCTGAACGATTGCCGTATTAAGAGTTTCCAGCAGTTTTGATGCAATTTCTGTGGCAAGTTCAGCCGCCTGTGTGACCGTTTTCTTCTGTGCGGCATCTGTCGCGCGGGCGATTGAAATTTGTGCTGTTGCGACGATTTTTTCCGTTTTTTCGTGCGCTTCGAGAAGTGCGGCCTTGGTTGCATTATCTGCATCTTGTCTTGCGGCAAGCAAGATGGCTTCGCGTTCCGCAGCGATGCTTTTGCGTTCTTCTGTCAATTCGGCACGTATTGCATCCGCTTTGGACTGAGCTGCCTTTGCGGCATCAAGCATTGCCTGTGATGCTTCTTTGCGCTTTGCGATTGCATTGGCAACCGGCCGCCAGAATACACGAGACAATAACCACATCAGGATCAGGACATTGACCGCCTGCAAGCCAAGGGTCCACCAGTCAATTGTCATTGGATCATCCCAGCAACGGATTGGCGAACAGCAACAAAAGCGCGATCACGAGGCAATAGATTGCGGTTGTTTCTATCATTGCAAGGCCAACGAAAAGGGTTCGTGAAATGGTGTTTGCGGCTTCTGGCTGACGGGCAATCGCATCCATTGCGGCGGCAACTGCGCGACCTTCGGCCAGTGCCGGGCCGATTGCCCCGAATGAAACGGCAAATGCCGCACTTACGATACTGGCGAGGTTAAGGTAATCCATCACATGTCCTTTTGTTCGGGAGGAAGAGGGATCGTCTTTTCTGTGGGGTGACGTGTGCCGTCTCGGACGGCCGACGTGATGAAGACCATCGCCAGCACAGCAAAAATATAGGCCTGCACCAGTCCGGTTAGCAGATCGAGCGCGATGAGTGGGATCGGAACGATGAAACCTGCCAGGGTTGCAACAATCCCGATGACGAATACTCCGCTCATCACATTGCCAAACAGACGTACGAACATGGAAAAAGCCCGCGTTACACTTTGGACCATGTTCAGCGGGATCATTACCGGATTTGGTGCTGCGAAAGATCGCAGATACCCGCCAACCCCGGCACCTTTGATGCCAAACCAGATAACAGACAGGAAAACCAGCATCGCCAATGCCGCGTCTGTCTCAAGTCGTGCTGTCGGTGGTTCAATTCCCGGCACAAGTGATGACCAGTTTGCGATCAGGATGAACAGGAACAGCGATCCGATAAAACTGCGATAGGGAGCCGGCTCTGCACCGCTTGTTTCTCGAATTTGGTTATCTATGGTGTCGACCAGAAGTTCCAGTGTGGCCTGGCGTTTGGTTGCAATCAACGCAAGTCGCCGTGTCAGAAGCATGGAACCAACCACCAGGATGATCATGATTACCCATGTGGTGACCACGGCCGCCGTAACGGGTATTGGGCCGACATAAAAAAGAGGAAGCGTTTCAAGAGGCGACTTCACGGCCGGGCTCCCCATTTTATTCGGATGATCATTTCGCGCCCGCCGATAACGCCTGCCAAGGTTACCAGAATTCCGAACCCGCCAGCCTGGAGAGCAAGCGCAAATCCACAAACCAGAAGAGCCAGCCTGCCAATCGCCAAAGCAATGACAAGCATCGGTCTTTGGCCTGATACAATCATGTCAGCCGTTATGCGGATGGTGCAGAAATAAACGATACCCATGGCAAACCCACCCGAGAAACAGACAGGCAACAACAGAAGTATTGGCGATACATCGGAATTAATCATTGTGTGTTCATCCATTTCCATGCAGTCCAGCCCCCAATTGCCAAGCCGACGATCAGCAATGGTCCTGTCCAGAAAATGCCCGTACCAAACTGTTTGTCGATCCAGTGTCCCAAAAAAAGTCCACCCAATGTCGGTACAATAATGATCCAGCCCAGCACCCCGATTTGGGCCAATCGTCGACCGACTGACATATCGCCTTCGCGTAACCAGCGATCATGCCGTTCGCGTCGCCGCCTTACTTCCCGAACAAGCGGGTCTTCTTCCGGTGGCTGCGGAAATCTATCGGGTGCTTTGCTCACCGGAATGTTTCCTTATGCATGCCAGGACGCAGGCGGCTGATGATCTGTCGAATGGCATGCATCTGAAGACGCATCGTTTCAACATGCTCGACGCGTTCTTCGTCGGCTTCGGAATGAAATCTTTGTAAAACTTCCTGATCGAGAGTTGCCAGATCGTCTCCGGTGACAGCTTCACGGGTCGCAATGTTGATTTTTGTACGTTCACTTACGGTCATGACGCCATTACGCACGGCGCAAAACCGGTCCTGACCTTCGACGCGCCAACTGACAATGGAAATTGCCAATGCCGTCAGAAACGGCGCATGCCCGGGCAGGATACCAAAACTGCCACTTTCATCTTCGGCATGAAGGCTATCGATTTCTTCATCAACGACGATTGAAAGCGGTGTGATGATCGTCAACCTCATCGTCATGATCTGGCCTCGCGATCACTGGCATCGGCGGCGGTTGCTTTTTCTTCTTTCGCGCGGGCTTCTTGGAGTGTTCCGACCATATAAAGCGAACTTTCAGACCAATCGTCTGTTTCCCCGTCCAAGATTGCCCGGCATCCTGCCAATGTATCGGAAAGGGCAACGCTTGAGCCCGGCGTGCCTGTAAAAGCCTGTGTAACCATGAAGGGTTGGCTTAGGAAACGCTGTAGCCGACGTGCCCGGTTAACGGTCTTTCTGTCCGCAATTCCCAGTTCCTCGATGCCGAGCAGAGAGATAATGTCGGTCAGTTCCCGGAACCTTGCCAATGCCTGACGGACTGCTTCGGCAGTTTCATAATGATCTTTGCCAACGACCATCGGGTCCAGCAACATCGAGGAAGAGGCAAGAGGATCAATCGCGGGATAGAAACCTTCGGCAGCTTGCGCGCGCGACAGCACAACGACACAATCCATATGGCTTGAAATTGTTGTTACGGCGGGGTCTGTAAAATCATCGGCGGGCACATAGACCGCTTGAATAGCGGTAACAGCCGCTCCGGCAACCGATGCGATGCGTTCCTGAAGTCCGGCAACTTCGGTTGCCAGTGTCGGCTGATAGCCAACGCGCGATGGTAGACGTCCCAAAAGGCTTGATACCTCTGCTCCTGCCTGGACAAAGCGAAAGACATTGTCCATCAACAACAGCACATTCTGGTGCTTCTGATCGCGAAAATATTCCGAAACGGTCAGGGCGGTAAGCGGGGTGCGCCAACGTGCGCCGGGTGGTTCATTCATCTGGCCATACACAAGAACGGTTCGTTCCAGAACGCCGGATGCCTGCATTTCGGTCAGAAGTTCATGACCTTCACGCGAACGTTCACCGATCCCGGCAAAAACAGATATGCCCTCGTATTTCTGGACCATGGCATGAATAAGTTCCATGACCAGAACCGTTTTGCCGACCCCGGCACCGCCAAACATTGCGGCTTTTCCGCCTTGTGCCATTGGTGTGAGAAGATCAATAACCTTGATCCCGGTTTCGAAAATTTCAGTGTTTTTTGTTTGTGCTTTCAACAATGGCGGAAGGGCGTGGATCGGGCGACGTGGTGTGTCCTTTGCCAAAGCTGGCCCGCTATCCTTCGGTTCACCGACGACATCAATCAGGCGACCCAGAATGTTGTTGCCGACAGGCACTGTCACAGGGGTACCAGTTGCATAAACCTTTACGCCGCGGGACAATCCCGCCGTCGACTGGAATGCGACAGCACGCAGCGTTTCCAGATCAAGGTGACTGTGAACTTCCAGGGTTAAAGGTGTCGGTTGATCCCATGCCACAATCAGCGAAGAATTGATTGGTGGCAGACCCGACCCTGTGAAAACGACGTCAACAACCGCACCGCGAACGGCGTGCACAATGCCGTGCAGTTCTTCTTTTATGGCTGGCTGTTTGTCATCCCGGTGCATGGTCGGAGGAACTCCTGACCTTTGGTGCTCTATGTATCTTCGGGGTTTGGTGTTATTTCCCAATTGATAGTATTCAATCAGGCACCGCGAGACACTGATTCAAATCAATATGGTGTTGGCTTCCGGCGTCAACCTGCCTAAAGGTTAGATAGTGGGTGCTATTATATTCCCGCAATCAAATTAATGACGGAGTTGCAATTAATTGAAGAGAGCAGTTCGGGAAATGTGAGACCTTCTATCATATAACCTCAGAAATTTATTTCTCATTACTTGAGTTGTAGCTTGCAAGCTCGCTAAGCCCGCTTGTCATGATTCGGGGTTATGGCCTCTGGCGTGAACGCCAATCACAGCCGTTCAGAAGGCATCGCCGCGCGCTGTCATCGGGGTTTTACGCATTTTTTATGCCTGACATCGGTTCAGGACACATTTCTGCCATCGCATTTTTACGGTTCTCTCTCCTAGCCTGTAGCAGTTGATCCGAACACTACAGGAGTATCCCATGTTCGATCTGATCTATACCGTTCTGGCATTGGGTGCCTTTGCCATGTGCGGGCTTGCGGTTCGCGGCTGCGCACGGATCTAGGAGGTTCCATGATCAGTTACATTCTTGGCGGCGCGGTATCGGCCGCGCTTGTTATCTACCTGTTTTCCGCCCTGATCCGGGCCGAAAAATTCTAGGACGGAGTTCCCGATGACAACCGATCTCGGCCAGTTCGCGCTTTATTGCGCGATCCTGCTGGCGTGCGCCCCGTTGCTGGGCGGGTATATGTACCGGGTTTACAGCGGGCAGGCGGTTTTGCTGTCCCCCGTTTTCAAGCCGGTTGAGAAAGTCATTTATCGCATTTGCGGTATCGATGCGCAGGCATCGCAACATTGGTCGCGATATGCCGTGACCCTTCTGGCCTTTAATGCTGCCGGATGGGTTTTGCTGTTTGCCATTCTGCGTTTGCAGCATCTTTTGCCATGGAATCCGGCCGGGCTGGCGCCGATGTCGTCCGATCTGGCGTTTAATACAGCGGTCAGTTTTGTCACCAATACCAACTGGCAGGCCTATGGCGGTGAAACCTCACTGTCCTATTTCAGTCAGATGGTCGGATTGACCATGCAGAACTTTGTCAGTGCATCAACGGGCATGGCGGTTGCCGTTGCGGTGATCCGCGGGTTTGCTGGTCGCAAAATCCGTGATCTCGGCAACTTCCATGTCGATATGACGCGCGGTGTTCTTTACATTCTGCTGCCACTTTCGATTATCGCAGCGATTTTCCTGATGTCGCAGGGCGTTCCGCAGAACCTGAATTCCTATGTCGATGCAACCACGCTTGAAGGCACAAAGCAGGTTCTGGCACAGGGACCGGCCGCATCGCAGATCGCGATCAAACAGCTTGGCACCAATGGTGGCGGCTTCTTTAACGTCAATTCATCGCATCCATACGAAAACCCCACAGCGCTGAGCAATCTGCTTCAGATGGTTTATATCCTGCTGATCCCGGCGGCATTCTGCTTTCTGTTTGGCAAGATGGTTAATGACAAGCGTCAGGGCATTGCGATTTTCGCCGTGATGGCCGTGCTGTTTGTCGGTGGATTTGCCGCGACCTATAGTGCGGAAAAGGCAGGCAATGCGTTGCTGACAAATTCCAGCACGATTATTGCCGATCCGGGCAATATGGAAGGCAAGGAAACCCGTTTCGGTATCCTGAATTCCACCCTCTGGGCAACGGCAACGACGGCCGCGTCGAACGGATCGGTCAATGCCATGCATGACAGTCTGACACCGCTTGGCGGCATGGTAACGATGCTGAACATGCAGCTTGGTGAAATCGTCTATGGCGGTGTTGGTGCCGGTTTCTACGGCATGCTGCTGTTTGTTGTTCTGACGGTTTTCATTGCCGGACTTATGGTCGGGCGGACGCCGGAATATCTGGGCAAGAAGATCGAAGCCCGTGAAATCAAGCTGGCTGTTCTGGCCATCCTGACCATGCCGATCGGCATTCTGGTCTTCGGGGCCTTGTCGGCCACCGTTCCGGTCGCTATGACGGCAGTACAGGATGCCGGACCGCACGGGCTTTCGGAAATCCTTTATGCCTATAGCTCGGCGACGGGCAATAACGGCTCTGCCTTTGCCGGGTTCGGAGCAGGAATGCCGTTCCAGACTACCTTGCAGGGCATTGCAATGTTGCTGGGGCGTTATGGCTTCATCATTCCGATCCTGGCGATTGCCGGGTCGCTCGGGACAAAGAATGTCGTTCCGGTTTCGGGCGGCACATTCCCGACCCACGGTCCGCTTTTCGTTACCCTTCTGATTGCCGTCATTCTGATTGTCGGTGGTCTCACTTTCTTCCCGGCATTGGCACTTGGCCCGATTGCGGAGCATTTCGCAATGCTGGCCGGAATTGCCTACTGACCGGAGGAGTACAGAAAATGAAGAAAACAGAAAATTCCCGTCTGCTGGACGGGGCGCTTGTGCGGACTGCCAGTATTGAGGCGTTTCGCAAGCTTGATCCGCGGATCATGATCTGCAATCCGGTGATGTTCATGGTTGAGGCCGGTGCGGTGATGGCAACTGTCATCAGCATCCATACCGGTATGACGGGCGGTCCGGACCTGTCGGCCCTGATCCAGATCACCGTCTGGCTTTGGTTTACTGTCCTGTTTGCCAATTTTGCCGAGGCGGTCGCCGAAGGTCGTGGCAAGGCACGTGCCGATAGCCTGCGGTCAACCAATAAGGAAACCCAGGCAAAAAAGCTTCGCAACGGGGAAAAGACCGCCGTTGAAATGGTCGCAAGCAGCCGTCTTTCGCCCGGTGACTTTGTACTGGTCGAGGCGGGCGATGTCATCCCGGTCGATGGCGAGATCGTCGAAGGGATTGCTTCGGTCGATGAATCTGCCATTACCGGTGAATCGGCCCCGGTAATCCGCGAAAGTGGCGGGGATCGGTCGGCGGTAACCGGCGGGACGCGGATTGTGTCGGACTGGCTTAAAGTCCGTGTCACCGCCAAACCGGGCGAAAGTTTCCTTGATCGCATGATCGCGATGGTCGAAGGCGCGCAGCGTCAGAAAACACCAAACGAGATCGCGCTTAATATCCTGCTGGTCGGCATGTCGATCATCTTCCTGATCGTCGTTGTCACGCTTGAACCCTTCGCGCTGTTCTCGGGGACCTCGATCCCGATGGCGTTTCTGATTGCGTTGCTGGTTACCCTGATCCCGACAACAATCGGTGGTCTGCTGTCTGCCATCGGGATTGCCGGTATGGACCGTCTGGTCAAGGCCAATGTCATCGCCAAGTCCGGGCGTGCGGTTGAGGCATCGGGCGATGTCGATACGCTGCTGCTTGATAAAACCGGAACCATTACTTTTGGCAACCGTATGGCCGACGAATTTGTGCCACTCAAAGGCATCACGGACCGGGAAGTGGCGGAAGCCGCGGCAATCGCATCGCTTGCCGATGACACGCCAGAGGGCAAATCGATTGTCGAACTGGCGGGCAAGCTGTTTGACTTCCGGGGCGACAAATCGAAACTGTCCAAGGCGATTGCCTTTAGTGCCGAAACCCGTATGTCCGGTGCGGATATCGGTGCGGATGAATATCGTAAAGGTGCCGGGGATGCGATGCGGGCATATGCCGAAGCGGGCCCGCAGGTTGCCGAACTTGGCCGGATCGTTGATGGCATCGCCAAATCAGGTGGCACGCCGCTTGTGGTCGCGAAAAACCACAAGATCATGGGTGTCATTCATCTGAAAGACATCATCAAGCCGGGCATTCGCGAACGGTTTGCTGAACTGCGTGCCATGGGCATCCGGACCGTCATGATTACGGGGGACAACCCGTTAACGGCGGCCGCAATCGCTGCCGAGGCTGGGGTGGATGATTTTCTGGCCGAGGCAACACCGGAGAAAAAGCTGGAACTGATCCGTCAGGAACAGGAAGGCGGGCGTCTGGTGGCGATGTGCGGTGACGGATCGAACGATGCGCCGGCCTTAGCACAGGCAGATGTCGGGGTTGCGATGAATGATGGCACCCAGGCCGCACGCGAGGCGGGCAACCTTGTCGACCTTGATAGTGATCCGACCAAGCTGATCGAGATCGTCCAGGTCGGCAAACAGTTGCTGATCAGCAGGGGCGCGTTGACAACATTTTCGATTGCCAACGATGTTGCCAAGTATTTCGCGATCCTGCCCGCGCTTTTCATTGCGGCCTATCCGCAGCTTGGTGCGCTGAACATCATGGGGCTTGCCAGCCCGCAAAGCGCGATCCTTTCGGCGGTGATCTTTAATGCCCTGATCATTATCGCCCTGATCCCGCTGGCTCTGCGCGGGGTACGGTTTACGCCGGGCAGTGCGGCGGCGCTGCTGCGTCGAAATCTTCTGATCTATGGCCTTGGTGGTCTGATCGTTCCCTTTGTCGGCATCAAGGTCATTGACCTTCTGATCAATGCCGTTGGTCTGGTTTAACGGAGAATTTGTCATGTTGAACTTGTTACGTCCGGCCATTGGCATGGCTGCTGTGATGACGGTGATAACCGGTGTTGCCTATCCGCTGGCAATGACCGGGATCGGGCTGGGACTGTTCGCGGAAGAAGCCAATGGCAGCCTGATTGAAAAGAACGGTGTCGTGGTTGGTTCGCGCCTGATCGGCCAGAAGTTTGAAGGTGATCGCTATTTCCATCCGCGCCCTTCCTATGCCGGCGATGGCTATGAGGGGGATAATTCCGGTGGTTCCAACCTTGGGGCGACGAACCGGGAACTGGTCAACGGGATCAAGGCCCGTGCCCTTGATCTTTCGGCGGAAAACGGCAATCGCCCGGTGCCAATAGATTTGCTGACGGCATCGGGCAGCGGACTTGACCCCGATATCTCGCCCGAAAGTGCCCGCTTCCAGATGGAAAGGGTGGCTAAAGTCAGAAACATCCCGCTCAATGACCTGGAAGAACTGGTTGCAGCCCATATTGAAGATAGAACCTTTGGGTTGATCGGAGAGCCGCGGGTCAATGTTCTGATGTTGAATCTGGCTCTGGACGAAATGTCGTCCTGATCCGATGGATTATTCCAAAAATACAGGGTATCGGGCTGTCTTTCGGCAGTCCGGTGCCCGGCAAAGACAGGTTCAGCGCGAGGCAGAGGAAATGCGCGCTGTCTGGCTCCGGAGCAAGGTGCTGTCAGTCTATCGGCGATTTATCCGGGTGATCCGCCGATGGTTCTGATATGACAGGATAAATACGAAAGGCTTTGATCGACGCAAGATGACCGACGAAGAGGACCGTCCATCCCCCGAAGCCCTGCTGGAACAGACCCGCAAGGATGATCGGGGCAAGCTCAAGATCTTTCTGGGCGCCTATCCGGGCGTCGGAAAGACCTATGCCATGCTTCAGGCCGCGCAGGAACGGCGGAAGGAGGGGAGGGACGTTATTGTCGGCATTGTCGAAACCCACGGGCGCGTGGAAACCGAAAACCTCTTGCGCGGTCTTGAAGCATTGCCGCGCAAGAGGCTTTTGCATCGGGGCCGTGTCTTTGGGGAAATGGACATTGACGCGATCATCTGGCGCAAACCGGAAATCGCCCTTGTTGATGAACTGGCACACACCAATGTGCCGGGCAGCCGCCACGAAAAGCGCTATCAGGATATCGATGAGCTGCTTGATGCCGGGATTGATGTCTATACGACGCTGAACATCCAGCATCTTGAAAGCCTGAACGATATTGTCGCCCGGATTTCACGTGTTCGCGTACGCGAAACACTGCCCGACAGTTTCCTTGAAAAAGCCAATGAAATCGAGCTGATCGATTTGCCGCCTGATGATCTTTTGCAAAGACTGCGCGATGGCAAGGTTTATGTCATCGATCAGGTGGGGCGCGCGCTCCGGCATTTCTTCAGCAAGGGAAATCTGACCGCACTTCGCGAATTGGCGATGCGTATTGCAGCCGAACGCATTGATGCGCAGATGCTGGAATATATGCGTACCCATGCGGTCAGCGGCCCATGGCCGACGCAGGACCGCCTGATGGTGTGCCTGAATGAAAGTCCGGTGGCCAAAAAGCTGGTGCGCACGGCCAAGCGGATGGCAGAACGCCAGCGTGTTCCGTGGATCGCCTTGCATGTCGAAACACCACGCGACGACCGGATGGCGAATGCCGAAAAAGATGATATTGCCGAAGCACTGCGTCTGGCGGAACAGTTGGGGGCGGAAATTGTCACGCTTCAGGCGGAATCCCATTTGGCACGCGAGATTTCCGCATTGGCGTCCAAGCGCAATGTTACGCGTCTTCTGATCGGGCGGCCAAGGCGAAGACGCTGGACCGGATTGTTGCGTGAAAATGTGGCGCGCAAGCTGCTTGAGAATGCCGAGGGCTTTGATGTTACGGTCATTGCTGCGGACATGGATGAGAAAAAACGTTCGCTGATCTCGGACAATCCGTTCGAACGCGGAAACTGGCGATCACGCAGCCTTTCGTGGGTCTTTGGCAGCGTTACTGTGGCAACCGTTGCCGCACTTTTTGCTGACCGGTATGTGCCGCTTGGCAATCTGTCGCTGATTTATCTTCTGGCGGTGTTGTTAACTGCGATCCGTTGCGGCATGTGGCCGTCGATTGCCGCCAGTCTGCTGTCTTTCATTTCCTACAATTTCTTCTTCACCGTGCCCTATTACACCCTGTCGGTGTTCCATCATGAACAGCTGATTACCATCGTATTTTTCCTGATTGTCTCGGTCATTGTTGGCAATCTGGCAGGACGTCTGCGCCTGCAGGTCGATGCCATGAAAACCAGCGGCAAGCGCACTGCCAATCTTTATGATTTCAGTCGCAAGATTGCGGCGGCGGCATCGCTTGACGATGTGTTGTGGGCGGCTGTGCATCATGTGGCCGCGACGCTTGATTGTCAGTCGATGGTCCTGCAGCCGGGTACGGATGGATCGTTGGAAATTACCGCAGCCTACCCGCCAGAGGATCAGTTGGGGCTAAAAGATTGGGGGGCCGCCGAATGGGCGTGGGAGCATTCCAAACCGGCCGGCTGGCGATCCGAAACCCTGCCGACCGCAGAATGGCTATTCATGCCGGTAAATACCCCGCAGGGACCGCTTGGCGTTCTTGGTGTCCGCTTCAGGGAAGATGCGCGCACATTGGGGCCTTCCCAGCGTCGCCTGCTTGAGGCGCTTGTCGATCAGGTGGCCGTTGCTGTCGAACGTACCCGTCTTGCGACCGATATCGAAGAAGCACGCTTGCTGAGCGAGACCGAGCAGCTCCGCGCGGCACTTTTGTCTTCGGTATCGCATGATTTGCGCACCCCACTGGTATCGATCATCGGGTCGGCGACTACATTATCAAGCTATGGCGACAGCATGGGAGAAGAGGATCGCGGGCAGCTTACCCAGACCATCCTTGAGGAAAGCGAACGCTTGAACCGGTTTGTTCAGAACCTTCTGGATATGACACGGCTTGGCTATGGTGCCTTGCAGCCGAGAAAGGAATGGTCGGATCTGGCCGAGATTATCGGTCGTGCGGTGAAGCATGTCCGCAAATATGCCGGGTCGCGATCCTTTGACGTGCAGGTGTCGCCCGATCTGTCCCCGATCCAGCTTGATCCGGTTCTGATCGAACAGGTTCTGTTCAATATTCTTGATAATGCTGTAAAGCATACCGCCGACAACGGTCGGATTACAGTAAGTGCCAAGGCAGATAAAACACGGATGGTGGTCGAGATATCGGATAACGGGCGCGGTATTCCGGCAGAAGCGCGACAGGCTGTTTTTGATGTTTTCTATCGTGTTCGCGCAGGCGATAGCCAGGTGGCGGGTACGGGGCTTGGATTGTCGATCTGCCGTGGTTTTATCGAGGCGCATGGCGGAGGTATCGTTGCACACGACGGGCCGCAGGGGGTGGGCACAACGATTGCCATAACCCTGCCGATAACCGCGATGCCAACGGTTGCAGAGGATGACGAGGATTTGCAGGATGGCAGTGCGGAAGGAAGCTGAGATGCGCGATCAGGCCAAAGTGCTGATCATTGATGACGAACCGCAAATTCGCAAATTCCTGCGGATCAGCCTTGGTGCGCAGGGGTATGAGGTGATCGAGGCCGAAAACGGCCAGTCGGGTATCGAGAAATGCGCCCTTGAGACCCCGCATCTCGTCATTCTTGACCTTGGATTGCCTGATCTGGACGGGCAGGAAGTTTTGACGAAAATCAGGGAATGGAGCGAGGTTCCGATCATCGTTCTTTCCGTGCGTGCCAATGAGGAAGAAAAAGTGACTGCCTTGGACTGTGGTGCGAACGATTACGTGACCAAGCCGTTCGGCATCGCCGAATTGATCGCACGGGTGCGGGCTATTCTGCGCAGCCGCAAACCCGAAGACCTGACCAGTAGCGAGATTGTTTCGGGTGATCTAAAGATCGATCTGGCGGCACACAGGGTTTTTAAGGCCGATAATGAACTGAAACTGACCAAAAAGGAGTTTGCCTTACTGACCCTTCTGGCGCGTAACGCGGGGCGTATCGTGACCCATCAACAGATTTTACGCGAAATCTGGGGACCTGCGCAGGAAAGTGAAACACATTATCTGCGTATCTATATCGGTCATCTGCGCCAGAAACTTGGCGATGATCCGCTTAACCCGACCTATATCGAAAACGAGCCGGGGGTTGGATACCGGTTTTGTTAATACCGAAGTATTCCGGAGGTGAAAATGTGCGAGAGTTTCCTTTTGTCGCGGGCTCACAATTCGGGATTATATAGCTTTATGATATGAGCTTAACGGGACTTGAAAGTGCCGCCCATTTTGAGCGTTCTCGTCCCGTATGTCGTTTGGTATTGAAGTTTCGAAGAGATCAATTTTAGAGAGCGTCATCAAAAATGACGTTTTTGCGTAGATAAAACGACAAGCTATCAGGCAATTGCGATTTCGCAATTTTGACATGACGTGAGTCAAGTGATGGCGTTTCCGGATCCGATAAGGTCCCGCTCACTGGTGTTCAGATTATGGAGCATCAGTTTGGTGGGGACGTGCCGTGGTTGTTGTATCCGGATCATTTTCGTTATCGGGTTTGCGCCTGCTTCTGCTGGCAGTGATCGGTTGGGGGCTTGCGTTCACGAGCAGTTTTGCAGGGACGCTTGACGATTATGTCGTGTCGCTTGATGCCGGAAGCATCATGCCCGGAGCCGATCATATCGGCGAGGAGCAAACAACAGATCATCTTGTTCCCGTCTATAGCGGTAGTAACCAGCTTGGTTACATTTTCCTCAATAGCGACTGGGCCAATTCGGTTGGTTATTCCGGCAAACCAATCGACATTCTGGTCGGCATCTCGATGCAGGGTGTTATTACCGGTGCACGACTGGTTGCCCACAAAGAACCGATCGTGCTGGTTGGCATTCCTGAAAGCAAAATCACGGACTACATCGCGGGCTATACCGGTTTTAACATCGCCGAATATGCCCGCAGCGAAGAGCTGGATGCGTTGCCTGACGATATCGTGAGTGGTGCCACCGTCACCATCATGGTGATTGACGATTCAATTCGGCGCTCGGCAATCAAGGTGGCCCGAACACTTGGTCTGGGCGGGTTGGCGCAGCCGGGCGGCAAGGGCGACAAATTCGCCGTCGATATGTCGCAAGACGGGCCGGCAAGCTGGGATGAATTGCTTGGCGACGGGTCGGTTAGGCGTCTGTCGCTATCGCATGGCGATGTTGCGCAGGCCTTCGAGGGAACTGACGACAGAGGGCAAGGTAAAGGTAGTGGCAACGATCAAGCCAGGATCGCTGCCGACGGCCCGTTCATCGATCTATATACCGCTCTCGTTTCCATTCCGATGATCGGACATAATCTGCTGGGGGATGCGGAATATGCCAATCTTCAGAAGGTTCTGAAGCCCGGCCAGCAGGCGTTGCTTGTTGCGGCGAACGGTGAATATTCCTTCAAGGGATCGGGTTATGTTCGCGGTGGGGTGTTTGACCGTATTCAGGTTATACAGGGCGATAACAGTGTCCGTTTCCGTGACAAACATCACAAGCGCCTCGGGGAAATTGCGGCCGAGGGTGCGCCGCGTTTCAGGGAAGTTGCCCTTTTTGTTATCCCCGAAGAAGTGCCGTTTGATCCAACTGTGCCGTGGCATTTGCAGCTTCTGGTCCAGCGCCAGCTAGGCGCTTTGGAGAAGGCCTTTACGACATTTGGCGTCGATTATGCGCCACCGGTCAAATATCTGCGCAAGATCGATGTTGCGACGGCGGCACCGGATAATGTTTCGGAAAAAGCCAACGAGGTTGGTGCACAGAAATCCGGTACCGATACCCAAAACCGGGACGCGCTTTGGAAGCGGATATGGACGAACCGGATTGTCGATATTGTCATCCTGTCTTGCGCAATCCTGCTTCTGACCGGCTTGTTCTTCTTCCAGGACTGGTTTGTCCGCCGTCGCAAACTGACGCAGCGGATCCGGACTGGATTCCTGATCTTTACCGTGGTCTGGATTGGATATTATGCCAATGCACAGCTTTCGGTCGTCAATGTCCTGACGGTTGCCAATTCCTTTGGGTCGGGTTTTGACTGGTCCTATTTCTTGATGGATCCGCTGATCTTTATGCTGTGGTTTGCGGTTGCGGCGTCACTGATATTCTGGGGACGCGGTGCATATTGCGGGTGGCTTTGCCCGTTTGGCGCACTTCAGGAACTTTTGAACAAGCTGGCCAAACAGCTTCGCATTCCGCAAATCGCGGTTCCCTTTGGCCTGCATCAGCGCCTTTGGCCGATCAAATATATCGCCTTTCTGGTCCTGTTTGGCATCTCGTTCCATGCGTTCGATCAGGCCGAGCATCTGGCCGAGATCGAGCCCTTCAAGACGGCGATCATTCTTTCCTTCATGCGCGATTGGCCGTTCGTCCTGTTTGCGGTTCTGCTGTTGGTCGCGGGCCTTTTCATCGAGCGGTTTTACTGTCGTTACCTTTGCCCGCTGGGCGCGGCTTTGGCGATACCTGGTCGGATCCGGGTCAATGACTGGCTGAAACGGTATCGTGATTGCGGTTCCCCCTGCCACCGGTGCGCAAACGAATGCATGGTTCAGGCCATTCATCCTGACGGGCACATTGACCCGAATGAATGCCTGTACTGCCTTCATTGCCAGGAACTGTATTACGACGACCAGAATTGCCCGGTCATGATCCAGAAACTGGCCCGGTTTGAACGCCGCATGGCACTGCAGTCCGGTTCAAAAACTTCCAGACCTCAAACGAAAACCGAAACGACTTCTCATTCGAAACCATCGTCCGCGAGCTGTGGCTCCGGTGGATGCGGCGCAAGTTGTTCCAATCCGAAGTCTTCGGACGGAAACAACGGTGCGTCTAACCAGCTGTGACATATCAGGAGTTCCATTATGTCGAATGAAACAGAGAACTATAAGATCAGCCGACGCGGCTTGCTCGGCGGAACAGCAAAGATGGCAGGATTGGCAGGGATTGCCGGTGCAACCGGTGCTGCGGGCATTGCCGCGGGTTCAATCCTCGCACCAACGGCGGCAAAAGCGGCTGCTGGATCGGTTGAGGTTTTGCCAGGTGATCTTGACGAATATTACGGCTTCTGGAGCAGTGGGCAGGCTGGCGAAGTCCGCATTATGGGGGTTCCCTCCATGCGCGAGCTGATGCGCATTCCGGTTTTCAACCGATGCAGCGCAACAGGTTGGGGCCAAACGAATGAAAGCCGCAAAATCCTGACCGAAGGTCTGTTGCCGGAAACCAAAAAGTATCTGGCCGACAAGGGTGAAATCTGGCTGAACGGGGATTTGCACCACCCGCATATGTCCTTCACGGATGGGACCTATGATGGGCGATACCTGTTTGTGAATGACAAGGCGAACACGCGTGTCGCCCGCATTCGCTGTGACGTCATGAAATGCGACAAGATCATCGAAATTCCGAACGCGTCGGACATCCATGGTCTGCGCCCGCAGAAATTCCCGCGCACCGGCTATGTCTTTGCCAATGGTGAACATCGGGTTCCGGTTCCCAATGACGGTAGCATTCTGGACGATCCGTCGCGGTATCATGCAATTTTCACGGCAATTGACGGCGACACGATGGAAGTTGCCTGGCAGGTGATGGTTGATGGCAACCTTGATAACTGTGATGCGGATTATCAGGGAAAATATGCGGTTTCGACCTGCTACAATTCGGAAAACGGTGTGTCGCTTGCCGAAATGACGGCAAGCGAGCAGGACTGGGCGGTCATTTTCTCGATCGAGCGCATCGAACAGGCGATCAAGAATGGCAATTACAAGGAAATCAACGGCGTCAAGGTCGTTGACGGCCGCAAAGGATCGCCGCTGACCCGTTATGTGCCGGTATCGAACAGCCCGCATGGCTGCAACACGGCACCGGACGGCAAGCATATTGTCATTAACGGCAAGCTGTCCCCGACGGTTACCGTTCTTGATGTGCGGAAGTTCGAAGAGTGCTTCGAAGACAAGATCGAGCCGCGCGGAGTTGTCGTGGCCGAACCGGAACTTGGTCTGGGTCCGCTACATACCGCGTTTGATGGTCAGGGGAATGCCTATACCACCCTGTTCCTTGATAGTCAGATGTGCAAATGGAACATTGATGCCGCGGTTCGCAAGTTCAACGGTGAAGAGGTCGATCCGATCCTTGCCAAGGTCGATGTCCATTATCAGCCGGGGCATAACCACACTTCCATGGGTGAAACCAAGGATGCGGATGGCAAATGGCTTATCTCGCTTAACAAGTTTTCGAAAGACCGGTTCCTTAATGTCGGTCCGCTGAAGCCGGAAAACGATCAGCTGATTGATATTACCGGGGATGCGCCAAAGGTTGTTCATGACGGTCCGACATTTGCCGAACCCCATGATTGCATCATCGTCCATAGTTCGGTGGTCAATCCGGTGAATCTTTGGGATCGCAACGATCCGATGTTTGCCGAAGCCCGCGACTGGGCGAAAAAGGATGGTGTCGATCTTGAAGGCGATTCAATCGTCATTCGGGATGGCAACAAGGTGCGTGTCTATATGTATTCCAACGCGCCGATGTTCAGCATGGACAAGTTCGAGGTCAATCAGGGCGACGAGGTTACCGTATTCATCACCAATATCGATGATGTCGACGACCTGACGCACGGGTTCACCATCGCGAACTATGGCGTGGCAATGGAAGTCGCACCGCAGGCAACGGCATCGGTGACCTTCAAGGCCGATCGACCCGGTGTGCACTGGTATTACTGTCAGTGGTTCTGCCATGCGCTGCATATGGAAATGCGCGGCCGTATGCTGGTTAAACCGGCGTAAGGATAAGCACGATGTTTCCGGTCATCCGTCCAAAGACTGCCATTCGAACCGCTTTATCTGCGCTGGCGGTTTGGGGGGCAACATTCTCGTCGCTGCATGCGTCGGAAATCGAGGCAAGCCCGCCAGATAAGGGATTGCAGGAGATTGTCGACACGGCACAGGACGGTGACCGGATTCTGCTCGGCCCGGGAGATTATTCCGGGCCGATCATTCTGCATCGTCCGGTCATGCTTGAAGGTGGTGATGATGTCCGGATTGTCGGGAATGGAACCGGCAATGTGATTACCATCGACGGACCGGATGTGATGCTTCGCGGTGTCACCGTGACGGGATCGGGGCTGGATTTATCAACACAGGATAGCGGGGTTTTTGTGACCCCCAATGGCGACGGTGCCGTTATTGAAGACAGTGTGATCAGTGACAATCTGATCGGCATTTATCTTTCCGGTCCGGAAAACGCGACAGTGCGGAACAATATCATCGTCGGCCGGCAGGACCTGCGGGTCAACGAGCGTGGTAATGGGGTGCAGCTTTGGAACACACCGGGATCGGTTGTTGTCGGCAACGCAATATCACAGGGCCGAGACGGTATTTTTGTGACGACCAGCAAACAGAACCGGTTCATCGGTAACGAATTTCGCAATGTCCGTTTTGCGGTTCATTACATGTATACGCATGACAGCGAAATCCGGGACAACCGTTCCTTTGACAATACGGTCGGCTATGCGTTGATGTTTTCGGATGGTTTGAAGGTAACGAACAACCTGTCACGCGGGGATCGTGACCACGGCATTTTGCTGAACTATGCCAATAAGTCCGAATTTAGCGGGAATGTCGTGGATCGCGGCGGCGAGAAATGCGTTTTTATCTATAACTCCAACAAGAACGATTTTCGGGGAAACCGGTTCGAGGGCTGCGGGATCGGTGTGCAGTTTACAGCCGGATCGGAACGCAATGTCATTGTTGGCAATGCGTTTTCCGGCAACCGGACACAGGTCAAGTATGTCGGCACACGCTGGCTTGAATGGTCTGAAAACGGTCGCGGAAATTACTGGAGCGATAATGCCGCGTTCGATCTGGATGGTGATGGTCTTGGGGATCGGGCCTATCGGCCAAATGACATGCTTGATCAGGTCGTCTGGGCCCATCCATCCGCCAAGCTTTTGCTGAATGCACCCGCAATACAGATTTTGAAATGGGCGCAGTCCCGGTTTCCGGCACTGCATCCGGGGGGCGTGATTGACAGTCATCCGCTAATGGCACCGCCGGTTATCGCCCGATTTGAAGGAGACGGCTATCATGCCGAATGATCCTGCAATTCTTCTTGAAAAAGTGACCAAGACGTTCGATCAGCAAAACGCTGTCAACGATCTGTCATTGGAAATTGGCGCAGGCGAGAGTGTTGCGTTACTTGGCCATAATGGCGCGGGTAAAACGACACTTATCAAGCTGATCCTTGGTCTTATGCGTCCTGACAAGGGAAATATCCGCATTCTTGGTGAGGAGAGCACATCCCGCCATCGCGGAAAGAACGCGCATGCATTTCTTGGATATCTTCCGGAAAATATCGCGTTTTATAACAGCATGAGCGGTGCGGAGACGCTGGCTTTCTTTGCCCGGTTGAAACGCCATCCCGTGTCAGACTGCGCACGGATCCTTGAACGTGTCGGGCTTGCTGCAGCCGCGCATAAGCGGGTTGGGCATTATTCCAAAGGGATGCGTCAGCGTCTTGGTCTTGCGCAGGCATTGCTGGGCAATCCGCGGATATTGATGCTCGACGAGCCCACGACCGGCCTTGATCCGGAATTGCGCAACGCCTTTTATGACATCGTGCGCGAACTTGAAGACAGTGGTGTGACGGTCATTCTGTCGTCGCATGCGCTGACGGAACTTGAAGCCCATACCCGTAAAATTGCGATCATGCGAAAGGGCCAACTGATTGCATCGGGAACCATCGATGATCTGCGCAGGCGGGCCAATCTGCCGGTGCATATCCGTCTGATCACCAGACCGGGAATGGGGGCCGCCTGTGCTGAAAAAATTCCCGACGGGATCGGCTGCGAGCGGATCAACGACCATGGTCTTGATCTGACCTTGCCATCTGAACGCAAGATTGACGTATTGCGGCATCTGTCGGCCACCGTGCCGGAGCTTGACGACGTTGACATCAGGTTGCCGTCGCTTGGCGATCTCTACATGCATTTCCAGAAAGAAAGTGTGGTGTCATGAGAGAACTTGTCATCATTGCAATCAAGGAATTTCGGGACGGAATTCGCAATCGCTGGTTTTTAGGCGCGACCGCGGCGCTGGTCCTGTTTTCGCTAAGCCTTACTTTTCTGGGAAGTGCGCCGGCGGGCACCGTTGGCGTCGATCAACTGGCTGTTACGATCGTCAGTCTGGCCAGCCTTTCGGTCTTTTTGCTGCCATTGATGGCGTTGTTGCTGTCCTATGACGCGCTGGTGGGCGAGGTTGAACGCGGGACAATGCTTTTGTTGCTGACCTATCCGCTGTCGCGATCCGACATCATTATCGGAAAGTTTCTGGGCCAGACGCTGGGCCTTGGATTGGCAACTATTCTTGGTTTCGGATCAGCGGCACTTGTCCTTGTTTACGGAGGGATTGAAAGCGCTAACTGGATGGCCTTTGGCGTTCTGATAGGGAGTTCGGTTGTGCTGGGGGCGGCTTTTGTCGCACTTGGATTGGCCATCAGTGCCATGCCCCGTCAACGGAGTGCCGCGGCGGCTCTGGCGTTTGGTGTGTGGCTTTGTCTGGTGATCGTTTATGACATGGCGCTTTTGGGGGCGTTGGTTGCCGATGGCGGTGAAGGCATAAGCGCACCGGTTTTCGATATGCTTCTGACTGTCAATCCGGCTGATGCATTTCGCATGATCAATCTTTCGGGTTTTGAGGATGTCCGGGTTGCTGCCGGGCTGGTGATATCGGACCTTGAAGGTATCGGTAACGGTTTCGCACCCGTGCTCTCGCTCGGCATGTGGGTTGTTGTTCCGCTGATACTGGCGGTGGTGCTGTTTCGGAGGAAGCAGTTATGAAAGCCATTTTACCGTTTGTCGTTCTCGGGGCGATCCTGCTTGCGGGATGTCGCGAGCAAGAGATTGTCGCGCGTCCCGATCCGCAGGATCTGACACGCGATGTTTCTGGCTTTTTCTGCGGCATGATTGTTGCCGATCATCCGGGGCCAAAGGCCCAGCTGCACCGTAAATCGAATGGCGAAATTTTATGGTTCCCGTCGGTACGTGACGCGATTGCGTTTACGCTTATGCCCGGTGAAGCCCGTGACGTGGCTGTCATTTATGTAAATGACATGACCGGTTATGCCGACTGGCAATCCCCGCCACCAAATTGGGTGGTCATTGATAGCGCACATTTCGTGATCGGCAGTGACATGACAAGCGGCATGGGAATTGGCGAAGCCGTGCCATTCGGGACCCTTGCCGCAGCCCAGTCATTCGTAACCGCGCATGGGGGGCAGATTGTCGACTACAAAGACATCCCTGATGACTACGTTTTTGATCTTGGACCTTCGGACGGAGGTGCGTCATGACAGACTTGAACCGTCGTCGCTTTATCACCCTGTTTGCCAGTGCGGCATCAATTGCCTTGGTATCCCCCAAGGTCTTCGCCGCGTCAGATAAGCTGCATCGTTGGCAGGGAACCGCCCTTGGTGCAGAGGCTGCAATCTATCTGGACGGCCTTTCGCAAGATCAGGCCGATGAAATGATTTCGTCGGCACTTTCCGAAATCGAACGACTGGAAAACATGTTCAGTCTGTATCGGCCGGATGCGACAATTTCGCGCTTGAATCGCGATGGATTTGTCGAAAACCCCGAACAGGAATTTGTTGAACTGATGTCGCGCGCGGTCATGATTTCCAGACATACCGATGGCGCATTCGATCCGACGGTCCAGACTGTTTGGGCGCGGCTAACAGAACTGTCGCAGCAGATCGCTATCACTGATAAAGGTGCAGTTCAGGCAGAAATCGGGAGGCTGAAATCCTTGATCGGATATGAGGCAATCCGGATTGAGCCGAACCGGGTTTCCTTTGCGCAGCAGGGCATGCAGGTCACGCTGAATGGTATGGCACAGGGTTATATCACCGACCGTGTCGCGGGGGTTTTCCGGCGACATGGCATGAAGAATGTGCTGGTTGACCTTGGCGAAAAATACGCGATTGGCCCCAGAATAGACGATACGGGATGGCCGGTAAGATTTGGCGGGAACGATGCGCAGTCGTCCAGTGGAATCAGGATATATGATGGTGCATTGGCAACGTCGTCAGGTTCGGGATTCAGGTTCAGTTTGAACGGGAATTATACCCATCTGATCGACCCGCGCAGCGGACATTCGCCCGCCTTGTGGGAGAGGGTGAGTGTCTTTGCAGATACCGCAACGGATGCCGATGCGTTTTCAACCGCGTTTTCGATGATGCGTGAAACCGAAATACGGCATGCAGCGCGTCATCTGCCTGTTCGAAAAATCCTTCTTGTGCCTTTGGGCGAGGCGCAGGAAATAGAAATTGATGTGTGATCCAAAAGCAGGAAACCCGCAAAGGCAGTCCTAATTGACGACCGTCAAGGAGTATCAAAGCAAATCAATTATACTCCAACCATCGTCAATACATTGAGCTGTCCACTCCCCTGCACAATGTATCGAAGGGCCACAGTTCATCAGGCTGTGGCCCTTTTCATATCTGTATTCGGGATATGGATATTTGCGCGGTGGGGAAGGCTATTCTGCCCGGGAACCAAGCGTTTCCCGGAGATCCGCACCCGGAAGGCTGTGCAGGAAGCCATCGGCGAAAGCCAGATCGTTTTGCATTTCCAGCAACGATTGCCTGACCTCGTCAGACGAGGTTTCACCGTCAATCAGACGACGGTAGAGATTGGCAACACGCACCATATCAAGAGTGTGCGGTGAAATTCGGAAGGCTGTAACACCAGCATCTTTCAGATCATCAACGGCGGTCGATAATTCCAGATAGTGACTGGACAGGGTTTGCAGACCATTGACGGCAAGAAACGGTATATGATCCAGCGTTTCGACATCCATGCCATCAAGGGCCTCGCCGCAGACATATCGGCAGCCATCCTTGTGCAAGCCATGTGCGCGTGCAGAGTAACACCGGGCTGATATGGCAAGCGGGACACGCCCGAATATCTGGACTTCGATCTCGGCAGATTTCCGCGCGTTGCAAAGCGCTATGATCGATGACATCGGCAATTCCCAGGGAAGGGATACGCGATGCGCACCTTTGGAAATCAGGTAGTCCAAGGTGCTTTCGTTATATGTATTGATGTACGGCCCGACGACATGCGGGCGGCCGGAAAGCAGGCCGATGGAAGATATGTCGTTGGCTTCGATCAGAAGGTCCGGCATTTCGGCAATTTCACGAAGCTGGGCGATCTCGCGTTCATTCATCACGAGGGCCAGTGTCGAGAAGACGACTTCCTTTCCGGCATTCTGAAGCCGCTCGATGATGTCAGGCAGATGCTTGTCGAAAAACGGCATGCGTTTGGCGCAAACGACTTCGCCAACATGTACCGTATCAATGTCGGTTTCATCCGCGATCCGGGCATAGAAATCCTTTTTACGGTTTTCGTCCCAGTGAAACAAAATAGGCCCCATGACCAGTCTTGATTTTGTCATTGCCAGCTTCTCCGATAGGCACCTGTTGTATCTGCCTGACCTTCGCTAAGGGCAGCCAGATTACTGCGCGTACCGGTTTGCCCATTGGCAATGCGATCAAGGGACGCGCGGAATGCGCCGACAACCTGCGTGATATAAGCCTTGCCGCGTTGGCGTCCTTCTATCTTAAGGGCGGTTACACCGGCATCGGCGAGTTCGGGCAGGATTGCGGTAACGTCAAGGCTGGTGGGTTCTTCGAACAGGTAACCGGCCTTGTCCATGGCGCGAAACCGGCCTTTGCAAAGGGTCGGATATCCGACCTTTTCATCGTTGCCGTAAACATTGATTGTAAAATTGCCAAGGCGGGAAACGGTGCTGTCGCCGCGTTCCTCGTAATGGACGTGGGCTGCTGGCGAACAAACGCCATTCATGTTGGGGCTTTCCCCCGTGGCATAGGAAGATAGCGAACAGCGACCTTCGGCCATGACACACATGCCGCCAAAGGCAAAAACTTCG
This sequence comes from Thalassospira sp. MIT1004, assembly GCF_001858545.1. Classification (NCBI taxonomy): domain Bacteria; kingdom Pseudomonadati; phylum Pseudomonadota; class Alphaproteobacteria; order Rhodospirillales; family Thalassospiraceae; genus Thalassospira; species Thalassospira sp. MIT1004. The sequence goes on along the minus strand of NZ_MCAO01000003.1, from coordinate 104,628 downwards.
GTTTCCACCGAAATGCGCCGGTTTAACATCCGGATTTCTTCGAGCGACAGGACACGCGGCAGAACCACACGACGCACGCCAAACTCGCGGTGGTAAAAACGAATGGCTTCCTCGTTCGAGGCGGATGCCTGAACCGACAGATGCAGACGTGCATCCGGGTGTTTATCGCGCGCATAGCGCAGCAAACCGATATCGGCCAAGATTACCGCATCAACGCCGATTGCAACCGCATCATCGACGGCCTTGTGCCAGATATCTTCGGAACCGGCTTGCGGATAGGTGTTGCAGGCCAGATAGACATGCACGCCATGTCTATGTGCGAATGTAACGGCCTCGGCCAGTTCGGGTCGGGAAAAATTCAACCCCGGAAAGTTGCGGGCATTGGTCGCATCGCGGAAACCGCAATATACAACATCCGCACCGGCCTCGACGGCGGCACGCAGACTGGCGGGGGTTCCTGCCGGGCAAACTAATTCCATGAAATCCCTGTATGTGTTTGTCGGTTATGAAGGATCGGGAAGGGCGAAATCATCACCCGACAGCACGGTCTGACCGATGCGCGGCGTGCGACGTTTTACTGATTTCTGAATCCCTGAAATGTTTTCCGCATGTTCGCCAAGACGCCGGTCAAGTCCGCCCAGACGTTTTTCAATCGGGGACATCAGGGTGTCGGCAACGCGGTCCATGTCCGATTGCATCTGGCGATATGCCGCTTCGGCCGCGCGCAGTGCCAGACGTGCCGCAGGACCCAACGCGCCGAAGCTTTCAATGACGGCGGAACGCAGGTCTATTTCTTCGCCGTCCAGGGCATTGCGAAGGGCAACGACAAGGTCGGTCCGGCCCTCTATTCGTAATGCGCGCGAGAAAAACAGTGCGTCCCCGTCGGATTTTCCTTCGAGCAGTTCCAGAAGGGCCGGAAGCGGGCCGATGATCCGTGCCGCGATGATATTGTCATCCCCCTCATGGGCAGGGCGCAGGACGGGGGCCTTGGGATCAAGGGCAAGGAAAAGGTCGAGATCAAGGTCCGTCGGGCATACGAGCAGGGTAAATGTTTCGCGTTCGGTGACCCGTTCGAAAACAGCTTTGTGTCGGCGATACATGGTTTCCATGGCGTGCTGGCACAGACGTTCCAGCGCAAATGCCGGAACATTTCGAACGATGGGGTTCATCAGCAGAAAGGGTGTAAATGACGGGCGTTTGATTGACACGGCGGACTCCGGACCGAATTGGTTCCGGAAGTATTGTCATGTTTGGGTCTTAAGGTGTTGATGTCCGTCAAATCACTGAAAGATTTGAATTTTTACGGTTCTTGATAAGGCGGAAAGGTTCTGCTTTTGCAAGACAGTATCGGGCAGGGGGATCGCAAAATTCCACGCAGCGCTACTTGACCATCGTCAACGTGACTTTTGGGAAGGTGCCTAAACTTGGTTGGATCAATATCCGGGGATGGAGGCCCGCCAGCATGAAATCCGATTTCACCCATGATCAGGAAGCTGCCAATTCAGCAAATCTGATCCATCGCAAGATAGGCGATCTGGTCGCGAGTTTTCCGGGGGCGACCCTGGTTTTGCGACGCCATAAAATCGGATTTTGCTGTTCAAGCAACAAGTCGCTGGACGAGGTCACCAGTGTGAAAGGACTGGATGCCGGTCTGATTGCCCGTGAATTGTGTGATTTGCCCAAGGGACCACTGACCTTGCCGGATCCAAATGATATCAATGCGTTCATCGATTTTATTCTGGATCGGTATCATCAGACCCACTGTGATGAACTGGCCGAACTCATCCTGCTTGCCCGCAAGGTCGAGGCGGTTCACGGAGATCATCCGGACGCCCCGGCGGGATTGGCCGACGCGCTGTTTGAAATGACGGAAAAGCTTGATTCCCATATGGCGAAAGAGGAAATGGTTCTGTTTCCGGCGATGCGCGAAATGCAACGCAACAGTGCCAGCACAATCCCCCTGATCATGCCGATCCATTGCATGCGCGAAGAACATGACGAGCATGCCGAAGCCATCCATAAACTGCAAAAGCTGACCAATAATTTCACGTTGCCCGACGGTGTCTGCGGTTCATGGCAGGCGCTTTATTCCGGTACGGCCAAGCTGGTCGAAGACCTGGTGGCGCATATCCATCTTGAGAATGAAATACTGTTTCCGCGTTTTGAATAGCCTGACGCGGTTTGCCTTATCCTTCCTGCCGTGCATTTCCGACCCCACCTGCCCCGCCATTGTACGGGGCTTTTTTCGTTTGACGGTAGTCAAGGTGGGAAACGTCCAGTCGGGAAATGATTGCATGACGCCGTTTTGGGGACAGAGCGGCACTGAACTGCCAATCGGAGTGAGGATCCGTTCACATGTCGGAACGACTGACAAAATCTGCCGCCCGAAACATCTTCTACGGCGGAACGATCTTCTTTCTGGTCATCTTTATCGGACTGACCTTGCACAGCCACAACTATATCGTCAACGAGTCCAGCAATCAGGATCAGCTGACGCCATCGGTTGTCGCGGGCAAGCATGTCTGGGAACGCAATTCATGCATCAACTGCCATACGCTTTTGGGCGAGGGTGCCTATTTCGCACCTGAACTTGGCAATGTCTGGGTGCGGTATGGCGGTGAAGATGATCCGGAAGGTGCGCGCGATATGCTTAAGGCATGGATGGCCGCACAGCCCACAGGCATCGAAGGCCGCCGCCAGATGCCGCAATTCAACCTTACAGATCAGGAGCTCGATGAGCTTGTCGACTTCCTGAAATGGACCAGTGAAATCGACACCCAGAACTGGCCGCCAAACGAGGCGGGATAATCCGGTGCTGATGGAAACGAGGCTACAATGAAATATCAATCGCAAAAGGTTGCGCTGTATTACATATACGGCGCGCTGACATTGTTCGCAGCCCAGATTCTGTTCGGCGTGGTGGCGGGCACTGTCTATGTTTTTCCAAACGTCTTGTCCGAACTATTGCCGTTCAACGTCATTCGCATGATCCACACCAATGCCCTGATCGTCTGGTTGTTGATGGGGTATTTCGGAGCTGCTTACTATTTGCTGCCCGAAGAATGCGAAACCGAACTGCACAGCCCGAAACTGGCGATCATCCAGTTCTGGCTGTTCATGGCGGCAACCGCTGCTGCAGTTGTCGGATACATCCTTGGCTATCACGAAGGGCGTGAATTCCTTGAACAGCCATTGCCGATCAAGGTCGGCATTGTCGTCGTGGCGCTGATGTTCCTTTACAACACGACGCTGACACTGCTTAAGGGCCGGAAAACCGCAGTATCAAACGTACTGATGGTTGCCCTTTGGTTCGTCGCGTTGCTTTTCCTGTTTGCGTTCTATAATCCGTCCAACCTTGCGGTGGACAAGATGTACTGGTGGTATGTCGTGCATCTTTGGGTTGAAGGCGTATGGGAGCTGATCATGGCGTCGATCCTGGCGTTTCTGATGATCAAAATGACGGGTGTTGATCGCGAAGTCGTTGAAAAATGGCTTTATGTCATGGTTTCACTTTCGCTGTTTACCGGCATTCTGGGTACCGGCCATCACTATTACTGGATCGGAACCCCGGGATATTGGCAGTGGATCGGCAATGTGTTTTCCACGCTTGAGGTCGTCCCGTTCTTTGCCATGGTTGTTTTCTGCTTCTACATGGTTTGGAAAGGCGGCCGGGATCATCCGAACAAGGCGGCCCTGCTTTGGTCGCTTGGATGTTCGGTCATGGCGTTTTTTGGCGCGGGCGTATGGGGCTTCATGCATACCCTGTCGTCGATCAATTACTACACCCACGGAACACAGATTACCGCAGCACATGGCCATCTGGCTTTCTACGGGGCCTATGTGATGCTTAATCTGGCAATCTTCACCTATGCGCTGCCTTATCTTCGCGGGCGTGAACCTTATAACCAGCAGCTCAATATGTGGGGCTTCTGGATCACGACCAGTGCGATGGCCTTCATGACCTTTACCCTGACATTTGCGGGTGTCGTTCAGACCCATCTGCAACGTGTTCTGGGAATGAATTACATGGAAGTCCAGGACCAGGTTGCCCTGTTCTACTGGACGCGCTTGGGATCGGGTGTTGTCGTGCTGATCGGTGTCACCATGATTATCTGGTCACTGGTGGTGGCACCGCGTGATGCACGCGTAACAGCCGGGGCACGTCAGCCTGCCGAATGACGGCAATCAAGTCTGTGTGTTCGATTTCATGCTCTCTTCCATGACGACACATGGCGGACAACGACCGGTTGGTTCCCGCGACCGGTCGTTGTCATTTTCGGCCTCTCCATTTTCCAAGGAGCATTCAAATGCAGACCGCTCTTAAAGACGTACTCGCCCAGCAAGACGTTCCTTATTATCAGTCTACCGGCAACGAACAGCAGCTGTTTGAAACAGCCTGGCAGCAGCATCTGCCCTTGTTGTTAAAGGGACCGACCGGTTGCGGGAAAACACGTTTTGTATCCCATATGGCTGCAAAGCTGGGCGTTCCGCTTTATACCGTTTCCTGCCATGACGATTTGACTGCTGCGGATCTGACGGGGCGCTATCTGATCAAGGGCGGGGAAACGGTTTGGGTGGATGGTCCGTTGACACGTGCGGTCCGCCACGGTGGTATCTGCTATCTTGATGAGGTGGTCGAGGCGCGCAAGGACGTGACGGTGGTCCTTCATCCGTTGACGGATGATCGGCGTCTGTTGCCGCTGGACCGGACGGGCGAGATGCTTGAAGCTCCTGCCAATTTCATGCTGGTGGTGTCCTATAACCCCGGTTACCAGAACCTTCTGAAGCAGCTTAAACCATCGACCCGACAGCGTTTTCTGGCCGTCGAGTTCGATTTCCCGGACGCGGAAACCGAAAAAGCGGTCATCATGCGTGAAACCGGGATCGATGTTGAACGGGCAGCCCTTCTGGTGCGCATTGCGGGCAATATTCGCAAGCTTACCGGTATTGATCTTGAAGAAGCTGTTTCAACCCGGTTGCTGGTCTATGGCGCGACGCTTTTGATGGCCAATGTTGCATTTGATGACGCCATCAATGCGGCCATCATCGAACCACTGTCGGATGATGCGGATATCAAGGCGGGCCTTCGCGAGGCCATCGGGATTATCCGGGGCTGACAGCCGGGAGGCGATGATGAGTTTCGATTTTCTGGAATTCGAAGAACAGGTCGGCATGATCTGGCACCGGATTGCATCACGCAATCAGGAAAGCTATCGCGATCATGTTGAACACGCGATCACGTTTGCTGAATTGCGCGTTCATTTGCCGGTGATTTTTCGCACTCTTGGTGGCGACCCGGCGTTGGAATTTGCCCAGATTGATAAACGGGTTTCGGGGCATCGGCTACGCTGGCGGCAACGGATCGGTCTGGTGGATGAACAGATCACGATGGCCGAAATGAACGAGGCATCGGTAAAGCTGCCCGCGTCCATTTCACTGTTTCCGTCCCGTGATCTTAACCGTGATTTTTATATCTGGCTGATGGCATGGTTCGCGGTTTCGGAGCCGCAAACCATTTCGGCGGACATTTCGCAAAGCCCGTTATTGGCCGACATCATGCGGCTTTCCCGGGCACGACAAACCGATCAGGATGTGTGTCGCCAGTTCCCAGGCATCATCGGTTTGCGGCAACGCCTGTATGATGCGTTTCTGGCGTTGCGACCGGTTCGTCCCTTGCCCCGATGCGAACAGCAGATCGAAGAATGTGTTCTGAAGATTCTTGGGGCTGCGGATCAACAGGACGCAAACGATCTGTGGCCTGTTGTTAACGCCGTTGACGCAAATGGCGATATTGCGGGCATGATTGATGTTGCGGGTATGCAACCGCGTCGTTATGCGCCGTTCCTTCCCGTTCCGCTTTGGGGCGAAGCCATTTGTTCGGGCAAGGCCAGTCGTGTTGCCGATACCGACACGGACGAGGATGGAAATTCGTCAGACGGCAGTCAGGAACGTAAAAAACGCGCTCGCCGACGCAAGAATGATCAGGCTGGTCGCAATGATCCCCTCGCATTAAACCGGTTTGAAAAAATCCTTTCGATAGCCGAGATGGTCAATGTCAATCGGCCGATGGATGACGAGGACGAGCAGGATGCAAAGAAAGCGGCTGACGAGCTTGACGAAATGGAAATTTCCGACTGCAAACGCAAAGCGGCAACCAAATTGCGTTTCGATCTGGATCTGCCGCCACGCGAAGCTGATGAAGGACGCGTGATTGGTGAATGGACCTATCCGGAATGGGATTACCGTCATCAATCGTATCGCCCGGATTTCTGCAAAGTCGTCATGCAATCCGGTGATGAAAAAGTCAGTGAGTGTGATGTCTGGCATCCGGGTGAAACCGAACGGCGACAAATCCGCCAGGTTCGCCGCCAATTCGAAGCGTTTCGGCCGCGCCATGAAATTCTGCGCGCGCAAAGTGATGGAAGCGAGCTTGATCTCGAAGCATTGGTGCGCGCCCGCTGTGACCAGAAAGGCAGTGGAGAACTCAGTGACAGGCTGTATCTGAACACGGTTCGACGGGCACGCGATTTGTCGGTTGCGGTACTGGTCGATGTATCATTGTCGACCGATGCCTGGATACAGGATCAACGGGTTCTCGATGTTGAAAAGCAGGCGCTTTCGGTGCTGGCTGGTGGGCTGGACGAATGTGGGGACGAGTTTGGTATCTTCAGCTTTACATCACGTCGTCGGGATTGGGTGCGTATTAATGCGATCAAGAACTTCGACGAGGAATGGTCACGTTCTACGCAGGACCGGATACAGAAGCTCCGTCCAGGGTATTACACGCGGTTGGGGGCTGCCATCCGCCATGTTGGAAAGCTGTTGGGGGATCGACCGCACCAACACCGGTTGATGCTGGTAATCACGGATGGCAAGCCAAATGATATCGACCATTACGAAGGTCGCTACGGCATAGAGGATAGCCGCCGTGCGGTACGTGAATGCCGAAAGGCAGGGCTTGGCCTTTTCGGTGTAACGGTCGATCAAAGGGCACAGGATTACTTCCCCTATATCTTTGGGGCAGGCGGGCACGCAATTGTCAGCAAGCTGGAAAACCTTCCGGCGGCTTTACCACGTATCTATCGCCAGCTTGTATCTTGAAAACGGGTGATAATATGCAAGCTCGTCAGGAAAATATGGCACAACATGATATCTCGCCCGCGAATGAAAGTGATCATCACAGTGTATCGGTAACTTCTTCTGCCGGGGCTGATGCCTGGGGCGGGCTTGAAGCCTTGCCCGGGCATCCGTTGATGTGGGTCCTGATCCTGTCGGAGTTGGTTGTTTTCGGGGCTTTTCTGCTGACATTTTCCGCGGCAAGAATTGGCGACCCGTCTGGGTTTGCGGCGGATCAACTGCGTCTTGATCGTGTTATGGGCGGGCTTAATACGGTTGTTTTACTGACAAGCGGTCTGTTCGCGGTGTTCGCCGTTCATGCCATACGCCAAAATGCTGTTTTGCGGTGTCGAGGCTGGATGGCGGCAACTGCAATTCTGGTTATCGCTTTCCTGATCATAAAACTGCTGGAATATAGCAGTAAAATCGATGCCGGGATCGGTTTGGAAAGCAGTACGTTCTTCACGCTTTACTATCTCATCACCGGTTTTCATGCGCTGCATGTGGTGATGGGGCTTGGTCTTTTGGGGATTGTTTCCATTTGGCCCAATTTAACCAACATCGAAACCGGTGCCGCCTTCTGGCATATGATCGATATGGTTTGGGTGCTGGTCTTTCCTGTGATCTATCTGTTGCGATGAGGTAATTATGGACCATCATTGTACCATCAGTGCGAAATCCGATGATGTCGTAAGGAATGTTGGCAAATCTTGCGACACGCAGGCTTTATCGATGCGAACAGCAATTCTGGTCTGGCTGATCGCAACCAGCACGACCATCCTGTCACTGGTCCTTGCGCTTGTGGGAGAAGAACGCACAGCCACGATGCTTGGTCTGGTGCCAGCCACAATTATTATGGCTGTGGGTAGCTTTAAGGCATGGTTGATCTTGCGATACTATCTTGGGCTTGGGCCATCCGCGGGCGGATGGCGTGGATTGTTTGTTGCCTTTCTTATTGTGATTTTTGCCGGTGTTCTGGCCGCACAGGGGGCGGTGATTTTGTCAAGCCACTAGGGCGTATCTTCACGCCGCCACAAGATGGCTAAATCATCGCGTGACGGCTGATCTGGTGTTAGTGACTGGTGCCGGCGGAATAGGTGATTTTGTTGAAAACATTATATTTCCCAACCGGTTTTTTCATCGGGATGCGCTTGATTTCTTCGAATGTTTGGGCATCGTAAACGATGATTGCGCCGTCATCGTCCCAGATCGACAGCAGCGCGTGTTGGCCGCTGCGATCAAACTCCACATGGGCCGCCACCTTGCCGGGGTCCGGGCGGAGCGTTTTAACGATTTCGAGTGTGCGTTTATCGATGATATGAACAACATCCTTGTCCGGGCCAAAGAATACATCGACCCAGGCATAAGGCGTGTTGTCGTGGCTGCGGGTGAAAAATCCGGGGCCTTTTGTTTCGATGGTTTTGATGGTTTTCCAGCTTTCCATGTCGATCACACTGATCTTGGAATCTTTCAGATGGGGGGTGGCCAGCACCGAATGCCCCTGATAGTCAAAGGTGATGCCCGACCCGAGATGCGGCATGCCCTCCAAGGCAATGTCGGCCACCTTTCGGCCGACATTCAGGTTGATCACCTGTCCATCGCGGCCATTGCGGGCCGCCCCGATCAGGTGGCGATAATCCTGATCGAAAAAGAAATCATCCAGACCATCACCAAGATGAATACGCCTTACCGGAAATGGGCCGTTCTGAACGTCCAGTGCTTCGACCATATTGGCTTCGTAGTTATGAACGAAACCGGGATAGACCGGACGTGGATCATCGGCATAGGAAATTTCCCAAACTTCGGGCAGGTCTTTCAGGGCGACGATAAAGCTATGGCGCGGAGGGGCGGTATAGACCGCCGAAACACGCGATGATTTGCCATCATCACCGATAACGGCGAACTCGCGTATTGGTGTCAGATCCCGTGCATCCAGCAGAACCAGATTGTGCGGCAGCATGTTGCCCGCCATCACATATCGGCCGTCATCGGATACCGCCACATTTCGCGTATTCAGGCCGACCCGGATTTCAGCAACGGTTTGCAGGGAATAAAGGTCATACATCTGGACCCATCCATCACGCGACGCCAGATAGACAAACCGACCGTCCGGTGAATATTTTGCCCCGCCATGCAAGGCAAAGCGGGTCGGAAAACGATCAAGGGGTTCGAACGTGTCACCATCAAGGATCGTGACGTGATGATCGCCCGCCTCGACAATTGTGAACAGGTTTAGAGGATCACTTTTGAATTTCGGTTTGTCGGGCAGTTCCGCCGGATCGATGAAAACGTCGTGACTTTGGACGATTTCGGACATGCCCCATTCCGGTGACCTGTCCATCGGTTGGCGCAACCAGTCCGCTAGAAGGGTGATTTCCGTTGCGGCAAGGGTTTCGCCAAAGGCCGGCATCTGCGTTGCCGCGCGGCCATCGCGGATGACATCCGAAATGCCATTGCCTCGCAATTTTTCAAGGCTTTCGGGCAAAAGCGCCGGGCCCATGCCGCCCAACCGGTCACCATTGTGACAGGCAGCACAATGCGTTGCATAGAGCGCGTTGGCATCGGCAATCTGCGCGGAAGAGAGTGCGGTTTGGCCAAACGCGTTCGTTGTGCTGATCAAACCGGATACCAATACCGTTCCAAGGCAAATCCGCGCCAGAACAGGCTTAACGATGGGGATCATGATGTGACCTCCACCTGACCGTGACGTCTGGTCGCGGAAAATGGAACGGTTTCAAGACGGTTATGTTCGCCAACAATGCCAAGTTCTGCATCATCAAGATAACAGCCCGGATCTTCGGCCCAAGGATCGCCGGTCAACTGATAGGCGCGCGTTCGCGTATTGCCGCCGCAAATATCGCGATACCGGCATTCGCCGCAGCGTCCGTGAACGAGACGGGGACGCTGTTTTAACCCGGCCATCAAGGGATCACTGATATCCTGCCAGATTTCCGAAAACGGACGTTTCAGGACATTGCCCAATGTGTGCTGCCACCACATGGTATCGGGATGGACATTGCCCAGATTATCGATATTGGCAACATTGACACCCGATGCGTTCCCGCCCCAGCGTTGCAGTATTTTCTCGATCTGGCTGGATGCTGCGGGGTAATGTTCGTCAATCCAGAATTTCAGGAAAACCCCGTCGGCATCGTTGTTGCCCGTCACGTAGTCGCGCGCGATGCCTGCTTTGACATCTGCTTCGCAGCGGGAAAACATCATCAACAACGCTTCGCGGGTCATATTATAAAATGCGTGATCCTTGCGGTTGTGATTACCGCGACCGGCATAGTTCAGATGCGAGAAATAGAACTTGTCGATCTTTTCCTGTTCCACAAGGTCCAGAAGACCGGCAAGGTCCTGATAATTTTCGCGGGTCATGGTGAAACGAATGCCAACCGGCAATCCGGCACCACGGCACAGTTTTGCCCCGCGAAGGGCAAGATCAAAACCGCCTTCAAGACGGCGAAAATAATCATGTGTTGCGCCAAGTCCATCCAGACTGATCCCGACATAGTCATAGTTGGCGGCGGCAATCTGATCGATGTTTCTATCATCAATCAGGGTCCCGTTGCTCGACAGTGCGACATAGAAACCAAGTTCTTTGGCATAGGCCGAAATATCAAAAATATCGGGCCGCATAAGCGGTTCCCCACCCGACAGGATCAACACAGGAACATTGAAATCACGCAGATTTTCCATGGTATGGAAAACCTGTTTTGTCGTTAGCTCACCGGGAAAATCCTTATCAACGGCAGAGGCATAGCAGTGCCTGCATGTCAGGTTGCACCGCCGGATCAGGTTCCAGATAACGACAGGTCCGCTGTTGGAAAGCGGGGCATGTTTGCGGGGGTTCGTAACGGGTGCTGTGCCATTCTCGGCAATATCGATTGCAGCACGGATATACTGGCTTAACCGCAACATTTCTTTTCTCCGCTTTTGCGCCAACGCAGGCCGGTTTTTTTCAGGATACGGTTGCTGTATAGAATGCGATGGTCGCGGACATTCCCGCCCAAACGGTTGCGGATATCTTCGACCTTGGCCTCGACCGTTTCGCGTGTTGTTCCGTGGACCATGGCAAACAGGTTGAATGGCCAATCGGGCAGGTGGCGCGGCCTGCGATAGCAGTGCGATACGAAATCCAGCTTTCCGATCATCTCGCCCATGGCATCAACGGTTTTATCGTCGATGTCCCAAACGCTCATGCCATTGGCGCGATAACCCAGCCGATAATGGTTGGGGATGATGCCGATACGGCGAATGACGCCAACATCAAGCAAACGTTGCAAGCGCTGTTCAACTTCATCCGGGCCAAGTCCAAGGCCCAACGCGATATCCCCGTATGGCGTGGGACTTAAAGGCAATCCGGTTTGCGTCGCACGGATCAGGGCATGATCGATTTCGTCAAGTTCCGGTAGTTCTGGTTGGTTCAGAAAGGAAATCATTTTTCGGGAACCTCCAGATGCAATTCAAGGAAGTATTCCTGTTCCTTTGGGAAGCTCAGAACCCCAAGCCCGGTTGTGTTTTCGATCCGCTTTATGACGTCCTGAAGCGCTTCTTCATCCTCGGCAAGGATCACAAACCACATGTTAAGAACATCTTCACGGGCGTAATTGTGGGCGACTTCCTCGCATGCGTTGACCTGTTCCGCGACCTCGTCAAAGCGATCAGGTGGGACTGCAATCGCGGCAAGGGTTACAGCACCACCAAGTCTTTCCGTGTTGTAAAGCGGCCCAAACCGGCTGACATATCTGTCCGCGATCAGCCTTTTGACACCGTCAATGACGGTTTGTTCGTCATAACCAAGACGTTCGGCCAGCACCTGGAACGGGTGCGCGCAGATCGGAAAACCACCCTGCATATTGTTGATCAGGTCGCGTTCAAGCTTGTTCATGATATTTCCCTGACTTCATCGGGAATTGCGCGAGTTTCTGTTGGCGCCGGCAAGGATACGGATGCCCTCGGGGCGCCATATTTGCCCGCCCGCTGGGTGAAGCATTGCTTGCTGAAAAGAACCTTGTGGGGCGCATCATGCAGTTCCAGACGCGCAATCAGGTGGCGGATTTGTGCCCGAACTGTCAGCCGGTCTCGACCATGGATCATGCAATAAAGATTGTATGGCCAAACCCCGGCAACCCGTTCCCGGCGGTAACACAATGTGACATAGGGAAGGGCTGCCATCGCCTTGCCTATGTCGGGTGCCGCATCATCACCGATATCGAAAACGCACATCGCATTGGCCTGATAACCAAGTGCGCGATGACGGATGATCATGCCAAAGCGGTTGATAACCTTGTGGGCGATAAGCTGTTCAAGCGTTTCGATCACCGTTCCCTCGGTCGTTCCGAGGTCATTGGCGATGTCGGCATATGGGTGTTTGCCAAGTGGCAAGCCGTCCCGCAGTCTTTCGATCAGCCGGTGTTGAAGATTGCTCAGTTCCATTTCAACGCAAATCCCAAATCGAGACGGTAATGTTCGATCATCGGCATCCGATATACCGGTAAGCCGGTTTTGGTTTCGATTGCCTTGATTGCCGTTTCCAGACTGGCCTGATCGGCGGCGGTTACGACGAACCATAAATTGAGTTTATCTTCGCGTTCGTAATTGTGATTGATTTCGGTAAAGTGGCTGACTTGGGCTGCAATTTTTTCAAGCTGATCATCTGGAACTTCCATCGCCGCAAGGCTTGATGCCCCTGCGCGCCCGGTCGCATAGGTCGCGCCAATCCGGTCGAGATAACCTTTGTCCTTCAAATCGGAAATGGCGGAAATCACCGTGTCTTCGTTGGTGCCCAGTTCACTGGCGATGGTTTCAAACGGGCGTGGCGTCGTCGGAAATCCGCGCTGAAAATGTTCGATCAGCCGGGTCTGAAGGCGGGTGAGTTCGGTGCTCATGATGGCCTCCTACAACCCGATCCGACCGGCACGGTCAGACATGAAAATGCCGCTGGGACTGGGGAGCGGAAGTTCGGCAATCGGCTGGAGCGTGTAGGGATTGTATCCAACGACCTTGTTGTCATCGCGCACCGACAGCCAGACCTGATCGCCACGTGGACTGAATTCCATATGCAGGACACCGGTGCCGGGTTTCAGTTCCCCGACGATTGCCAGATTTTCCGTGTCGATTATCTGGACCGTGTCGTAATCCGGGACCGAGAAATTGACCCAGACATGCCTGTTGTCGGGATGAGCCATGACGAAAACGGGCTGTCCATGGACGGGAATACGTCCGATCTGCTGCCAGTTTTCGGTGTCAATCACGAGAACTTCGTGGCGACCGATGGCGGGTACAAATGCGCGTTTCCCCGCAATCGCCCAGCCTTCAAGATGGGGCATTTTGTAAACGGGTAAGCGTTCTTGGCCCATGTCGTAATGATCAAGGATGCGGCGCACGCCATTTTCCGGATGCCAAAGATCAAGCAATGCCATGCCGTCTTCGCCAAACAGACCGGCAATGTAATAACGACCATCAGATGTGATCAGCGCATCGTAGGGCTGTGTTCCGATATCTTTGTAGCGGTTGATCTTTGGCTCGTTGCCGGTTGAGAAGTCGGCTATCCAGATTTCGCCGGAATCCCAAAGGCTGAAAACAAACCGGTTCCCCGGCGCATCAACCAGCCCGATGACTTTTGAACGATCCGAACTGCCGTCAATGATTGCAGGAATATCGGCCAGCAGTTCGAGGGTTTCACTATCGAAAACGCGGACACCGCCGGGTTCGTAATTGGCAACCGCCACCAGTCTGCCGTCCTGGCTGATGGCTCCGCCAATACTGTTGCCCGCTTGCAAGGTTCTAACGACAACCTCATGTTTGAGAATGTCTACCTTGGTCAATCCCCCGTCGCGGCCAAAGACGAATGCGAACCGTCCGTCCCGGGAATAGACGATCGATGCATGTGACAGATCGCCAAGGCCTTCAACGATCCCGATAAATTGCCGGGTGCTGGTGTCAAGGATAGCAACTTCGCCAGTGGCCCGGGCAACGACGGTTGCCAGATCAGCCGTCCCGCGAACGGATGAGATATTTGCGCAGCCCGCCAAAAGCAAAATGCCCCCAACAACCAAAAGGTTGCGGGTTGCCTGTAACGCGGTGGAAGGAATGCGGGCCGAAAATGCAATGCGCATCATTCGGGTTCTCCTGTTTTCAGATAGCGGGCCATCCACGTGGCCTCGTCGGGTGTCACGATTGCGCGCCAGGGTGGCATGGCTGTCCCGGGCAATCCGTCGAGGATGATGGTTGTCAAATCCTCGACGCTGTAAGCCGCAAGGCTTTCCGGTAAAAGGGGCGATCCCAGACCTCCCTTAAACGTTAGGCCATGACAGGAACCGCAATCCTGACGCACCATTTGCTCCAGCGCATGGGGGCTTCGGGAAGAAGTCGCGTTTTCCGCACTTACTGAATAGGTCCCCGCCAAAGCGAGCGTGGTGATCAGGATCACGAGGGAATTACGCAGTATGGGCATAACGTAGACCCCCATCGGGGAAGTCGGGTGCTGCGTTTTGGTCAAACCGGCTTTCGGATAGAAGTTCGGCCTCGGGCAGTGATAGTCGATCCGCCAGTGAAATGACGCGGCCAATGACGATCATGCAGGGCGGATCAAAATCCAGCCGGTTCAGGTCGTCACAGACATTGCCCAATGTGCTGCGGAAATGTCTTTGATCCGGTGTCGAACCATTTTCGATAATCATCACCGGCGTATCGGTGGGCAGCCCATGTTCAAGCAGTTTGCCCGCGATTACCGGCATGGTTTTGACCCCCATGTAAATCGCAAGCGTAGTGTCCGGATCGGCCAAAGAACGCCAGTCGTGATGGGGTTCTGCGTCTGCCTGCATGTGACCGGTGACAAAACGTACACTGGTTGCCAGACCGCGATGGGTCAGCGGTAGATTAAGTTGTGCCATGCATCCTGCGGCGGCTGTAATTCCGGGAACAACTTCAAACGGAACATCATGCAGGCTGAGCCATTCTGCCTCTTCACCCCCGCGTCCGAAAATATACGGATCCCCGCCTTTCAGACGAACGATGTGGCAATGTTTTCTGGCCATATGAACCAGAAGCGTATTGATTTCGGACTGCTTCAGGCTGTGGGATCCTGTGGATTTTCCGACATAAACGCGTTCTGCAAACGGGTTGGCCAGTTCAAGTATTTCATCGGAGACAAGCCGGTCATAGATAACGGCATCCGCGCGGTCGAGAAGGCGTGCTGCCTTGATGGTCAGCAATTCAGGATCGCCTGGTCCGGCTCCGACAAGATAAATACGCCCGGATTTTTGCATGGCTTTTCCCCTGTTTTGGCAAGGTTTCAAATGCGGGAAGTCCGGAGGCCGTGGATGGCCTCCGGTTCTGCAGATCAGTAGATGTCGTGTTGGGTGTTGTAGATGTTGAATTTGCCCGTCGGGGTCACAAGGCGATCATCTTTGATGACCTTCTTGAGCTTCCGGGTTTTGTCATCAACAATCACAATGGCTGACTTTTCAGCTTTGCCGTTCCAGACAGAGAACCAGATTTCATTACCCTGTTTGTTATATTCACCCTGAACGACGCGCTGGGCACCTTCGTCGCCCAGATCGGCCCATTCGGCAATCGGCAGTGTTTCAACACCGGCATCAAGGTTGTTGATGTCAAGGACACCAACCGAATGATAAATTTCGGCATCCGAGTTTAGCGGCGCATCAACCCAAAGGTTTTTCGAATTCGGGTGGGTTTTGATAAACAGTGAACCGCCACCGAGCCCGTCAATGGATGCCGCCATTTTCCACGCATTTTCCGGATGTTTTTCCGGATCGGTACCGATCAATGCAATGGTGTCATCGCCAAGATGACTGGTTGCCCAGACCGGACCGAGTTCCGGGTGGATGAAGTTCGCCCCGCGACCCGGATGCGGGGTTGTGCCGACCTCGACAAGTTTGGTCAGTTTACGTTCTTTGGTATCTATAACGGCGACTGTGTCACGAGCATTGGCGGCAACCATGAAATATCGACCGGATGAATCAAAACCACCGTCATGGAGAAACCGTTCGGCACTTATTGAAGTGACTTGCAAGGCGTCGAGATCTTCGTAATTTACCAGAAGTACCTTGCCGGTTTCCTTAACGTTAACGACAAATTCCGGGTTGTAATGTGAGGATACAATCGCGGCAACGCGAGGCTCAGGGTGATATTCCTGTTCATCATATGTCATGCCGCGAGTAGAGACGATTTTAAGTGGCTCAAGCGTTTCGCCATCCATAATTGTGAATTGTGGTGGCCAGTATGAGCCCGCAATCGCGTAACGATCCTCCCAACCTTTCATTTTAGAAGTTTCGACTGAACGAGCTTCCAAACCAACTTTGATCGTTGCAACGATCTTGGGATCCTTCATCCATAGGTCGATCATATCGATTTTTGCATCGCGACCGATAACCATGAGGTAGCGCCCGGACGCGGATACACGTGAAATATGAACGGCATATCCAGTGTCGATGACATATTTGATCTTGTAGTCGTGGCCGTCGATCAGTGCGATCTGACCCGCATCACGAAGTGTGACCGAGAACAGATTCTCGATATCGAGATCATTCATTTTTTGGGTCGGGCGCTGGTCGACTGGAACAATGACTTTCCAGCTTTCTTTCATCGCGGCCATACCCCATTCTGGCGGTTGAGGCGGGTCCTGCATGACATATCGCGCCATGATGTCGATTTGCTCTTCTGTCAAATCTCCGGAGGTTCCCCAGTTTGGCATACCAGCTGGCGATCCATAGGTAATGAAGTCATGCAGATAGTCATAACCAAGATCGCGGGTGCGGTCCGTTGTCAGGGCCGGGCCGGTTGCACCATTACGCAAAACGCCGTGGCAACCTGCGCAACGTTCAAAGAAAATCTTGCGGCCCTGATTGAATTCATCGGCCGTCATCGTTGGCACACCTTCGTGTGTACCGGGTTGCGACCCATCGGTCGGAAGTGACTCGAGACTGGGTTCATAGGTGCTTTCGCTTTCAGGATGTTTTTCCTGGGCGATTGCCACCGAGGCAAAGATAAGGCCGAAACCAAGTGCAAGCGGCGCTGCCGACCGTCTCAGCCGAGTTGTGAGTTTCATGCGTCCCTCCATTAGGAAAATGAAAGCCTTCGCTCCCGGTTGCGGAGATTTGATCTTTCGACGCGAGCCAGCCTTGATGATGATCAAATAACCATATGAACATTGTGGTTTTGAGCCGTTCCACTCTTGACGGGAGTCAATACGCTTGGGGGAAAAGCCCGCAAAATGCGTTCAGAGAGAGTGAAACAGGGGAATGGTTATGTCCGTCTGCGATCCGGTTTTGATGATTGTCGCGCATGGAACGCGACGAACTGGTGCAGTGCCCGGCGGGATGTTTTCCGCGCATCTGCAACGTCAGTTACCGCATTTCGACATCCGCCTTTCATTTTTGCGATCAACGCCATCAGCGGGAAATGTGTTGAAGGTCATGACGCGGAATTCGGCGTCTGACGTGCTTGTCTTTCCCCTGTTCTTTACGCCGGGCGCCGGTTTGGTGGCGGAACTGTCCGCACTTGTTGCCGATGCCCGGTTGGAAGCGGAGGCACTTTTGCCATTCGCAGGACATTTGTCTGGATATGACCGCATGTTGGCGGCACGAATTGCCCAGCGATTAAAGGCCGGTGGAAATCAAAAGGATAAAAAGGCAATTTTTCTGGTGGCTCACGGGCAGAAGCAGGACATCTGCCCGTCGCCCGAAATGCAGCAGTTGCGAGCGATACTTTCGCACCATCTTGATCACGACGAAATCTACAATGTCCAGATTGATGGCCAACCGTCTCTCGCCAACTGGCGAAACATGACAAGGTGCAGAAATGCTCTTTTTGTTCCCCTTATGACGGGGGATGGGGCGCATTGCCGCATTGATATTCCGGCTTCTGTTAATTCCCGGTCTGATGAGAAAGTCGGCATGCTCGCACCGGTTGGCACGTGGTGGGAGTTGTCTTCGCTGTTGGCCGATCATGTGAATTGCGGTCGACATCATCGCAGAAGCAGTTTTCAACCATCGCAGTCAGCTCGGACAGAGTTTGGAGCCGATCATGTCACGCCGTAACCTGAATGATGCGGATTTCAGTCTGATGTCGAAGGTGGCAGTTCTTTCTGCCTTCTCGCGCGATGAAATCGTATCGATGACAAATGGTGCGACCGTTGTGATTTATAACGGCCGTGAATTGCTGTTTAGCGAGGGGGAGCCCGCCGAACAGTTCTTTATTGTCATCAAGGGGCAGGTGCGTCTGTTTCGAATTCTCGGTGACGGGCGTGTCGCCCTTTTTCATCTTGTTTCAGCAGGCGAGTCTTTTGCCGAGGCTGTGGTCCTTTCCGGGCAAAAGTATCCGGTATCTGCCGAATGCGATCCGGGCAGCCAGATCATCGCAATCAGCAGGCTGCAACTGGTCAATCGCCTCAGGAATGACAAGGCGATGATTGGTCGGATGATGCAGTCATTGATCGAGAGAGAACGGTTTTTCTACAGGGAGCTCAATGATTTGCGCCAGCGAAGCCCATCGCAGCGCCTTGCCGGATTTTTGCTCTCGCAGTCTGACGATGCGGAAATCGTACCCAAGCATGTCATCGCAAACCGGATCGGTGTCACCCCGGAAACATTCTCACGCGCATTGCGCAAACTTGAAGACGACGGATTTATTGCCCAGGATACAAGGATGAGCATCCTTGATGTCGAAGGGCTAAGGCAGTTCTCGCGCCGATAAGCGTTTTCCGATCAAAATTGATCTGGAACAAACTTGATCATCTGGGCTGATGTTAGAGTTATTCCAGTAAATGCAATCTTCCCTTTTTTATACAATGGACGATGCCGTGATGAATGATGTCGAACGCATTTCCGGTGTTCTTCGCTTTGCGAACTATTTCCGAACATGGCCGCAGGAAGATATCCTTGAACTGGCATCCCTATGCCAATGGGTCAGGTTTGACACTCATACAATGATGATTTCGGCAGATGAACTGGCGTCAGCGCTTTATCTGATTGTGAACGGGCATGTCGAATTGTCTTTCAAGGATCAGGACGGTAAAGACGGGGTCATTGATCTTCTGGGGAATGGTCAGCTTGTCGGGGAATGCGCATTGGTGCCCGATGGCTGTTATGCGGTTTCGGTTCGTACCTTGGAGGCAACAACCGCGGTTCGTATTGATGGTGCTGGCTTTGCTGATTTTCTTGCGGCCCATTTCGACCGTGCACTGACCATGATGTCGGCCATGACAGAACGGTTGTGTCAGATGTTGCGACAGGCCGAAGAACTTAAATGCCGGTCGGCGGCGCAACGTCTGGGGATCTATTTCCTGGCAGATGCGGTGCCGATTGACGGTGTGCATGAAACACCCCTGACCATTGAAAAGTCTGCCTTGGCCCGCAAGTTGGGAATGACCAGCGAGACGATCTCTCGCGCGCTTAAGAAACTTTCTGAAATTGGTGTTTCGCAACATGCCAATGGTCACATTATCCGGATTGCAGATGCGGAAATGCTGGCCGATTGGTGCGGGTTGTCTGGGAATGATGCCAAGGAAGGGGGCGAAGATGCGTTCAAGACCGCTGTCTGAAATCGATTACGATATCGTCCGACAGGTCCCGTTTCTGTCTGCTCTTGGCGGGGCGCGGCTTGATAGTCTGATGGCAAAATGTCGTGTGGAATGCCATTCGCGCGGCGAACATCTGTTTCGTGCCGGTGATGTTGCCCGTAACTTCTATGTTCTGCTTTCCGGGCACTTGCGCCTTGTAAAGGTTTCCCCGCAGGGCGAAGAAACCGTCATGCATTTCCTGACCCAACCGGGGGCATTCGCCGAAGCCGTTTCGTTGGCCGGTCGGGCATATCCGGTGGAATGCGAGGTCATGGAAGATTGCGAGATCATCGCCATTCCGCGCGATACCTATCTTTCCGTTTTACGCAGCGCGCCCGATGTCATGGCCGAAGTCCTTGCCGGACTTCTGCGGTGGGAACGATTCTTCCTCGAAGAAATTTTCAAAATTCGCCACACCAAACCGATCCAGAGAATTGCGTCTTTCCTGATCGATTTCGAAGAAAGAAGTGGCGAGAATCTGGGTGGCGAGGACGAGACGAACTTTCCTGAAAAACGTCAGATCGCAAGCCGGATCGGCATTACGCCAGAAACATTCTCGCGCTCGCTTCGTAAGCTAGAGGCAACAGGTGCAATCGCCGCCGGACCGAAACTGCGCATCCTTGACCGGGCGGTTCTGTACGAGCTTTCGCGCTAGAATTATGACGGCTGGTCTTACCTGTCGCGACGTGGAAATGTCTGCAAAAGGGTTTTCCTCTTCGTGAACAAAAAGGCTGTGGCACATATGCTGCCGAAGCAGCAGGATGCTTTTATATTCCCGGTATGCGGATCTGTTGGTGGTGCTGTAATTGGGGATTTTCCCGAAGCCGAACCGGGCATCCGATGGGCGCGCGTCGGGTAGGGCTCATCAATTGCCACGCAATAGCGAATAGCCATTTCTGGTGGACGTACCCGTGAGAGTTGTTTCTAGATTTCCGAGCGCGCAGGCTGCGTCGTGTCGAATCCTCCTTCCCATTCGGTTTCCTTAAAAAGTTCTTGATTTGTTCTTTTATTTATGGCATAAGAGTAAAGTCAACGGGAGAAATGCACCCGGACGGAAACCCGCGAGGCCTTGTGCCTTGCGGGTTTTTGCGTTTGGGGCTGAAGGAAAGAGGATATCGGGATGCATCGGCAAAGACGCGGACATAGACACAGGCAGGGCGGCGGGGCATTCCGCAGGATATGGGGCGGCGGATGGCGGAGCCATTATGGCGGCATTCTGCCCGAGGACGAGGACTGGGACTAGGACGAGGACTAGGGGGGCTAACCCGATCATTTGTCATGACGGGAGAGGTGCGTCTTGTTGAGGAGGGAGCTTTAAATTTGCCGGTAGCGGCAACGATGGCAGCAGGGGGCAGCGTTGAGCTGTGGCCCGTCAAGGGGGGACCGGCGGGGTCCATGAGCCCGAAGTTTGTCCGGACTTCATCGGTTGCCGGAAATGTTGCCATTGCCGGGAGTGATCGGAGCGGGACGTGAGTCCGGAGACCGGTTGTTGGCGAGGATGGCGAATGCCCGAAATGTGTCCGGACTTCATCAGTTGCCGGAAATGTCGCCATTGCGGGAGTGATGGGAGCGGGTCGTGGGTCCGGAGACCGGTTGTTGGCGAGGATGGCGGAGGCCCGAGGTTCGTCCGGGCTTCCAATGATTGCGGGGGTGGTGTCATGACCGGAAGTGACCGGGGCGGGCTGTGAGGCCGAAGGCCGCTGTCTGCGCGGCATTAGCGGGGATGCCGAAGTCCTGGGTTTTTCGGGCCTTCCGATGGTTGCCGGAAATGCGACCATGGCCGGAAGACCGGAGTGGGCTGTGAGGCCGAAGGCGGCTTGTCTGCTCTGCCGCGTTGGCTGGGATGCCAAAGCCCCGCGTTTGTCGGGACTTCCCGGATTGAGGGACGTCCGGTTTTGGCGGAGGTGGTTTGTCGTTGGGGCCGTCGTCGGCTGTGGGGCGGGTTGGGGTTCGTGGCGTGGCTCTTGCGGGGAAAGCCATGGGTCGAGGCGTCATATCGCGGCGTCGGTCCCGGGTTTGCGGCAGCTTTGCAAAGGGCCCGGGCATCGGGTTATTCGCCCGCCAGTTCAGCGCAACCCGTTTCCAGAAGGGCGATGACGTGCGGGGCGAAGGAGCGCCAAAGATCGAGGCGGTAATCCTGATCGCCATCCCGCCACAGCACCGCCGACACACCATCAAAAACCGTGCGGCGTGCTTCGCCGGTCGGTAATTGATCTAGGTCGCGCGGGCAGCCGATGGTGATAAGGTCGCTGGCCTTCGGGCCTGTGATATGGACGGTAACTTCGCGGTCGGAAATTTCCGTCAGGCTGTGCGGGGTTTTGGCATAGATCGCGGCACAGGCATCGGTGATCGTTCCTGCCTGATCTTCGGGGGCGATGATCGTCCATTCGTCCGGGCCAAGGCAGAGGATTTCAATATCCCCTTTGCGCCCGCACTGACCGATTTTGGCCGGAAGGGGTACGCCAAGCGCCTTTGACAGGGCTTTCTGTTCGGGCGTTGCGGCCCGAAGGGAAAAGCGGGCGACAGGGGGCAGAAGTGCTACACGCACGGCGGAGCTTTCGGCCAGTATCCCGGCTTTGGACAGGTCGATATGTGCAGTCATTGCAGTCATCTCCGCTTGTATGACCTTGGAATTTAAAGTTTGAGACGCGCATTTTCGGGGTCGTAAAAGACCGTGCCGGTGATGGTGGCCCTGATCGTCCGGTCGGGCATCGGGATATAAACCGTTTCGCCGGTCTTGCCGTGACCGCCTTCGATCAGGGCAAGGGCAATCGGGCGACCTGCCGCGTCGCTATGGTAGGACGATGTCACGTGGCCGACCATCTTCATCGGGATCGGCTGGTTCGGATCAAGGACGATCTGTGCGCCTTCTTCAAGTTTGGACGTGCCATCATCGGTCAGAAGCCCGACCAGTTGTTTGCGGCCTTCTGCCGTCAGGTCCGGGCGGTTAAGGGCCCGCATTCCGACAAAGTCGGGCTTGTTTTTGCCAACCGCCCATCCGGCACCCGCGTCATAAGGCGTCACCGTCCCGTCGGTATCCTGACCGACAATGATGAAGCCCTTTTCGGCACGCAGGACATGCATGGTTTCGGTGCCATAGGGGCAGATATCGTATTTCTGACCCGCCGCGAACAGCGTTTCCCAAAGGGCCCGGCCATGACGGGCGGGGACATTGACCTCAAATCCAAGTTCGCCCGTGAAGCTGACCCGGAACAGACGGGCCGGGAAACCGGCAACCGAGCATTCGGCAATCGACATATGCGGGAAGGCTTCGTCGGAAATATCGAGCCCCTCGACAAACGGCGCCAGAAGATTGCGCGCATTCGGACCATTGAGCGCAATGGTCGCCCATTGTTCGGTGGTCGATGTCAGCCAGACTTTCAGATCGGGCCATTCCGTCTGAAGGTAATCTTCCATCATGTTCAGCACACGCGCCGCACCGCCGGTGGTGGTGGTGATGTGGAAACGGTCATCGGTCAGACGGCCAATCACGCCGTCATCGCGGATATAACCATCATCGCCAAGCAAAAGGCCATAACGGGTGCGACCGGGGGCAAGTTTGGTCCAGGGGTTGGTATACATGCGGTTCATGAATTCAACCGCATCAGGGCCGACCACCTCGATCTTGCCAAGGGTGGATGCGTCAAACATGCCAAGCGATTTGCGCGTTTCGCGGCATTCGCGACGCACGGCGGCGTCCATATTCTCGCCGTCCTTGGGGAAATACCATGCACGACGCCACAGGCTGACCGGTTCGAACACGGCACCATTTTCTTCGGCCCAGCTATCGATGGGGGTTTTGCGGGTGACCTCGAAATGATCCCCCTTGTGATAGCCGACAAACGCCCCGAAAGTCGTCGGGGTATAGGGCGGGCGGAACGTGGTCAGGCCGACTTCGGGCTGTTTCTTGCCAAGCGCATCGGCGGCGATGTTCAGGCCGTTGATGTTTGACATCTTGCCCTGATCGGTGGCCATGCCATTGGTGGTGTAGCGTTTGACATGCTCGATCGAGCGCATGCCTTCGCGCACCGCAAGGCGCAAATCCTTGGCGGTGACATCGTTC
The DNA here is from genome assembly GCF_001858545.1 of Thalassospira sp. MIT1004. Taxonomy (NCBI): domain Bacteria; kingdom Pseudomonadati; phylum Pseudomonadota; class Alphaproteobacteria; order Rhodospirillales; family Thalassospiraceae; genus Thalassospira; species Thalassospira sp. MIT1004. Next base: position 80,860 of record NZ_MCAO01000003.1, on the reverse strand, counting down.
TGATAATCGACAAAGGCACGGGCCTTGCCAGCGTCAAGGTCGGTCGGAAGTTCGGTGTGGCTGGCGCCCGAACCGGGGCGATCATCGGCAACCGAAAGCGTTTTGACCGTGGCGGTTTTGCCAAGTGCTTTGGCCGCCGCAGCGCCCATTGCGGCCCCGTCATTAAGGGCGGCTTCGATCCCCCAAAGCCCACGCCCGGCACCGGCGATCTGGCAATCCTCGGTAATGCGGTCGGGCAGGAAGGTCTGGCTTTGGTCATCCCATTTAAGCGTCCCCTTGGTATGGGAAAACAGATGGAGCGACGGGGTCCAGCCCCCGCAGACCAGAAGGCTGTCGCAGGCCAATGTCTGGGCGGCCATAACGGTGCCATTTTCAACCTTGTTGATCCGCACCGATTTGATGCGCAGGCGGCCCGAGGTGCCGGTTGCGGTATAACCGGCAAAGACCGTGATCCCGCGTGCGGCGGCTTCCTTGACAAGGTCGGCATTCGGGGTCGGGCGGGTGTCGACAATGGCCTCGATCTTCGTTCCGGCCGATGCCAGATCAAAGGCGGCATACCATGCACTGTCATGGCTGGTGACGATGACGGGATTGTTTCCGACACGCACGCCATAGCGGTTCAGGTAGGTTTGCGCCGACCCGGCCAGCATCACGCCCGGACGGTCATTGCCATCAAATACCAGTGGTTTTTCAAGGGCACCCTGCGCCAGAATGACCTGTTTGGCGCGGACCCGCCACATCCGTTCCCGCGGGGTGCTGGCGGCCGGGTTTTCGAGATGATCGGTCAGTTTCTGACACAGGCCGATCATGTTCTGATGGTAATAGCCAATTGCTGTGGTGCGGGTCATGATCCGCACACCAAGGTCGGTCAGGGCATCAAGCTCGGCCTCCAGCCAGTCCCATGCCGGTTTGCCGTCAATTTTTGCCTGCGGTTCGCTTAAAATCGTTCCGCCCGGTTCGGCGTTTTCATCGACCAGTGTGACGCGAAGCCCGGATTCAGCGGCGGCACGTGCGGCGGCAAGGCCCGCAGGACCGGCGCCGACAACCAGAATATCGGTATGCAGATAACGGGATGCGTAATTGTCCGGATCGGGTTCGGTCGGTGACACGCCAAGACCGGCAGCCGCCCGGATGAAGGGCTCGTAAACCTTGTCCCAGAAGGAGCGCGGCCACATGAAAGTCTTGTAATAGAACCCGGCGGAAAACAGCATGTAAAGGCGGTCGTTGATCGCGCCGATATCGAATTTCAGGCTGGGATATTTGTTCTGGCTGTTGGTTTCAAGCCCGTTCCAGATTTCCTGCACGGTTGCGCGCGTGTTGGGTTCAAACTGCCCCTTGCCGCGACGTGTTCCGATCAGGGCGTTCGGTTCTTCCGACCCTGCGGCAATCGGGCCGCGCGGACGATGATATTTGAACGAACGCCCCATCAGGTGAACACCATTGGCGATCAGGGCAGATGCGACAGTGTCGCCCTCCAGACCCTGATAGGTGTCGCCGTCAAAGGTGAATGAAACCGGCCGATTGTGAAGGACCCGGCCACGCCCCGGAACACGGAAAGCGGTCATTTCGAAGGCTCCTTCTTTGCGGCATCTTCAAGCAAAACAGCAAGGTCAGGGCGCGGTTCGCCCGCCTTGTATGTCGTCAGGAACCGGTCCGAGACGGTGTCGCGCACGGCGTTAAAGAACCGGCCGCAGCCATGGGCATGACGCCAGCGTTCAAAATGCGGTCCCTTGACATTGGTGCGGATGAACAGGAAATCGCGCCATTCATCATCGGTTTTGTCCGCCGGATTTTCCGGACGCGCGATATGGGCTTCGCCGCCATAGGTGAATTCCAGTTCCGGCAGCGTTTCATCGCAATAGGGGCAATGGATGAGAAGCATGTTCGTTCTCCTCAGTGTGCGACGGCGGCTGCGGCCGCTTCGTCAATCAGACGGCCAGTCCGGAAACGGTCCAGCGTGAAGGGGGCGTTGATGTCATGCGGAGTGTCCTTGGCAACCGTCCATGCAAGCGTATGGGCAGCCCCCGGTGTGGCCTTGAACCCGCCCGTGCCCCAGCCGCAATTGACGTAAAGGCCCGGTACCGGGGTCATGCCAAGGATCGGGGAGCGATCCGGGGTCACATCCACAATGCCGCCCCATTTGCGCAGCATCCGCATGCGGTTGAAGATCGGGAAAATCTCGCAGATCGCGGCAACCGTATGTTCGATCAGCGGCAGGCCGCCACGCTGGGAATAACTGGTATATTGATCGGTGCCCGATCCGATCACGAGTTCGCCCTTGTCCGACTGGCTGATATAGGCATGCACGGTGTTGGACATGACGACACAGGGGAAGATCGGTTTGACCGGCTCGGATACCAGTGCCTGCAGCGGATAGCTTTCAAGCGGCATGCGCACACCGGCGGTTTCCATAACGACACTGGTGTGACCGGCGGCCGAAACCGCGACCTTTTTCGCACGGATAAAGCCCTTGGCGGTTTCAACGCCTTCAACCGCGCCATCCGGCCCGCGGCGGATCGCGGTGACCGGGCAGTTCTGGATGATGTCGACACCGCGTTGTGATGCCCCGCGTGCATAGCCCCACGCAACCGCATCATGGCGGGCGGTTCCGGCGCGCATCTGAAGGGCGGCACCGACGACCGGATAGCGTGCATTGGGCGAAATATTAAGCGGCGGACAGAATTCCTTGGCTTCCTGGGGCGTGAGCCAGCGGTTATCGACACCGTTCAGGCGGTTGGAATGGATGTGGCGCTGGAAAGACTGAACGTCGTGAACATTGTGTGCGAGCATCAGAACGCCGCGGCGCGAAAACATGACGTTGTAATTCAGATCCTGGCTAAGACCTTCCCAGAGATCAACGGCATGGTCATAAAGCCGCGCACTTTCATCATAAAGATAGTTTGACCGGATGATCGTGGTGTTGCGCCCGGTATTGCCACCCCCAAGCCAGCCCTTGTCGATCACGGCGACATTGGTGATGCCATGTTCCTTGGCCAGATAGTAGGCCGCGCCAAGCCCGTGCCCGCCGGCACCGACAATGACGACGTCATATTCTGCCTTCGGTTGGCTGTCGGGCCATTGCGCCTGCCAGTTCTTTTGTCCTGTAAGAGCATTCTTTAACAGCGACAAAGCAGAAAAATGCGTCATGAGAAGCGGCTCCACCAAGTGTCATGATTTTGCACGATTAGATGTGAATTTGCGACGTCGCGATTGGATATTTGCGTCATATCTGTTGTACATATTCGCCATCCGGGCAGGTAGTGTGCAATGGCGCAGCGGCAGGTTGCAAGTTCAGGGGGTATGTGCGCTGGCCTGTTAATTGTCCTGTTCTCTTGTTTTACAAGTTGCATGCCGCTAGTCTGTGACCTCCCGCCACCAACGGAGAATCCCCGATGTCACGTTCTGACAAACATATCCTCGTCGTTTCGGCCATCCGGCCGCGTCATATGGAAGAACTGGCCGCGAAATACGAACTGCATCGCTGGGATCAGGCGAGTGACAAGGACGCGTTTCTTTCTGAAGTGGCAGACAGAATCACAGCCCTTGTTTCGACCGCCGGGGTCGGGGTGCCGACGGAGCTGATCGGGAAACTGCCGAACCTTAAGGTCATTACAAGTTTCGGGGTCGGTTATGATGCGATTGATATCGCGGCCTGTACGGCGCGCGGTATTCGCGTTTCCAATACGCCCGATGTTTTGAATGACGATGTCGCCGATACCGCGATCATGCTGCTGCTGGCGACGCTTCGGCGGCTGGTTGTTGGTGATCATTGGGCGCGCAGCGGACAATGGTCGGAAAAGGGGGCGATGCCGTTAACCACAACGGCACGCGGCAAGAAGCTTGGCATTGTCGGGCTTGGCCGGATCGGGCAGGCGATTGCCGCGCGGGCGGAGCCGATTGGCATGAAAATCGGTTATTTCGGACGATCCAAAAAGCCGGTCGATTATCATTATGAAGCCGATCTGATCGGGCTTGCGAACTGGGCGGATGTTTTGATGATTTCCTGCCCCGGCGGGGCGGCGACACAGGGGATCATCAATGCCGACGTTTTGAAGGCACTTGGCCCGCGCGGTTTTGTCATCAATATCGCCCGTGGTTCGGTGATTGATGAACCGGCCCTGATTGCGGCACTTCGGGATGGCGTGATTGCCGGGGCGGGGCTGGATGTGTTCCATAATGAACCGCATATGGACCGTGCCTTTGCCGAGTTTGAGAATGTCGTGCTGTATCCCCATAACGCCAGCGGCACGGTCGAAACCCGCGATGCGATGGCGCAGATGGTGGTCGATAATCTGGCACAGTGGTTTGCGGACGGGACGCTGGTAAGCCCGGTTAACTGATTGTATCGGCACCCGGTTTACGGTTGGCAGTAGCGCGCATGTGACCAAGGCGCTAGATTGTCCGTCATGAGCAAAACCGACCTTAAAATCCGGCTTAAAATCGAATTGCCCGATGGGGTTCGCCTTGGTTATGGCAAGATCGATCTGCTGCGCGCGATTGATCGTGAACAGTCGATTTCGGCGGCGGCGCGGTCGATGGGCATGTCCTATCGCCGGGCATGGATGCTGCTTGAAGAATTGAACAAAAGCTTTGCCACCCCGGTTGTTGAAACCCGGATGGGGGGGGCAGGCCGTGGCGGGGCCAGCCTGACCGGGACGGGGATGCGGATCATTGCGATTTACGACGATGCGCAAACCCGTGCAGATGAAGCGTTGGCGGACCAGTTGCGCAAGCTTGCCGATGAACTGGCGGGCGATCCGTCCCCGCCGACTGAAGACGGGTCTTAAAGATCGTCGGCGCGCAGATGCCCGTCGACCGTGACCGATTTGATCACCGCAAAGACCTTTTGTCCGATGGCAAGTTTCAGGCGTGTTGCCGACCATTGGGTGATGCGGGCATGGATTGTGCGGTTTTCACCGGTATCGTCATGACCCAGCCCCAGCGTGACATCCAGCGTATCGCCGCCATTATCGGCGATATCGCGGATCGTTACCGGCAGGACGTTATTGGCGCTGATCCCGGTCGGGGCTGTCCGGGCGATCATCACATCACGCGCCCGGATATGCAGGCGCACCGGGCTTCCGGATTTCTTGCCAAGGAAGGGCACGACAAATCGTTGCCCGGCACAGTCAAGGAAGCTTATGACACCCTTCGGGTCGCGGCTTTTGACCGTGGCCGGAAGCACGGTTCCCGTATCGAACTGCCCGGCAAGCGGGGCAAGGTCGGTTCGGCCCAGCATGTCAAACACCGATCCGCTGGCAAGCGTTTTGCCGCCTTCCATCACCACCATATGATCGGCCAGACGGGCGACTTCATCAATCGCGTGACTGACATAAAGGATCGGCAATTGCCGTGCGTCACGCAGATTTTCCAGATAGGGGATGATCTCGTTCTTGCGGCCCTGATCAAGGGCCGAGAGCGGTTCGTCAAGCAGCAGGATTTCCGGATTGCCCAGCAATGCCCGGCCCAGCGAGACGCGCTGTTTCTCGCCGCCGGAAAGAAGGTTGGGGCGTCGCGATAGCAAGCCGCCGATACCGAGCATCGCGATGACATCATCACAGGCGGCTTTGTTCATGGGCCGGTCGCAGCGTTTATGGCCGTAAAACAAATTGGCCGCGACACTCAGATGCGGGAACAGTCTGGCATCCTGAAAGACATAACCGACCCGGCGCTTGCGCGGTGCCAGATTGATCCGCTTCATGCTGTCATAGACAAGGCGGTCATGGATGGTGATGAGCCCCCGATCCGGGCGCAGCAACCCGGCAATCGCATTGATGATGGTGGTTTTGCCGCTGCCTGACGGGCCAAAAAGGGCGGTAATTCCGGGCTCGGCAATATCGAACTGCGCATGCAGGTCCAGCTTGCCGATCTTGTGGCGGATATCGACGGAAATGCTCATGCGCGGGCCCTTTTGCGAATATGGCGCATGGCAAATTCCGAAAGCAGAAGCCCGATCAGGGCAAGTCCGATGGAAATGGCCGCAAGGCGTGCGGCGGCCAGTTCGCCGCCCGGTGTCTGGATTGCGGTATAGATCGCAAGTGGCAGGGTGCGTGTTTCACCCGGAACGTTGGACACAAAAGTAATGATGGCACCAAATTCGCCAAGGCTTGCGGCAAAGGCGGTAATCGCCCCGGCAATGATACCGGGCAGGGCCAGCGGCAATGTCAGGCTGAAGAACCGGTCAACCGGCCCGGCCCCCAGCGTTTCGGCGGCGTGATACAGGCCGGGGTCGATATTTTCCAGTGCCAGCCTGATGGCGCGGACCTGAAACGGGAAGCTGACAATCCCCGCGGCCAGTGCCGCACCGGTCCAACTGAAAATCAGGCGGATATCGAACGTTTCCAGCAACCACGCGCCAAGCGGCGCGCGGGTGCCAAAACTGATCAGCAGAAGATAGCCCATCACAACCGGTGGCAGGATCAATGGCAGATGCACCAGTGCATCGACCAAAATCCTGCCCGGAAAGCGCGCCTGCGCCAGAAGGGCAGCGGCCAGAATGGCAAAGGGCAGGGCACATATCACCGCCACGCCGGAAATGCGCAGGCTAAGCAGCAGGGCTTCGATCTCGGCGTCGGTGAGTGTGATCATGGTTTGTTATTGTGTCTTCGGGCTGGTTGCCGGGCGTCTGAAACCATATTCCGCAAAAATGGTGCCCGCGTCATCCCCCAAAAGCCACGCCAGCAATTTTGCGGTTGCGGGTTTGGTCTGTCCGGCCGTGATCGCAACCGGATAGGTAATGGCCGGATGACTGTTTTCGGGGAAGGTGGCAATGGTTTTGACATCGGTGGCGATGGCGGCATCGGTGGCGTAAACGATGCCAAGCGGTGCCTCGCCCCGTTCCACCAGTGCCAGGGCGGCGCGCACATTGTCAGCACGTGCCAGCCTTGGTTCGACGGTGTTCCATTGACCAAGGTTTTCAAGTGCCTGTTTGGCGTAAATGCCCGCCGGGACATGGTCCGGGTCGCCAACGGCAATGCGGTCCTCGTCACCGATCAGGCTGGTCAGATCGGTTTGGGACGTGATCGGTTCAAGGTTACTGTTGGCGGGGGCAATCAGAACAAGCGCATTGGCCAGAAGATCATGGCGGCTGTTGGCGGCGATCAGATCCTGATCAGCAAGCCAGGTCATCCATTTCTGATTGGCCGAGATGAATAAATCAGCCGGGGCACCTGCGGCGATCTGACGGGCCAGTGTCGATGAACTGGCATAGGATAGTTGCAACGTGTCGCCGGTTGCCGTGGCATAGCTTTGGGCCACCTGCGTCATGGCGTCGGTCAGGCTGGCGGCGGCAAAGACCGTGATTTCTTCGGCGCGGGCGGTGGTTGCGGCAGCCAGAAACAACAGGGACGCAAGAGCGGTTCGGATCAGATCGCGCATGGCAAAATTCCGGGCTGGAGGATGAACGGAGCAGATGATCATTTTCCGCTATATTCGATAAAATATAGCGGGACGTCAACCATCTGTGCCATCAGATGGAGCCTGCCGGGGCGTGCGGGCCAAAAAAGAAAGGACCGGCATGGCCGATCCTGTTCGGGAATTTTCGATTGGATTGGATCAGATCAGTCACAGACCGAACGCAGCGGATCGTTTTCGTCCATCGTAAACCATTCTTCGATGCCAATCGGGAATCCGTTGCCATCAAGGGCGGTTTGAGCGGTGATGTAGCCGCGTGTTCCGGCATTGCAATCCACCAGATGGGTTAGGGCCAGCGTTTCTGAACCTTTTTTCAGAAGCAGGGTCGTGACCCGTTTATGACCGGGATTGTCCGGATTAGCGACGACCTTTTCCCGGTCAATGGCGGTAAAGCGGTTGATCGGGGCAGAAATCAGTGTCCAGGGGGCAAAGGGATTTTCATCGGCAAAGGTCTGCACGATATCGATCTGGCCGGGCAGGCGACCGGCATAGCGGTCAAACCAGCTGTATTCATCCCAGATCATATAGGCAAACATGCCAATCGCCGCGACAAAGGGGATGACATATTTCGGTGCCTTGCGTCCCCAAAGGCGGAACAGCAACATGACCACACCGGCACAGGCAAAACCGACCACAACGGTCGTGATAATAAACACATACATCCGGCAAGAAGTCCCCTGATTTATTGTTATGACGGGATCGGTCTGGCGGGTGTTCCCGTTTCCCCTGATTACCGATTAACGCAGCACGCGGCGAAGCTCAAGTTCGCCTTTCGGATCACGCTTGGCAATCTGCGCCAGAAACAGGCCCGACGCGGCAATCGCATCCGACAGGGCATTGTGAATACGATAGGGTGGCAGATTATGGGTATGGCGCAGCGTTTCAAGTTTCAGCGCGCCCGATTTCATCGGTTGTCCCTGCCGGTGCAGATCACGAAGAGCCAGCACCAGGGTATCGACGGTCGGAATCTGCAAAGATGCACCAAAGTAACGTTTGCAGGCATGACCAAGGAAACCGAGCTCGATCGGCGCGTGATGGGCCACCAGAACCCGCCCGGCCAGAATGGGCAGGATATGGGCCAGCGCGATCTCGATATCGGGGGCCTGTTCGACGTCGCTGTCGAAAATGCGGTGCACGATTACCGAGCTTTCGCTGAGTTCCTTTTTCGGCCGCACCAGAAGATGCTGACAGCTTGAAAAATCAACTGCGAGCTGACGAATGATCACCAAGCCAATCGAGACGATTTCATCGTGTTTCGGATCAAGACCGGTGGTTTCCAGATCAAGGGCGACAAATTCGACATTCCGGATCGGCGTATCGGGATCGGCGGCGGGGATGTCGTAATAGGAACGAAGCGGCCCGGTCGCCCGGCGTTGCACCATCTGGCGGTAAAAGTCGCTATCGACGATTTTCTGACGCAGGCCCATTGTTATGTCCCGCTTTTGCCAAAGGCGTTCTCAAGGGCGGTCTGCAGGTTTTTGATCACCGAAAATGCGTCTTTCAGATGGGTGCGTTCAAACGCCGACAGGCTTTCGGGATGCAGGAAGTTATCGGGGCGATCCCCGTTGCGGATCTGCCGGACCTGATGTTTCAGCCGGGTGATGCTGATAAATTCAAATGCATCGAGAAGGTCGGACGCCCCCTGTTTGCTGATCGAGGGGAAGGTCATTGCGGCCTCCAGGCGTTCATAGGTGTTGACCGCATCAACACCGTTGGCCAATGCGTGAATCCGCGCAAGATCAACAATCGGTACAACCCCGTTATGCTTCATATCAAGCGTGCGGTCATGTTCACCACCACGAACCATCACGAAATTCTTGAAGAAGCCAAGCGGCACGTGATGGGTCAAAGCATTTCCGACCATGTAAGCCAGGAAAATACGGTTGCCCTTGGCTTTGGTGATGATCATGCGATGCAGGTCTTCAAAAATCGACCGCGTCCCATGGATCGGCCGCAAGTCGAACCAGACGGAGCACAGCATCAATGCCTTGGGTTCAGGCTGTTCGATCCATTTGTTGAAATATTGCTGCCAGACCCGGACAGGCTGCCGCCATTCGGCGGTTTTCGCCATCATTTCGCCGGGGCAATAGACATAGCCGACGGTATCAAGGCCATCGCAAACATAATCGGCCAATGACTTGAAATAGTCGCCGTGTTGATCGGGATCATAGGCGTCATCAAGGATCAGGCAATTGTCCTGATCCGACAGGGCGGTCTGTTCCTGTCGCCCCTGCGATCCGCCCGCCATCCAGACATAGGGCACGGGCGGGGGACCAAATTTTTCCTCGGCCAGTTGCAGCAGGCGCGATGTTGCCGCATCCGAAAGTGTTGTGACAATGTGCCCGGCATTGCGCGATGTCGCCCCGGCTTCGATCAGGTTGCTTAGCAGTTCGGGCACCTGTGCGATGACCTTTGCCATATCGGCGGGTCTGGTCATTTTACGAATGCGCCCGACCATATGAACCGCCGAAAGCGATTGGCGGGCCAGCAGGTTGTTGGTGGTGATCATGCCAATCGCCTTACCGTCCTTCATCACCGGAAGGTGTCGGACATTGTGACGCGTCATGGTCAGAAGTGCGTCAAAGGCATAATCGTCCGGCCCGATGCTGATCGGGTTCGGCGTCATGATGTTGGTCACCGGTTCGTCAAACGATCGGGCCTCGGCGACGACCCGGTTGCGAAGGTCGCGATCGGTCATGATGCCTGCGACTTCATCGCCGTTTTGCGTGATCAGCAGGCAGGAAACCCGTTCGGCGCTCATCAGCTTGCCTGCTTCGAGAATCGATGCGCCGATATCGATACTGACCAGATCACGCGCGATCAGATCGGAAACCCGGATGGACATCAGTTTAAGCTGATCATCATCACGCTTTTCAAGCAACTGCATGCCGCTTCGAAGTCGGGCACCGCCCATCTGTTCAAAGAAGTAATTGAACTGCGGGTATTTCCCCGCCAGATCGTGGAAATCCTTTTCGGGCAGCAGATAGACAAGGCTGTCTTCGAGCATGGTGATGTTGTTGGCGGCCTTGCCATTGCGGAACATCGCGCGTACGCCGAAACATTCACCTTCGCCAAGGCGGGCAAGAAGCTGGCCATCGGGGTCGCGTGTTTCGGTTCCGCCTGTCCGGATGATGTGCAGATGCAGGCATTGCTGTTCAGGTGAGAGGACTTTCGTCCCTTTGCGGAAATAGCGCGCGGTCAGGCGTTTGGGCAGGGCATTGATCACGTCGTCAGGCAAAAGGTCGAACGGGTGATGCTGCTTAAGGAAATCGCTGATTTCTTTTAATTCCAGACTCATATGACCTTCCTCCCTGTCGTGATGCATTGTTGCCCGAGTTCGCGGCAAAAGAAAAGGCCCCCGGAGGTAATTCCGGGGGCCAGCAACAGGTTTCTTGCAAACCAGTCGACCGATTAATGGTCAACGGCGCTACCGGCTCCTTTCGGAACACGGATATCTTCAATCATGTGCTGGATATGTTCCGGCGGTTCTGCGGTAACTTTCGAAACGCCGAACGCAACGAGGAAGTTCAGGATCATACCAACAACACCGATGCCTTCCGGCGAAATGCCGAACAGCCAGTTTGCCGGAACGTTTTCGATCAGTACCGGGATAAAGATGCCCTTGTAGGACATGATATAGCCCATGGTGAAGATCAGACCGACCAGCATCCCTGCAATCGCACCTTCGCGGTTAACCTTCTTGGAGAAGATCCCCATGATGATAACCGGGAACAGTGATGCCGCTGCCAAACCGAAGGCGAAGGCCACCACCTGTGCCACGAAGCCAGGCGGGTTGTATCCAAGATAACCGGCAATCACGATTGCGACGGCTGCCGCAATACGCCCGGCCATCAATTCCTGCCCTTCTGTCATATCTGGCGTAAACGTGCCCTTCAGAAGGTCATGCGAAACGCCCGAGGAAATCACAAGCAACAGACCGGCTGCCGTTGACAGTGCGGCGGCAATACCACCGGCTGCGACAAGGGCAATCACCCAGTTCGGAAGCTGTGCAATTTCCGGGTTGGCCAGAACCATGATGTCCCGGTCAACACTCAGTTCGTTACCGGCCCAGCCATATTCAGCGGCTTTGGCGGCAAATTCGGCATTGGCATCGTTATAGTACTGGATACGACCATCACCGTTCTTGTCTTCAAATTTCAGAAGACCGGTGGCCTCCCAACGGGTCATCCAATCCGGACGATCTTCGATTTTAAGGTTGCCTTCCGGATCACCAACCGCACCGATCTGCACGGTTTCCGTCAGGTTCAGGCGAGCCATCGCACCGACTGCCGGGGCAGTGGTGTAAAGGATCGCGATGAATACCAGCGCCCAACCGGCCGATGAACGTGCATCACGTACTTTCGGAACCGTGAAGAAGCGGACGATAACGTGCGGCAGACCTGCCGTACCGACCATCAGCGCAAGCGTGATGCAGAAGATGTCGATCGTCGATTTGTTGGTGGTGGTATATTCAAGGAAGCCCAGTTCGGTCACGATCTGGTTTAAACGATCAAGCATATGATCGCCCGTACCGTTAACCGTCGAACCGAATGCCAGCTGCGGCAGCGGATTGCCGGTCAGCTGGAAGGCGATGAAGATTGCCGGAATGGTATAGGCAACGATCAGCACGCAATATTGCGCAACCTGAGTATAGGTAATCCCCTTCATGCCACCAAGAACGGCATAAACGAAGACGATGCCCATGCCGACGATCAGGCCGGTCAGGAGTTCGACTTCAAGGAAGCGCGAGAACACGATACCGACACCGCGCATCTGGCCTGCAACATAGGTGAAGGAAATGAAGATCAGGCAGATAACAGCAACGATACGCGCTGTTTTGGAGTAGTACCGGTCCCCGATGAATTCCGGCACGGTAAATTTACCGTACTTGCGAAGGTAAGGTGCCAGAAGCATTGCCAGCAGGCAGTAGCCGCCAGTCCAGCCCATCAGGTAGACCGAGCCGCCATAGCCAAGGAAGGCAATCAGACCGGCCATTGAAATAAAGGATGCAGCAGACATCCAGTCTGCGGCGGTCGCCATACCGTTGACGACCGGGTTAACGCCCTTGCCAGCGACATAGAACTCGCCGGTGGTGCTCGCACGTGACCAGATCGCGATGCCGATATACAGCGCGAAGCTCAGGCCGACGACGATATAGGTAAGGGTAGTAAGATCCATTTGTCTGTCTCCCCGGATCCGGAATTTTCACCGACGTCAGTCGTCTTCGCGAACGTCGAATTCACGGTCCAGTTTGTTCATCTTGGACACGTAAACGAAAATCAACGCGACAAAGACGTAAATGGACCCCTGTTGGGCGAACCAGAACCCGAGTTCAAAGCCCGCAATCTTGATGTTGTTCATCACATCGACAAACAAGATGCCGAAACCGTAGGAAACGACAAACCAGATGATCAACAAGGTGGTCACCAGTTTTACGTTTCGCTTCCAGTAGGCTGCGCTTTGCTCATCCATAGCGCGTCTCCTTCCTAGAAAATGAAAACTTCCCTGCCGACCGGCTATTGAGTTCTTTTTTTGTGCCGGTCCGCCTGCTTTTGATGCAGTGGTGGTGTTTGCACGCACCATTGCCAACGAATTCGATAACAGTTTTCAGAATGCGCAAGAAGCTAATCATTAGTCGTAGACATTCGCGCGCCCGGGGTTCTCAACCTGCTGGAAATGCTGCAAAAACCTACCAAAACCGCCATTTTTTCGATGTTTTTCTGCGCTGCACAATGGCAGCCTGTTTTTAATCGAAATACGCGTATATTTGCTTGATTATGCATTATTAACGGTTGATTTTGCCCCGAGAGGTGTATTTCCGGGCGCGGTTTTGCCCGCGTCGTTTCCACCGATGCAGATTCAAAGCGCATCACAGCGATTGCGATTGTTTGTCATTGTTTGTAAGGGGCCGGTCGGTTACAAACGGGCAAAGCTTTCTGGATGGTCGCAATGCGACGATCCGCATGTCCCGGCATTGCCCGGGATTTCTCACATTTTGGATGGGGAATTTAATGGCATCCTACCAGTATATCTACGTCATGAAGGACCTGACCAAGATCCTTCCGGGCGGTCGCGAACTTTTCAAAGGCATTACGCTATCCTTCCTGCCGGGCGTGAAAATCGGTGTTCTCGGGAACAACGGTGCCGGTAAGTCGACCCTGCTTAAAATCATGGCGGGCATCGAAAAGGATTATTCCGGCGAAGCATGGCCAGCCGAAGGTGTTCGCGTCGGTTACCTTGAACAGGAACCGCAGCTGAACCCGGAAAAGGATGTTCTGGGCAACGTCATGGAAGGTTGCGGTCAGATCGTTGACGATCTCGCACGTTTCAATGAAATCAGCATGGCCTTTGGCGAGCCGATGACCGATGACGAGATGAATAATCTCCTCGCCGAGCAGGGGGAATTGCAGGAACGCATTGATGCGGCCAATGGCTGGGATCTTGAGCGTACGCTTGATATCGCCATGGATGCGCTGCGTTGCCCGCCCAAGGATTCAGATGTGACCAAGCTTTCCGGTGGCGAACGCCGCCGTGTCGCGCTTTGCCGTCTGTTGCTTGCAAAGCCCGACATCCTGCTGCTTGACGAACCGACCAACCATCTGGATGCGGAATCGGTTGCGTGGCTGGAACGTCACCTTGAAGATTATCAGGGTACTGTCATTCTGGTTACCCACGATCGTTACTTCCTTGATAACGTTACCGGCTGGATTCTTGAACTCGACCGTGGTCAGGGTATCCCGTATGAAGGCAACTATTCATCCTGGCTCGAACAGAAGCAGAAGCGTCTGGAACAGGAAGCCCGTCAGGAAGGTAGCCGTCAGAAACAGCTGGCATCCGAACTGGACTGGATCCGTCAGAACCCGAAAGGCCGTCAGGCGAAATCCAAGGCCCGTGTTCGTGCCTATGACGATCTCGTTGCCGAAGCCGCAAAGGCGGTTCCGGATTCAACCAAGATTGTTATTCCGATTGCCGAACGCCTTGGTAACGAGGTGATCACTGCTGAAGGCCTGACCAAGGCATTTGGTGACAAGCTTCTGTTTGATGATCTGCATTTCCGTCTGCCGCCGGGCGGGATTGTTGGTGTGATCGGTCCGAACGGTGCGGGTAAAACCACTTTGTTCAAAATGCTGACCGGCAGCGATACACCCGATGCTGGTACGCTCAAGATCGGTGAAACGGTCAAGATGGGCTATGTCGATCAGTCGCGTGACTCGCTTGATCCGAACAAAACCGTCTGGCAGGAAGTTTCCGACGGTCTGGACGAAATCCTTCTGGGTAAACGCCCGATGAGCTCGCGCGCCTATGTGTCGCAGTTTGCATTCAAGGGGGCGGATCAGCAGAAAAAGGTCGGGCAGCTTTCCGGTGGTGAACGTAACCGCGTTCATCTTGCCAAGATGCTGAAATCCGGTTCTAACGTCCTGCTGCTCGATGAACCGACCAACGATCTTGATGTCGATACGCTTCGCGCGCTTGAAGAAGGTCTGCTGGAATTTGCCGGCTGTGCCGTGGTTATCTCGCACGATCGTTTCTTCCTTGACCGTATCGCGACCCACATCCTGGCTTACGAAGGCAATTCGCATGTCGAATGGTTCGAAGGCAACTATCAGGAATACGAAGCGGATTATAAACGCCGTTACGGTGACGCGGCCGACCGCCCGCATCGCATCAAATACAAGCCGCTGACGCGCGGTTAACAATAAAAGGCCGCCCGCTTGCCTGCCGGGCGGCCTTTTATTATCCCCATCTGGGGGATGCATTAAAAAAGCCACCGGAAAATCACCGGTGGCTTTTTGATTTCCGTAAAGGTCGTGACGGAGTTATTTTCCGACTTTTTCGCGCAGATTTTCGGTCAGCGCAGAGACCTTGCCGCCGTTTTTCTGGATGACGGCGGTGAATTCGTCGCGTTGGGTGATGCCCATGCTCAGCCCTTCGACGGTGACGTCGATGATTTTGTACTCGTCGCCAAATTCGCGCAGACGCCAGATAATCGAAACCGGCGGACCGTCCGGGCGGACAAACTGCGAATTGACGAAGGTATCCTTGTTCTGCTGTTTCTCGTCGCCGACAACGAATTGCTCGCCATTGAAATCCTTGAACTGACTGGCGTAGTTAAGCGCCAGATAGTCCTGGAGAAGATCGGCGAACTCGTTGAGTTCTTCCTCGGAGATCGAGCGCCAGTAACGTCCCAGAACAAACCGGGAAATCACATCCATTGCGAAGTAACGGTCCATCAGCGCAACAAAGTTCTGCCGACGGGTATCGTTGCTAAGCGACTGGTCGGTCAGGCCGATAATCGCTTCATTCGCAAGAGTCTTGATTACCTCGGATGCGTTGCTGCTTACAGCGACCTCTACCGTCAGGGACGGCGCAGTGTTTGCATTACCTGCAAATGCAGGACCGGCCAGAAGGCCGGTCGCGCTAACGATTGCTGCCGCCAGTGCGGGAATCGTAAATTTGCTTTTCATGTTCGATCGAACCATTAATTTGCCGCAGCTTCAAACGCATCGTCGAAGTCGGCAGAAGCGCTTTCGTCTTCGAAATTCGGTGCCGAAGGATCTGCACCGTTCCGAATGGCGGCGTTGCGTTGCTGACGATACAGGCTACGCAAAGCGGCATAATAGTCAATCGACGTCTGCTGCAATTCGTTGAGCTGGTTGAGCGTACGATAGCGTGCGTCAAGTGCTGTCAAACCCAGCGAACCAAGATAGAGCGCATCAAGGGTATCGCTGTTCCGGCTGCCCCAGGTCAGCGGGTTTGCCACGTAATCAACGGCAATGCCGGTCGTATCACGCAAGTTCGACGGACCAAGCAGCGGCAGGACGATGTAAGGACCGCCGCCGATACCGTAATGGCCAAGAGTCTGGCCGAAATCTTCTGAATGATATTCGATGCCGAAATCGGCAGCCACATCATTGAAACCAAGGAAGCCGATCGTGGTGTTCATGATGAAGCGCTGAACGGTGTCAGCCGCCTGATCAGGTTCCCCTTGCAGCAGCGAGTTCAATGCATTAACCGGCTCGCCGATGTTGCGCACAAAACTGCGGACAGCTGTTTTTACCGGCTGCGGTGCAATGTCGCGATACCACATGGCGGCTGGGTAAAGGACCATAAAGTCTACGGCGCCATTAACCCCGTGCACGACCCGGTTCACCGGTTCGAGAGGGTCATAGTCACTCATGTCCTGTGCCGGCTGGGTGGACGCGCATGCTGTCAGCATGGACAGAGATGCACCAGCGCACAGCGAAAGCAAAGTTCGAAGCTTCATTATTTTTTGCCAAACGATTTTCGATACAAACTTTCCCCGACCCCGAGACGTTTTTGAAATCGGGATTTCAAAAACGCTACCTGTCCTGTTGCCCGCGAAGAAAACAGGACCATGCATCGCGCACGTCTCAGATACCAATGTGGTTAGCATAGGGAAAGTTTAAACACCAGCACACAAAATTATGTGCCCGATCAATGGGATTTGGCGTGTTGCTTTTTTGCCATACCCCTTTGGGGTGGGTAAATAGGTCTTGATTAAATATAAACATATCTTTATGTCTTTGCAGAGTTAGCGGAGGTGGCGAAATGGAACAGGTCCTTGCAAGGTTACGCGCGGCGGCAGAGGCGACACGTCTTCGCCTGCTGGCGATCTGTGCCGAATGCGAACTGACGGTCAGCGAGATCACCCAGATCATCGGGCAGAGCCAGCCGCGTGTGTCACGTCATCTGAAATTGCTGTGCGAAGCCGGTTTGCTTGTCCGATTCCGTGAAGGGACATGGGTTTTTTATCGCACACCCAATACAGGTCCGGGGGCCGAACTGTTGCAGCCGGTTCTTGATTTGTTGCCCCGCGATGACGAAACCCTCTTACTTGATCGTACCCGGCTTGAGCAGGTCAAGGCGCAGCGCGAACAGATTGCGACGGAATATTTCCGTGCCAATGCCGATGACTGGGATCGAATCCGGTCACTTCATGTCGACGAAGCAGTGGTCGAACGGGCGCTTGTTGACGCCATCGGCGATCTTTCCGGGGGCCGTATTCTTGATATCGGGACCGGTACGGGCCGGATTCTGGAACTTCTGGGCAAAACGGCCGAAGAAGGTGTCGGTGTTGATATGTCGCGCGAGATGCTGGCGGTCGCACGCGCACGCTTGCAGCGCGCCGATCTTTCGAACTGTCTGGTACGGCAGGCCGATATGTATCAACTGCCTTATCCGGCCGGAATGTTTGATGTTGTGACCCTGCATCAGGTGCTGCATTACGCCGAACGCCCCGAAGCCGCCATCGCCGAAGCTGCCCGCGTTCTGGCACCTAATGGCAGGCTGGTGGTGGTTGATTTTGCAACCCATGACCGCGAAGAACTGCGTGAAGAGCACGCGCATCGGCGGCTTGGCTTTGAAGACGGGGCGATCAATACGTGGTTTCGCGCATGTGAACTTTCGCCCGGCGATGTCATAAGCCTGCCGGGCAAGCCCCTGACGGTGCGAATCTGGTCTGCACATGCATCCGCAAAGGAACAGAAGGCGCAGATCGCGAACAATCATAACGAAGCTGCCGAGTAACAAACCGGCAGCTTGATACCATAATAATGATGAATAACGACCCGTTCCACCGGAACGACAAGACAGGATTAAAAGAATGACGGTTAAAAACGACATCGCACCACAGGGAACATCCCGCAGCGATTTGCGGATTTCGTTCGAATTCTTTCCGCCGAAAACGGAAAAGATGGAAGAAACCATGTGGCGTTCGATCCACCGTCTGGCGCCGTTGAACCCGTCTTTTGTTTCGGTAACCTATGGGGCAGGCGGGTCAACCCGTGACCGCACGCATAGCAGTGTCACCCGCATTCAGGGCGAAACCGGCATTCCGGCGGCCGCCCACCTGACCTGTGTTGGTCACACCCAGGACGAAATTGAGGGTATCGCGCGCAACTACTGGGATGAAGGCATCCGATCAATTGTTGCCTTGCGCGGTGACCTGCCTGATGCGGGCGATAAATATGTGCCGACGCCGGGGGGATATCCTTATGCGGTTGATCTGGTCGAAGGACTAAAGCGGATTGCGGATTTCGATATTTCGGTTTCGGCCTATCCGGAAACCCACCCGGATGCCCCCAGTGCCGATTTCGAAATCGAATATCTGAAGCACAAGATCGATGCCGGTGCGAACCGCGCGATCACGCAGTTCTTCTTTGATAACGAGGTTTTTCTTCGGTTCCGTGACAAATGTGTTGCTGCCGGGATCACCGCACCGATTGTGCCGGGTATCCTGCCGGTGACCAATTTCGGATCGCTTTTGAAATTTGCCGATATGTGCGGCGCATCGGTGCCCAAGCGCCTGCATTGGCGGTTTGAAGACCTTGACGAAGATCCCGATACGCGCCGCATGGTCGCCTTCCACGAAGCCATTTCACAGGTCGAGGGCCTGATGGCCGAAGGTGTTACCGAATTCCATTTCTATACGTTAAACCGTGCCGAACTGACATATGCCATCTGTCATGCGTTGGGTATTCGCGGTGTTGCACAGGCTGCTGCCTGAACCACCCGCCAGAAACCCTGCATGATCAAAACGACTGGATGACGATGATGAATGACCGCAAGGAACGCATTGCCCTGCTGCGTAAACGGGCCGAAAACAAAATCCTGATCCTTGATGGTGCGATGGGCACCATGATCCAGAAGCACAAGCTGAGCGAGGAAGATTATCGCGGTGAACGCTTTGCCGACTGGAAACAGGATGTGAAGGGCAATAACGACTTGCTGTCATTGACCCAGCCAGACATCATCAAGGATATCCATCTGCAATATATTGCCGCGGGTGCCGACCTTCAGGGGACCAATACCTTTAGTGCGACGACGATTGCGCAGGCCGATTACGGCATGGAAAGCCTTGCCTACGAGATCAATTACGAAAGTGCCAAAATCGCGCGCGCGGCCTGCGATGAATGGGAAGCCGCCCATCCCGGCGATGTGCGCTTTGTCAATGGTGCCATCGGCCCGACCAACCGCACCGCATCGATTTCGCCCGATGTGAATAATCCGGGCTTCCGCGGGGTTAATTTTGATCAGCTGCGCGAAGCCTATAAGGAAGCTGTGAACGGCCTTCTGGATGGCGGGGCGGATACGCTTCTGGTGGAAACCATTTTCGATACGCTCAATGCCAAGGCTGCGTTATTTGCCATCGACGAAGTGCTTGAAGAACGTGGTGAAGATGTACCGGTTCTGATTTCGGGCACGATCACCGATGCCTCTGGCCGGACTCTTTCGGGGCAGACGACCGAGGCGTTTTATAATTCGGTCCGTCATGCCAAGCCGTTCTCGATCGGGCTTAACTGTGCATTGGGGGCGGCACAGTTGCGCCCCTATGTGCAGGAACTGTCGCGCATTGCCGAATGCCGTGTTTCGGTTTATCCCAATGCGGGCCTGCCCAACGAGTTCGGTGAATATGATCAATCGGATGCCGAAATGGCGGCCTTGGTCAAGGAATGGGCCGATACCGGCATGGTCAATCTGCTGGGCGGCTGCTGTGGCACGACGCCACCCCACATCAAGGCGATTGCCGATGCGGTGGCAAATGCGACCCCGCGCAAATTGCCTGTGATTGAACCGAAAATGCGTCTTTCGGGCCTGGAACCATTCAACGCCGCCTGATGCCGGGAAGCTGAAAAAAGAGATCGAACAGACCCATGAGTGACATTTCAAGATTCATCAATATCGGCGAACGCACGAACGTCGCAGGATCGATCAAGTTCAAAAACCTGATCGTCGAGGAAAATTACGACGCAGCCCTTGAGGTTGCCCGTCAGCAGGTCGAAAATGGCGCACAGATCATCGACATCAATATGGATGATGCGATGCTGGATGCCGAAACGGCGATGGTCAAATTCGTTAATCTTCTGGCGGCCGAACCCGATATTGCCCGTGTGCCGATCATGATCGACAGTTCCAAATGGAACGTGATCGAAGCCGGTCTGAAATGTCTTCAGGGTAAGGGGATAGTCAACTCCATCAGCCTGAAAGAAGGCGAGGAACCCTTTATCAAGCAAGCACGTCTTCTGCGCCGTTATGGTGCCGCCGTCGTCGTGATGGCCTTTGATGAAAAAGGGCAGGCCGATACGGTTACCCGCAAGATCGAGATTTGCGAACGCAGCTATCGCGTGCTGGTCGACAAGGTCGGCTTCCCGCCCGAAGATATCATTTTCGATCCGAACATCTTTGCGGTCGCGACCGGGATCGAGGAACACGACAATTATGCCGTCGATTTCATCGAAGCCTGCAAGCTGATCAAGGAACGCTTGCCATACGCCAAGATTTCCGGCGGTGTTTCCAACGTTTCCTTCTCGTTTAGGGGCAACAACCCGGTCCGCGAAGCGATGCATTCCGTGTTCCTGTATTATGCAACGCAGGCCGGTATGGATATGGGCATCGTCAATGCCGGTCAGCTCGTGGTGTATGAGGAAATCCCGGCTGAACTGCGCGAGCGGGTCGAGGACGTGATCCTGAACCGTCGTCCGGATGCAACCGACCGTTTGCTTGAAGTCGCCGAAAAATACAAGGGCACCGGCGGGCCAGAGAAAAAGGCCGATCTCGAATGGCGCAAAAAGCCGGTTAATGAACGATTGGCCCATGCGCTGGTCAACGGCATTGCCGAGTTCGTCGAAGAAGACACCGAAGAAGCCCGCCAACAGGCTGATAAGCCCCTTCACGTTATCGAAGGGCCGCTGATGGACGGCATGAATGTGGTTGGCGATCTGTTTGGTGCGGGCAAGATGTTCCTGCCGCAGGTGGTCAAATCCGCCCGCGTGATGAAAAAGGCCGTTGCTTACCTGATCCCGTTCATCGAGGAAGAAAAGGACGGTGTGCGCGAAACCAACGGCAAAATCCTGCTGGCGACGGTCAAGGGCGATGTCCATGACATCGGCAAGAACATTGTGGGCGTGGTCCTGCAATGTAACAATTTCGAGGTCCTTGACCTTGGCGTGATGGTGCCGACCCAGAAAATCATCGAAACCGCCAAGGCCGAAAAGGTCGACATGATCGGTCTTTCTGGCCTGATCACGCCATCGCTTGAAGAAATGACCTATGTCGCGGCCGAAATGGAACGCGAAGGGCTCAATATCCCGCTTCTGATCGGTGGCGCAACCACGTCCAAGGTCCATACCGCAGTCAAGATCGCCCCGAACTATAACAAGTCGGTGGTTTACGTGATTGACGCATCGCGTGCGGTGGGGGTTGCAAGCCAGCTTGTATCTGAAACCCACCGTGAACGTTTTGCCGCCGAAATCCGTGCAGAATATATCGCGATGGCGGAAAAACACGCCGCCCAGCAATTGCAGAAAAAACGTTTTGCCATTGCGGACGCGCGCGCCAACAAGGTGCAGCTTGACTGGGAAGCCTATGATGTTCCCGCACCGGCCAAACCGGGCATTACCCGGTTTGAAACCTTTGATCTTGCCGAACTGGTTGAACGGTTCGACTGGAAACCGTTCTTTGAAACCTGGGAACTGCATGGCCGTTTCCCCGATATTCTGAACGACGAGAAGGTTGGCGAAACCGCGCGCGGTCTTTATGAAGACGCCAAGGCGATGCTCAAACGCATTGTCGATGAAAAATGGTTCAAGCCCTGTGCGGTTGTTGGTATCTGGCCGGCCAATTCGGTGGGTGACGATATCGAGGTCACCCCGGCACCCGATCAGAACGAACCGGTAATGCTGCGCACGCTTCGCCAGCAGATGTTCCGTGAAAACAATTCACGCCCGAACCGCGCCCTTGCCGATTACATCGCGCCAAAAGAATCCGGTAAAACCGACTATATCGGTGGTTTTGTCGTCACCGCCGGGCCGCAGGTCGAAGAAATCGCCAAAAAGCTTGAAGCCGAGCATGACGATTACAACGCCATTCTGGTCAAGGCACTGGGCGACCGCTTTGCCGAGGCCTTTGCCGAACGCATGCATGAAAAGGTGCGTAAGGAGCTTTGGGGCTATGCGGCGGATGAAAACCTTCCGAATGCGGAACTGATTGCCGAAAACTATCGCGGTATCCGACCGGCACCGGGCTATCCTGCCTGCCCGGAACATACGGAAAAGCGTACGCTGTGGCAGTTGCTTGATGCCGAAAAGAATGTCGGAGTCAGACTGACCGAAAGCTGTGCCATGACCCCGGCATCCTCGGTCAGCGGGTTCTATTTCGCCCATCCCGAAGCCAAATATTTCGGTCTTGGCAAGATCGAACGCGATCAGGTCGAAAGCTATGCCGAACGCAAGGGCATGACTTTGGCCGAAGCCGAACGCTGGCTGGCACCGAACCTGAATTACGATCCGCGTCAGGCGTGATCGTACAGAACCAAAAAAGCCCCGCAGCTTTCCGGCTGCGGGGCTTTTTTACATTGGGTCGGTCATCAATGCGTCGCGTGGAAAAACTTCCCGCGTTCGGTGATGCCGACAATGATGATAGCCAGCACGGCAAGAGCCAGATAACCGCCCACCAGCGGGATCACCGTGCCATTGAACTGCTGACCGATGATGCCGCCCGCGACAACACCGATCAGGGTGCTGTAAACCCCGATCATCGAGGATGCGGTGCCGGCAATCCGGCCAACCGGTTCCATCGCCAGCGAATTGAAGTTTGGCATGGTCATCGAAAAGCAGAAAAGTGTGACCGTAAGACCCACACCAAACACCGGAAGCGGCGGGGCGCCGTCAAAGGCAAATGCAATGCCCAGATTGATCAGGCTGCTGATTGCCATCACCAGAAGCCCGCCCTGGGAGAGTTTGTGCATGCCGATCTTGCGCACAAGCCGGGCATTGACGAAGGACGAAACGCTCATGCAGGCGGCGATCATCCCGAACACCAGCGGGAACCAGACGCCAAGTCCGTAAACCTCGGTTTCGAAAATCTGCTGGGCCGATCCGATATAAGCCATCAGACAGGCAAACATCAGCCCCATCGCCGTTGCATAACCCAGCGTCTGGCGGTTGGTGATGGTGGTTTTGATATCGCGCGCAATCCGGCTGAGTGACAGTTTATGCCGGTATTCCGGATGCAGTGTTTCGGGCATCCGCAGGCTGTACCAGACGGCAATAATGATCGCCAGCACAAGGGTGCTGACAAAAATCATGTGCCAGTTGGCAAGGGCGAGGATCAGGCTGCCCGATGCCGGGGCAAAGACCGGCACGATGATAAAGATCATCATCACGAACGACATGACACGCGCCATTTCGCGGCCTTCGAAACAGTCACGCGTGATCGCAATCGTCAGGACGCGCGGGGCCGCCGCGCCAAGTCCCTGAACGAAACGCGCGATCAGAAGGTGGTCATAACTGTCGGCAAAAATCGCCATGACCGTGCCGATGGCATAAATCGAAAGACCCAGCATCAAGATACGCTTGCGGCCAAAGCTGTCGGCCAGCGGACCATAAACGATCTGCATCAGGCCAAAGGCAATCATGAAGACATAGATCAGCAACTGCATGCGGTTGCCGTCTTCGATGCCGTAATCGGTGGCAATCGGGCCGAATGCCGGTAACAGGTTATCGATCGAAAGCGCGACCAGACCAATCGTGATCGCCATCAATACCACGAATTCGACAAAACCGGGGAGCGGACGGGCGATGGTGGCGCCCGATTTTTGACTTTCAGTCATTTATCGGAAGTCCTGAAAAAGGAGTTTGTTGTTGTGTGCGGCCAAGTCCCGCCAGCCAAAAGGCCTGTATTGCAACAAACATGCGTTATTTTTCGTTGCAAGATCAATGATGGTTTTTTGAAAGGCAGGTCATTCCCCACTCAAAACAGCATTTTGAACGAACAAAGGTCATTATTTGTGCCTGAAAAATGCTGATAGTGGCAAAAAATATTGGATTTGCCGACCTTTACCTTTTATTCGCAGGAACTTGTAATCATATGATCACATCCTGTTTCACCCGTTCCCGCCGGTACCCCGATATGGCAGAAAAGCTTTTCAAGTCCAACCAACTGCTCAGTCAACTGCGTCGCCTTGTCAAAAGCGAACAGCTTGTGCTGTCGATACTGGCATTGGTGGTCGGGGCCATGGCCGGGGGTGGAACAATCGTGTTTCGCGAAGGATTGCTGTTTTTTCAGGCACTGGTTTATGGCACCGGGGACGAGGCCCTTCATCACTATCTTGTCGATCTGCCATTCTGGCATCTGATGGCGGCCCCGACACTGGGCGGACTTTTTGTCGGCATATTCATCTATAAATTTCTGCCGGAAAAACGCCCGCACGGTGTTGCCGACCTGATTGACGCGGTGGCCTTTCACGATGGGCGCATGTCATCGCGTTGCGGGATCAAAAGCGCATTTGTCAGTGCTGTGTCACTGGGAGCCGGATCGTCACTGGGCCGAGAGGGACCCGTTGCCCATATGGGGGCATCCTTCGGTGCGTGGCTTGCGCGAATACTGCATTTAAGGCGCGGCGCTTCGCGTACTTTGCTTGGCTGTGGTGTCGCATCGGCGGTGGCGGCATCGTTCAATGCGCCGCTGGCCGGGGCCTTGTTTGCCCATGAAGTGGCCCTTGGTCACTACGCATTAACGGCATTTGCCCCGATTGTTCTGGCATCTGTGACCGGCACGATCATAACCCGGCTTTATTATGGTGCCGATGTTGCCTTTTTGCTGCCTGCCCACGAAATCCAGTCCTTCCTTGAATTTCCGGCTTTTATCCTTTTGGGCATCACCGCGGGAATTACCGCAATCTGCGTAACACGCGCGATACCGGTGGTGCAAAAGGCCGCCAAGGCATCCAAAATTCCGCTTTGGTTACGGCCTGCGGTGGCGGGGCTTGTGATTGGTATCGTTGCGATCCAGTTTCCCCAGATTGTCGGGGTTGGATACAGCGCAATGAATGATGCGCTTTACGGTGCTTATGACTGGTCATTCCTGATGCAGCTTTTGTTTATAAAGGCCGCGATGGTCGCGATCTGCATCGGTATGGGCTTTGCGGGCGGCATTTTCAGCCCCGCCCTTTTCCTGGGGGCGATGCTGGGCGGGGCTTTCGGGATTACGGCAACGGCAGTTTTTCCCGACCTTTCATCGGGCTATGGTGCTTATACGCTGATCGGGATGGGGGCAGTCGCCGCTGCCATGCTGGGAGCACCGATTTCAACCACCCTGATGATGTTTGAGCTGACGGGCGACTATGCCCTGACCATTGCGGTGATGGTGGCATCGGTGATTGCATCGGTCATCATGGATCAGTTTCAGGGCGGGTCGTTTTTCGCGTGGCAGCTTAAATGCAGGGGGCTTTCAACCCGATGGGGCAGGGAAGTCAATTTGCTGCGCATGATGAAGGTCGCCGACATCATGAAGGCGGAATACGAAACCGTGCCGCTTGTCGAAGGCATGCCGGGAATACGGGAAAAACTGATTAACGCCCCCTATTCCGAACTGTTTGTTGTTGATGATGATGGCCGGTTGCATGGCACGATCACACTGGCAGATCTGCGCCATGCCGCATTTGACCCGACGATGGGCGAAGAAGTTACCGCAGGCCAGGTCGCCCGATCCAAGCCGCCGGTCCTGCTTAGGACCGACAGTATCGAAAAGGCCGTGCGTTTGATGGAACAAACCGGCGAGGAACACCTGCCGGTGATCAATAATGACGAAGAACGCCTGATGGTGGGCTTCGTCCATGAAAAGGACGCGATGATGGCTTATAACAACGCGCTTCTGGAACTGCAAAGCGAAGAGCGCGGTGATGCGCCGCCCAAGCTGTTCTAGTCCGATCCGTGATGAAGAAGAGCAGCGCTTATATGCGCTGCTCCGTTCAAGGTTCTGTGGCCAATACTATCAGGCGGCCAGTGCAGGTTGGGTTTGACCCGGCCGACCGGACATGACCTGGGCTGCAACACGACTATCAAGACCAGCAACGTTTTCAGGAAGATCGTTTGCAGCCTGTTGGGCGGCAATATCGATTTCCTGACTTTCTTTACGGGTCTCAATTTCTGCCGTTTCGTTACGTTTGTCCTCCTTTGATGGCGGGGTCAAGCTGTCACGAACGGCAGATTTGAATTCTTCCTCGGCATCCTGCTCAGCAAATGCAGGATCGTTTTTGGCCGGATCAGAATTTGACGAGAAGACCCCCTTGGAGGCCTCCTCGCCGGAAGTGGCATCCTTGCCTTGTTCTGCAACATTGGCCATTGCATCGGCAAAGGATGTCGATCCGCTTCCGGTTGCTTGCATTTCCAGCATGACCGTCTGCACCGCATCAGACAAATCGCCGAATTTGGTGCCATAAAAGGTCGGTTGTGCAGATTTGCTGCTTTGAGGTGTTGCGCTAAATGCGCTGTATTTGTCGATACCTTCGGGTCCACCATCCTTAGATACTGAGGTGTTGGGCGACGTTACCGGTAGCCCAAATCCCAATCCAAGAAGACTGTTCATGAAAAATGTCCTTCTTCATGGATGTACACAGCACTACACCACACAAAAGGCGAACCTTTTGCAGGGTGTAACGCGAACCGGAAAAATTCATGCAACTTCAAGACCATTGGCACTTTTCCAAAGGTCTGCTGATGTCAGTAACCTTGTATTGCGCCAAACATATCCGGCGTCAGGGCTTTGTGTGTCTTGGGCGGCATAATTTGCCCATTATCCAACAGGTTATAACCTGCCAACCCTTACGGACGATTGGATAAGTGCAAGGCGATACGCAACAAGCCTGTGATACCGACCGCATGAATTATACCGGGTGTGGAGGCAATAGATGCACGTTCATCTGATTGGGGGGCGCGTCGCGCGAGCATCCAACGATCCGGTGATCAATAACGAGGAAGAACGCCTGATAGTGGGCTTCGTCCATGAAAAGGACGCGATGATGTCCTATAACAACGCGCTTCTGGAACTGCAAAGCGAAGAGCGCGGTGATGCGCCGCCTAAGCTTTTCTGAGGTATTCCCTGAATGTGAAGGCAAAAAAATGCTGCCGGTTTGATTTCGGGGGGCCGGCAGCAAGTTGGTGCTATCGCTTCGTCGGAAGTGAACGGTATTACGCCATCAACTGCGCCATCAGACGGTTGTCGAACGGTGTTGGGCCGTTGCTGGTCGTGGTGGCTGCGTCGTTGCTTGTGCTGCTGACCGACGCGGTTTCATTGGCCGGGGAGGCGGCCATAATTTCGGCAAGGCTGACAATACCGTCTTCGTTGGTATCAAGCGGATCGTAATTTTCGATATCGGATGTTGCGGCACTGTCACCGTCCGATGAACTGCCCGTGCTTTCAGCCGCAGTTGCCGTGGCCGTAGTGGCACCGGGTGGTGGTG
Organism: Thalassospira sp. MIT1004; assembly: GCF_001858545.1. Classification (NCBI taxonomy): domain Bacteria; kingdom Pseudomonadati; phylum Pseudomonadota; class Alphaproteobacteria; order Rhodospirillales; family Thalassospiraceae; genus Thalassospira; species Thalassospira sp. MIT1004. The sequence continues at coordinate 53,187 of NZ_MCAO01000003.1, read as the reverse complement.
CCATGCTTGTCAGGTAATCGTCTTCGGAAATGCTTTCGGCATCACTTCCCGCCATCATCGACCACAGGTTTTCGGTCATTTCATCGCTGACATCATCGGGTTTCCCGGCCAGGAATTCATCCTTGGTCAGCGAGCCGTCATCATCGGTATCAAGGTCATCGAACAGTTGCTGCGCATCGAAACCGCCATCGGTGGCCGATGTGTCGGTGCTTTCCTGCATTTCGAGCAGCATGGCTTTGATCTGATCGGAAAGCTGGTCAACGCTGCCCTGTCCGTTGGCAGCAATTTCCGAAACCGCGTCGACCGCCTGTGTCGAGGCCGTGCTTTGCGCACTGGCGAGCGCAAATCCACCAATGCCTTCTACGCCGCTGCTGCTTTCGGTAGACTGGCTGCTACCGGTCGATTGTGTTTGGCTAAATATTTGCGCAAGACTGGCACTGAGACTGTTGATGCCGCTCATCAGGGGCTCCTTGCGTGGTGATTGTCGTTATGACTGTTCACGCGAGGCGCAGGAAAAACTGGCGCAGAAAAGCAGGCGGAAAAATATTTTCAGGGAAAAAATTGGTCGACGTTCCTGATTTGTTGCACAATAAGCAACCCGATATCGCCACTTGATTGAATGCCAATACTGGCCCCGTTTGCAGAGCATGTTATATATCCCGACATGATGGATGATCCCTTTGAAATCGATGAATTCGCCGCAAGCCCGGAAATGCGCCTTCAGGACGCACCCGCACCGGATTACCTTGCCAATCTGAATGCCGAGCAACGCGAAGCAGTCGAAACGCTTGATGGCCCGTTGCTGGTGCTGGCAGGTGCCGGGACCGGGAAAACGCGCGTTCTGACGACCCGCCTTGCCCATCTGCTGGAAACCAAGGGACAGACGGAGCGCCTGCATCCGCAGCAAATCCTTGCCGTGACCTTTACCAACCGTGCGGCCAAGGAAATGCAGGAACGTGTTGCCCATGCGCTGGGCCGTCCGGTTGAAGGATGGTGGCTGGGGACTTTCCACTCGCTGGCCGCCCGCCTGTTGCGCCGTCATGCCGAACTGGTCGGGTTGCAATCAAACTTCACGATCCTTGATAGCGACGATCAGGTCCGCCTGCTCAAGCAGATCATGGATGCCGAACAGATCGATCAGAAAAAATGGCCCGCCAAGCAGCTGATGGGCATCATCCAGCGCTGGAAGGACAAGGGGCTTTCACCCGAACGGGTCAATGAAAGTGTCGAGTTCGCCAATGGCGGGGCCAAGTACCTTTATAAAATCTATCAGGAACGCCTTGCGGTTCTGAATGCGGCCGATTTCGGCGATCTTTTGCTGCATTGCCTGACCCTGTTCCAGAAACATCCGGAAATCCTGCGCCGCTATCAGGAAACCTTCCGCTATGTTCTGGTCGATGAATATCAGGATACCAACGTGGCCCAATATCTTTGGCTGCGTGCGCTGGCGATGGTTCATCGCAATATCTGCTGTGTCGGTGATGACGATCAGGCGATCTATAGCTGGCGCGGGGCCGAGGTCGGCAACATCCTGCGTTTCGAGTCCGATTTCCCCGGGGCCAAGGTCGTCCGGCTGGAACAGAATTATCGTTCCACGCCCCATATTCTGGCGGCGGCGTCCAAGCTGATCACCTTTAACGATGGTCGTCTGGGCAAGGAGCTTTGGACCGAACTTGATACCGGCGAAAAGGTCTTTGTCAAAGGTGTCTGGGATGGCGAGGCAGAGGCGCGGCTTGTCGGCGAGGATATCGAAGCCCTGCAAAGCCGTGGCATCGGTGCATCCCAGATGGCGATCCTTGTTCGCGCCGGGTTCCAGACCCGCGAGTTTGAGGAACGGCTGATTACATTGGGCATCCCGTACCGGGTTGTCGGCGGACCGCGTTTCTATGAACGTCAGGAAATCCGCGATGCGCTGGCTTATATCCGCATGGTCGCCCAACCTGATGACAGCCTTGCGTTTGAACGCATCGTCAATGTGCCCAAGCGCGGGGTGGGGAAGGCCACCTTGCAAACCCTGCATCAATATTCGCGTGATCAGGCCGTGTCGCTTCCGGCGGCGGCCCTTGATCTGATCGGGACCGAGGAACTCAAACCCAAAATGCGTCAGGCGATTGGCGGGTTGCTGGGTGATTTCAAACGCTGGCGCGAGATGCTTGAAACCACATCGCATGTGGCGGTGCTTGAAACGGTTCTTGATGAAAGCGGCTATACCGATATGTGGCGGACATCGAAGGAAATCGATGCGCCGGGCCGTCTCGAAAACCTTAAAGAACTGGTATCCGCAATTGGCGAGTTTGAAAACCTGACCAGCTTCCTTGAACATGTGTCGCTGGTGATGGAAAACGAACAGAACGCCGATCAGGAAAAAGTCACCATCATGACCCTGCATGCGGCAAAGGGGCTGGAATTTGACTATGTCTTCCTGCCCGGTTGGGAAGAGGGCGTTTTCCCCCATCAGCGCGCCATGGATGAAAGCGGCGTCAAGGGACTTGAGGAAGAACGTCGTCTGGCCTATGTCGGCATCACGCGTGCGCGCAAACGTGCCACGGTTTCCTATGCCGCCAACCGGCGGATTTATAACCAGTGGCAATCGGCCCTGCCGTCGCGCTTTGTCGATGAATTGCCCGACGAGCATGTCGAACGCATCAGCGATACCGGCCTTGGCAATCATCGCGGCAATGTATCGCCGGGTGCATGGGGGGCCGATGACTGGATGAAAATGCCAAGCTGGGCGGATAACAAACCGGCGGAAAGCTATAACCCCTATGGCGGGACCGGCGAACGCCGGTTTGCCAGCGCAGGCTGGCAGGACCGGGTGCGCAAAAACGTGATCGACGTCAAGCCGGACGGTGAAACCAGCTACACAACCAGTTCGAAATCATCGAAATACAAGGTTGGTGATGCGGTACGTCATCGCAAATTCGGCCCCGGCACCGTCAAGGCGGTCGATGGCAACAAGCTTGAAATTCATTTCGAAGGTGTCGGCACAAAGAAAGTGGTCGACAGTTTCATCCTGCCGGGTTAAGCCGCCCGGACATTATTTCTGGTGCGGTCAAATGGCCGCCGCAATCTTGCGAGAAGCGATATGACCGAAACCGTTCGTTGCTATAATTTCACCTTCGAGGTCGATGGCAAATATGCCGCCGCCTTTGCCGAGGCGTTGTATGAGCATTGCGATGCCCTGTCGCATTTCGAACGGCCGGGCGATCCGACCGCACCCTGGAAGGTCGAGGGCTTTTCGGGCGATCACCTTGACAAGACTGCGGTTGAAACCGCCGTATCATTGATGGCATCAGCCGTTGGTGTTGACGTGCCGGTCGTCGAGTTTGGCACTTACGAGCCCAAAGACTGGGTCAGCGACAATCTGCGCAGCTTCAAGCCGATTTCGGTCGGCCGGTTCTATGTCCATGGCTCGCACTGGGAAGACGGCGTGCCGGTGGCCAAAACCGGTTTGCAGGTCGATGCCGGTCTGGCATTCGGATCTGGCGAACATCAAACGACCAAGGGTTGCCTTGCGGCAATCGATTGGATCGCCAAACATTCTTATCGTCACAATGCGCTTGATATGGGCTGTGGCTCCGGCATTCTGGGCATGGCATGTGCCAAAACATGGCGCTGCCCGGTGATGATGGCCGATATCGATGCCGCATCGGTGCGCGTTGCCCGTGAAAATGCCCGGATCAACAAGATCACCGATCTGGTCACCGCGATCCATTCCAACGGCTTTAGCGACGTTCGCATCCGCAATGCCGGTTATTACGACATTGTGTGTGCCAATATCCTTGCCCGCCCGTTGCGCCATATGGCACGCGACCTGCGCGGGACGCTGGCCGATGGCGGTTATGTGGTTCTGTCGGGGCTTCTGTCCCATCAGGAACAGTTTGTTCTGTCGGCCTACCGCGATGTCGGCCTGTCGCTGGTCAAACGTTTCCCGGTCGAAGAATGGACGACGCTGGTGGTTGGCTAAGCCACCAGCAACGCACTGACAAACCGGTAAATCCCGAACCCGCCAAGGATCACGATCAGCAATCCGACAGCGATCATGAGCGGTTTGCGTGGTATGATGCGGACAAGAACGGCGGCAAGCGGTGCGGCGGGCACGCCGCCAATCACCAGTGCCAGTGCCGCCATCCCGAAACTTTCCAGTCCGAAATGCCCGGCAAAGGTCACGGTGATCATCACCGTGACGAAAAATTCCGACGCCGCCGAAGTGCCCAGCATACGGTGCGGTTCGGCATGGCCACGATAGACCAGCGTGCTTGATACGATCGGTCCCCATCCGCCGCCGCCCACCGCATCAAGGAACCCGCCAACCAGACCAAGCGGGGCAAGCCCGCGCATGGCCGCAGGCGGTTGTACCTTGCGCACCGCCTTGGCAATGACCAGAACGCCCAGCGCGCTTAGGTAAAGGGCGACAAACGGCGCAAGATATTCGCCGATCCCCGATGACAGCAACGCCGCCCCGGCAGCGCCGCCGATGGAACCGGCAATCGCCAGTGTCCTGACCATTTTCCAGTCAACATTGCGCGCGAAATGATGTGATGTGCCAGAAACGGCGGTGGTGAAAATCTCGGCGGCGTGCACTGTTGCACTGGCTTGCGCCGGGGGAAGGCCGATGCTGATCAGGAGCGATGTCGATGTCAGGCCATAAGCCATGCCCAGCGCACCATCAACAAGCTGTGCGGCAAAGCCGATCAGAACGATCCACCAGAAAAAGTCGTCCATTTATGTGCGTTGCTCCATCAAGAACACAACGCCGGAATTGTATCGACAGGCCGTGTTTTTGATATCGGCAAATGCGCGTTTGGCGGAATGTCCGCCATGCATAAATGCCGCAGGACATTCTTGTGTTTACTCGGGTCATGGGGCTTTGGGGGCCGGGCTTAACGCCCGCCTGAAATATCAATCAGCGCGCCGGTCACATAGGACGCGTCATCTGACAGCAGCCAATAAATCAGATTGGCGACCTCGTTTGCCTTGCCCGCGCGGCCCAGCGGGCAGTTGGGGCCAAGTTCGGCAACCCGTTCCGGGCGGCCGACACTGCCATGAATGTCGGTATCGATAATGCCCGGTCGCACCGCATTGACCCGAATGCCTTTGGGACCAAGTTCCTTCGAAAGACCAATGGTCAGGGTGTCAATCGCACCTTTGGACCCGGCGTAATCGACATATTCGCCCGGTGATCCGAGTTTGGAGGCCATCGACGATACATTGACGATTGAACCGCCCGCATTTGACAGAGCACGTGCGGCCTCGCGGGCAACGATATAGGCCCCCAGAACATTGGTATCAAACACCGATTTCATCCGTTCGATGCTCATATCCGCCAGATCGCTTTTGGGGGCAACGATCCCGGCATTATTGACAACCGCATCGATTGTTCCGAACCGGTCAAGCGTTGCCTGAAACAGGTCAACAACGTCCTGTTCATATTTCACGTCGCATTTCAGGGCGAAAACATTGCCGGTTCGTCCGGCCCGTTCACACAGCGCGCAGGTTTCATCGGCACTTTCCCTGTTACCGACATAGCTGATGGCGACGTTCCAGTCGTGTTGCGCGCACAGAATGGCCGTGGCACGGCCAATCCCGCGGGAGCCGCCTGTGATCAGGACGGTTTTTGTCATGGATGTTTCCCCGAAAATCAATGTCGGGCGACACTATGGCGCGGGTTTTATGCCGGGGTCAAAAAGAAACGGCCCTGCTGTGGAGTAGCAGGGCCGTCTCAGAGGGAAAGACAAAAAAAGACCGCAAGGATCGCGAACCTTCGATCCTGCGTGGCGTCCTATGGCATCAAAGACCTAGGCGGGCGGGATTGATCCCTATTCCCTGCCCATTGCTGCTACCGAAAGGGTCTGACCCCGATGGTGGCTTTCAGCGTCGTCTGACAGATTGGCAGGGCCTGTATCAAGGCCGAGCGCGGCTCTTTCCGCACGGGTGAGGCGCTCAAGACCGTCATAGGCCGTCTGACGACGACGCGATTGAACAACGCTTTGGGCAGTAATTGGAAAACGGATCACCGTTTTGGTCTCCTGCAAATTGACGTCCCGACGGGTCATCTTTTTGTCACCGGGATGTCATAGTTTAAACTTTCCTTAATTTGCATTGCGAAGCTTGCAGGGCTTTCATACCCATGATGCATGTGGTGGTATAGGACCAGAACAGGTGTAGTTTATTGCGGACCTGATCTGACGCGCAGGAAGGCGTTTTATGGCATTCCATCTTGCAAGTGATCAGCGAAAACCCTTAGATAGCTTTGGTCGGATGCTGCCCCACGCATAGAAACGAGGATTTTGATGACCCTTCCCGGCGATACCCAACTTGCTGCCATGCTTGAACGTGACGGCGTTAACAAGGACGTTACTGCCATTGTCGATCTGATCGACGGTGTTCTTGCCAGTGCCAATGGCGATACGCGAACCGATTGGCTTGATCTGGTCGGTGGCAAGCTTGGCGATGATCTGAAATCGGCCCTGCTGGCATTGCGTGATGAACGCAAATCGGAATTTCTGTATGCCAAGGATGGCTATGATGCTGCCGGTCGGGTTGATGCCCTTCGCAAATATCTTTCGGCAAAGGGTGTCGATGGCTTCGTCGTACCGCGATCTGATGAACATCAGGGTGAATATGTTCCTGCCTGTGCCGAACGTCTGGCGTGGCTGACCGGCTTTACCGGGTCGGCCGGGGCGGCGGTGGTGCTTGCCGACAAGGCCGCAGTATTTGTCGATGGCCGTTACACCATTCAGGTCCGCCAGCAGGTGAACCGTGACATTTACGAATATCGTCATCTGGTCGATGAGCCGGTTGTCGGCTGGATCCACGACAATCTGAAATCGGGACAGAAGCTGGCCTATGACCCGCATTTGCATACCGTGCAGCAGGCCGAACATCTGCGCGGTGCGTGCAAGGGTGTCGGTGCCGAACTGGTCGCAATCGAACCCAATCCGATTGATGTTCTGTGGCATAAACAGCCCGCCATGCCGATAGCGCCCGTTCGTCCACATCTTCTGGAACATGCCGGTAAATCAAACGCGGAAAAACGTAAACAGATTGCCGAAATGCTCGAAAAGCTGGAATGCGACAGTGCGGTGATTTCCGCGCCTGACAGCATCGCCTGGCTTTTGAATATCCGTGGCGGCGATGTACCCCATATTCCGCTGCCGTTGGGATATGCCATCATTCATGGCGATGCATCGGTTGATCTGTTTATGGATGAACGCAAGTTTGCGGCTGAAACCGTCAAATGGCTTGAAAACGATGCGACCCTCCGCCAGCCCGGCGAACTCGAAGAAGCCCTTGGCGCGTTGGGCAATCAGTCGGTCCGCCTGGACGAGGCAACCGCATCCGACTGGCTGCGCATGAAGCTTGCCGATGCCGGTGCAACCATGCGGATCGGCCGTGATCCGGTGGCATTGCCCAAGGCCTGCAAGAACGAGGTCGAGCTTGAAGGATCGCGCAAGGCGCACAAACGCGACGGCGAAAAGATCATTCGTTATTTCGCGTGGCTCGACGAAGCTGCTGCCGATGGCAGCATTGACGAACGCATGGCTGCGGACAAACTTCTCGCACTTCGTGCCGAAGATCCGTTATTCCGCGATACCAGTTTCGAAACCATTCCGGGCAGCGGCCCGAACGGTGCTTTGTGCCATTATCGCAATACCCCCGAAACCAATCGCAAACTTTCGCCGGGCGAAATTTTCCTGATCGATAGTGGCGGGCAGTATCTGGACGGTACCACCGATATCACGCGGACAACCGTGATCGGACAGCCGACCCAGGAACATCGGGATCGGTTCACCCGTGTGCTGAAGGGGCATATCGCGCTTGCGCGCGCGATTTTCCCGGTCGGCACCACCGGCCAGCAGTTGGATACCCTTGCCCGAGCGCCGCTTTGGGAAGCCGGTCTTGATTTCGACCACGGCACCGGGCATGGCGTTGGCAGTTACCTTGGTGTTCACGAAGGTCCGCAGCGGATTTCCAAAGCCCCGAACAAGATCGCGCTTAAACCGGGTATGATCCTGTCGAACGAGCCGGGTTTCTATAAGGAAGGCGAATACGGCATTCGGATTGAAAACCTGATAGCGGTTGTCGAGATTGATGGTCCGGTCGGGGCGGATCGCCCGATGCTGGGCTTTGAAACGCTGACCTTCTCGCCGATTGAACGCAAACTGATTGATCCGGAACTGATGACCAAGGACGAATTGCAGTGGCTGAACGATTACCACGCGCAGGTCTATGCGATGTATGCCGACGATCTTGACGAAGATCTTCTTGAATGGCTGCAAAAGGCAACGGCACCGATCAAGAAACGTGCGGCGTAAGTTCCCCCTATCAAGTCAAGGCATATCACAAAACCGTCCCGACATATCGGGGCGGTTTTTTCGTTTTAACACGCCTGACAGCGTGGTCTTTTTGCCTTATGAATAAAACATTGGATCGATTCAATTGTGGGCATGGCCCCAAAGAAAATAATCAGGAGGAAGACATGGCGTCAGTGGAAGAAGGCTGGAATGCCAATCCCGCGCGATACGACAATGCAACCTATAACCGTTCGGGCAAAAGCGGCCTGATGCTGCCGCAGATCACGCTTGGCCTTTGGCAGAATTTTGGTGGTGTTGACGTTTTTGAAACGCAGCGTGCCATGATCCGGCGTGCCTTTGATCGCGGTGTCATCCATTTCGATCTTGCAAACAACTATGGCCCGCCCCCCGGATCGGCCGAAGAAAATTTTGGCAAGGTGCTGGCAAAGGATCTGAAATCCCATCGCGACGAACTGGTGATTTCGACCAAGGCGGGTTACCGCATGTGGCCGGGGCCGTACGGCGAATGGGGTTCGCGCAAATATCTGATTTCAAGTCTGGATCAAAGCCTGTCGCGCATGGGTCTTGATTACGTGGATATTTTCTATTCGCACCGTGTTGATCCGAACACGCCGCTTGCCGAAACCATGGGCGCACTCGATCAGATCGTGCGTTCGGGCAAGGCGCTTTATGTCGGCATTTCGTCCTATTCCGCCGAAATGGCCCGCAAGGCGCAGGCGATCCTTACTGATCTGGGCACGCCCTGCGTCATTCATCAGCCATCCTATTCGATGCTGAACCGCTGGGTCGAAACCGAAGGTCTGCTTGATACCCTGTCCGAACTTGGCATTGGCTGCATTGCATTCTCGCCGCTTGCGCAAGGGCTTCTGACCAACAAATACCTGAATGGTGTGCCGGAAAATTCCCGTGCAGCCCTTGAAGGATCGTTCCAGCCCGGCATGCTGTCCGAAGACAACCTGAACCGTGTGCGCGCCCTGAACGAAATCGCCAAACGCCGCGGCCAGACATTGGCACAGATGGCGATTGCTTGGGTGCTGCGTCGCCCGGAAATCACATCGGCCCTGATTGGCGCGCGTCATGTCGAACAGCTTGATAACAGCCTTGATGCCCTGAACAATCTTGAATTCAGTGCCGAGGAACTGGCTGAGATCGATAAATACGCGACCGATGGCGGCCTGAACCTGTGGCAGAAATCATCTGATTCCGAAGCCCCGGTCTGATCGGTCCAAAGTCTTTCCATCAAACCCCGGTACGTTTGTCGTGCCGGGGTTTTCTTTTCAGTTATCAGCCATCGGCATGGTGCCGGCCAGATCGCGCAGGGTATCAAGCACGGCCTTGGCCCCGGTACTTAGCGGGCGATCCTGAAGCCACGACAACATCACCTTGCGCGATAGCTGCGGGTTGACGATCCGCCGTGCCTTAAGCCGACCGGTCGAAAGTTCCATCACAAGCGAGCTTCGTGGCAAAACCGTATGGCCCAGATCGCGATGCACCAGATCGACCAGAACCCGCAACGCATCGGCTTCGACCACCGGGGTCAGGGGACGACCGGCACGGAATGCTGCTTCCTGCATCTTGGCGCGCAACCCGTGTTTTGGCGTTGGCATGATAAGCGGTAGGGCCAATACATCTTCATAGGCAATTTCGGTTTCGCCTTCGCCAACGCGCGACGGATGGGAAATCAGAAACAGGTCTTCGCGCCACAATGGTTCTGCATGCAGGCTTCGCGAAATCATGCCGTCATGCAGGATGCCGATATCAAGACGACCCGATAGCAATCCTTCCTGCACGTCACCTGTCAGATCCTCGGCAATCGAGATATTCAGATCGGGATAGCGTTCACGCAATGCTTCGACCAGTGCGCCGGTAATGACGATCCCCGCACTGGGCGGCACACCGACATGAACATGACCGGTCACCTTGCTGCGTCGCGCCGAAAGATCGGCCTCCAGCCTTGCGAGATCACCCAGAATAACCCGTGCCCGTTCCGCCAGCATCTGACCGGCTTCGGTCAGTTTGACCCCACGTCCGGTCCGTTCCAGCAGGCGGGTATCAAGTGCCTCTTCCAGAAGGTTAAGCTGTCGGCTCAGGGCTGGTTGCGACAGGTTAAGCCGGTCGGCCGCGCGCGACAGGCTGCCAAGTTCGGCAATGTGAACAAAGCTTCGAAGCTGTTTGATGTCCATTTATCTGCAATCCAAAAGGAATATGAACCGGCGTATGTTTTGTTAGATATAGCAAATCCTGATATCTGATAACATTTAATTCGAATTGAATAATGGCTATGCGCGGCAGATAGTTAAGGTCGAGAGAGACCGGAGACAATAATGACAAAACCATCCGCGCCAGCAGATGCCAAATCCGTGGCAAAGCCATCGGGTTCGGCCCTGACCCTTGTATTGCTGTCGACTGTGGCATTCGCGATGAAGGGGCTGTTGGCAAAATATGTTTATGCCACCGGCATGACGGTGGATGGTTTGCTGCTGCTGCGTTTTCTGATCGCGATGCCGTTTTTCTGGATCGGTGTTTATCTGTTTGGCAAACACCGACCGGGCGAACGTACGATGAAGCCGGTCGATATTCTCTGGGGCGCGCTTTATGGCGGGCTGTTCTTTGCCGCTGCCCTGTTTGATTTTACCGCCGTGTCGGTGATTGATGTCACCGTCTCGCGGATCGTGCTTTTCACATTCCCGGCCATCGTCCTGATCCTTGAATGCCTGCATAAGTGGCGGCTTCCTCCCTTGCGCCAGTTTGTCTGCTTTGCGGTTACTTATGTCGGGTTGGTACTGGTTCTCGCCCCCAACGGGATCGGTGCCGTTTCAGATCAGCTTTGGCTGGGAGCGTCGCTCGCGTTTGCATCCGCCCTGACTTACGCCTGTTACCTTTATTTCGGGCAGCGGATGATTTCGGTCATTGGATCAATGCATTTTGCCGCCATGGTCAATACCATGGCAGGTGTATCAATGATCATCTATGAACTGATCGTCACCAAGCCGCTAAATCTGAATGTCGATGGGGTTTTGTGGACCGCGGGTATTTCGATCTTCTGCACCGTGATCCCGTTCTTTCTGCTGTTTGAAGGTATTCGGCGGATCGGGGCGACACAGGCAGCACTGATTTCGCTTTCGGGCCCTGCCATGACATTCTTTGCTGCCTGGCTACTACTGGGCGAAGTTCTGACCACGGCACAAGCCCTTGGCTTTGCTATCGTCATTGTTGGTGTGGCATCGATCAAGAATGGTGTGACACTGGCCGGTCTTGGTCGGTTACTGGCCCGTCCGTTCTTTTCGGCAACCGGTCGTGGTTCGGGGGATGCCAACGCGACAGACACAGACGGCGAACCGGCAGCTGGTGCGCCGGGCAAAGGCGCGTGACAGTGGCCTTTATTCGTCACGTTGCCAGCGGCGGACTTCGGTTTGATGTTCCGGCAACCTTTCTCCGCGTCGCCACAGCAGCGGGTCGATGAACTGCCCGGCCCATACCCCTGAACGACTTTGGCGTGCGCTGTTTTCAGCCGCAGCATAAGATGGCATTTCGTCGGTCCGTGCCACGGCCATGCCGCGTGCAATCATGCTTTGGCCGATATCAATCCCGTTGGCATTGCGACAGATCGCCATGTTGCGATGGTACCGGTTCTTGCCCTGCACCTTGCAGGTAATTGGCCCGGCTGCAATCAAATTGGTAACGACCTGCCAGGCATCTGCACCGCATGCCGTGGTTTGACCATTCACGATGCATCGCTGGAACCGTTCAAGCGCGTCCGCCCCCCAAAGATCAACGCGTTTGAAACCAAACTCCAGCGTGTCGCCATCAACCGCACGCGCCTTGCCAACCAGTTCATCGAAATCGGGGTCGGCTAGTGCCGGACTCGCGACGAAAAAGGCCGTAACCGTTCCCAGAACAAGCATGGTTTTGAAGAAATGCATCGGGCTCATGGTTTATCTGACTGTGTGATCGGCCAAGTATCTATCTTGTGCTGTCTGTCGGCAGAAATCAAAGAAAGTATTGGTTCAGGCGGCAGTTGAGTACGAACCTTAAGTGACTGATCGTCAATTCGAAGTCATGTGCCCGGTCAACCATTACTTGACATGGACACATTAGATTCCGTAGAGATATGTACTATATTAAAGTATAGAATAACTCTTGACCCGTGCCTAGCACGATCCAATTCACAGACCGGGACGCTAAAGGAAGTCGCGATCAACAGCGACACATACAATGAAGTTGCATCGTTAGGGGTCCTTGGATGAATAGAACAGTCCCGAAAGAGTTGCTCGCCAGTATTCAGAAATCCGGCCTTCATAAACCTGACCATTGCGCGTTCGTTCTTGATTTTACAAGTGTGCCGACGACACGAAGCCGGACGGTGTTTTGTTCATTTGTCCGCTACTTTCAATATGGCTGTCTGCAAAACCTGACGCCGCGCATTTTATCAGACCACACATTCGTCCTGACGATGCCCAACGACCAGCGCAGCCGAATGGAAGAACTGGTCGAAAATGTAAGAACATTTTTGCTGGCACGCCGATATGGCGGCCTTGACTGCAAGGTCTTCGATCTTAGTGAGGAAGCATCTGCTTTTGCGCTCTGCTGTGTCGGTCATATGCGGGCCATCACACGCGAAAATGCCGAAGACTTCCTTGATTTCTATCTGGCACCGCCAAAAAACGTCACCCAGCTTGGGCAACTTGTCGAAATCGAGCGGATCATTGGCCAGGCCGACATCTCGATGCATATTCGCAGCCAACTGATCTGGGAATTGCTGCCGGAAAGCACGCCTGCGCTTGCCGGTGAGGAGTTCTGGGTTTCTATTGCCGCGATGGAAGAAATCTCGGGCAAGGAAATTCTCAACGATGAATGGATGTTCGCGCGTTTTACAGAGCTTCTGGATAACCGGGTTCTATCCTACGTCACCAAGGAAAACTATACGGGTGATGTCGCGCGGTTTCTGAACCTGAATCCTGTGGCTGTTGTCAGCGCCAATTTTCAGCGAATGATCAAAACCATTCCATCCCGTCAGCTTCGCAAGTTAACGGTGGAAATCCCGTTGCTGATGTGGCGAAACAATCCCAAAGTCCGTCAGGGAATTTTGTCACGTTTTCAAAGGCATGGCATTCGACTGGCCTTTGATCGTGTTCCGCTGTCGCGGTTGACACAGCTTCTGGCCAAGGAAACTGAAATCGCCGACTTCATCAAACTGCATGTGGCGGATTGCGAACCCGATGAAATCAGGCAGACACTCGACCAATGTTCGCCCGATCTGATCAATAAAATAGTTTTCTGCCGCTGTGAGACAGTGGCGCAGATCGAAGCCGGTGTGCAGGCAGGCGTTTCATACTTTCAAGGGTATGGATTGGCAGGTTTTCTTGATGCGCCCGTTGAAATTGAACGGGTGCTGGGCAAAGCCACAGCGAAAGATCTGCCCCGTGCGCGTCTGGCCTTGGGGCGTGCACGTGCCTAATAAAGATCGCTGTATCGGATCTCGTCAAGCTGGGCAAAAACGATTTTCCATGTTTCGTCCTGTTTGAGCAGGGCAAAGGCATAATCACAATCAAAGATCAGATTGTTTTCCGAATTGCCGAACCGGAACGACACGATCGCGCGCGATCCGCCGGGCAGGGCGGAATGCTGTTCGACCAGCATTGATTTCGCCATCGCCAGATCGGCATTTTTCAATTCATCAAAAAACGACTGATTGTATTTATGCAGATCCTCCACCGAGCCGATGGCATGAACCCCCATCAGGTCATTGATCAGGCACGGGAAGTGATAGAACGCATCAAGGGCGTCTGCTTCGAATTTAAGATGTGCATCGGCATAGCGGCGAAAAAAGCTGCCAAGGTCTTCCATAAGATCCGTTTTCCTTCCGCTTTGCCCACGCTGATCAATCGGCGATCAGATCAAGCCATCCTTGTTCATCCAGAACAGTAACACCTAATTCTTCTGCTTTCTTTAATTTGGAACCCGCACCCGGTCCTGCAACCAGAAAATCGGTTTTTGCCGATACCGAACCGGCTACTTTCGCACCAAGGCTTTCGGCTTTGACCTTTGCCTCGTTGCGCGAAAACAGTTCCAGCTTGCCGGTAAAGACAACCGTTTTGCCGCTGACGGGGCTGTCGATAACCTGCGGGGCTTCGACATCTTCGATGGTCAGAACGGCCTGAAGGTCATCCAGCACATCGCGGTTATGTTCTTCGGCCATGAATTCAATAAGGTCATGGGCCACACTGGGGCCGATCTGATCGATATTGATCAGGTCGCGCAACGCGTCACTATCGGGCGTTCCGGCATCATTCATCGCTGTGCGCCATTCCGTGATCGATCCGTAATGCCGCGCCAGGAGCTTTGCCGTCGCCTGACCGATCTGGCGGATGCCAAGGGCATAGATAAACCTGTCCAGCGGCACGGTCCGCCGTTCATTGATGCTGGCAAACAGCTTTTCGGCCGATTTGTCGCCCCAGCCTTCAAGCTTTCGAAGGGCGTCCCGGTGCTTTTCCTCGATCCGGAAAATATCGGCAGGTGATTTGACCCAGCCGAGGTCAAAGAACGCCTCGATATGCTTTCCGCCCATGCCTTCGATATCGAACGCATTGCGCGACACAAAATGTTTCAGTCGTTCAACTGCCTGTGCCGGACAGATCAGCCCGCCGCTGCATCGTGTGACAGCTTCGCCTTCTTCGCGCATGGCGTGGCTGCCGCATTTCGGGCAGGTTTCCGGGAAGTCATAGGGCACGGCGTCATCGGGCCGTTCATCAGTAATGACCTCGACCACCTGCGGGATCACATCACCAGCCCGCTGAATGACGACAAGGTCATTGACCCTTACGCCGAGCCGTTCGATTTCGTCGCGGTTATGAAGGGTCGCGTTCGAGACCACAACGCCGCCAACCGTGACGGGTTCAAGCCGCGCAACCGGGGTTAGTGCGCCAGTGCGCCCAACCTGGATATCAATCGCCTTAACGCGGGTGCGGGCCTGTTCGGCCGGGAATTTATGGGCAATTGCCCAGCGCGGTGACCGGCTGACAAAGCCAAGCCGCAACTGCAATTCGAAGTCGTTGACCTTATAGACAATGCCGTCAATGTCATAATCGAGTTCGGCCCGTTGATTGCCGAGTTCCTCGTAAAACGCCATGATCTCGTCGGTGTTGTGCAAAAGCGTCGTGTGGGGATTGGTGACAAAGCCCCAACCCTTGATCTTGCTGATGAAATCCCAATGCGTCTGCGCAAGACTTTCGGACAGTTCGCCAAAGCTGTAGGCAAAGAAACGCAGCGGGCGTTTGGCGCTGATGGTCGGGTCAAGCTGGCGAAGCGACCCGGCGGCGGCATTGCGCGGATTGGCAAATGTTTTACCACCTGTTTCGGTCTGCGTTTCATTCAGCTTCTGGAAGGCCGAACGCGCCATGTAAACCTCGCCACGGATTTCAACGACGTCGGCCGGTGCATCTTCGGGCAGGATTTTGGGGATGTCGGTGATATGGGCGACATTGGCGGTGACGTCTTCGCCCTCTGTCCCGTCGCCACGCGTTGCAGCGCTGACCAGTTCACGGTTTTCATAGCGCAGCGATAGTGACAAACCATCGATCTTGGGTTCGCCAACGATTTCGACTGGGCTGTGCGCCGTCAGGTTCAGGAAACGGCGAATACGGGCCAGAAAATCAACAATGTCCTCGCGCGAAAATGCGTTGGCAAGCGACAGCATCGGACGCGCATGTTTGATCTTGGCAAAACCATCGGCCGGGGCGGCACCAACTTCCTGCGTCGGGCTGTTCTTCTTGAGCGTCGGATAGCGTGCTTCAAGTTCGATCAGTCGATTGAACAGTGCATCATATTCCGCATCGGGAACCAGCGGTTCATCATTGATATAATACGCTTCGTTAAAGCCGCGAATACGGTCGGAAATTTCGGCATGCTGCCGGCCTGCCTCGGTCCGGGTTTCGGGCATGTCGGGGACAATGGACGAGGTTGACCCTTGTTCGGCGCTCATATTTCTTTTTATCCGTATTCAAGCGGCTGGAACGGGCAGGGAAAATACCCTGTCAAACGTTCTAGCGGGGTTGGTCTAACAGGCTGTCTGCCGCAGCACGGGCTTCGGCGGTGATCGAATGTCCGGCCAGCATCCTTGCGATTTCTTCGCGTCGGGCACCATCGACCAGCTCATTCACACGCGTTACCATGCTGCCGTCATTTTCGCTTTTGGCAATATTGAAGTGGGTGCGTCCACGTGCGGCGACCTGTGGGCTGTGCGTAATCACAAGAATCTGGCGTTCCCCGGCCAGCAAATGCAACCGTTCGCCAATCGCGGCGGCTGTTGCGCCGCCAACACCACTGTCGACTTCATCAAACACAAGGCTCGGCACCGCGGAAACCCGCGCCAGAACCACCTTGAGAGCAAGCAGGAAGCGCGAAAGCTCGCCACCGGAGGCGATTTTGTTCAGCGGTCCGGCCGGACTGCCGGGGTTGGTGGCAACCATGAACTGGACGCGATCAATCCCGTCGATACCCCATTCGTTTTCTTCCAGTTCGGCAATGTCGGTGACAAACCGCGCCTTTTCCATACGAAGCGGCGGCAGTTCGGCATTGATCGCGGTATCAAGGGTCTCGGCCGCGGCTTTGCGTGCGCCATGAAGCTTTTGCGCGGCATCGATAAAGGCGGCCCGATGTTCGGCAACGGCAGCGGTCAGGCGTGAAAGTTCCTTTTCGCCGAATTCAAGCTGATCGATCTGGCTGCGGTATTCCTTCATCAGGCCATTCAGCCCATCAACCGGTACATTGTATTTGCGCGCGGCCGCGCGCAGCGCAAACAGCCGTTCCTCAACCGTTTCCTGCTGCCCGGTATCGACATTCAGATCAGCAAGGGTGACCGATATCGCACGCGATGCTTCTTCAAGTTCGATGGCGGCACGGTCCAGTGCCTCGATGATCGGTTCAAACCGGCCTTCGGCCTTTTGCAATTCGCGTTCAAGATGGCGCTGCGCACTGCGAAGCGCACTTTCGGCACCCTTGCCGCGCGACAGTTCGCCTGCGGCATCATTCAGGGCTGCAACAAGCTTTTCCCCATGCATCAGGAACTGGCGTTCCTCGGCAAGGCGTTCTTCCTCGCCTTCTTCAGGGCCAAGTTTTTCAAGTTCGTCAACCGCGTGGCGCAGCCATTCTTCTTCTTCGCGCGCCTTGTTGATGCGGTTGGTCGCCGCTGTCAGTTCCTTTTGCGTATCGCGCCATGCGCGCCACTGATCGCGCACCGTAAGTGCCAGACTGCCAAGATTGCCGTGCGCATCAAGGGTCGCGCGATGGGTGGTCGGATCTAGCAATCCGTGCTGGTCAAACTGCCCCTGGATTTCGACACAGTAATTGCCGACATCGCGCAAAAGGCCGACCGATACCGACTGATCATTGACATAGGCGCGCGACCGCCCGTCCGAGGTGACAACACGACGCACCACCAGTTCGTCGTCCTCAACCTCGATATCCTGTTCGGCCAGAAGCCTGTAAACCGGATGACCGGCGGGCAGGGTGAAGGTTGCGGTAACGCTGCATTTGTCCGTGCCATGTCGGACAAGGCCGCTATCGGCGCGTGCGCCAAGTGCCAGCCCCAACGAGTCAAGCAGGATCGATTTCCCGGCACCGGTTTCCCCGGTAAGCACACTAAGCCCGTCGCGGAAATCAAGGTCCAGCTTGTCGATCAGAACAACATTTCGGATGCTAAGCCGTCGGAGCATTGCGGGATACTGACATTGTTAAAACAGGTGCGATCGTGCCCGTCAGGCAGCGTCGCGACAAGCAGAGTGCCCAATCACAGCGCGCCTTGCAAGCTTTGGCAGAACGCAAAATCTGCCGCATCCCTGTGTGCCGCAGGAAAGAGCGAAAAATGTTGAAAAACAACTGACAAGAAATCGGTGTTCCTGATGCGTTCTCGTGTCGGAAGTCACGCGACGCGTCAAGAATCAGAACCAGTCACCAAGGGCGGTGGTGGTCGAATGCCACCAGCTTTCTCCCTCGCGGGTGTTTATGCCGTCACCAACCAGAAGATCGTATGATTCCTCATACCACGGACTGCCCGGGAAGTTATGACCCAGTACCGATGCGGTGCGTTTGGCTTCGCCTTCAAGACCAAGTGCCAGATAGCTTTCGGTCAGGCGCGCAAGTGCTTCGGGGACATGCGTGGTGGTCTGGTATTTGTCGAGGACCATTTTAAACCGGTTGATCGCAGCCAGATATTCACCGCGATCCTGATAATAACGGCCAACACTCATTTCCTTGCCAGCAAGGTGGTCAACCGTCAGATCCTTTTTCAGTTTCGCGTCACGCGCATACTGGCTGTCGGGGAAACGGCGGATAACGTCATCAAGCGAATCCATCGCATGCTGTGTCATCTGCTGATCGCGGCCGACGTCGGAAATCTGTTCGTAATAGGACAATGCTTTCAGGTAATAGGCGTATGGCACATCCGGGTTTGCCGGATGAAGCGAGATAAAGCGATCAAGGGCTGTGATTGCGTCGTCATACTTGTTGTCCTGATAATAGGCATAGGCCGACATCAGGGTCGCCTTGGTCGCCCACACAGAATAGGGGTGCTGGCGTTCAACCTCGTCAAAGGCCTCGGCTGACTTCTGGTATTCCTTGGCGTCCAGAAGGTCCTGCGCGCTGTTATAAAGTTCGGAAACCGGGCGTTCGACATATGCCGGTTTGTCGTCGCTGGAGCAGGCTGCAAGAAGCAGGGCCAGACCACAAGCAGCAATAACATTCTTGGCGGAAGCCTTACGAAGCACTGTGACGTTTCCTTAAGCTTTGTGACGCGTTCAGGCGGAATTTGCCAGACTATACCATGCCTGTACGGGCATAGGGCAAGGGGTTGTGTTACCCCGCAGGCACTTTTCTGCATCCCGGTCGGAAACCGGATCGCGGTTTCACAAGCCGTGGTTGGGCAACGCAATAAAAAAGCGGCCCCCAGGGACCGCTTTTTGCAAACAAGATCATATCAAAAAAGCTTCTCAAGCCGTTGCGAGCGCAGGGGCTTCAACCGCATGAAGGGCCGATTTGCGCATTGGCACAACGCGCCACGCACTTGCATCGGCAAACAGCGCCTTCAAAAGCAGGTTGTTGACATGGTGACCGGATTTATATGCCGTCACTTTGCCCTGCAACTGCTTGCCGGCGGTGTAAAGATCGCCAAGCGCGTCAAGAATCTTGTGACGGACGAATTCGTCGTCGTAACGAAGACCTTCTTCATTCATGACTTCGTCGCCCGAAAGGACAACGGCGTTATCAAGCGAACCGCCCCGTGCAAGGCCCATCGACCGCATGGCTTCGACTTCGTGCAGGAAGCCGAAAGTCCGTGCACGGGCGATATTGGCAACAAACACGCCATCGTCGAATTTGACCGACATGCGCTGATTGTTGATTGCCTTGCTGGCGAAATCGATTTCGAAATCGACCTCAAAGCCATGCCCCGGTTCGATCCGCGCGGTGCAGCCCTTGTATTCGACTTCAACCGGTTTCAGAACCTCAATTACCTGACGCGGTGCATCCTGTTCCTCAATCCCGACGCAATCGATCAGGAAGTTGAACGGTGCCGAACTGCCATCCATAACCGGCACTTCGTCGGCATCAATGTCGATCAGAACGTTGTCGATGCGTTGCCCCGCAAGGGCTGCCATCAGATGTTCGATGGTGCCAATCTTGATCCCGGCACCCCTGTCACCAAGGCAGGTGCAAAGCTGCGTATCGATCACACCATCGTAACGTGCCGGAAACAGCGGTTGGCCATCCAGATCCGTGCGGCGGAATACGATACCGTGATTTTCAGGTGCAGGGTGCAGGGTGATGCGGATTTTATGACCTGAATGAAGCCCGACACCGGCACAGCCGATGGATGCTTTAAGGGTCCGCTGACGCACGACATCATGATCAGATGCGCCCGAATGCGAAAGGGCAGCGCTGAGGTCTGCAATTTTGTTCACGGGAACCCCCAAAAGTCAGGTCAGTCAAGTTTGTCAATGAATGCGCCCTATCGGCGCTTGGGGTATGAACCCCATTTCTTAGTTTCAGACCCTACAGGCGCTGTGACAAGAGAACAAATCACTCTTTGTTACGCTTTGTAAACTGGATAAGTAACTGATAAATAAAGAAACAATGTGGAAAATCTGATCGAATATCATTTCAGGTTACGCAGAGGCAGATGTTTGGATGACCGGGCCGCATTAAAAAACTTGGACCGCATTAAAAAAAGGGGAAGGCCAAAGCCTTCCCCTTCTTCGCGCGGAGAATGTCGTCAGTTGGCCTGACGACGCAGGAAGGCCGGAATTTCCAGAAGGTCGTCAGACGCATTCGACGTCTTGACGCGGGAAGCTGGATCCGCCTTCAAGGACTGGTTTGCATTCTCGCCAAGCGACATTTCGGTCTGGCGCGGTGCCGGAGCCTGCGGCTGCGGGTGTGCCTGACGCGGTGCCGCGTGGTGAGACTGTTCTGAATGGTCTTCGTGACCGCCCTTGTTTTTACCAAACAGGGTCCGCAGACCAAAGCGCGGCGGGGTTGCGTTCTGGGCATCTGCTGCTTCGAACACATCCGGGCTGTGATTTTGTTCTGCGTCGCTCGGACGGGCTGGGCGCGGCGGGATAAAGGCCATGTCACCGTTTTCTTTCGGCTTTTCGGCCGGGGTGAAATGCTGTGCCGGACGCGAAACCGGCTTCGGTTTCAGAACGGTCTGACCCAGTTCAATCGAACCGGTATTGTTGCCAGCAGGCTGATTGCTCAGTTCCGGCTGCTGGGCGCTGCCGGTTGCGGCAAAACGTTCTGCCGGAATTTCGTCGATTGATGCACCGCCCTGATAACCATCATGCCCATTTGCAATGGCGGCGTCCGCGGCGCTGGCGACGGCGGCTGCCGCACCGTGCTGACCAAAGGATGGGGTTGCCGGTTTTGCGGCCTGTTCGGCCGGTTTGACCGGGGCAACCGAAACGGTGGTCGGCTGCGGACGACGGACTTCCTCGGCATCGATACCGGTGGCAACCACGGAAACGCGCAGTGCGCCTTCGATGGTCGGGTCGAACGTCGAACCAAAGATGATGTTGGCTTCCGAAGCAACTTCCTCGCGAATACGGTTCGCGGCTTCGTCGACTTCGTAAAGGGCCATATCCATGCCGCCGGTGATGTTGATCAGGACCGCACGTGCGCCCTTCATCGAAGCATCTTCCAGAAGCGGATTTGCGATGGCGGCCTCGGCGGCCTCAAGGGCACGTTTTTCACCCGTGGCTTCACCGGTGCCCATCATGGCTTTGCCCATCTCGCTCATGACGGTGCGAATGTCGGCAAAGTCAAGGTTCACAAGGCCCGGGACCATCATCAAATCGGTGATGGAGCGCACGCCGTTGCGCAGAACGTCATCAGCCATCTGGAAGGCATCTGCGAATGTGGTTTTTTCATTCGCGACCCGGAACAGATTCTGGTTCGGAATGATGATCAGCGTATCAACATATTGCTGAAGCTGCTCGATCCCCTGTTCGGCAGTGCGCATACGGCGCGTGCCTTCGAAATGGAACGGTTTGGTAACGACCCCAACCGTCAGAATGCCGGCTTCCTTGGCAGCACGTGCAATGACCGGGGCCGCACCGGTACCGGTACCGCCGCCCATGCCCGCGGTGATGAACACCATGTGGCTGCCTTCAAGCTGGGCCTGAATGTCTTCGATGGATTCTTCGGCGGCCGCACTGCCCGCATCGGGACGTGCGCCAGCACCCAGACCCTGGGTGATTTTGCGACCAAGCTGCATCTTGCGTGCTGCTTTGCTCTGGCTCAGGGCCTGTGAGTCGGTGTTGGCAACAACAAAATCACAACCTTCAAGTTCGGATGCGATCATGTTGTTAACGGCGTTTCCGCCAGCGCCACCGACGCCGATAACGGTAATCTTCGGTTTCAGGTTTTCTTCCGTTTCAGGAACGGAAAAATTGATCGTGCTCATTGTTTGCTCTTCCTCTCCGCGCTTTAGAGCTTAAGATCGGCGCGGCCTTCCCGTTGCCACGCTAAGTCTCAGGTGTCCCCCGGACATTAGACCTTGGCATTCGTTTTAGCGGGCAAAGAGTTATTGCCGTATTAATAACAATGGAAGATTTCGAAAATTATCGCGTTTTTTTCGCGAAATAATTTTCGCGTTGCGTAAAACGCCTTTCCTGCCGGATCGGGCAGGCCGCGAAAAGCCTTGGGACGGACAGGGAAACTAGAAGTTTTCCTTGAACCATGCGCCAAGTCGACCCCAACGCCCACCCGATTGACGGATTTGAGCCATTGCTTCGCTAAGCGGATCGTTCTGCTGCTGAAGGGCGCGCAACAACAAACCTGCACAGGCCGAAAATGCCGGGCCGGCTGTGGCTTCGGCAAGACCTGATACCCCGTGCGGTGTGGCAATGGTGGCCGGGCGTTCGAACATCTGGCTTGCCAGATCGGCAATCGCGTTAAGCTGGCTGGCACCACCCGTCAGAACGATGGAACGGCCGCCGATCTGTGACAGGCCATGCTCGTCCAACTGATCGCGAATCAACTCAAACGTTTCTTCAAGGCGCGGTTTGATGATGTTGATCAGCATCGAACGCGGCACGTGATTGACGTTGTTTTCGTCTTCATCGCCGATCACAGGGACCGCCAGGATTTCCTGATCGTCGGACGGCGATGTCAAAGCACTGCCGTGCAGTGTTTTCATGCGTTCGGCATGATTAAGCGATGTATTGAGCCCATAGGCGATATCGCGCGTCACATGCGCCCCGCCGACCGGTACGGTCGCGGTATAGATCACCTGACCGCCGTGGAAGACGGCAACGCTTGTGGTGCCGGCCCCCATATCGATGACAGTCGCGCCAAGGTCGCGTTGATCGGCAGTCAAAGCCGACAGGCCCGATGCCAGTGGGGTGACGACTGTTTCCTCGATCCTCAGATGGCAACGCCCCAGAAGGGTTTCCAGATTGCGAAGCGGGGCGGTCTGGGTGCGCACAAAATGCAGATCAAGCCCGACGACAGACCCGTACATGCCGCGCGGATCACGAAGACCTGTGGCGGCATCGACCCTGAAGCCCAGCGGCACGGTATGGATCAACTCGTCACCCGCCTGGCGCAGAACGGCGTCCTTCTGATCGTTCAGTTTGCGGATTTCAAGATTGCCAATCGGACGCGATCCCAGCGGCAGTTCAACCGTGTGGGTTTCTGATTCCGGGCTGCCGCCAGACAGATTGACGATGACGGAATCAATCGTGTGGCCTGCCATTTTCTCGGCCGCATTCACCGCCGCAAGGACAACTTCCTGTGCAGCATCAAGATTGGCAATTGATCCGCTTTGCAGCCCCTTGGACATGTTATGTCCGATGCCGATGACTTTCGGGGCTTCGCCCTTTTCACGTCGGGCAATAAAGCAACAGACCTTGGACGTGCCGATGTCCAAGGCCGCGATCAAGCCTGATCTGGTTTTGCTGCGTGCCAATTGAATGCTCTGAACTTTTTTAAAAATTATGATCTGATTTCTGTCCGCCAGATCTTATGCCGGTTTTCGCCCATAAGCTGTTGCAAATTGGTTAAGGCAGGGCCGCGTTATTCGGTATTTTCCAAAGCTGTGCGTCTGTCTGAGGCTGTGCTGGCGTTCCCTTGGTCTGGCCGGACCGGGTTTTACCTTATCTGGATGGCACGATCGATTGGGCTGCTTCAACTACAAGCGGGGCAATTTCTGCTTCCGCGCGTTCGATTGTCCAGCGGATCGACGGCAAAGAACAGTGGATGGCGCCAACCGGTATTCCGTCAATGCTGCAGATCGGGGCGGCAACGTTGACTTCATCGGGTAAAACCTGCCCCTGTGTGGTGCAATATCCCTTTTCGCGTGCCATCAGGATATTGTCGAGTATGGCATCGCGATCCATCGTTGTCCGGGGGGTGTATTGCCGGATTGGCCAATTATTCACTGCGTCACGAATGGCCTGATCTGACTGGCGGCTCAGGATAATGCGCCCGGACGAGGCAACCAGTGCTGGCACCCGTCGGCCAATCGCAGAAGCCCCGAAATTGGTGCGGTGGTTGGGCATGCGCACGACATAAATAATATCGGTTCCGATGGGCTCGGCCATGTTGATGGTTTGGGATGTCTGGCGGCTCAGGTCGATCAGGCGGGGCATTGCCAACTGCGCTAGATAATCAGCCCACAGATAGCTGTACGCCATTTCCAGATATTTGACGGATGGCCGAAACCGGCGAGTCTCCGGATTCTTTTCCAGATAGCCAAGCTCGTAAAGCGTGTTGGCATATCGTTGTGCCGCACTCTTCTCGAGGCCGGTAACCTTTACAAGATCGGCCAGCCCAAGTTCGGTTTTGTCTTCTGAAAAAGCTTCGAGTATCCGCATGCCTTTTTCAAGGGATGTGACAAAAAGGGTGTCCTGCTGCCGGGCTTTGGCATTCGCCATGGTCGCGTTTCCTCGGTTTTTTAATGGCAAACGTGCTGGTTGACATGCAGCTTCCAGTTGCCTTATCGTAGTTTTATACAGTACGCTGTATTACAATATAATACAAGATGTTTTAAATGCATCTAATGTGTCTTGCCGCGAACACCGTGAAGTAAGGCACGCATATCAGGAGGCTATAATGAAACAGATCCTTAAGGGGGCTGGAATCTTTGCCCTCGTCATGGCCGCTGCTGGAACAGCTGCTGCCAACAAAGCAGACGATACCCTCAATGTCGCATTCTCCAAAGAGCTTGAAAATGTCGACAGTTATTTCAACTCGGCGCGTGAAGGCGTTATTCTGCAACGCTCCATCTGGGATGGGCTGGTGTATCGCGATCCTTATACCGGCGAGTATCAGGGAAATCTGGCGACGGACTGGAAATGGGTTGATGACAAAACCCTTGAATTCAATCTTCGCCAGGGTGTGACGTTCCACAATGGCGAGCCTTTCGACGCCGACGATGTGGTCGCGACCGTGAACTGGGTTGCGGACGAAAAGAACGGGGTGAAAACCCAGCGCAACGTCAACTGGATGGAAAGTGCCGAGAAGATTGACCAGTTCAAGGTCCGCATTCATCTGAAAGCACCATTCCCCGCAGCAATCGAATATCTTGCCGGACCTGTATCGATTTATCCCAACGAATATTACGCCGAAGCTGGTCCGACCGGCATGGGACTTAATCCGGTAGGGACCGGTCCTTACAAGGTTGTTTCAGTCGAGCCGGGCAAGCATTTCGTGCTGGAGAAGTACGAAAATTATCACAAGGACAGCCCGAAGGGGCAGGCCAATATCGGTCGTCTGGATATCCGTACCATTCCCGATTTCAACACGCAGGCTGCCGAACTGTTCAGTGGCGGTCTGGACTGGATCTGGCAGGTGCCGCCAGATCAGGCCGAAAGCCTTGGCGCGATGGGTGAATTCACGGTTGCCAACGAAAGCACCATGCGCATCGGTTATCTGCAATTTGATGCCGCCGGTCGCAGCGGTGAAAGCAACCCGTTCACCAACAAGCTTGTGCGTCAGGCAATTTCGCATGCCATTGACCGCGAAGCCATCGTTGCATCGATGCTCAAAGGTAAATCCCGTGTGGTCAATTCGGCCTGCTTCCCGTCGCAGTTCGGCTGTGCACAGGACGTCGCTGTCTATGACTATGATCCTGAAAAAGCCAAGCAGCTTCTTGCCGAAGCCGGTTATCCGGACGGGTTGGAAATTGACTTCTATGCCTATCGCGATCGCGAATATGCCGAAGCGATGCTGGGCTATCTCGAAGCGGTCGGTATCAAAAGCAATTTCAAGCTTTTGCAATACTCCGCCCTGCGTGAACTGAGCATGAAGGGCGAAGTACCGATGTCGTTCCAGACATGGGGATCCTATTCGATCAATGATGCGTCGGCGATCGTCAGCCAGTATTTCAAGCTTGGCAGTCTTGACAGTGCGCAAGACAAGCAGGTCAAGGAATGGCTGGATGTTGCCGACAGTTCCGTCGATTCCGAGGAGCGCAAGGAATATTATTCCAAAGCCCTGAAGCGCATTGCGGAAGAAGCCTATTGGTTGCCGTTGTTCTCCTATAACTCGAACTACGTGTTCACCAAGGATCTGGAATATGCACCGACCACGGATGCAATTCCGCGCTTCTTCCAGATGAACTGGAAATAATCCTCCGGATCAGGGGTTCAGAACGGTGTTGGTATATACGTTAAAAAGGCTTGGCTTGGCCTTGCTGGTGACGCTTGCCGTCTCCATGCTTAGCTTCGCGCTTCTCTATCTTTCGGGGGATCCTGCGGCGGCTATTGCGGGTGAAACGGCAAATGCCGAGGATATCGAGGCTGTAAGGGTTTATTACGGTTTTGATCGACCATGGGTCGTTCAGTATGGCGAATGGATGTTCAACGCGATCAGGGGCGATTTCGGCGAAAGTTACTATTTCAAACTGCCGGTGTCGCAATTGGTTGCGGAGCGTCTGTCCGTCACGATGTTGCTTGGCGTATGCGGAATCTCGTTTGCGCTTCTGACGGCGGTGCCGTTGGGCGTTGCCGCCGCCGTTCGCCCCAACAGTCTTATTGACCGGATTGCGCTATTCCTTTCGGTCATGGGGCAGGCCATGCCCAGTTTCTGGTTTGGCCTGGTCCTGATTGTCCTGTTCAGTATCAAGCTTCGCATCCTGCCGCCTTCCGGTTCGGACAGTTGGCAGAACTTTGTGATGCCGACCATCGTGCTGGGTTATTACGCGATGCCTGCCATCATGCGCCTGACCCGTGCCGGGATGCTTGATGTGCTGGGTGCGGATTATGTCCGCACCGCACGCGCCAAGGGGGCGGGTGAATTCCGGGTCATGTTCAAGCATGCCCTTCGCAACGCCATCATCCCGGTTGTCAGTCTGGCCGCCGTTCAGATGGGCTTCATGCTAGGCGGGTCGATTGTCGTTGAATCGATCTTTGCCCTGCATGGGGCGGGCTATCTGGCGTGGGAATCCATTGGTCGCAACGATCTGCCAACCGTACAGGCCCTGATTCTGGTGTTTTCGATGTTCTATATCGTCTTCACCTTCCTGTCGGATTTGTTGAATGCGTGGCTTGACCCGCGCATGAGGGTGGGCTGACATGACCAACACGACCGAAACCATCAACACAGTGGCACCCAAGGTTGAAGCTGAAGTCCTGAGCGGCCCGACGCCGCGACAGGTTCTGCTGACCAAAGTCCTTGGTCACAAGGGACTGATGTTTGGTGCCATCGTGCTTCTGACCATCTTCCTGATGGCGCTTTTCGCACCTCTTCTGGCACCTTATGATCCCTATCATCAGGATTTGATGCATCGAATGATCCCGCCCGTCTGGGATGCCAAAGGCAGTTGGGAAAACATCCTTGGTACCGATCATCTCGGGCGGGATTATCTTTCACGGTTGCTTTATGGCGCACGTATTTCACTGGCCATCGGGGCGATTGCGGCCCTGATTTCCGGCATTATCGGCACCAGTATGGGCGTTGCCGCCGGTTATTTCGGCGGACGTGTCGATGCCTGTGTCACCTTTTTGATCAATGTGCGTCTTGCGATGCCCGTGGTTCTGGTGGCGTTGGCGGTGGTCGCACTGTTTGGCGGATCACTTCAGGTGGTGATTACGGTTCTTGGCCTTTTGCTTTGGGATCGGTTCGCGGTTGTGATGCGATCTGCCACCCTGCAATTGCGATCCATGGAATATGTCACGGCGGCCAAGGCCATCGGCTGTTCAACCAAGCGCATCCTGTTTAGCGAAATCATGCCGAACATCGCCAACAGTCTGATCGTGATTGTGACGCTCGAAATGGCGCATGCCATCCTGCTTGAAGCGGCCCTGTCGTTCCTGGGCCTGGGGGTGCAACCGCCGACACCGTCCTGGGGCTTGATGGTGTCGGAAGGCAAACAGATGCTTCTGTTCCAGCCTTGGATGATTGCCATCCCGGGTGTCGCGCTGTTCATCCTTGTTCTGGCGATCAATTTGCTGGGTGACGGTCTTCGTGACGTTTCCGCACCTGAAAACCGCAACTAGGGGCATCAGTATGGAAAACATTCTTTCTGTTCGCGGCCTGACGGTTGATATCCCGCTGGCAGCCGGAACGCTGCATGCCGTGCGCGGCATTGATTTCGATGTGAAGCGGGGTGAAACCCTGTGTGTGGTGGGTGAATCAGGTAGTGGCAAGTCCCTGACATCGCTTGCGATCATGGGACTTCTGCCCAAGCAGGCGCAACGTTCGGCGCAGGTTCTGGATTTTGAAGGTGTCGATCTGCAAACCGCATCCAATCGGGATATGCGCAAACTGCGCGGCAACCGGATTTCGATGATCTTTCAGGAACCGATGACCTCGCTTAATCCGGCATACACGATTGGCGATCAACTGATGGAAGCCCTTTTGCTTCATCGCAAGGTCCCCAAGACGGTAGCGCGTGACCGTGCCATCGAACTTCTGGAAAAGGTCGGGATCACGGCGGCGGCCAACCGTATGAAACAATATCCCCACCAGCTTTCAGGCGGTCTGCGCCAACGCGTTATGATTGCCATGGCCCTGATGGGCGAACCTGATCTGATCATTGCGGATGAACCGACAACCGCGCTTGATGTCACCATTCAGGCGCAGATATTGCGCCTGCTTAAGGATCTTCAGCGTGAATTGAACATGGCGATGATCCTGATTACCCACGATCTGGGCGTGGTGGCCCGCGTCGCGGACAAGGTCGCCATCATGTATGCCGGTGAAATGGTCGAAGCCGGTAGTGCTGCCGAAGTCTTTACCGCGCCAAAGCACCCTTATACCCGCGGGTTGCTTAATTGCATTCCGGTGCCGGGCAAAACCGCGGTTGGCGAACATCTGGGCTCGATCCCCGGTATTGTGCCGTCTCTTATCGGTGATGTTGCTGGTTGTGCTTTCCGAAGCCGCTGTGACGAGGCAACAGCGCAATGTGCGTCCGATATACCGGCCCGGATTTCACCCGCCGGGCATCTTTATCGCTGTGTTCACGATTATGACAGGTCTGCATCCCTGTCGATGAACCAGCCAAAATCGGGGGAAGCATAATGTCCGTTCCGGTTCTTGAACTTGAAAATGTGTCGAAGATTTTTTCGATCAAGCAGGGCATCTTTGGCAAACGCAAGGATCTTCGTGCGGTCGATGAACTGACCCTGAAACTGCAAAAGGGAGAGGTCCTTGGCCTTGTCGGGGAATCCGGCTGTGGCAAAAGTACCCTTGCACGTATTTTGCTGGGACTGGAAACGCCGACACAGGGCCGGGTTCTGGTCGATGGCGAAGACATTACCAGCCATGACAGATCCTATCTGGCGCGGCGTATCCAACCGATTTTCCAGGATCCCTATTCATCGCTGAACCCGCGCAAGACGATTGGAGATATCATCTCGCTGCCGCTAAGGGTGCACAAGGTCGGCGATCCGCGTGACTGGGATAAGCAGACCGCCGATATTCTTGATGTTGTCGGTTTGCCCAAACGGGTTTTGCGCAGTTATCCCAGCCAGCTTTCGGGCGGGCAACGTCAGCGTGTCGCCATTGCACGTGCACTCATCATGCGCCCGGAAATCGTGATCTGCGATGAACCGACATCGGCGCTTGATGTGTCGGTACAGTCGCAAATTCTTAATCTGCTGTCGGATTTGCGCAATGAATTCGGGCTGACCTATCTGTTCATCAGTCACAATCTTGCGGTGGTCGAACATCTCGCAACAAGGGTGGCGGTAATGTATCTGGGGCGCATTGTCGAAGAAGCAGAAGCATCTTCGCTGTTTGCCGGTCCGGATCATCCTTATACCAATGCGTTGCTGGAATCCGTTCTGACGCCGGACCCGTCCCTTGGCGTGCCCGACACGCAATTGGGTGCCGTATTCCCCAATCCGATCAACCCGCCCAGTGGATGCCATTTCCATCCGCGCTGCCCGCGCGCGATTGATATCTGTTCGACCAAGGCACCGGTGGCGACCCTGCATCAGGGCAAGCGGGTTGAATGTCATCTGGTCGAAGGGGCGGTTCAATGATCCGCGACAATTTTTCCAACATGCAGTCGGTCCGTAAAAACGTCGTCGCCGTCGAAAATGGTGGGGTGGTCGCAGCCCAGCATAAGCTAGGCGCCCAGGTCGGGGCTGACATTCTTGCCGCCGGTGGCGATGCCATTGATGCCGCGATTGCCACATCCTTTGCCATGGGGGTGGTCGAACCCTGGATGAGTGGCCCGGCCGGTGGCGGTGCGATGATGATCTATCGTGCCGATGAAGACCGGACCTATAGCATTACCTTCGGGATGCGGTCCCCCGCCGGGCTTGATATCGCCGATTATCCGTTATCGGGCCAAGGCGTTGCAGGCGACCTGTTCCCGTGGGCGCGGGTCGTCGGGGATCGTAACCAGATTGGTGCAACCGCGATTGCGGTACCCGGTACCGTTGCCGGTATGGAGCTTGCCTTTGACCGGTTTGGCACGATGCCGTGGCGTGATCTTGTTTCGCCGGCGGCCAAGCTTGCGTCGGGCGGGTTATCGGTTGATTGGTATGCCGCCCTTATCATCGCGTCTAGTACCCGCGAACTTGCCAAAAACCCGACCGCGGCGGAGACCTTTCTGGAAGATGGGCAGTGGCCGACTATTGCCGGATGGACGGCCCTTTCGGACAAGCGGATCAATCTTGACCGGATGGCGGCCACCCTGCAACGCATCGCCGATAAAGGTGCGCGTGAATTTTACGAAGGCGATCTTGCGGCGGAAATCGTTGCCGATGTCAGGGACGCCGGGGGATGTTTGTCGCTTGATGACATGAAGTTCTATCAGGCTGTTTTGTCTGATCCGCTGACAGCATCCTATCGCGGGGGGGCGGTCTATACGCCGCCTGCGATGACGGCGGGTGAAAACCTTGCGGAATGTCTGGAAATCCTGTCGCATCAGAATTTTGAGGGGACGTCACCGGGGGCGGATGCCTATGGGGCGTATGTCGATGCGCTTAAGGCGACCTATAAACGCCGGTTGCGCGATATGGGGGACGTTGATGACAGTCGCGCCCCCGCCTGCACCACGCATTTCAGTGTGACGGATCGACATGGCAACATGGTCGCGGTGACCCAGACATTGCTGTCCATTTTCGGATCCAAGGTCGTGCTGCCCGGAAGCGGGCTTTTGATGAATAACGGGATCCTGTGGTTCGATCCCGAACCGGGACGGCCAAACTCGTTAGCACCTAATAAGCGGTGTTTGATGAATGTCTGCCCGGCAATCGGGCGGCACAAGGACCGGCGTTTTGCCATCGGAGCATCGGGCGGGCGCAAGATTTTGCCAGCCATCCTGCAACTGACATCCTGCCTGATGGATTTCGATATGACCCTCGAAGACGCCTTCCATCAGGCGCGGGTTGATTTCAGCGGCGGCGATACGGTGATCATCGATCAAAGCCTTTCGCCCGATATCATTGCGGCTCTGGGGGAAGGGCATCGTTGCGTGACCACGCGCCGGACCGCTTTCCCCTATGCCTTTGCCTGCCCGGCCGGGGTTCTTCGGCAGGGAAACTTCAATCAGGGCATGACCGAAATCATGTCGCCCTGGGGCGATGCGGTGGCGGAAAACCGGGATGGTTCGTGAAACACAAAATGCTCCGTCGTTCCTTTGGGAATTGGATGGCTTATCGGAAAGAACAAGGATCAATCAATGTCAACGCGTGCTGATGCTATCGAAAATGTAACCCGGTATTTTGAAGATGGGCAGTTTATCGACGAACTGCGTCGAATGGTCGAACAGAAAACCGAAAGCCAGAAGCCCGATAATCTCGAAGCGCTTTATGGGTATCTTACCGATGTGATTGTGCCGATGGTGCGCGATATGGGGTTTGAAACCCGCATCATCGATAATCCCAAGCCCGGTTTCGGACCGTTCCTGTTTGCCGAACGACACGAAGGTGATGACCTGCAGACTGTTCTGACATACGGGCATGGCGATGTGATCCTCGCACAGGAAGGCGAATGGCGCGAAGGCCTTGAACCTTTCAAGCTGGTGATCGAAGGTGATCGGATTTACGGGCGCGGTACGGCGGATAACAAAGTGCAGCATTGCATCAATCTGGCGGCCCTGCGGTCGGTCATTCAGACACGTGGTGCATTGGGCTTTAACTGCAAGGTCATCATTGAGATGGGCGAAGAGGCGGGGTCGCCCGGCCTTGCCGAACTGTTTACCAATTATCGCGATCTGTTTGCCGCCGATGTCCTGATTGCATCGGACGGTCCGCGCCTGAGTGCCGAACGCCCGACCATGTTCATGGGGTCACGCGGGGCGATCAATTTTGCGCTGTCGCTTAAATATCGTGAAGGCGGCCACCATTCCGGGAACTGGGGCGGTTTGCTGAAAGACCCGATGATTGTTCTTTCGCATGCGATTGCATCCATCGTTGATCGTCGAGGACAGATTCAGGTACCGGAATGGCGTCCTGACAGCCTGAATGACGAAGTCCGGGAAGCCCTAAAGGATTGCGCAATCACCCAACCCGAAACCGGGCCGACAATCAACCCTGACTGGGGCGAGGAAAGCCTGTCACTGGCGGAAAAGGTTTATGGCTGGAACAGCTTTGCGGTACTTGCGGCAAAGGCCGGAAACCCTGAAAAACCGGTCAACGCCATCGCGCCTGAAGCTATTGCGCATTGCCAGTTGCGTTATGTGGTCGGCACGGATGCGGATGACATTCTGCCGGCTTTGCGCCGCCACCTTGATAAACATGGCTTTACGGATGTTGAAATCATTCCCTCGGCCAAGGGGTTCTTCCGGGCAACCCGGCTTGACCCGTCCCATCCGTGGGTCACGCGTGTACGCGATTCAATCATCAAGACCACCGGAACCAAACCGGCAATCCTGCCCAATCTTGGCGGGTCGCTGCCCAATGATACATTTGCCTATATCCTTGATCTGCCAACCGTCTGGGTGCCGCATTCCTATGCATCATGCTCTCAGCATGCGCCCAACGAACACATCCTGCAAAGCCTCAGCCGACAGGCCCTGCAAATGATGGCCGGTGTGTTCTGGGATATCGGCGACGCCGCCTGACCATCGCAAGCCATCCGAAAATTCGGGCGCCAGAAACCATGACAGGATCATGGCTGGCGCCTTTTTATATGAGGCGGAGTCTTCCGCGTTCCAGTTTCCGGCAATAACAAATGCACTATTTTGCGACGCAATAACGCAGTCGGATCAATCACAGGTTTTGCGCCTGTTGGCGGCTTTGCTGTACTGCAACGTTACAGGAGGCGCTTGACTTCGACCTGTAACGTTGCAGTAATCAACTGCCAAATCAAAAAAGCCAACAGGGAGGAAACAGCATGTTTCTTGGCAAAATGACATGTGCCGGGATCGGTATGATCGCGGCATTCGGGCTTTCAACCAGCATCGCATCGGCACAGCAAAGTGTGGAAGTCCTGCATTGGTGGACGGCGGGCGGCGAAGCGAAGGCGCTTCAGGTTCTTAAAAAGGATCTCGAAGATCAGGGTGTTTCGTGGAACGACATGCCGGTTGCTGGTGGTGGTGGCGAACAGGCCATGACCGTGCTGCGCGCACGCGTTACATCGGGCAATGCACCGACCGCGGTTCAGATGCTTGGTTTTGATATCAAGGATTGGGCGGGCGAGGGTGTTCTGGGCAATCTTGACGATCTGGCCTCAAAGGAAGGCTGGGAAGAAGTTGTTCCCGATGCCTTAAAAGAGTTTTCGAAATATGACGGTCACTGGATCGCGGCCCCGGTCAACGTCCATTCAACCAACTGGGTCTGGGCCAACAAGGCGATCTTTGATGAGCTTGGCCTGAAGCAGCCGACCAACTGGGACGAATTGATTGCGGCGCTCGATAAAATCAAGGATGCCGGTTACACCGCGGTCGCCCACGGTGGACAGGCATGGCAGGACGCGACGATCTTTGATGCGGTCGTCATGGCAACCGGCGGGCCGGAATTCTATCAGGCATCCATGATCGATACCGATCCGGACGCGCTGGGGTCGGACACGATGAAAACCGTGTTTGATCGCATGGCGCAACTGCGCACCTATGTTGATGACAATTTCTCGGGCCGGGACTGGAACCTTGCGACCGCGATGGTGATCAACAAGGAAGCCGGGGTGCAGTTCATGGGCGACTGGGCCAAGGGCGAGTTTCTGAATGCCGGCAAGGTGCCCGACACTGATTTCATGTGCTTCCGTTTCCCCGGAACACAGGATGCAGTGACGTTCAACTCTGACCAGTTCGTGATGTTCCAGGTTGGCGAAGACCGTCAGGACGCGCAGATGAAACTGGCATCAGCCGTGATGTCGCCAAGCTTCCAGTCGGCATTCAACGTGGTCAAGGGATCGGTCCCGGCGCGCACCGATGTGCCCAATGACGACTTTGATGCCTGTGGCAAAAAAGGCATGGCCGAACTTGCTGCTGCCAATGAAAAGGGCACACTGTTCGGGTCGATGGCGCATGGCCATTCGGTTCCGGCCGGGGTCAAAAACGCGATGTATGACGTGATTACCGCGCATTTTAACGGCGAATATGACAGTGCGGCCGCTGTCGAGGAACTCGTCAACGCGGTTGAATCCGCTCAATAAGACCAAAAACGAAACCGGCGGCCGGATAGCATCCCGGCCGCCGGACAAAGTGCGGAGCATCACCCATGCAATCATCCTTGCCCGGCAAGGCACAGGCAACCCTGCGGGAGGTTCTGCCCCGTCTGGTGCTGAGCCCCAGCCTGTTTCTGATCCTTTTATTCGTTTACGGATTTATCATTTACACCGGCTATCTGTCGCTGACCGACAGCCGGATGCTGCCCTCCTACGAGCTTGAGGGATTTGGCAACTATGCCAATCTGTGGGGGCAGCGAAACTGGCTGATTGCCCTGCAAAACCTTGCGATTTTCGGTATTCTTTACATTGCGATCTGTTCGGTGCTGGGGCTGGTTCTGGCGATCCTGCTGGATCAGAAAATTCGCGGCGAAGGCGTTTTGCGCCCGATCTATCTGTATCCGATGGCGCTGTCCTTCATTGTCACCGGCACGGCATGGAAATGGTTTCTTGATCCGGGGCTTGGTCTTGAAAACACCATGCATCTTTGGGGGTGGGAAAGCTTTACCTTCAACTGGATCAAGGATCGCGACATGGCGATCTATACCGTGGTGATTGCGGCGGTCTGGCAATCGTCGGGTTTTGTCATGGCGATGTTTCTGGCGGGTTTGCGCGGGATTGACACTGAAATCCTCAAGGCCGCCCAGATGGATGGTGCCAGCCGATGGAGCCTCTATACCCGTATCGTCATTCCGCAATTACGCCCGGTGTTCCTGTCGGCCTTTGTGGTTCTGGCCCATCTGGCGATCAAGGCCTATGACCTTGTCATTGCGCTGACCAATGGCGGGCCGGGGCGGGCGACCGAGCTGCCCGCGACGTTCATGTATTCCTATACCTTCACGCGAAACCAGATGGGAGTTGGGGCATCGTCGGCGGTGATCATGCTGGCGATGATTGCCTCGATCATTGTGCCCTATCTTTATTCCGAACTTCGGGAGCGCCGCTGATGTCGCGTTCAACACAATCCTCCTTTGGCACCGGAAAGCTGTTGCGGGCGGCCCTTTATGCGGTCCTGATCCTGTTTGCGGTTTATTACCTGCTGCCGCTATTCGTGATGCTGGTCAATTCGGTTAAGACGCTTGATGAAATCCGGGGCGGAAACATGATGTCGTTCCCCGAAATGTTCACCTTCGAGCCTTGGCTTACCGCGTGGTCACAGGCCCAGATCGGGGTCGAGCCGACGGGACTTAAACCCTATTTCATCAACAGCATCATGATGGTTGTACCGGCGGTCGCCATCTCGACCGGGCTTGGGGCGCTGAATGGGTATGTTCTGACCAAATGGCGGTTTCCGGGGGACAAGATCATTTTCGGGCTGATGCTGTTTGCCTGTTTTATCCCGTTTCAGATCGTCCTGATCCCGATGGCACGCGTGCTGGGCATGATTGGTCTGGCAGGCACGACCGGCGGGCTGGTTCTGGTGCATGTGGTTTACGGTCTTGGCTTTACCACGCTGTTTTTCCGTAACTATTACGCGGCGTTCCCAGACGAGCTGATCAAGGCGGCAAAGATGGACGGGGCCGGGTTCTGGCGGACCTTTACCCGTATTCTTCTGCCCAGTTCCGGGCCGATCATTGTGGTGACTGTGATCTGGCAATTTACCAATATCTGGAATGATTTCCTGTTCGGGGCGTCATTTGCCGATTTTGATTCGATGCCGATGACGGTTGCGCTCAACAACCTCGTTTCATCCTCGACCGGGGTCAAGGAATACAATGTGCACTTTGCCGGTGCGGTTCTTGCCGCCCTTCCGACACTGATCGTTTACATCGTTTCCGGGCGCTATTTCGTGCGCGGACTGATGGCCGGTGCGGTCAAGGGTTAGCTCATAAAAAGACTTACAGGGAAGTTATCATGTCCTTTCTGCAAATCGACAAGGTGTGCAAAAGTTTCGGTCCGATCAAGGTTCTGCGCGATATTACGCTTGATGTTGAAGAAGGCGGTTTTCTGGTGCTTGTCGGGCCGTCGGGCTGTGGCAAATCGACTTTGCTTAATACCATTGCCGGGCTGGAAAAGCTGACGACCGGGGAAATCCGCATTGCAGGCAATGTCATTGATGATCTGCCGCCGTCGGAGCGCAATATCGCGATGGTGTTTCAAAGCTATGCGCTTTATCCCAACATGAATGTCGGGCAGAACATCGCGTTTGGCCTTGAAATGCGCGGCATGCCAAAGGATGAGCGCGCCGCCAAGGTCGCCGAGGTCGCCAAGACGCTTCAGATCGAACATCTTCTGGATCGCAAGCCCGGCCAGCTTTCGGGCGGGCAGCGCCAGCGCGTTGCGATGGGCCGTGCGCTTGTGCGCAATCCGCAGCTTTTCCTGTTTGATGAACCGTTATCAAACCTTGATGCCAAGCTGCGCGTCGATATGCGCACCGAAATCAAACGCATGCATCAGACATTCGGCACCACGATTGTCTATGTCACCCATGACCAGATCGAAGCCATGACGCTGGGCACGCGGATCGCGGTCCTGAAGGACGGTATTGTTCAGCAATACGGCACCCCGGCCGAGATTTATAACGATCCGGCCAACCTGTTTGTTGCCGATTTCATGGGATCGCCCGCGATGAACCTGATCCCGGCGACGGTGCGGGGCAGTGCGGTTGAAATGGCGCGGGCGGGCGAAGAGCCGCTGATGCTTGAATTTCAACAACTGCCCGCGGATGTCCGGGCGCGGGACGGGCAGGAAGTCATTGTCGGCATCCGGCCCGAGGCGATCACCGATGCCGATAACCGGGCACTGGTGCGCGACGGGCAGCAGGCGGTCAGTGCATCGTGCCGGATTGATGTGGTTGAACCGGCCGGGGCGGATATTTTTGCCATCACGTCGCTGGGCGGCAAGGAGGTGGTGACCCGCCTGCATCAGGACTGGAGCGGGCAGGCCAACAGCCATGCCGAACTTGTGTTCAACCTTGAAAAAGTTGTGTTTTTTGACCCCGAAAGCGGCGTAAGACTGCGCTAGGTCCTGACCTTGGAATACCCCACGGAGGCTTTGACAACTGTCTGATCACGATCTTGCCGGGAAGGTTGAGCGCCCCGCCGCCCAAACCCGGCCGACCCTTAAAACCATTGCGGAAATGACCGGTCTTGGTGTGACGACGGTGTCGCGCGCGCTTAAGGATGCGCATGATATCAGTGCGAAAACCAAGCTGCGCGTGCGCAAGGTGGCAGATGCCATCGGCTATCACCCGGACCGGGCCGGGGTGCGTTTGCGGACGGGAAAAACCAATGTTATCAGCCTGATCCTTGATCAGACCGACAAGGTGCCGGAATTTGCCAGACGGCTGATTGTCGGCATTTCCGATGTCATTCGCGGTACGCCCTATCACCTTGTTGTAACACCACAATCACGTGCCGATGACCCGATGGACCCGGTGCGATATGTGCTTAATACCCGGGCTGCCGACGGGGTGATCATCACCCATATCAGGCCCGATGATGAACGGGTGCAGGCCCTGAGCCAAAGCGGACTGCCGTTTGTGGCGCATGGCCGGTGTCTTTCGGCACCGGGTCATGCCTATCACGATTTTGATAACCGGGCGTTTTGCGAGATGGCGGCAAGGCGTCTGATTGCGCGGGGGCGCAGGCGGCTGGCGCTGCTTTCGCCGCCGTCGGAATTTTCATATTATCAGGAAACGCTGGCCGGGCTTGCCGCGGTGGCGGAGGCAGAAGCTGTGCCTTTTCAGGTGCTTGGCGGGATAGACCTTGATAGCAGCAGCGAGGTTTTGCGCCAGGCCGGCATGGCATTGCGTTATCAGGATTATGTGCCCGACGGGGTGATTTGCGGCAGCGAGCTGTGTGCGATGGCGCTGATTGACGGGATGATCCAGTCGGGGATGGATGTCGGGCGGGACATCGATGTGATCGCCAAGGAAACGTCGGATTTGCTGAACTTTACCCGGCCCCGGATCGACAGTTTGCGGGAGGATCTGATCGTGGCGGGGCAGCAATTGGCGACCCATCTGCTGGACATGATCGAGGGGCGGGAAGGGGCAAATCTGCAATCGCTGAGCGCGCCGATCCCGGTCTGGCGCAACGATATTTAAGCGGCCGATTTCCCGGACTTATTATTCATTTAAAGTGAAAAATAAGATCGATTATTCATTTTTGGTTGTTAATCGCTTTTCGGGCGTGAATCATCGGCCCGGCAAAGCGTAAAAACAGCGTTTTTATTTGTATGAGGAATTGATTTTCAAAACCGGCATTTCAGGCAGGTTTTCAGCCCCAACCTGCCAGATAAATCCCGGAAATCCGCCATTAATATTATTTGTATGAGGATTTATTCAGGGTGCTTTGCGGGCAGGGCATGTAGCGTGGGGCAGAGTTACCTTTTTTGGTGGGTTGAGGTGTTGTTGGTGGCCCGAGATCAGGCAGACAAAGATGGGGGCGAGCGGGCGGGGGCGACAAGTGTGTTGCGCACCTGTGAATGCTGTTTAACGCGGTCGCGTGCGTATGGCCTGCATCTTTGCCCCGAGATAGATCGTTGCAGCGAGTGCGGGCAAGGTTATCGAGGTGTCTTGCCCGCCCCGGTGATCCGCGCGGCGATAGGGGCGCGCGGACGAATAGGTCAGCCGTCAGCCGAAATCCAGTTGTACTTTCATGGATTGGCTGCGATCAGAGGCAAGGTCGAAGGCGGTTTTGGCGTCCCGGAAGGGCAGCACCGAGCTGATGATCGGTGAAACGTCAATGACCTTGCGGTCAATCAGTTCTGCGGCCTGGGCAAATTCCGCATCAAAGCGGAAGCTTCCGATCATTCTGACTTCTTTGGTGACGGCGAGACTGAGCGGGAGTTCGCCATTGCCGCCAAGGCCGACCGTGATGATGGTGCCGCCCGGTTTGACCGCGTCGAATGCATTGGCAAGCGCCTGCGGGCTGCCGGAGCATTCAAAGACCACATCCTGCGTGCCCTTGTTCATGCCGAGCGTTTTGAAGGCATCGGCATTGCGGGCAACATCGATGCAGCTATTGGCACCTGCCTTTGCCGCAATATCCAAGGCGGCCTTTGACAGGTCGGTCGCGGTAATCCAGTGCGCCCCGGAATGGGCGGCGGCCAGAATGGTCAGGCAGCCGATGGGACCGCAACCGGAAACGAGGACTTTTTTCCCCGACAGTGCCCCGGCCTGACGCACCGCATGCAGGCAGACGGCCAAGGGTTCGCTGCAGGCGGCGTGTTCCATATTGATGTCGGGGGACAGTTTGACCAGTTGTTCGGCGGGCAGGTTGATCTGTTGGCGGAACAGGCCCTGTTGATGGGGAAAGCGCATTGCGCTGCCAAAGAAACGCATGTCGGTGCATTGGTTGCGCATGTTCGCGCGGCAATACTGGCATTGGTTGCATGGCATGGAGGGATTGACCGCGACCTTGTCATTAACGGCAAGGCCGGTCACGTTTTGACCAACGGCAATGATCGTACCGGCGACTTCATGCCCGAGAACCATCGGTTCGCGGATTTTAACCGTGCCAAAACCGCCGTTATGATAGTAGTGCAGGTCAGAGCCGCAGATGCCGCCCTTGTCGATCTGAACGGTTATCGTGCCCGGTTCCGGTGCGCCGGGCTGGTCGATCTGATCGACACGCAGGTCATGGGGTGAATGTATGACAACAGAGTACATCTAAGATCACCTTAAAGAACGGAAATCATGCCGCCATCGGCATAGATGATCTGACCGTTCACATAGTTCGACGCATCCGAGCAGAGATAAATCGCCGTACCGATCAGCTCGTCAGGCCGGCCCCAGCGGCGTGCGGGGGTGCGTGCCTTGACCCAGGCGTCAAATTCCGGGTTGGATGTCAGCGCCGCGTTCATGTCGGTAAGCATGTAACCCGGACCAATCGCGTTGGCCTGAAGGCCGTGTTCGCCCCATTCGGCTGCCATCGCCTTGGTCAGCATTTTGATGCCGCCCTTGGCGACGGTGTAGGGGGCGACGGTGGCACGTGCCAGTTCGCTTGTCAGTGATCCGATATTGACGATTTTGCCATGCCCGCGTTTGACCATGCGTTTGGCGGCTTCGCGGCCAATCATGAAGGCGGATGTCAGATTGGTATCAATCACGCGCTGCCAGTCGGCGGTGTCGAGTTCCAGCATGGGTTTGCGGAACTGGATACCGGCATTATTGATCAATATGTCGATCTGCATACCGGACGTATCGAAGCGGTCAAAGGCGGCCCTGATTGCGGCTTCGTCGGTGACGTCAAACAGGGACATATCGACTTTCATACCCGCATCAGACATTTCCTTGCAGGCCTGCGACAGACGTTCGGAATTGGTGCCGTTCAGGATGACGGTGGCCCCGGCGGCAGCCAGACCTTCGGCAAAGGCGCGACCAAGACCGCGGGAAGAGCCGGTTATGAGGGCTGTTTTACCGGCGAGCGAGAAAAGTTCGAGAGACATGTTTCCTCCAACGGGCTTTTATTTTCAGGCTTTGCTTTCGCGGACGGTCAGGTCGCTGCGATCAAAGAAGGATTTCTGCAATTCGACACCAAGGCCGGGGCCTTCCATCGGATAGACATAGCCGTTTTCGATTTTCGGAACGGCGGTGACCAGTTCATTGTACCAACCCTTGTAGAAGGCGCGGACACTTTCCTGAATGAGGGTGTTTGGCTGGCTGAACGACATGTGAATGGCGGCGGCAAAACCAACCGGCCCGATGCAGTCATGCGGGGCAAACGGGCGATGCCATGTTTCGGCCAGGGCGGCGATTTTCTTGCCTTCGGTAAGGCCGCCGGTCCAGCACAGGTCAACCATGACCACATGGGTTGCATCACGGTCGAGCATATCCTTGTAGGGCCAGCGTGATCCCAGTGTTTCACTGGCACAGGTCCAGACATCAGTGGATGCGGCAAATTCTGCCAGAGCCTGCGGCGAGTTCATGCGGATCGGGTCTTCGTACCAGGTCGGGCTGAACTGTTCGAGTTCGCGGGCGATCTTCTTGGCGGTCGGCAGGTTCCATTGGGAATGGAATTCCACCATGATTTCCATTCTGTCGCCCACGGCCTTGCGGATTTCTTCGAAGGGACGGATCGCCTTTTTCATCTGTTCGGCGGTGATGTACTGGCCGCGTGTTTCGGCCGCCATCGGATCAAATGGCCAGATTTTCATGGCCGTGATGCCGGATTCCAGAAGGTTTTCGGCCAGTTGGGCGGGGCGGTTCATGAAACCGTCCAGATCCTCATAGGGGCCTTCCGGTTCGCCAAGGTTCCAGTTCGATACGGGTTTGATATTGTTGGTGCGGACATAGCGATAGCCGGCACAGGTGTTGTAAATCCGGATTTTATCCCAGCACAAACCGCCCAGCATCTGATGGACGGGCTGGTCGCAGACCTTGCCAAAGATATCCCAAAGGGCAATGTCGATGGCGGATGCCGCACGATATTCCGCGCCCGTCGATGATTGTGCCATCGGCAGGTTGACCATTTCCTTGTGCAGGGCTTCGATGTGAAGGGGGTTCTGCCCGATCAGGCGTCCGGCCAGCGTGTCGTGAATGTGTGCTTCGACAGCACCGGCACCATAGAAGGTTTCGCCAAGGCCGGTAATGCCCGCATCCGTTTCGACATGGACCCACAGGACATTGGCAAATTCGTCTACGCGGTAGGTTTTGATTGCTGTGATCTTCATTTTCTTATCCGAATTCAGATTAATTGAGTATTTCCGGGAGCCATAGCGCGATGGACGGGAAGGTGAGCATCAGCGCCAGGAAG
Source organism: Thalassospira sp. MIT1004 (assembly GCF_001858545.1). Taxonomy (NCBI): domain Bacteria; kingdom Pseudomonadati; phylum Pseudomonadota; class Alphaproteobacteria; order Rhodospirillales; family Thalassospiraceae; genus Thalassospira; species Thalassospira sp. MIT1004. The sequence continues at coordinate 10,616 of NZ_MCAO01000003.1, read as the reverse complement.
GCGATCTGAATGAGCATGAAAGGCCAGAGAGACGCGAAAATCGTCTGAAGGGTGATTTCCGGCGGGGCGACGCTTTTGAGATAGAAAGCAGCCGGACCAAAAGGCGGCGAGAGGAATGCCACCTGCATGGTCAGCGAGAAAAGCACCCCGAACCATACCGGGTCATAGCCAAGCTGGGTGACGATCGGCACAAAGATCGGAATGGTCAGAAGCAGGATGCCGATCCAGTCCATGAACAGCCCGAGTACGATGAAGATCGCCATCATCAGCATGATCGTGACAACAGGTGCGATATCCAGACCGGTGATCATGCCGGTGACAAAGCGCTGGCCGCCCGAAAGATTGTAAATGGCAATCAGCGATGCCGCGCCAAACGTCACCCACAGGATAATCCCGCAGGATTGCAGGGTGCGTGTCAGGGCCTGCCACAGCATGGTTATGTTCAGTTCGGATCGCAGGGCGATGATAAGGATGGAGACGCCAACCGCGATGCCCGCGGCCTCGGTAATGGAGGTCACCCCACCGTAGATGCAGCCAAAAACGATGCCGATCAGGACAAGTAGTGGCAGAACGCCGCGTAAGAAATCCTGTTTTGTGAAGGGCTCGGTTTTTTCCGGTGCCTTTGGGGTCAGGGCCGGATTAAGCGTGCAGCGAATATAGATATAGGCAAAGTACGCAAAGGCGAGCGCGAAGCCCGGTACGAAGGACGCCAGAAAGAGCTTTTGCACCGAGACATCGGCGGTCAGGCCGTAAATGATCAGGACAATCGAAGGCGGCACCATTGTCCCGAGTGACCCGCCCGCGCAGATGATCCCGATGGAGAGTTTCCGGTCATATTGCAGGCGCATCATCTGTGGCAGGGCAATCAGACCAAGCAGAACGATTTCGCCGCCGATGATGCCGCTTATGGCGGCCATGAAAACGGAAATGATCAGGGTTACGGTCGCAACGCCGCCCTTCAGATTCCCGAAAACCTTGAACAGGGCATCGTAAAGATCCTGTGCCAGCCGGGAGCGTTCCAGCAGGGTTGCCATCAGAATGAAAAGCGGTACGGACAGCAGCGAATATTCGGTCGCAAGCCCGTAAACCGTTTTGTGGGCAAGTGCGATGACCGCCGGACCGAATTTAAGATAGCTGACAAGGACGGCAAGCGACCCGGCGGCGAAAGCCAGCGGAACACCCAGCGCCATCAGGGCAAAGACGCCACCGACGAGGATAATGGAAATGAGTTCAATCGACACGGTTGTCCTCCGTGACTGATTCTGCGGTGTCTGCGGGGATGCCACGGAACCTTTTGACGCAGTTGATGATCCCGTAGAGCGCCATCAAACCGGTTGTCAGAACAATGAGCGGCTTTACCGTTGCCGGGATCGGCGGGTTCCACGCCGTGCCAAACGGTTCCCAATTCATCAGGGATTGCCACGAACTGGGCGCGCCGAACCATGCAATGCCCAGACAGAATGTCAGGCAGCAGGCCAGCGTGATGAGATCGAATATGCGCTGGAGCCATGCGGGGCTTGCGTCATAGAGGACGGTAATTCTGAGATGCTGGTCTCTTTGCATGGCATAGAGGCCCGCAGCCAGAAACAGGATTGCCGAGAGCCACAAGGCCAGTTCATTGGCCCAGATTGTCGGGGTTCTGAATATGTAGCGTGCGATGACTTCGTAAAAAGTCACCCCGACAATGATCAAAAGAAGTAGGGAAAATAGTGCGACGACGAATTGAAAGCTGCGCACGCGTTTCGGGGTTGCCTGCATCGCGGACCTCCAGAAAAGCCCCCGGGGGAAACCCCCGAGGATCAGAATGACGGACTTGCTGGTTAGTCGAGGATGCCGTTTTTCTTCATGTAGGCGATATGTGCGTCATAGGCCGCCTTGGCTTCGGGGCTCCGCGTTGCCCAGTCGGCCCATACGTCCTGTGCCGCCTTGCGGAATGCCAGACGGTCTTCGTTGCTCCAGTCTTCAAGGGTGACGCCGGCCTCGGTCAGTTCCTTGGCGGCTTCCTGATCAAGCTTGTTTGATTCTGCGATGACTTCCGGGGCAATCGTTGCAATGGCGTCCTGCATTGCCTTTTGCTGGGTGTCGTTCAGCGCATTCCATTTTTCCAGATTAATCGCGATATGTTCGATCGGCATGGAATGGAAGCCCGGATAGGTCGCGTATTTGGCGATGTCATAGAGGCCGAGTTTCTTGTTCACGGCGAGTGTGGAGGCATCGGCCCCCGAAACCGTGCCGGTGGACATGGCGGTGAACACTTCGCCAAACGGCATCACAACCGGGCCTGCGCCAAGTTTCTGGAAAATTTCGGATTCCATGCCCGGAGGCGAGCGGAATTTCCAGCCCTTAAGATCATTGATCCCGGCAAGCGGGGTGGTTGAGCTTAATGACTCGGGGGTTGCGATGAACACACCGACAAGATGCATGTTGAATTTGTGATACAGCTCGTTTGCGAGGTCGAGACCGCCATCCTTGTACCAGCCAAGAAGCTGTTCCGGGGTGCTGTAGCCGCCCATGATGTCGCCATAGAACTGGAAGGCAGGGTTTTTGCCGGTGATATAGCCCGCACCGGTTGCGTCACCGTCAATGATGCCCATGCTGGATGCTTCGAAGGCCTCGTTCGAATTGACGACCGACGAACTGGTGTGCATTTCGATCTGCACCGTGCCATCGGAATATTCTTTGACAAGGTCGGCAAACCGCAACAGTGCCTTGCCCTGCAATGACGAGGCGTTGTGATGTGTCTGGAATTGCAGCGGGGTCGGGTCGGCCGCGAAGGCCTGTGAGGTGGTGAAGGTCAGAAAGCCGGTGGCGGCCAAGGCGGTTAATGTTTTTGTTAGTTTTTTCATGTCGTTGGTTCCTCCCTTATGTGACATGTTGTGATATTTCACGAAACATCAGTAACATGTATCAAGCGGGAACTTCAACAGGTTTTACTTTTCCATCCATGGGAATGTGTATATATGGTATTGAATAAAAACAAATATATTGTGACTTTTTATGAAATTACAGAGAGAAATAATGGCACCGAAACAGAAAGATAAGGCCATTTCAGGCGATTCTTCCGAGCCGGGAAAAACGGGATCGGGCGGGGGCAAAAACTTAAACGAGCTTGCCTATAACAAGCTTGAAGAACTTATCGTGACCTGTGAATTGAAGCCGGGCAGTTATCTGCGCATACAGGATTTGCAAACCGCAACCGGTATCAGCCGCACGCCGGTTCATCAGGCGGTCACGCGCCTGTCAGCCGATACCCTTATGATCATTCAGCCCCGCCAGGGCATCCAGATTGCGCCGATTGACCTGACGCGCACCCATTTGCTGTTGCGGCTGCGCCGCGATATGGAAAGGTTTGTCGTGTCGCTGGCGAGTGCGCGGGCGAGTACGTCGCACAGAAGTCAGATGCGCCACCTGATCGGGCTTTTGACCACGCATCGCGACAAGATGACGATTGTCGAGTTCAACGAATTTGACCGCCGGATTGATCAGATGATGCTGGCGGCCTGCGGCGAGCCGTTTCTTGAATATACCTTGCGTCCCCTGCATACGATTTTCCGCCGTCTGGGGTGGATTTATCATACGCAGACGGATGATGGGGTGTCGCTTGACGTGACCATCGACAGCCATCTGGATGTTCTGAATGCGGTTGTCGAGGGCAAAAAGGATGAGGCACTGGTTGCGTCGGACAAGCTGATCGAGTTTGTGGATGCGATGTTCCCGGTTCTTGAAAGCAGTATCGCGCCGAGCATTTTTGACGTGACGCAGGACTTTGATCCATTTTGAGATAGGGGCCGGAGGGCCAATAGGGTTTTGCGATTTTCCTGTTGAAATTTTGTGAAATATCAGAAAATATCAAGCCGCAAAAATAATAACCATATGTGGGAGGATTTCGTGAAGGTCGTGTTCCATGGGGCGAATGCCTCGACTTTTCATCCCGGTTTTGCCGAATTGCTTGATACGGCGCATGAGCTTGTTCTGTTGCCCGATCATCTTGGCAGTGAGGCGGATCGCGAAGCCTATGCCACGGCGGATGTCATTATCGGTATCAGGTTTGATGACAGTTTTCCAACGCCGCGTAACCTGAAACTTTATCAGGTGCCGGGTGCGGGCTATGACGGCATCCGAGTTTCGGACCTGCCGGTGGATGCCGATCTTTGCAATTGTTTCGGGCATGAGATCGCGATTGCGGAATATGCGATGTGTGCGTTGCTGTCGCGTCATGTTCCGCTTGGCGATGCCGACGCGCGTTTGCGCAAAGGGGACTGGAAATACTGGGCGGGTGGCCCATCTGGCATGAGAACGGAGCTTGGCAATACCACAATCGGTATTCTGGGTTACGGGCATATCGGCAAGGCGATTGCTCAACGCGCCAAGGCGTTTGGCATGAATGTGCATGTTGCCAATCGTTCCCGCCCTGAGGATCAGAGCCAGATCGATGCGTTTCATGCCATTGATGATTTCAGGGAAATGCTGGCGCATGTGGATGTTGTCGTGAATACGCTGCCGCTGGCGGCCAACACGACCGGCCTTGTCGATGGCAAGGCGTTTGCCAACATGAAGCCGACTGCGGTTTTCATGAATGTCGGCCGCGGTGGGGTGGTTGATGAAGAGGCGCTGTTTGGGGCATCAAAAGACGGCCTGATCGCACATGCCTTTATTGATACATGGTACCAGTATCCGGGCGGACCGGACGCGGTGACCTATCCCTCCCGCCTGCCGTTTCATGAGCTCGGCAACATTACAATGACGCCGCACATGTCGGGCTGGACCCATGGCACGATTGAACGGCGCAGAAATGTCATGGCAGATAACGTCAACCGTATCTGTCAGGGATTGGCACCAGTCAATCGGATTGCAAAATAAGGTCGTTTGACCGCATCGCCCACCGGCCGGACGGTTGATTTTCGACCGACCGGCTATCCCCGGAGCAGAAGCCGCCCTTTTGCTCCGGGTCTTTTGTTAGAGAAAACGGTGCGCGGCCTTAGGCCGCGTTACCTTTTTTTGGCGGGTTGCGGCGTTGTTCGGCAGCACCGGGGGTCAGGCGGACAAAGGTGCGATCAGGCAGGCGCAGATCGACGATCAGCACGTCGCGTGACAGGATGTGATGTTCCTGATCAAGCTGATCGAGGCGGGCCCAGGCCTTGTCGATGTTTTCTTCGGGCAGGCGGATGAACATGCCGTTGGCAAGCTGGATGTTCCAGCGGCGGTTGCCGATGCGCTGTGCGCCGCTGACCATGTCAAACAGGCGCGGGATGGATTTGAGCGTGGTGAGCATTTCGCTGGCATGTTCGGGGGCGTCCGCGCCGACCACGACCGGCAGGTCAAGATAATCGCCCAGTTCATAATTCTGAAGCTGCGCCCCGTCGGCATCAATCACCACATGGCCGGTATCGGTCTGCCACAGGGCGACCGGCTGGCGTTCGGTGATCGAGACGATCAGGGTGTTGGGCAGGCGGCGTTCGACAATCGCATTGCGGACCCAGGAAAGCTGTTCGATGCGTTCGCGCGCGGCATCGACATCAAAGGTGACAATCGGGGTGCCGGGTTTCTGGCCGATGGCGGCCAGAAGGGCTTCGGGGTCGGTCTTTTCACGCCCCCGGACTTCGATGTTTTTCACCGTCATGCCAAATTCGGCGGAAAGGCGGATCGCCTCCACCTCGGCGACGGCATACCATTTTTCGGCCTTGCCGGTATACCACAGCGCAAAGGGCCCGGCGATCAGCAGGGCCGTGAGGCTCGACCACCAGAAAACACGCACCAGTTTTTTCAGGTTGGCACCAACGCCGTGCTGCTGTTGAAGCTTCTCGCGGCGTTCGCGCGCCTGTTCTTCGAGGGTTCCTAACGCTCGCATGAGGCGTCCTCGACCATCCAGGCGACAATGTCGGCGAAGCTTAGACCGTCGTGACGGGCGGCATCGGGGACAAGCGATGTCGGGGTCATGCCGGGCTGGGTGTTGATTTCAAGGATCGCGACGCGGTCATGGGCCGGGTCATAACGGAAATCGGCGCGTGCAATCCCGCGACAGCCCAGCGCACGATAGGCCTTTTCGGCGCAATCCTGAATTTTGGCGCGAAGGTCGCCGGGGATATCGGCCGGGATGATATGTTCCGAGCCGCCCGCGACATATTTTGACTCAAAATCATAAAAGGCGTGATTGCCGGTCATGATTTCGATGATTTCCATCGCCTTGCCATCCTTGACCGCGACGGTCATTTCACGGCCGGGAATGAATTCTTCCTGCATCACGCCATCGCCATGCATCCATTCACGCGCCAGCATGTTCTGTTCTTCCTCCGGCGTCAGGATAATTTCCACCCCGACAGAAGACCCCTCGTTATTGGGTTTCAGGACATAGGGTGGGGGCAGGGCATTGCCCGAGGCGATTTCATCGCGCGAGACCCAGACGTGGCGGGCGCAGGGGATGTCATATTCCATGAACATCGCCTTGGCCGACATTTTATCCATGGCGATGGAGGATGCGCGCACACCGGAATGGGTATAGGGAATGCCCATGATTTCAAGCAACCCTTGCACGCAGCCATCCTCGCCCCAGCGGCCATGCAGGGCGTTGAACACGACATCGGGTTTGGGATCGATGGCGGCAAGCTGCGCGGCGAGATCACGACCGGCATCGATTTCGGTGACGCGATAGCCCTTTTCACGCAGCGCCTTGATGCATTCCGTGCCCGAGGACAGGGAAACGGGGCGTTCTGCGGACCAGCCGCCATAAATGACGGCGACATGCTTGCTCATGCGTCTTTTCCTATGATCGAGTGTCCCAGTCGGTCGCCGATGCGCCGGATTTCCCAGCGCAGATCGACGCCACAATGTTTTTTCACGCGCTCGCGCACGGTTTCGCCGAGTTCTTCGAGATCAAAGGCGGTGGCATTGCCCAGATTGATCATGAAATTGCAGTGTTGCGGCGACATCTGTGCGCCGCCAATCGTCAGCCCCCGGCACCCGGCGGCATCAATGACTTCCCATGCGCGATCCGGCAGGGGATTGGCGAAGGTCGATCCGCCGGTGCGCGATTTGATCGGCTGTGATACCGCACGGGCTTCGTGGATTTCATCCATGCGTTTGGTGATCTCGGCCGGGTCGCCCGGCCTGCCACGCAGGATGGCGGATGTGAAAATCCAGTCTTCGGGCAGGCCGCAGTGCCGATATGTCATATCCATCGCCTTGGCGGTGACGGTATGAAGGTCGCCATTGCCGTCAATCGCATTGGCGCTGACCAGAACATCCTTGATTTCCGCGCCATAGGCCCCGGCATTCATGCGAAGCGCGCCGCCAATCGTGCCCGGAATGCCAGACAGAAATTCCAGCCCGGCAATCCCGGCGTCGCGCGCCATTTGCGCGACGTTGAGATCAAGCGCACCGGCCCCGGCATGAATTTCGCCGTCCTTGATGATGGCATCGGTAAAGGGCCGACCAAGGCGGATGACCACCCCGCGAATGCCGCCATCACGGACCAGAAGGTTTGATCCGACCCCGATGACGGTGATCGGAATTTCGGCCGGGCGGTTTTTGATGAAATCGGCGAGATCCATTTCATCAGCCGGGCGGAACATCACATCTGCCGGGCCGCCGACCTGAAACCAGGTGACCTTGGACAATTGTGCGCCTTCGCGCAGCTTGCCGCGCACCTTTGGCAGGCGATCAATAAGCGGTGTGTGATGTCCCGGCGTGCTCATGACAAACTCGTCAAATCCGTTTCAGGTTTCGGTTCAGTCTCAGTTCTTAAGCGCTTCAAGTTGGGCGGGCAGGGCGTTGGCCCATGCGCTGATCGATCCGGCACCGAGGCAGACGACCAGATCGCCCGGTTTGGCTTCTTTGGCGATCATGCTTGCCAGTGATTCCGGCCCTTCAAGGGCGGCAACGTGGCGATGGCCGCGATTGCGAAGCCCTTCGACCAGTGCGTCGCGCGTGGCACCCTCAATCGGGCTTTCGCCAGCTTCGTAAACGTCGGCGACGATCACGCTGTCGGCGTCGTTAAAGCAGGTGCAGAATTCCTCGAACAGGTCATGCAGGCGTGAATAGCGGTGTGGCTGGACCACGGCGATCACGTTGTTTTCGGTTGCCTTGCGGGCGGCCTTCAGCACCGCCTTGATTTCGACCGGGTGGTGGCCGTAATCATCGATGATGGTGACACCATCAACTTCGCCGGTTTTGGTAAAGCGGCGTTTGACGCCGGTGAAACCGTCAAAGGCGGAGACGATTTTATCGTCAGGAATGCCAAGTTCGAGGGCGACCGTGATCGCGGCCAGCGAGTTTGACACGTTATGATCGCCAACCATCGGCAGGCGGACATCCCTGATCACGCGTTCGGCGCTATCGACGCGTTCGCGAATGACGACGTCAAAGGTGCTTTGGCCGATTTCGGTGCGGACATTAACCGCACGGACATCGGCCTGTGGGGAGAAGCCAAAGGTAAAGATGCGGCGATCCGTGACCTTGCCGATCAGGGCCTGGACTTCGGGATGGTCGATGCACAGAACGGCAAAGCCATAGAACGGGATGTTCTGAACGAAGTTCTTGAACGCCTCGCGCAGCTGATCAAAGTTTTTCCAGTGATCAAGATGTTCCGGGTCGATATTGGTCACGACCGAAATGGTCGAGGGGACCTTAACAAAGGTGCCATCAGACTCATCGGCCTCGACCACCATCCAGTCACCATCGCCAAGGCGCGCATTGGTACCATAGGAATTGATGATGCCGCCATTGATCACGGTCGGATCAAGCCCGGCAGCGTCCAGCATGGTCGCGACCAGCGAGGTGGTGGTGGTTTTGCCGTGCGTGCCGCCAACCGCAATCGCGGCCTTAAGCCGCATCAGTTCGGCCAGCATTTCGGAGCGGCGAACCACCGGGATCATATCGGCGCGTGCGGCGACGACTTCGGGGTTGTCGGGTTTGACAGCGGTGGAGATCACCACCACCTTGGCGTCTTCGACATTGGCGGCCTGATGGCCGACGAAAACCCTGATCCCCAGATCGCGCAGGCGCTGCACATTGGCATTGTCGGAAATATCCGATCCCTGCACGGTGTAACCAAGGTTGTGCAGGATTTCGGCAATGCCGGACATGCCGATGCCACCAATACCGACAAAATGGATGGTGCCGATGTTGAGCGGCAGGGTGTTCATGGAGTGTCTCCTCATACCTTCTGGGGGTCTTTCTTTGTCATGTTATCATTATCGGGGCTACCGGCCGGGTTCAGCCCCAGCAGATCCAGCACCATGTCGGCCAGCCGTTCGGCGGCATTGGGGCGACCGGTGGCCTTGGCAGCCTTGGCAGCACGGGTGAGTGCGGCCGGGTTTTGCAGAAGCTTGGTCAAACGCTCGCTTAGAATTTCGATTGTAAACCGGTCCTGCGACATCAGCCACGCGCCACCTGCTTCTTCGACCTGCTGGGCGTTGAAACGCTGGTGATCGTCAATCGCACTTGGCAGCGGCACCAGAAGGGCCGGACGACCCGCTGCGGTGAGTTCGGCGACGGTGGAGGCACCGGAACGCGCAATCACCAGATGGCAGTCGCGCAGACGTTCGGGGATGTCATCGATAAAGGATGCCAGGGTCACATCAATGCCCGAACCCTCATAGGTTTTGCGCACGGCCTCAAGGTCTTCTTCGCGGGCCTGCTGGGTCACGATCAGGCGGTTGCGCAAATCACGCGGCAGGGCGACCAGTGCGGCGGGCAGGATTTCGGACAGAACGCGCGCGCCCTGCGACCCGCCGGTAATCAGCAGGCGCACCGGGCCCTCGGATGTCGGGGCGTCATATTCGGTGCTGGCAAGCGCGGCGACCTCGTGGCGGATCGGGTTGCCGGTCCAGATGACCTTGGCTTCGTCATTTGGCGCGATCAGTTTGACCGTCGGGAAGGATGTCGCGATGCGCTGTGCCGCCCCCGCAACCATCCGGTTGGCCCGGCCCAGCACCGCGTTCTGTTCATGAATGGCAAAGGGAATGCCAAGCCACTTGGCCGACAGGGTGGCGGGGATGGAGGCATAACCACCAAAGCCGATGACCGCGGCGGGGCGGGATTTTTTCAGAAGGGATCTGGCCTTCATCGTGCCAAGGCCAAGGCGAAGTGCACCGGTCAGACGGCCCTTAAGACCCTTTCCGGCAATGCCGCCCGCCGGCAGGATGATGGTTTCAACCCCCTCGACCCCCTCGGTATAGCGCGATGCACGGGCATCGGTAAAAAACAGCACATGCGCGCCGCGCCTGACAAGGGCGCGCGCCAGTGCAACCGCCGGAAACATATGGCCGCCGGTGCCGCCCGATGTCAGGGCGATCACCTGTCCTGCCAACGGGTGTTCCATCGGGGAAACTTCAATATTCTGGATGTCGGTCATCAGATCCACATATGCAACGACGGTTTGCCCCTATCAGAACCCGAGAAAGGTTAACATCCCTTCAAGCGCGGGCGTTTGTAGGGGAGGATTTTGTCGTTTTTTTGAGGGTGGATTGGTGGGTTTTGAGGTTTTGGGATGTGGGGCTCGGTTGATGGGGCAGGCGAGACCGAGCCTGTGGCGCGATGGACTCCGGAGACTCACACCACAAGTGCAACATCAGTTATAGTTGGTGTTGCGATGGGACAGGAATACAGGCAGCTCGGCC
>NZ_MCAO01000002.1:0-153628 GCF_001858545.1 Thalassospira sp. MIT1004 | reverse complement strand
TTGACGCCGACATTGGACGTTTCTGATGCCAGTGGTTCGGAAGATTCTGCGATTGCACTCGATATTGACGCAGGCCTGACGGACAGCTCCGAAGTTCTAACCGTTACGATCAGTGGTGTGCCAGAAGGTGCGGCCTTATCTGCCGGTACCGATAACGGTGATGGCAGTTGGACTCTAAGTCCCGATCAGCTTGCAGGCCTGACGATTAACCCGTCGGATGATTTCTCCGGCAGCTTCGAGCTTGGTGTGACGGCAACGTCTGCCGATGGCGAAGATATCGCGACCACAACGGGCAGTATCACGGTTGACGTCACAGGTGTTGCCGATAAACCGACGCTTGATGCCGCAGATGCCTCTGGCTCGGAAGACAGCGCGATTGCACTGGATATCGATGCCGGTCTGACGGACAGCTCCGAAGTTCTGACCGTTACGATCAGCAGCGTGCCAGAGGGCGCGACCCTGTCAGCCGGTACCGATAACGGTGATGGCAGCTGGACTCTAAGTCCCGATCAGCTCGCAGGTCTGACGATCACACCAGCGGATGACTTCAGCGGATCGTTTGACCTGATGGTCACCGCGCAATCTGCGGATGGTGAAGATGTTGCGACGAGCAACGGCACGATCACTGTTGATGTTACGGGTGTGGCGGATACGCCGACATTGGACGTTTCTGATGCCAGTGGTTCGGAAGATTCGGCCATTACGCTCGATATTGACGCAGGCCTGACGGATAGCTCCGAAGTTCTGAGTGTTACGATCAGCGGCGTGCCAGAAGGTGCGACCTTGTCTGCCGGTACCGATAACGGTGACGGCAGTTGGACACTGTCGGCGGCTGACCTGAACGGTCTGACGATCACACCAGCGGATGACTTCAGCGGATCGTTTGACCTGACGGTCACGGCGCAGTCGGCTGATGGTGACGATGTTGCGACGAGCAGCGGCACGATCACTGTTGATGTCACGGGTGTCGCCGATGCGCCGACTTTGGGAGTCTCTGACGCCAGTGGTTCGGAAGATTCGGCGATTGCACTCGACATTGATGCAGGCCTGACTGACAGCTCCGAAGTTCTAACCGTTACGATCAACGGCGTGCCAGAAGGTGCGACCTTGTCTGCGGGTACCGATAACGGTGATGGCAGTTGGACTCTAAGTCCCGATCAGCTCGCAGGCCTGACGATCAAGCCAGCGGATGATTTCTCCGGCAGCTTCGAGCTTGGTGTGACCGCAACGTCGGCAGATGGTTCTGATGTAGCAACCACGACCGGCTCAATCACGGTTGATGTCGCAGGTGTCGCCGATGCGCCGACGTTGGATGTCTCTGACACCAGTGGTTCAGAAGATTCGGCCATTACGCTCGACATTGACGCAGGCCTGACGGACAGCAGCGAAGTTCTAACCGTTACGATCAGTGGCGTGCCAGAAGGTGCCGCCTTGTCGGCTGGCACGGACAACGGTGACGGGACCTGGACCTTGTCGACGGCTGACCTGAACGGTCTGACGATCACACCAGCGGTTGATTTCAGCGGATCGTTTGATCTGGCGGTCACCGCGCAGTCTGCGGATGGCAGCGACATTGCGACCACAACAGGCAGCATTACGGTTGATGTTGCCGGTGTCGCCGATGCGCCGACACTTGATCTGTCTGATGCCAGTGGGGACGAGGGCAATGCTGTCGCGCTTGATATCGACGCAGGCCTGACGGACAGCAGTGAGACCCTGACGATTATCATCAGTGGTGTACCGGGCGGTGCGACCCTGTCTGCCGGGACCGATAACGGGAACGGTACCTGGACGCTGAGTGCAGCCCAGTTGAGTGGCCTGAGCCTGACCCCGGCAAGTGATTATTTCGGAACGTTCGAGCTGACGGTCTCGGCTCAGTCACGGGATGGCAGCGATACCGCCACGACGACCGCGATCCTTCTGGTCACGATTGAGGAAGAGGCCGCCGATCCGAATGAAACCCGTTGGGGGTCGGAATCAGACGAGATATTCCAGACCGGTTCCGGCAACGATACCATCGGCGCGGGTGGCGGTCATGACACCATCTGGACCAATGCGGGCAACGATACGATCTGGGCCGGGAACGGCAATGACGTGATTTATGCCGGTGACGGTGATGACAGCATCACCGGCGATGGCGGGAATGACTATATCAATGCCGGTGCGGGCAATGACATCGTCCATGGTGGCGAGGGCACGAATACGATCTATGCCGGAGAAGGTAATGACTATGTCACCGGCGGCAGCGGCGATGACAAAATCCACGCCAGCGGTGGTGACAATATTGTCTATGCCGGAGAAGGTACGAACACCGTTCAGACCGGTGAGGGCAACGACACCATTTATACCGGCAGCGGTCGGGACACCATTGTTGGGGGTGATGGCAACAACATCGTCAATGCAGGTGAAGGCGATAACCGCATCTGGACCGGGACCGGCAATGACACGATCAGTGTCGGAAGCGATGACGATTATATCGATGCCGGGGATGGCGACAACACGATCACGGGCGGCGAAGGCCGCAATACCATCCTTGGCGGCAGTGGCGATGACAGCATCACGACCGGCAGCGGTAAGGATACGGTCGCGTCTGGTGACGGCAATGATCGCATTGATGTTGGCGGCGGGGATAATACCGTATGGGGCGAGGGCGGCAACGACTCGATCCATGGCGGATACGGTGATGACACCTTCCTTGGCGGTGACGGTAACGACATCCTGAACGCGGACGGCGGATCGAACTATTTTGACGGCGGATCGGGCAACGATACGCTAACCACCGGCTGGGGGCGCGATACGCTGTATGGCGGATCGGGTGACGACACGATTGATGGCGGTGGCGACAAAGACCGTCTTTATGGTGACGATGGCAATGACACCCTGATTGGCGGTGCGGGGAAAGATACCCTGTCTGGTGGTACCGGGAATGACATGCTGCTGGGCGGGGATGATGACGACACGCTGATTGGCGGCACCGGCGATGACCAGCTTTACGGTGGTGGCGGGTCGGATCTGTTTATTTTCAACATGGGTGACGGGGCGGACCATGTGGACGGTGGGGCCAATGGATGGACCACCGATACCATCGAATTGCATAGTGCCAATGGTGGCAATATCGATTCGAGTGACTGGACCCTGGTTCTGGATGAAGGCAGCATTACGAAATCGAAGCACAACTATATGGAACTCTCCACCGATTCGTCGGGAACCATTGTGTTTTCTGATGGAACCGAGTTGACATTTTCCAATGTCGAACGTATCGAGTGGTGACGAAAAGACGATTTGGATGCCGTCGGGACGCAATCTCGGCGGCATTGTCGGTTTTCTGGGGGAACTCACCCTGTCGCGATTGACAGCCATGGTGTGAAGTCCTATACAGCGGACCTCGAATTTTATCGGATTACCTTTATTAGAACGGAGTAAGTGCAGTGAAGCGCACCTACCAGCCAAGCAAACTCGTACGGAAACGCCGCCACGGCTTCCGTTCCCGCAGCGCGACCGTCGGTGGCCGCCGTGTGCTTACCGCACGCCGCGCCAAGGGCCGCAAGCGTCTGTCGGCCTAATGTTGTGACCGTTTCGGTGGAACGCTTGAAAAAGCGCGCAGAGTTTCTTCGCGTCGCAGGCACCCGCCGGAAATGGGTTACACAAGGATTGATCCTTCAGGGCGCTCCGCGTCCCGGGATCAAACCGGACACAGAATACGCCGGTGAAGATCGACTTGCACGAGTCGGGTTTACCGTCACCAAAAAGGTGGGCAAGGCCGTCGTTCGCAATCGCGTTCGGCGGCGTTTGCGTGCCGTGGCGGACCAATTGATGACGGATATGGCATTGCCCGGTTGGGATTATGTCGTGATCGGTCGTCAGCAGACCATTGACCGGGATTTTGAAAAACTGGTTGATGATATGCGGTTTGCCCTGCGGCGTATTCCGGATGCCAAACCTTCCGCCCCCGATAGCCAGCGCCCCCGCAAGGGACGTGGATCAAGGCCCGGTGGTGCGACGAAGGCAGGAGACTCTGCTAAATGAGTAACCTTCCCGGATCGAATGTGGGCCCCTTGGCGCGTCTTCTTCAAATCGCGGTTCGCGGCTACCAGCTCTTTTTATCGCCCTATATCGGGTGGTCCTGCAGATATCAGCCGACCTGTTCGGCTTATATGATGGAGGCACTTGCCCGCCATGGGGCAATAAAAGGCGGCTGGATGGGTTTTAAACGGATAATGCGTTGCCATCCATGGGGTGGTCATGGTTATGATCCCGTGCCCGGATGTGGCTGTGAACAAAACAAAGCGCCGTCGGAGGATGAGCTCCGGTTAACGGCGCTTTAGTCATGTAAATAGAATACCGGTCAGGCGTCTTGCGCCGCCGGACGAAAGCGGAAAGAGGCGATGAACGAACAACGTAACCTGTGGATTGCGATTGCAGCTTCGGTCGCAATCCTTGTCGGGTTCCAATTCTTTTTCGCTCCCGAACCTGCGCCGCAGGATCGAGAAGCGCAAGTTCGCGAACAACTTGACGTCAATGGCAATACTGCACCGCAGTCTGCCTCGAACGTGCCCAGCGTACCAGGTGGTGCAGCACCGGCGGCTCCGGTCGTCAACCGCGACGCAGCACTTGCAAAAGCTCCGCGTATCAAGATTGAAACCCCGCGCGTCGAGGGTTCGATCCGTCTGGTTGGTGGCGTGATTGACGACATCCAGTTGCAGGATTACCGCGAGACCGAAGAACCGGACAGCCCGCTGATCCACGTTCTGAACCCGACCGGTAGCGACAATGCGTACTTTGCCGAATTCGGCTGGGTTGCCGCAGACAGGTCGGTCAGTGTTCCCAATAGCGACACCCAGTGGACGGCAAGCTCCAACGAGCTTACCCCGTCAAAACCGGTAACGCTGAGCTGGAACAACGGCAGCGGCCTGACCTTCAACCGCGAGATTTCGATCGACGAGAATTATATGTTCTCGATCAAGCAGTCGGTGAAAAACGACAGCGGTTCGGATGTTACGCTGTATCCGTATGGCCTGATTTCGCGCAAGGGCAAGCCGACCACGGCAGGGTTCTATATCCTGCATGAAGGTCCGCTTGGCGTTATTGACGGCACCCTGACGGAAATCGATTATGACGATCTTGCCGAAGACGGTGCCGTGGAAAAGAAAACCACTGGCGGCTGGCTTGGCATTACCGACAAATACTGGCTGGTTGCGCTGGCACCGTCCTCGGACGAGGCCCTGACCACGCGTTTCAGCCACCATGTTGCCGAGAATTCCGACAAGTACCAGACTGATTATCTTGGTGCGGCCCGCACGGTTGCGACCGGTGCCGAAGCTGCTTCGGAAACCCGTCTGTTTGCCGGTGCCAAGGAAGTGTCGCTTCTTGATCAGTATGCCAATGACTATGGTATCAAGAATTTCGACCTCGCGATTGATTTCGGCTGGTTCTACTTCCTGACCAAACCGTTCTTCCTGTTCCTGCAGTGGCTGAACCATCTGGTGGGCAACTTCGGCGTTTCCATCCTGATCTTCACGGTTCTGGTGAAGGCGGTGATGTTCCCGCTGGCCAACAAGTCTTACAAATCCATGAGTGCGATGAAGAAACTGCAGCCGCAAATCACCAAGATGCGCGAGCAGTTCAAGGATGACCGTCAGCGTCAGCAGCAGGAAATGATGGCGCTTTACAAGCGCGAGAAGATCAACCCGGCATCGGGTTGCCTGCCGATCGTGGTCCAGATTCCGGTGTTCTTCGCACTTTACAAGGTGCTGTTCGTGAACATCGAGATGCGCCACGCACCGTTCTTTGGCTGGATTCAGGACCTTTCGGCACCGGATCCAACCTCGCTGTTCAACCTGTTTGGTCTGATCCCGTGGGATCCGCCGCAGATGCTGATGATCGGTGTCTGGCCGCTGATCATGGGGATCACCATGTTCCTGCAACAGAAACTGAACCCGGCACCGGCTGATCCGACGCAGGCCAAGATCATGATGTTCCTGCCGCTGATCTTTACCTTCATGCTGGCAAGCTTCCCGGCGGGTCTTGTGATCTACTGGGCATGGAACAACACGCTGTCGATCGCACAGCAGCGCTACATCATGTACAAGATGGGGGTTTGATCCCCCCATCCTTCCCGCAGGGGCGTGTTACGCCCCGCGGGGCTCAAGGAACGACAATGACCGAAGAAAAATTGCCATCGGCAACTGCAATCCCGACATTTGAATCGGCTCAGATCGAAGCCGGGCGGAAACTGTTTTCCCGCCCGGTTACTTTCATGTTGGGGGTGGCGCAACTTGAACAGTTGCCGCCCGAAGACAAGATCGAAATCTGCCTTGCCGGGCGGTCCAATGTGGGAAAATCCAGCCTGTTTAATGCCATAACCGGTCGCAAGGATATGGCCCGGACGTCGAACACGCCCGGCCGTACCCAGCAGCTGAACTATTTCGATCTGGATGGGGCGCTTAATATCGTCGATCTGCCGGGCTATGGATTTGCCAAGGCCCCCAAGGATATCGTCGATACATGGCAGAATGTGATCAAGCAATATCTGCGCGGACGGGTCACGTTGCGGCGCGTGTTTGTTTTGATCGATTCCCGGCACGGCTTCATGAAAGCCGATCTTGAAATGATGAAGATGCTGGATGAAGCCGCCGTGTCTTATCAGATCGTTCTGACCAAGGCCGACAAGCTTAAAAAAGGCCAGATGGAAAAACGCATTCGCGAAGTGGTCGAAGCGGTGAAAAAACACCCCGCCGCCCTGTCGCAGCTTTTTGCGACATCAAGCGAAAAAGGCACCGGCCTTGAAGCGCTTCGCGCAGAAATCGCAACGCTGCTATAATCACCCGATAGCGCTCGTATAACATTGGGGAGAAGACATGAACGAAGAAGTCCGTTCTGAAGAAGAAAGCTCGGAATCCAACGCTTACCGGACATTGGCACGCGCCAAGGTCCTGTCCGAGGCTCTTCCCTATATGCGACGCTATAACGGTCAGACGATCGTGGTTAAATATGGCGGGCATGCCATGGGGGACCCGGAACTGGCGCGACTGTTTGCCCAGGATATGGTGTTGTTAAAGCAGGTCGGCATGAACCCGATTGTGGTTCATGGCGGCGGTCCGCAGATCGGCCAGATGCTCAAGGAACTTAACATTCAGTCCGAATTCGTTGATGGCCTTCGCGTCACCGATCAGCAGACCATTGACGTTGTCGAAATGGTTCTGGCCGGCAAGATCAACAAGGAAATCGTTTCGAACATCAACCGTGCCGGGGGTGTCAGCGTTGGTCTGTGTGGCAAGGATGCCCATCTGATCAAGGCGCGCAAACTTCAACGCACCAAGCGCGATCCCGAAAGCAATATCGAGAAGGTCCTTGATCTGGGCTTTGTCGGCGAACCGGTCGAGGTCAATCCGCATGTGCTTGATTGCTTCATCAATACCGACATTATTCCGGTAATTGCACCGATAGGGGTTGGTGAAGACGGTCAGACATACAATATCAATGCTGATACGGCTGCCGGTGCCATTGCACAGGCTGTCGGTGCCCGTCGCCTTTATATGCTGACTGATGTCAAAGGTATCCTTGATGCCGACAAGCAACTGGTGCGTGACGCGGATATCGACAGTATCAATGCAATGATTGCTGATGGCACGATCCAGGGCGGTATGATCCCGAAAACGGAAACCTGCATGGATGCAGTCCGCAATGGGGTCGAGGCCGCGGTAATCGTCGATGGTCGTGCACCGCATGCGGTCCTGCTTGAACTCTTCACCGAACGCGGGGCCGGTACAATGATCCGGAGCAGCTGATTTAAGTCCTTTCGGCTGTAGATCACCGAGTGATTACCATTATGGATGCGTGGCTGAGGCCCGCGGATTAGGCTAAGTTCCTTGCGAACAGGATGCCTCCGCGGGCTCAGGCTCTCTGAAATATGATGGGCAATCAACAGGTGGAGTACCGTTGTGACAGCGACGGATCATTATGTCTCAAAACACTGGGATTATGCCAAGGCAACGCTGGATGCTTTGCGCGATCACGGGCTGCGTCCGACACCCGAACTTTACCATGTCTGGTTCGTTTATTACGCCGAAGAAAACCCCGAAATCCTCCGCGTGATTGATGCTGTCAAAGCAACCGGCGAGACGATTGGCGAAGAAACGCTGCTGCAACTTTACTACCGCTATATCTTTGACCGGCAGGCGGCTGATTTTCTTCAGCGCGGCATGGAAGATTTTTCCGATGTTGTCGAAAATAGCGATGCCAGCCTTTCCAGCACCCGCGACGAGCTGCGTGTTTACAGCGACGTGCTGGGGAGGGCGGAAACATCCCTTAAAACCGGCAAAAAGATCGACGAAGTCATTCACAATGTGGTTCTGCATACCGGACGGATGCAAACGACTGTCGAAAGCCTGCATGAGCAGCTTGGCGACTATCTGAAGACAATCGCCCATCTGCAACGTGAACTGCATGAAACCCGGGAACGATCCTACACCGATGGTCTGACCCGTGTTTCCAATCGCATGCATTTCGAGGAAGTCCTGGCCAGTTGCTGCGTCGAGTTTGATAGCGGGAACATTGACGAACCATTTTGCGTGATGATGGTCGATCTTGATCAGTTCAAGGCGGTGAACGACAAATACGGCCATCGGATCGGCGATGAAATCCTTGTTCTGATCGCCTCCATGATCAAAGCCAATACCAAGGGTCGGGATCTGGTGGCACGTTATGGCGGGGACGAGTTTGCAATCCTGCTGCCACAAACACCGCTCAAGGACGCGATGATGCTGGCCGATGATATGAGCAAGCGGATTGCCGCCCGCGAGGTGCGCGCCAAATCAAGCGGAACGTCATTCGGTCACATGACCGTTTCGGTCGGTGTGGCCGAATATGTTAAGGGCGAAGGGGCCGCCAAGGTCGTTGATCGCGCGGATAGTGCGCTCTATCGGGCCAAGAGGGATGGCCGCAATCGCAATTTTGCCGCCGAATAGAATTCCGTCCGTGCTTGATGCATGTGTGCCATGAACCGGCCAGACTTGCATTAAAACTGCTAAAAGCGTATGTAACCAGCGCCCGGCAAGGCGATTGAGCTTGCCGGACTTTCCGTTCTGGCAGCAGGCAAATCATTGGCTGGCGCCGACGGAAGTGTTTTCCAAACCGGAATGGATCATTAAAAGGGCGAGCATGACAGAGCCGCGCGTCGTTACATTTGGTTGTCGCCTGAACACCTATGAATCCGAGGTGATGCGCGATCATGCCAAAAATGCCGGTCTTGATGATGCGATCATCATCAATACATGCGCGGTTACGACCGAGGCAGAACGCCAGGCCCGCCAAAGCATCCGTCGCCTGCGTCGTGAAAACCCCAATGCCAAGATTTTCGTGACCGGCTGCGCTGTTCAGGTCAATCCCGACAAATTCGCCAAAATGACCGAGATCGACCGTATCTTTGGCAACGATGCCAAGATGAAGGCCGAAACCTTCCTGATGCCCGAACATGAACGTGTTGTCGTCAATGACATCATGTCGGTCGAGGAAACCGCAAGCCATCTGGTTTCAGGGTTCGAAGGCCGCGCACGCGCCTTTGTGCAGGTCCAGAACGGCTGTGATCATCGCTGCACATTCTGCATCATCCCGTTTGGTCGCGGCAATTCGCGCAGCGTCCCCATGGGCGAGATTGTAACTCAGGTCCGTGAACTGGTCGCCAACGGTTACGGCGAAGTGGTTCTGACCGGGGTGGATATCACCTCCTATGGTCATGATCTGCCGGGCAAGCCGACATTGGGGCAGATGGCGCGCCGTCTTCTGGCCCAGGTGCCCGAACTGCCGCGCCTGCGGATTTCATCGATTGACCCGGTCGAGGTCGACGAGGATATCTTCCGCCTGATCGAAACCGAACCACGCCTGATGCCCCATATGCATATCAGCCTTCAGGCAGGTGACGACATGGTGCTCAAACGCATGAAACGTCGCCATCTGCGTCAGGATGTCATCGATTTCTGTGACAAGGTCCGCGCACTTCGCGCCGATGTGACTTTCGGGGCCGATATCATTGCCGGTTTCCCGACCGAAACCGACGAAATGGCGGAAAATACCCTGCGTCTTGTCGATGAATGCGGGTTGATTTACCTGCATGTGTTCCCCTATTCCGCCCGTCCGGGAACACCGGCGGCCCGTATGCCCCAGGTGCCCAAGGATATCCGCAAGGAACGCGCCGGCGCGCTTCGTGATGCCGGTGAAATTCAGTTGAACAATTTCCTGAAATCACGCATCGGCCTGACCGAAAATGTGTTGGTGGAAAAGGAAAATACCGGACATACGGAGCATTTTGCTCCCGTTACGCTCGATCGCGTGATAGAACCGGGCACAATTGCAAAGGCCAAAGTCATTGGCGTTGAAGACGGAAAATTGAAAGCGGAGCTTGCGGGATGAGTGAAGAGGGGAAAAAAAGCTGGTTTGCCCGACTGAAAGACGGGTTGAAACGCTCCTCCTCGAAACTGACCACCGGGATTGCAGATATCTTCACCAAGCGCCGTCTGGATGACGATGCGCTTGAAGAATTCGAAGATCTGCTGATCACATCCGATCTGGGTGTCACTACGGCGGCAAAACTGGGCGCAGAATTGTCGCGTACCCGTTTCGACAAGGAAGTCGATCCCGCCGAGATTCAGGAATTCATCGCCACCGAAGTCGCCAAAATTCTCGAACCCGTGGCAAAGCCGCTGGTGATTGATGCGACCAAAAAGCCCCATGTGATCCTTGTGGTTGGCGTTAATGGATCGGGCAAAACCACCACAATCGGAAAACTTGCCAAAACCTATCGCGATCAGGGGCTCAAGGTCATGATGGCGGCGGGCGATACATTCCGTGCCGCTGCCGTTGAACAGCTCAAAGTCTGGGGCGAACGGACCGGTTGCCCGGTGATTGCGCGTGATACAGGTGCCGATGCCGCCGGGCTTGCCTTTGATGCGATTGATCAGGCCAAGCGCGAAGGTTATGACCTTTTGCTGATCGATACGGCCGGGCGTTTACAGAACAAGGCGCATCTGATGGACGAACTTAAAAAGATCGTCCGTGTCATTCACAAACGCGATGAAACCGCCCCGCATGATACGTTGCTGGTGCTTGATGCCACCACCGGACAGAATGCCCATTCCCAGGTCGAAGTCTTTTCCGAGGCAACCAATGTCACCGGCCTGATCGTGACCAAGCTGGATGGCACGGCAAAGGGCGGCGTTGTTGTCGCACTGGCCGAAAAATTTGCCAAACCGGTTCACGCGATCGGTGTTGGCGAAAGTGCCGAGGATCTTCGCCCGTTCGAGGCCAAATCATTTGCCCGCAGTCTGGCCGGGCTCGAAGACTGAGCCGCCAGACATCAAATCAGAAAAAGGCGGGGAAAATCCCGCCTTTTCTATGCCTGGAATTCATCCAGACTTTGCTGCAAATCACCGATAAGCTCCTTCATATCCTTAAGGGGCGCGGATATGTCGCCCGGAATATCGTCAAGAGCACATAGATCAAGTGTCTTTCCGAGTTCTACGGACTGGTTTTTCAGACCGCGTGCAAGACGCATATCGGCATCGGGCAGCATCCATGACATCGCCCGGTCACGTAACTGTTCCAGACTGTGCAAATCCGGATCGGGGGACGATGTCGGCAGGCCATAGGGCCGAAGGGCCAGTTCAAGACGGCGATTGATGTCACGCAGGCGATTGGCGGTATCGTGGCAGATCGCCTTCATCTGGTTGTCTGTGGCCATGGGGTAGATGGCCGATAGCCGCAGCGAAAGGTCAAGCGCGTCAAGCGCAACGTCATTGACGATTTCCTGATCCTGAAACGATGCCGTGCGGTCCGTCTCGCCGTGAAAGGCGTTGGGGGCGAAAACCGGCAGAACCTTGGCCTCCAGGGTGAAGTGCGCAGGCAACTGGCTTATGATTTCACCGTCGGCCAGAATAGGCTCACCTTCGCCACCTTCAAGGCGGATGTCGTCGCATTCCTGACTGATCGCATATGAGCTGTCATCAACCGAGCCAAACAGCAATTCAGCCGCAATATCCATGCCCGACAATGTGTCGACATTGGCCTGAATGGCAAACATGTGAAGTTTGCCGTCATCAAGGCGTTTGTTTTCGCGCGGACGCAAACCGCCGCCAAAATACTGGCCATTGGTAACCGTCAACTGGCGCAGTTTCAGATTTCTTGCCGGATTGTCGCCACAGGTCACACTCAGTTCCAGTGGCTTCATGTCGTTCCAGCTTTGCCAGTTGGCCACCGCATAGCTGATGGCCCCGGTCCAGCGTTTCAGATCCGGGTCAATGCGTTTTCTGGCATCGGCAGGGACGCCGATACTGGCCGCATTGACAAAACTTTTGCCATTGACCCGCCCGATATCAAGCATGGCAATCTGGCCATTGATTGCCGCGCGCGCGGCCTGAAGGATGTCATCGGGGATATACAGGCTGCGGGCAAAATCGTTTGCCGTGCCAAGCGGCAGGGGAACCATCACCACGCCCGCCTTGATCACGGTATCGATAACCGCATTGATCGTTCCATCACCGCCGCCGATCACGACAATATCGCCCCGTTCGCAGGACGCGCTGATGAAGTCATTCATGGCGACGGGATCGTCACACAGTTCCAGTTCGGCCCGATAACCGGCATCCTCGAAAATGGCCCGCAATGGTTCTGCACCATTGTCCCGCCATGCGTCGGGCACCTTGTGGCGTGTCAGAAGGATGCAAACCTTGCCTGTCAACTCGGTCGATTTCACCTTGATGCCTCCAAAACGGGTGCGGGACTTGCTGCCTGTTTACCATGCTCAGACAGAACGGCAAGATTGAGACACAAAACCGGCGCCAATCTGGCGCCGGTTTTGCAACATGTGATTTAGGAAATGGTTGCGCGAAGCATCCATGCCGCTTCTTCATGAACGCCAATGCGTTCCGTCAGAAGGTCGGCCGTCTTGACGTCGTCGGCCGCTTCGGCCTCTGCAACACCTTCGCGCAACAGGCGCGATACGCTATCGTGGTCTTCGACCAGTTCCTTGACCATGTCATTGGCCGGAAGAAGTTTGGTCTGATCCTTGACCACGGAATGTTCCATCATTTCCGCAAGGCCTGTGGGGGCCTGGAAGCCGATTGCACGAATGCGTTCTGCCATATCGTCAATCGCTTCGTTCAGGTCCTCATATTGCTCTTCGGTCATTTTATGCAGCGAATAGAAAGCCGGACCAACCACGTTCCAGTGAACCCCGCGAATTTTGGCATACAGTACGTGCGACGAGCCAATGATCTTGGTCAGCATCTTGGCCAGTTCGCGACGGTCTTTGCGGTCGACGCCGGTTTTGACCGGAAATTCTTTCGCAACGCTCTGCATACTGCTGTGTGCCATTTTTAACTCCTGTATTTCTTTATAACGTTCTGTCGCTCTGACCCCGACCCCGTTATTGGCGGCCGGGCATATCCCGAACGCATGCCCCAAAAACGTCACCCGGAAGCAAAGGTTCCAGAAAATAAAATCGGAATAATTGGAACATTCTTTTGGATCACCCGTTTGAATGGGCAAGCAGTGCGAAAGAAAAAGCGCTGTTGTTTAATAACCAGGAGGTTGTGATGCTTAATAAAACTGTTCTTATGGCTGGTACTATTATGATGTCTGTTGCCGTGACTGCACCGGCTTATGCAGATGCATCGAAAAGCTCGGATCAGACAGGCACGATGGCAACCGATGACGCGATGAAATTGGACGCCAACAAAATGGCTGATAAGGCCGAGGCCGGCTATGAAGATGCCAAAGATTTCACCTATGAAGAAAAGAACGAATTTCTTGCCTGGGTTGAAGAAAAATCCAATCAGCTTGGCGAGAAATACGATGAAGTATCCGCAAATGTCAGCGAGGAAAGCGAAGACGCTGTGGATGAACTTGCAGAAGCTTGGGACGGCGCCAGTGAAAATCTGAACGAGGCGTATGAAGAAACCAAGGATGCATCGGCTGATACCTGGGAAACCATGAAGGCCAAAACCCTTGAGGCTCTCAACAATGCTGAGCAGGCGCTCTCGGATGATCATGCCACCGAATAAGACATCACAACCTTGACTCGGTGATGTGGTGTTCCGGGTGTCCGCGGCCCGCCCTTTAACGTGAAGGGCGGGCCGCTTTACGTTTGACGATGTTCAGTCAGAGGCATCTATGGAAAAAGAAGACAAAAGCCAAAACCAAAACCAAAACAATAAAGGTCTTGTCGGATGGTGGCGTGTCTGGCAGCAGCGTCTGGAAAAACTGGCAGCCGGTCGTAAAGGACTTGGCGGCATTGCGGTGGCTTCATTTCTTGAAACCACGATTATTCCCATTCCGATTGAAATCCTGATTGCGCCAATCATGGCAGCATCGCGCAGGCGCGGTGTGATTGTTGCGACCGTTACATTGCTTGGCAGCGTTGCCGGTGCGGTTTTCCTGTATTTGATTGCCTACGGCCTGTCGGGCGAGCTTATCCAGCCGATCATTGAAACAGCCGGGGGGCAGCAGGAATTCCAGAAGGTCGAACAGCAATTCGAAGAAGGCGGATTCTGGGTTGTCTTTGCAATCAGTATCGCGCCGATACCCATGCAGCTTGCCGCTCTGGCGGCCGGGGCGACGACATATCCTTTCTGGCTGTTTCTTGTCGCCATCGGGATATCGCGTGCCTTGCGCTACTATGGTTTGTGGTTGCTGGTTCTTGGTTTCGGTGTCGGGATCGCCCGTCTTTTCGAGGGCAAGAAACCTGACAGGCTTGAAAAGCCCGAGAAAGGTGATTCGGTTTAATCCGAAAACACGCAAAATCGAGATAGAAATAACAAAGCCCGGCTATTTGCCGGGCTTTTTTCAGAGATATTGAAAAAAAATCTCTTCGGACTATTCCGCTTCAATCCGGAAATCGGTGGTGGTTTTCCCTTCGGTTTCCGGATCTTCGACATCCTCGGAGACCAAGCCGCGGCGAATCAGTTCACGAATGGCTGCTGCCCGGGTTGGCATACGATGCTCAAATCGCCAATCGTCGATGAACTTCAGCTCATCGTCGTCGAGCATAATCTGAAGCTTTTCAGTTCGTTTCGAGGTTGACACTCGTGGGCCCTCATTAAGTTCAGACGTTCTAGGGTGCGTCTGAAACCATTGATACGCAACGTGTTCAGAAATTTTGGAGTAACTTACGTTACCTCCGTTTTCTACATATTACAACCAGGTTCCTGAACTGAACCAGTCAACGCAACCTGATCAAGTAATGTAAAGTAATGATTAAATGTTATCTGCGTATAATGATCATGTTGATGTGGTTATGTTTGTTGAGCTTGTTGTTGTTGTTAATGATTTGAAGCAGGTTCATTGTATTGCCTAAGTGAACCATACGATTTTACTTTAAATAATATTTTCTTTTGTTACGGTGGGGACATCCAAAAACGGAGGTTGTGATGTCTGATCAAGTTATGAACGAAATTGAAGATCACGTTCCCGCTCTGCGTCGCCATGCTTATCGGCTGACCAGCAGCATGGACCGTGCACAGGATCTCGTGCAGGACACCTTGCTGAAAGCCATCAGCAAAAAAGATCAGTTTGAAGAAGGCACCAGCCTTAAAGCCTGGTTGCACCGGATCCTTTTCAACACATTCATTTCTGGCAAGCGTCGAGAGAAAACCCGTGGACATCATGTCGACTGGGATGACCTTGGCGATGTGTATGGACATGGCAGCAACCAGATGGCCCGTTTGCAGCTGCGTGATGCCGATCGTATCCTTGGTGAACTTCCTGAACAGGAACGTCAGGCGATCCTTTTGACGGCTGTTGATGAAGTTTCCTATCAGGACGCCGCCGACCAGATGAATGTCGAGATTGGCACGGTCAAATCCCGTGTAGGTCGCGCACGCCGGAAGCTGCGGTCTTCCGTCGGCCGTATCGAAGCCCGGGAACACGCATCGCGGTTCGTGGGGGAGGCAGCCTGATGACCCATGTGCTTGCTGTTTACGGCAAGGACGACATCGTAAGTTACGTGCACGGATCCATTGACGATGAAGACAAGGGCGATATCGAAGATCTTGTCCAATCGGATCCGCGCGCCGCAGGAATTGTCCGTGATTTCGAAAAAGATCATTTAAGTGACGGAAAGACAGTTGATCTCCTGCGTTACCGTCGTCTTAGAAAATTGAAGTCTCTGGCTTCAGGTGCCGGTCTCCTGCATGAGTGATGCGTTAAATGCAATAGCGCATTGAAGCGAAAATTTATTGACTTTGTTGACCAACGGTCAGATAAAGCATGTATCGGAGTTGATCGTCTTTTCCCTCAACGTCTAAGGCCCTTCTCCGAAATCGGCCGGAACCTCTTGGTTTCGGCCCTTTTTTTTGTTTTGATGCTGCCTTGCCTGCGATGAGGCCGCGAATCGATGATTTCCATCCCCGTGCGGGGATGAATTTCGCGTCATGGTTATGAGCCATGCATCAAAACTGTCATTTGGATTTTTTGAAAATAATCCCGACATATATGTCTGGCATGTTTCCGTGTGGCCCGGCTTTATGCGCCTCCGACACAATCGGTATCCCAACTTTGCGTAACGGATCCGCCGTTTTGATGTTCGGCCATGCATGAATTGGGGGTTGCCAGAGGCAAGGCTAGCGGTGATAAATCTCTCGCTCAATACAACAATAAGAAAAAGGAGCAACTTATTATGGTATCCGACGTCCACGGATCGGTCCGCGATCTGTTTGAATTTACTGACGCCGAAAAGGCAATTGCCCGTATCAAGGAAATTTATACGACGGGTGCAGAGTCCGTTCGCGACGCATTTATCCGGTTTGGAAACGGCGAGCAATCCACGCCTGTGCGCGCCTATTACCCGTATCTCGGGATCGAGGTGCCGCCCGAGAAATTGCATGTCGAAAGCACGCTGTCCTATGGTGCGCCGCGTGACCCCGGCATTTATGGCACGACGCTGACGCGCCCGGACCTGTTTGAACAATATTACCGTGAACAGATCGAACTTCTGCTGAAAAACCACGACGTGCCGGTCGTCGTTGGTGTGTCGGATCGCCCGATTCCATTGCCGTTTCTTGTTGAAACCGCAACCGACAATATCGGCCCGACCGACATCCGACAGCTTCAGATGATCTTCGATATGCCCGATCTGGCGCGCACCGATGACGATATCGCCAATGGTGTGCATTACGGCATTACCGAGGGACCAAAGCCGCTTTCGCTGTTTTCCGGCGAACGTGTTGACTACTCGCTGGCGCGTTTGCGGCATTACACCGCGACACTGCCGGAACATTTCCAGAAATTCGTGCTGTTCACCAACTATCAGCGCTATGTCGACGAATTCATCGAATTCGCCAAGCTCCAGCTTGAAGACTCCCAAAGCCCCTATGTCGCCTTTGTCGAACCGGGACCGAAAGTCCATGTTCGCAAAAACGCGCCAAAGGGCTGGGTCGAAAGCGGCGAACCGGTCGCACAACTGCCGCAGATGCCGTCCTATCACCTGATCCGTGAAGACGGGCTTGGGGTGACGTTGGTCAATATCGGCGTTGGTCCGTCAAATGCGAAAACCGCAACTGACCATATTGCCGTTCTGCGCCCGCATTGCTGGTTGATGCTGGGCCACTGTGCCGGTCTTCGGCGCAGCCAGCTTCTTGGCGATTATGTTCTGGCGCATGGTTATGTGCGCGACGATCATGTGCTCGACTCCGATTTGCCGCTCTGGATTCCGGTGCCCCCGATTGCAGAGGTGCAGGTCGCCCTTGCCAATTCGGTGGCCAAGATCACCGGTCTTAAAGGGCGCGAAATGAAGGCCCGCATGCGGACCGGGACCGTGGCGACCACGGATAACCGGAACTGGGAACTGCGTTACAGCGAATTGTTTGTCCGCCTGAACCAGTCGCGGGCGATTGCGGTGGATATGGAAAGCGCCACGATTGCCGCCAACGGTTTCCGTTTCCGTGTGCCTTACGGCACGTTGCTGTGTGTTTCCGATAAACCGGTACACGGCGAACTGAAACTGCCGGGCATGGCCAACAACTTCTATCGCCAGCGTATCGGGCAACACCTCCAGGTCGGTCTTGATACCATCGATACCCTGCGAAACGAGGTCAACCAGCTGCATTCGCGCAAACTGCGTTCCCTTGACGAGCCGGCCTTCCGCTAGGTCCTCCTGACATTCACGAGAACGCCCGTTGCCTCACGGCGGCGGGCGTTTCAGACCGCTGACACCACACTCCCAACCAGATCGTCATTCCGTTTCGATGGGATATGGATTCCGGCTCTGCGCCCCGAATGACGATTTGACCAACCGCCCGGCTAATCCAGCCAGCCAACCAACCCCGGACCGCTGACAAAGCATTATCAACCTGATCGTTATTCCCGCGACGGCGGGAATCCAGTCTCTTTCAACGGGGCATGGATTCCGGGTCTGCGCTTCGCTGCGCCCGGAATGACAGTTTTGATCAATCGCCAAACGCCACCAACCAGAGGGGCCGCGACCCGAACCCTGCTGCCTCGAACAAACGCTGCTCGCTC
This sequence comes from Thalassospira sp. MIT1004, assembly GCF_001858545.1. Classification (NCBI taxonomy): domain Bacteria; kingdom Pseudomonadati; phylum Pseudomonadota; class Alphaproteobacteria; order Rhodospirillales; family Thalassospiraceae; genus Thalassospira; species Thalassospira sp. MIT1004. The sequence continues at coordinate 135,121 of NZ_MCAO01000002.1, read as the reverse complement.
CCGGTTGCCCCAAAACACACCTCACCCCAAAGGGCGACGGCGTTGCCGCATGGCAGGCACGCAAATCCCGCCATCGATCACCGGCCTTTCGGCATCCCCAAACGCACCATCGGCCCGCTGGTAACCACTCCCGCCCGCCGCTCCGGGCAAACCGATCCAATCCCGCCAAGCCAAGCCCGTTGCCCCCGGCATTGCCAAACGCCACCAACCGCACCCCGGACGGACCCCGCTGCCCTGAGCAAGCACCCGCCGCCCTCGGTTGACGCCGCAAACGCACCTCACCCCAAGGGCCACACGTTGCCGCATGGCAGGCACACAACTCCCGCCATCGATGACCGCCCTTTCGGTACCTCCGAACGCACCACCAGCCCGCTGACAACCGATCCTGCCTGCCGATCCCGTGCCGATCCAATCCGGGCGCAATTCGGGCCCGCTGATTCTCGGCATTGTCACGCTTCACCGACCGGACTGAACCAACTTGGCCCCGGCTCTTGCTGCCCCGAACAAATGCCCTTGCCCCAAGGACACATTTCTCCCGTCATGATAAACACCCGTTTTTCGCAAATGTCCAAGGGCCTTACGGCCCGGACGCACCACCGCCGTAATGACTTTTCCATGCGCCATTCACGGCCCGTTGGCGATACCGCCAGCGTCCTTTCAGACAATCAGATCGCTGCCCCATCATCATCCCATTCCTGTTTTTGCCGCCCGAAACGCAAAAACCCGCAAAAGCGAATCACGCTTTGCGGGTTTTGTCTCCGGACCCATTTGTCCTGTTGACTTTATCTTTATGCCACAACGAAAAGAACAAATCAAGAACTTTCTTCCGAAAAACCGGAAAAAGTTCCCAGTCAAAGATCTGCGCGGAAAGAATGGTATGTTTTTCAATGTCTTGGTCGGGCGTTTTGTGATGGTTTGATGACGTCGGCAAAATCGGCTGCTTTGGGCTTTGGCCCTGCGGTTGCGTCCATTATCCTTCGCGCTTGGTTCCATCGGGACCGCATTGATCTGAGCACGGGGAAAGCATGACCGACCAAAACCTGGCCAAGCCCGATTTACGCCTTTGGCAGATTTTCCTGATTTTTCTGCGTCTGGGGTTAACCAGCTTTGGCGGGCCGGTCGCCCATATCGGCTATTTCCGCGAAGAATTCGTTCTGCGCCGCAGGTGGCTTTCAGATGCAACCTACGGCGATCTGGTGGCGCTTTGCCAATTCGCGCCCGGTCCGGCCAGTTCGCAGGTCGGCATGGGGATCGGCATGTCGCTGGGGGGGCTTGCCGGTGCCTTTGCCGCATGGCTCGGTTTTACCATGCCATCGGCAATCGTTCTGGCCGCACTCGGGCTTGGCCTTTCGGCGGCTGATCTGGCGGCGACCGGGCCGGTGATCTGGGGGCTTAAGCTGGTTGCGGTTGGTGTGGTGGCGCATGCGCTTGTCGGGATGGCACGCAGCTTATGCCCCGATGTCCCGCGCGCCATACTGGCGCTGATTGCGGCGGCATTAATGATTGCGATCAACAGTGTTGGCATGCAGGCAATCGTGATCATTGGCGGCGCAATCGCTGGTTTTTTGCTTTTGCGCGGTGATCATGGAAAGGTTGAGGGAAGCCTTGGTGCAGGCCTATCGCCGAAGGGGGCCATATGTGCCTTGGGCCTGTTTGGTCTGTTGCTGATCGGGTTGCCTTTATTGGCCAATATTGTCCCATCGCCCTGGCTTGCGGTGTTTGACGGGTTTTATCGCAGCGGCGCATTGGTTTTCGGCGGCGGGCATGTGGTGCTGCCGCTGTTGCAGGAAGCCGTGGTTGCCCCCGGATGGGTCGATCTGGATGTGTTTCTTGCCGGTTACGGCGCAACCCAAGCCGTGCCGGGGCCGATCTTTACGTTTGCGGCCTATCTGGGGGCTGTGTTGCAAAATGGTGCCGGGGGAATTTGGGGCGCTTCTGTGGCCCTGATCGCGATTTTTCTGCCGGCGTTTCTTCTGGTGATCGGATTGTTGCCGTTCTGGGATCGCGTGCGGCATATGCCCAAAATGCGCGCCGGACTGGCCGGGATCAATGCAGCGGTTGTCGGTTTGCTGGCATCGGTTTTATATGACCCGATCTGGACCGGAACCATCGATGACGTAAAGGACGTGGTTATTGTGGCCCTTGCGTTCGTCGTTTTGCAATGGCGCGTAATACCGGTCTGGGCGCTTGTTCTGGCCGGGGGTGCCGGCGGGGCAGTGATGGGTGTTTTGGGTTTGGCGGAGGCAATCGCCTGATCCGAAACTTGGATGCATTATTCCGCGACCTGACGGGCACTTTCGACTTCTACGGTCGTATCCCCGTTGCGGGCGACAATATCGGGAAACAGGGCCGCAATCGATCCGACAAAGCGACGCAGATCAAAGGCATTTCTGTCGCGCGTCAGTCCCAAACGCACGATCACCAGTTCCTTTGATGGAATGATGCTGATCGATTGTCCGTCATGACCAAGGGCAAAGAACGCGTCATCCGGAACAGGCGGCCCATCGTCAAGCAGATTTCCATCGCTGTCGCGTGCCCCCGGAAGTTCAAGCCACCAATGTGCGCCATAGATGCCGTTTGGTGCGGCGGGGGCCGGGGTGATGGAATAATCGACCCAACCCGCGGGCAGCAGGCGTTCATCGTTCCAGATGCCATCCTGCAGGAACAATTGGCCAATCTTGGCCCAATCCCGCGCGGTGGCATGCATGAAGCTCGATCCGATGAAATAACCGTCCTGATCTGTTTCAATGACGGCATTGCCAATGCCAAGCGGCCGGAACAGCAAATCAAACGGAATACGCTGATAGCTTTGGGACGAGCCACTGATATTGCGCATTGCAGCCGACAGAATGTTTGTCGCCCCGGAATTATAGGCAAAGACGGTGCCCGGACGATGTTCAAGCGGGCGAGCAACAGCAAATCCGGCGGCCGCCGGTTCGACAAACAGCATCTGAACCACGTCCGATAACGGGTTCCAATAGCTTTCATCAAATGCCAGTCCGCTGCTCATATGCAGCAATTGGTCATAGGTGATAACCGAACGCGGATCGTTAAGCTGTGATTGCCATTCATTGATCAGGACCGGGCCGTCAACGCCGGAGATCATATGTTCCTGCTGCATGCGGCCAAGCAGGGCATTGAAGACGCTTTTGGTCATTGACCAGCCGGGCAGGGGGGTGCTGGCGGTGATGCCAGGTGCATAACGTTCGGCAATGACCTTGCCCCGGTGCAAAACAACAATAGCCCGGCTGCGCCGCGAGGCGTTGGTGCCCGGTTCGTCCATGGCGTCTGCAAGAATGGTGCTAAAGGCGCGCCGGTCGATATTGCTAGGCACGGATGCCGTTCGAAGCGGTTGGGCCGGGATAGGGCGAATTAACGGGCTTGTCGTACGAAGCTGTTCTATGCGTGCCGGATCATCGGAAAGTGTGCAGCCCAGATTGGGCCGATAAACAGCAATCCGTTTGCGAAAACCGAATGCATGCGCGCTGACCGTCTGATGACGCAAATCGACATTGGCGGTAATCAGCGACAAAGCAGGATTGTTATCGGCCAGAACATCTTCTTCATGTGCCCGGTTCGACGGCAGGCCATTCACAAAAATGGCCGAACACATGATTTTGGCCGTATAGCCCGCGCCGACCGGTGCCAGCCAGATGAAGAACGCGGAAATCACCAGAATGCCAAGCAATATCATGCCGATAAAGGTGGCTTTAATCCAGGTCATTCCGTTTCCCTTGTGCCGGGCGTTATTTGCCCTCTGCTTTTGTCTGGCAAAGAGGGTCGCCTGCTTTGCGGGATAGGTCAAGACAGCGCATTGTATAGTCGGACTAATCCGCGGTTACGATGCGGACCGGGCGGTATCGAAGCGAAATGACAAATCCCGCAAGGTAAAATCCGGCCAGCAGAAATGCCGCCCCCTTCCAGCTTGCCCAGTCGATCATCGCACCGGCGACCGGTGGAACAATCACAACGAAAATCTCGGCAAACTGGGCCAGCATCCCCTGAAGGGCGGGCATCGAAAGATCGCGACCGGCAATACGCGGCAAAAGGGCAAAACATGTCCCGGCGACCGATCCCTGCCCGATATTGAACAGGATTAATGCCAAGACGCTGATCACGATGTTCTGACTGACAAACAGGGCGAAGATGGCGGCTGCCATCACCGGAAGGCCGATGGCAAGGATCCGGCGGCCCGGGACATCGCGGCCCAGAATCATCCCGGCACCGACGCTTCCGATAATGTTTCCGGCAATCGCGGTGGTGCCGATGATGGCGGCAGCCACAGGAATGCTGATTGAAAGATTATCGGCCATCATGGCGGGCATGAACGCAAGGGCGGCGGACGTTGCCCCGGCAAAGGCCGCGAATGTCAGCGCAACCTGCATCGCCGGACGGGATTTCAGGACGCCGGAAATACCCGATGTCAGGGACCGGTTGAAATGCTGGTCACGCGGTTTGGTCAGCAACATCAGGGCAGGCAGAAGAACGGCAACCGGGATGGTGCAGGCAACAACCGCCATGCGCCAGTCAAGCCATGCGACAATCGCGGCACTGGTCCAGTTCCCCATGGCAATGCCGACCGGGATAAAGGTGCCCCAGATGCTCATGGCCATGGCGACGGTTTTCGGATTGCCCAGATTGGCCATCCAGCTTGGCGCGCCCACCACAATCAGAAGATATCCGATACTGGTGACAAGGCGCCCGACATAAAGCATTCCGGTGTTTGATGCTGTTGCAAAGATTGCGGCCCCGATGATCATCATGATGCCGCCCAGAAACAGCGAACGGCGTAACCCGGCCTGCGCGGCCCAGACGCCTGCGGGAATCGCAAACAGGGCCCCTGCCGCCGTGATCAGCGATGCGACAAGACCGAACTGCGCCTGGCTAAGATCAAAACCGGCACGAAGATCGGGGGCAATCGGCCCCACCAGACCAACCTGCATCGAGGCAGTCAATCCAAGGCCATACAGAACAAAAATTGCAAAAATCGGTGGCATGAGGGGCAATCCGTTACGTCAGCAAACTGTCTGATCGGGGCAAACCAGAAGAACGGATTTCTTTTAGCTGAAACCCGTTGCAACGATCCACGTATGAAATATGCGCGAAACGGTTATGCAGGTGGGTGATCAAAGCCGGTCGTCAGACGAACGGCGGTACCATCGGACAGGAAAAAACGTTCCCACAGGATGAATTTATCGACAATCGGCATCGGCGGGCCGTTGCGCCCGGATGTTGCGAAACTCAGGTGATCGGCCTGATCTTCGTGCCAGCCCATATGATGCAGGCGTTTTTCCGCCTGTGCGATTTCCGGCGTGGCAAAGCGCCACAGGGACGTGCCGACAAGATCGCCTGAACTGCGTTGCCATTCCTGTTCGCGCGGGGCGGAGGCACACAATAGGCGGTGGCTGCGATCCTCGATCAGATGAACACGTTGTCGCGAATGGATGACCAGCCGCTTGATCGCGTGATCGAGGCGGAAATTGCGGTTGCGCGTCATCATCTGATGCAAAAGGTCGATCTGAAGCGGGGCCGGGTTTTGCAAACCCTTTTCCCATCGCGATACGGTTGCCTGTGTCACGCCGACAATATCGGCAAGGCGTGCCTGTTTGATCTCGCTTTCGCGGCGCCATTGGCGCAGTCGGCGACCAAATTCAGGATCGGGTGCTGTCGGGGGCAGTAACTTCATTGCTTAACATCGCCTGACATTTCGAAAGGCAGCCCACCATAACACAGCCGGGAAATCAATAAAGGTTCAGGACGCAGCGCCAAGGCGATAGATATCGATCTGGCAGCGGCCATATTTGCGGCTATCAAGGGTTTCAAGGCCGTCGACTTCCGGTGCCGGTTCGCGCGGATCGCGTTCGGCAATGATCAGCGTTTCATCATTGATCCAACCGGCACTTGCCAGTCCCGTAATACTGGGGCCAAGCAAATCCTTCTGATAGGGCGGATCAAGAAACACCATGCTGGCCGGTTCGCGGGCACGTGGCGGTTTGGTCGCATCGGCACGTTGAACGCGGGTTTTATCACCCAGTTTCAGATCGGCGATATTTTGTTCGATGGCGGCCAGTGCACCGTGATCAAGGTCAAAGAAAACCGCCTTTTGCGCACCGCGTGAAATGGCTTCAAGGCCGAGCGCCCCGGAACCGGCATAGGCATCCAGAATAAGCCCGTCATAAAGCGGGTTCTGGTTGTCCTCGTACCAGCGCGATGCATGTGTCAGGATGTTAAACAGGGCTTCGCGAACGCGATCCAGTGTCGGGCGTGTATCGCGCCCGGTGGGCGCGGTCAAAAGCCGCCCGCGAAGACTTCCGCCAACAATCCGCATTCTGCCTTAACCCTTTTTGCCGCGCGGACGATTGCCCGCCGGTTTCGATCCGCTGCGTCCCGCCGGGCGGTTGCCGGGTTTGCCATCGGCAATGCTGCCGCGGTTGTTGCCACCGGTATTGCCAGACGGCTTGCCGCGACCCCCACCAAACGATTTGCCGCCATCGTTGTTACGTTCACCACCGGCTTTGCCACCGGGCGCATAACGCCCGCGGCCTTTGTTGGCCGGGCGGTTTGTATTGTCGCGATCATCAAAACGATTATCCCGGTCGTTTCGAGCGCCGCGATCATTACGATCATTGCGGTCATTGCGATCTTCGCGGTTTTCCCGCGCCGGGCCGCTACGCGATACCTCTCCGCGTGCGACGGCCGGTTTGGCGCGATTACCCGGACGTGTCCGGTTTTCAAAGCTGTTCTCGGTCCGGGTGTCATCGGTGACGGTGTTCGGGTTATTGCCCTGCTGGCGGCGGCGGGGGGCGGCGGGTTTGCCAAATACGGTACGCGGTGCCTTGGGGCGGCCGGTGCCGCCCCGCGCGACCGATTTCTTTTCGGAAACCTTGCTGTAATCACCCTTGAAGAACGCGGCCAGCTGTTCTTTCATCACCTTGCCGGTGATTTCCTCGCAATCGCCAGGTGCAAGATTGCCCAACTGGAACGGCCCATAGGATACACGCATCAGGCGCGTCACCGGCCAGCCAAGATGTTCCATCACACGGCGGATTTCACGGTTTTTACCTTCGCGAAGGGTGACGGTCATCCATGCATTGCTGTCTTTCTGAACGTCAACCTCGGCCTGGATCGACCCGTAATTGATACCGTCAACCGTAACACCGTCTTCAAGCTGTTTAAGCTTTGCCTCGTCAATCCGGCCATGGACGCGCACACGATACCGGCGTGCCCAGCCGGTGGCAGGCAGTTCAAGATAACGGGCAAGCTCGCCATCATTGGTCAGCAGCAAAAGACCTTCGGAATTCAGATCAAGCCGCCCGACGGAAATCACGCGCGGCATATAGCTTGGCAGATGTTCGAAAACCGTATCGCGGCCCTGCTCGTCACGGTGGCTGGTGACCAGCCCGCGTTTTTTAAACAGACGCCACAGGCGCGGCTTTTCCTTTTGCGGCAACGGTTTGCCATTGACGTAAATTTCGTCTTCGTCGGTGACGGTCACGGCCGGGCTGTCAAGCACCTTGCCGTTCAGCTTCACCAAACCTTCCTCGATCATGCGTTCGGCGTCGCGCCGCGAACAAACGCCGGAACGCGCAATGCGCTTGGCAATGCGTTCGGGTTTGCTTTCTTCGGTATCTTCTGTCGGGTTCGGGGTCTGGTCGCTCATTTGCGGGCCTCGGAAATCAGGGCGTCGAAGATTTTCGCATCGCCCGAACTGATATGAAATTCAGGATGCCATTGCACCCCAAGACAATAACGATATCCCGGATGCTCAATCCCTTCGATCACGCCATCCGGGGCGACGGAATTGATGATCACATCCGGGCCGACCTTATCAACGGCCTGATGATGGGCGGAATTGACCGACAGGCTTTTGACATCGCCGACAATGCACGAAAGCAGGGTATCGGCTTCGACGGTCACATCATGCCCCGGCTCGTTGCGCGGATTGGGTTGTTCATGCGCCAGACAGTTTTCAACACTGTCTGGGATATGCTGGATCAATGACCCGCCAAGGATCACGTTCAACAATTGCTGCCCCCCGCAAATGCCCAGAACCGGCATATTGCGTTTCAGCGCACCTTCGGCCATCGCCCATTCAAACTTGGTGCGGCGGTCTTTGGTGATCACCGTGTCATGGCGTTCTTCGGCACCAAACAGACTGGGATCGACATCAAACGCACCGCCGGTGACCACAAGCCCGTCAATCAGATCGAGCAGATCGGGAACCAGTTCCACCTCGTGGGGCAGGGGCATGGGAATGCCTCCCGCCGCCGTGACCGCACCGGCATAGTTTTCACGCAGCGCATACCAAGGAAATTTGGAATAGCCACCGGGTTCCTCGGAATCAAGGGTAATGCCGATGATCGGTTTTCTGGCACTCATGTTCTGTCAAATCCCGTTGGTGGTGGCAGTTGGTCGCTATGTTTGCTGGCGATGCCATGAATTTGGCCGGAAACTAACCCCGGTGCGTTAGAAGGGCAACGGCAATTCACGCATATGTGCAATCGGTCGCGATCTTATCACCGCTTGACCGATCCTTGCACAGATTGCAATCTCATATGCTTAACGCCCGATAAAAAACAAAACAAATCAAACCCGCAATGTGCCTGTTGGGGGCAATTGCTTTTCCGGGATGGAAAACAGATCATGAGCGCAGACAGCTTTATGGATATGGCGCTAGATGAGGCGCGCGCCGCCGCACGGCGCGGCGAGGTGCCGGTTGGCGCTGTTCTGGTCGATGCCGACAGTGGCGAGGTGCTGGCACGTGCCGGCAACCTGACCGAGGAACTCAATGATCCGACAGCCCATGCCGAAATCCTTGTGATCCGTGCCGCTGCCGGGGCCAAGGGCGAACCGCGCCTGCCCAATTGTGATCTGTATGTCACGCTGGAACCCTGCCCGATGTGTGCCGCCGCCATTTCATTTGCCCGCCTGCGGCGGGTTTATTTCGGGGCCTATGATCCCAAAAGCGGCGGCATCGATCACGGTCCGCGCGTGTTCGAAAGCACAAGCTGCCATCACCGCCCGGAAGTTTACGGCGGGATTGGCGAGGTCGAGGCGGGCAAGCTTTTGAAGGATTTCTTTGGGTCGCTACGCTAAGCCCCAAGACCAAAAGCAAAGGTCCGCCAATTTGGCGGGCCTTTGATCTATTCTCTGGTCTGCCCCCGAAGTCCTGGCAAATGCTGGAACATCCAGGTTTCGCTAAGCGGCGCATCACCACGTTTCAGATACATCCGCAAATCAACCGGCTCATTGCCCTCGACTTTAAGGTCAAACGCCGCACGCCAGATGCGGGTATCCATGATCGGTTCGATCTTGGTGCGGACAATTTCCCCGCGCGAGGTTGAAACAATGACTTCCGGGAACTCGCCATAGGCCAGGGTTCCAAGGATTTCCCCCTCGAACTCGACCGAGAATTTCAATTCGTCCTTCGGGCGGGCCGTGCCGGGATTGCCACCGCGGCCCATACGGGTGGCGGTCGCATGGGCAAGCTTGTCCATCGGGAACGGATTCTGTGCCTGCCAATACAGGCGATAACGGAACTGATAGCTGTTGCCTGCCTTGGCCGGGGCATTTGGCACCCAGAAGGCTCCGATATTGTCATGAATTTCATCGTCGGTCGGGATTTCGACAAGCTGCACGGCCCCGTCTTCCCATGCGCCAAGCGGTTCGACCCACAGGCTGGGGCGGCGGTGATAACGCACACCGTCAAGATAATGGCTGACTTCGCGGTCACGCTGCATCAGGCCAAAACCACGCGGGTTTTTATCGCCGAATGCCGACGTGCGGATGATTTCCGGATTGTTCAACTGACGCCAGATGCGTTCGCCATTTCCGGTCCATAGCTCCAGCCCGTCGCTGTCATGGACTTCGGGACGCCAGTCAAAGCGGAACGATTTGTTCTGTTCGGAATACCAGAACATGCTGGTCAGCGGTGCGATGCCAAGGCGTTCGATATCCTTGCGCAGGAACAGGTGTTTTTCGACATCCATGGTCACACCTTCGCCGCGCGTCAGATAGAACCGGTAGGCACCCGTGATGCTGGGGCCATCCAGCAGGGCATAGACCGTGACCGGGGCATTGGCCGATTTCGCCGGTTCGATATAAAATTCGCGGAAATCGGGGAATTCTTCGGGCTGGGACGTTGCCGTGTTGACCACAATACCGCGCGCAGACAGACCATATTGGCCTTCATCGCCAATCGCACGGAAATAGGACGCGCCAAGAAACGCTGCCCAGTCCTGTGTTTTCCAGTCATCACGTTCGACATTTTCATGCAGACGGAACCCGGCAAAGCCGCTGTTTTCCGAAAGCTTGCGCGCGATGCTGTCTTCGGGCATGTCGAAATAGTCCGGCGTATAAACCACTTCGCGCGATTTGCCACCGTCAACCAGATGCATGTGAACCGGCTTGGCGAAATACATGCCGAGATGAAAGAAGGTCAGCGGGTAGGTGCCCGAACCATCGGCGTATGGTGAAAATTCGCGCTTGTAATGCAGCTTGCCATGAATGTCGTAATCGATCTTGCCGACAATTTCGGGATCGGGGGCGACAGGCGGCTCGTAAGGCGATTTTGCCATGGCTTCGGCGCGTTTGATCAGGGCGTCAAAGCTGAAGCTTTGCGGTTCGCCAAGATCAAGTTTTTCGTTCGCGGCCGAGGCACCATTGACCATCGACATGCCCGGCAGGATCAGCCCGGCAGCGGCCATGGATTTCAGAAATCGTCTGCGTTCCACAGAAGTCGTCATCAATCAGGTCCCGTTAATTTAAGATGTCCGGAACTATACCGGACAGTGTGGACGTAATCGGGATAAAACATGGCGAATTCAAGATCGTAATATCTGCGTTTTTCGCATGGCGGTATGCCAGATGTCTGCCTAAATAAACTTGCAATCATTGAAATGGCGAGGTCGCCATCGCAGAAAGGCATGTTCATGCAGCAAACCGTTATGGGAAAGCCCGGGCAGAAAGCCATTTTCCACGAGGCGGAACAGAACGGTCTGCGGCTGGCGATCAAGGGGCGTCTGGTCGCGCTGATCCTGATGGGGGTCTGGCTTGTGGCGTCGCGGTCGGGTGACCCGTTACGTGCCATTGAATATCTGATTGCGCTTGGTGTCTTTGCCGGGTTTGGCATCATCCATTACCGGATTATCGGATCATCCTATGACCGGAACTGGATCAAGTATCTGTTCATCGCGCTTGATATCGGGTTCCTGTCGCTTCTGATTGCGACGCAGCCGGTTTTTGACAATGTCGATCTGCCCCAGGCGGTCATTTTCCGCACGCCGATCTTCCCATTCTATTTTATCGTTGTTGGTGTTGCGGCGTTCAGTTTTTCGCCCGGCCTTGTTTTATGGGCCGGTATGTGTGGGGCGGCCGGGTGGCTTGGTGCGTTTCTTTATGCCATCCGCGATATGGATCAGACCTATGACTGGCAGGATATCGGCACATCTCCCGATACCCAGACTTTTGTGACCTATTTCTTCAGCCCCGATTTTATCGGTGCCTGGAGCCGCGCACAGGAAGCCCTCTCGCTGGTTGTTGTTGCCATTCTGATTGGTCTGGTCATGTGGCGTGCGCGCCATACGGTGCGCCGCCAGATCGAGGCGGAACAGGAACGTAGCGCCATTTCCGACATTTTCGGACAATATGTGCCGCCCGCCGTGGCCGAGGCGCTGATATCTAAGCGCGGGTCACTGGCCCCGGTCGAGCGTGAGGCAACCATCCTGTTTGCCGATCTGGCCGATTTCACCAAGCTGACCGAAACCATCGGCCCGAAAGGAATTGTCGAGGTTCTCAACACATATTTCGATGCAGTGTCACAGATCATTAACCGTCATCATGGTGTGATTACCCAGTTTCAGGGCGATGCGGTACTGGCGACCTTCAATGTCCCGGCCGAGGACCCCGATCATGCCAGATGTGCGGTGCGCGCCGCACGCGAGATTTCCGATCTTGTGCAAAGTCGGGATTTCGCTGGGATCCATGTTCGTACGCGTATCGGGATATGCACCGGGACGGTGATTGCCGGCAGTGTCGGCGGGGGTGGGCGTCAGAACTATACCGTGCATGGCGATACGGTAAATATGGCGGCCCGATTGGAAGTGATGAACAAGGAACTGGGAACCGACGTTCTGATTTCTGCAACGACGGCACAGTATCTGACCGCAGAAGATTTTCGCAAGATCGGGCAGATGGATGTTCGCGGACTTTCCGAACCGATTGATCTGTTTACCTTTGCCACGGCTGATGAACGGAATGTCGTGACTGGCAATGTGCCCGTTACAGCGACCTGATTATTGGCAAAGTTTTCGCGCATGAAAATGAAAAAAGGAACGGCATCCATTCGATACCGTTCCTTGCGGGTTCTGCGCCGGGTTAGCCGGTGCAGCGGGGCTTTTAAAGCCTGAATGCTATTGTATGGGCTGGCGATACATCACCATTCCGGCGTGATACAGAACACCGTCTTCGAAATATCCGTCGGCGGTAAAGCCGGTATCATCCCAGTAATCGATATGATTACCGGAAATTTCATAACGTCCCTGATAGGCAGACGGGCGATTGCCGCGCGCCTCGTCATAACGTCCGTTGGCCAGCAATTCCTGACGGATATTGCCATCAGCCGTGACCCACATGCCAACATAGGGATGCGGGTCGTTCGATGTGGTTGTGGACATGACGGTATCCTCCTGTGCGGTGGCGGTGCTGGAAAACAGCATCAGAAGACTGGTGATAGAAGACGCAAACATATGACGTGCCATGCGGGCCTCCTTGGGCGGTACGGATCAATATGCCGATGCGGTCGGGCGCACGATGATCTCGTTGACATCGACGCTTTCGGGCTGGGCGATTGCGTAAAGCACCGACCATGCAATGGAAATCGGGCTGAGTGCGGTTTTGCGCAGTTCACCGAGAAACCCTTTGGCATTGTCATCGGTAATGTCGTTGCCAAGTTCTGTTTCGGTAACGCCCGGCGAAATGGTGGTGACGCGGATATCTCGGCTTTCCTGACGCAGGCCATCGGAAATCGCCCAGACGGCATATTTCGTGGCGCAGTAAACGGCGGCAGTCGGGGATACCAGATGTGCGCCAATGGACGCGGTATTGATGATGTGGCCGCTACCCTGTTCCTTGAACAATGGCAGACCAGCAGCAATGCCATTCAGGACGCCGCGAATATTGACGTCGATCATCTTGTTCCACTCGTCAATTTTCAGTTCGGCAAGCGGCGACAGGGGCATGACACCGGCATTGTTGAAGATCACATCAACGCGGCCATAGGTGTTTTTGGCGAAATAGATCAGTGCTTCGACGTCGTCGGCATCGGTGACATCAACCGCGCGACATGTGGCGGTGCCGCCTTCGGCCTCGATTTCGGCGACGATGGAATGAAGCTTTGCCGTGCGTCGGGCCGCAAGAACGACCTTTGCACCGTTTTCGGCCAGAAGTTTTGCCGTGGCCTCGCCAATCCCGCTGCTGGCACCGGTGATAACGACGACCTTGTTTTCAACATTGTTGGACATAAGCGACATGACATCCTCCTTGTCTGGATCATGGCGCTTACTGTGATTGCAAAGGGCGGCCTGATGAATACACAGAACTCTTGATCAATTGCCTGATTCTCCAGGCAGGGTGAAAACCGCTTTTCAGGATGGTTCTGGTTGCTATAGTTCATATTAGAGAAATAAAGGAGTTTGGTGATGCCTGTGTTTGAAGAGATGTCTGAACTGATTGACAGATACTGCGAAGGCGAAGGTGTTGCCGAGACGCCGGTAAAGGCGGTGCATCTGTATCGTGCGACCGGGCCGTCGATGAAAGTTCCGACAATCTACAAGCCATGCCTTTGCATTATCGCGTCAGGTGCCAAAGAGGTCACTCTGGGCGAGGCGGTTTTCAGTTACGTGCCCGGAAAGTATCTGGTGGCGTCGGTCGACCTGCCGATTGTCGGCTGTGTGACAAATGCCAGTGCAGCACTTCCGTATCGCAGCTTGTCGATTGAACTGGATGGTCAGATGTTGGGTGATCTTGTCACCCAGATTGATCTTCAGGTCGGCTCGGCATCCGAAAGCGATTGCGGGCTTCATGTCGATAACGCCAGCGATACCTTACTGGGTGCCGTGATGCGCCTGTTGCGCCTGTGTGATGAGAAAGACGATATTTCCGTGATGGCGCCGATGCTTCTGCGCGAAGTGCATTATCGCCTGTTGCGCGGCCTTCAGGGGGCCAGGATTGCACAAATCGGAATGGGCGGCAGCAACATGCAGCGCATTTCCAAGATCATCCGTCTGATGAAGGACGATTTTGCAGCACCACTGCGGGTCGATGATCTTGCGGCACAGGCAAATATGAGCCCGTCCTCCTTCCATCATCATTTCAAGCAGGTAACCTCCATGAGCCCGCTTCAGTATCAGAAACGCCTTCGCCTGACGATGGCGCGCCAGATGATGCTGACGGAAATGAAGGATGCGGCGACCGCGGCCTATGAAGTCGGATATGAAAGCGCCTCACAGTTCAGCCGTGAATATGCCCGCATGTTTGGCGCGCCACCGATGCGCGATGTCTCGGCGATCCTTGGGCGACTGGGCGGCGATGGCACGGCGGCTGCGAACGCCTATTGAAAATTGCAATCATTGCGATTTATTCGCAATTGGCTTGACCGGCCTTTGTGACTATGTGACACCGATAGATGTCAGTATCCGATAAGGATAAAGGGAATTCGAAGCCGTCCGTGAAGACGGTTAACCGAAGCTGCCCCCGCAACTGTAGGCGGTGAGTGTTTCCTTCTGAAAGCCACTGGGATATTTCCCGGGAAGGCAGGAAAACACAACGACCCGCGAGCCAGGAGACCTGCTGACATGAATACGACGGACCGGGCGGGGTGCCCCGGAGGATGTCGGTATATGTCACCGTTCCGGGCGGGCTGAAAGCCATTGGACCGCCCTTGGATCCCGGCATTTCCCGCCATTTTTCAGCACTTCAGCCAGTCCCTTGACCATAGTAACTTTGATGTTATGTTATAACATAACATTTATTGGTTTGGTATGTCCGGTCAGGAAATGAAATTCCGGATCGACATATCCATGAAAGGACGCAAAGTGATTGAATTGAACAAAAAGGTTTTTGCAGTCGGGGTGTTTGCTGCAGGACTGGCTTCTTTCGCACAATACGCATCTGCCACGGAATATCCGCTTACACTGGAAAATTGTGGTCGAACCCTGACCTTTGATCAGGCTCCGAACCGTGTCGTATCGCTTGGCCAAAGCAGCACTGAACTGCTTTATCTTCTGGGACTGGCGGACAGGGTGGTCGGAACGGCCGTATGGCTTGGTCCGGTGCAGGAACAGTTTCTCGACGTCAACGCCACCATTCCGCGTCTGGCAGACAACGATCCCAGCTTTGAAAGTGTGGTCGGCCAGAAACCCGATATGGTCGCAACCCAGTTCCAATGGCATATCGGCCCGAATGGCAAGGTCGGAACGATTGACCAGTTTGCTGAACTTTCAATCCCGGTCTATACCGCACCAGCCGATTGCGTCGGTAAGGACAACACCACGGGCGGTGACGGAACGCGGATTGATGCCTTTTCGATGGATCAGATCTATCAGGGGATAGCCGACCTTTCGAAAATCTTCGACGTCGAGGAACGTGGCGCAGATCTGATTGCCGATTTCAAAGCCCGCGAAAAAGCCGCACGTGAAAAAGTCGCCGCCGTCAACGGCAAGGGCATTTCGGCCCTGTTCTGGTTCTCCAGCGCTGAAATCGATGTTGATCCGTTTGTTGCCGGGCAGAAAGGCGCACCGGCCTATGTCATGTCGATCCTTGGTGTGGAAAATGTCATCGACAGTGACGATGAATGGCCCACAGTTGGCTGGGAAACCATCGCACGAACCAATCCCGATATCATTGTGATTGGCAAAATGGATCGTCGTCGTTTTCCGGCCGATGACTGGGAACTTAAAATGCAGTTCCTGAAATCCGATCCGGTAACCCGTCAGATGAATGCGGTCAAAAGCGGAAATATCGTCGTCATGGATGCCCAGTCGATGAACCCGACCATGCGGACAATCGAGGGCATTGAAACGCTGGCCAAGGCAATCGAGGCGTTCGAGGCAACCCAGTGATCGGGCCAGTGATCAAACCAGTGATCGGTAACGTCATTTCCAGCCCCGTTTTCATGAAACGCATCAGCGTGGCATTTGCCGCGCTGATGTTGCTGGCTGCGGTCCTGGCGGTTGCCGCATCGGTGGGTGAAACAGCAATCCCGGTGGGTACGGTGATCGATACGATTGCCAATCATTTATGGGATGCCGGTCATCCGGTGGATGCGATTGATGCCGGTATTGTCTGGAACTATCGGCTGAGCCGCGCGATTGTTGCTGCAAGTTGCGGGGCGGCTTTGGCCGTTTCCGGCGCGGTCCTGCAGGCGCTTTTGCGCAACAGTCTTGCCGATCCCTATCTGCTGGGCATTTCAGCCGGGGCATCGACCGGTGCGGTCAGTGTCGTGATCCTTGGTCTTGGGGCCGGGATGCTTTCCCTGTCACTTGGCGCATTTATCGGCGCGGTGGCGGCATTCGCCTTTGTGACCCTTCTGGCATTACAGGCCGGGCGCGGCACGGGGGCGATCATTCTGGCAGGGATTGCCGGATCGCAGATGTTTAACGCACTTACATCCTTCATTGTCACCAAATCGGCCAGTGCCGAGCAGGCGCGCGGCATCATGTTCTGGCTTCTGGGCAATCTTAGCGGCGTGCGCTGGCCCGATGTGTGGCTGGCTTTACCCGTGGCTCTTGTCGGGCTTGTCGTGTGTCTTTGGCATGCACGCGCACTTGATGCCTTTACGTTTGGTCGTGAATCCGCCGCATCGCTTGGTGTGCCGGTCAGGCGGGTTTATGCGATCCTGATTGTCGCAGCCGCGATGATGACCGCGGTAATGGTCAGTATTGTTGGTTCCATCGGTTTTGTCGGGCTCGTGATCCCGCATGCCGCGCGCTTTTTTGTCGGAACGCGTCATGGGCTGCTATTACCGCTATCGGCATTGATTGGCGCACTGTTTCTGGTCTGTGCCGATGTCATCTCACGCGTGATCGTTCCGGGGCAGGTTTTGCCAATCGGGGTGATTACCGCCCTTGTCGGGGCCCCGGTCTTTGCCCTGATCCTGTGTCACGGAAGGATTTTGCGATGAGTTTGGAACTGCGCGATATCGTCTGGTCTGCCGGTTTTCGCAAGATCATCAAAAATGTCTCCCTCCGGGTGGAACCGGGCGAGTTTCTGGGCCTGATCGGGCCGAATGGATCGGGCAAAACCAGTTTGATGTCGGTTTTGGCCGGTATTCGTCCACCTGATCAGGGGCGTGCGATGCTGGCAGGGCAGGACATGAAAAAGCATGGTCGTCGCAAACTGGCCCGACAGATCGGTTTTGTCGAACAGCAGGCCGATACCACCGACCGCCTGACCGCGCGCGAGGCGGTGGCACTGGGACGCACACCTTATCTCAGCATGCTGTCGCCTTGGTCGGAACGCGATGATGCGATTGTGGAACGTGCGCTCGGCGATGTTGACATGACCCATCTGGCCGACCGGTTCTGGCATACGCTTTCGGGCGGTGAAAAGCAGCGGGTTCATATCGCGCGCGCACTGGCGCAGGAACCAAAATTCCTTCTGCTGGATGAACCGACAAACCATCTGGATATCCGTCATCAGCTTGGATTGCTGGAACTGGTGCATGAATTACCGGTGACCGTGGTGGCGGCCTTGCACGATCTGAACCATGCCGCGATGTATTGCGACCGGATTGCCATGATGCGTGACGGGGAACTGGTGGGGATCGGCAGTCCTGCCGATATTCTGACGACCCAAAATCTGCGTGATGTGTTCGGTGTGGATGCCACCATCGAACATGGCCCGAACGGGCAATGTGCAGTGCGCTATCACGCAGGCATGAAAAAAGACCGGGCTGCATGACCCGGTCTTTTTCAAGTTGAATGTTTATTTCTGTTCGCGGGCAATCGCGCGCCAGCCGATATCACGACGGCAAAAACCACCCGGCCAGTTAATGGCGTCAACCGCTTCATAGGCGCGTTTCTGTGCCTCGGTCACCGACGTGCCGCGTGCGGTAACGCCAAGAACACGCCCCCCCGTCGCGGTCAGTTTGTCACCATCCATTTTCGTGCCCGCATGCAGGACCTTGACCTTGTCCATCGCATCCGCATCGGCAACATTTCTGATCTCGGTGCCTTTGTCGTAGCTGCCCGGATACCCCTTGGCGGCCATGACAACGACCATGGCGGTTTCGTCATGCCATTCGGGTTTGACCTTATCGAGTTCGCCGCTTGCCGCCCCATCAAGAATATCAATCACATCCGATTTCAGGCGCGTCATCAGAACCTGGCATTCCGGATCGCCAAAACGGATGTTGTATTCGATCAGTTTCGGGTTGCCCGCATCATCGATCATCAGACCGGCAAACAGGACCCCTTTGAAAGGATGGCCTTCGGCGGCCATGCCCTTGACGGTCGGAACAATGATCTGTTCCATGACCTTGTCTTCAACCGATTTGGTGAAAACCGGGGCGGGGGAATAGGCCCCCATACCGCCAGTATTCGGGCCGGTATCGCCTTCGCCCACAGCCTTGTGATCTTGCGCGGCAATTAGCGGAATGACGTTTTCACCATCGCAGACGGCAAAGAAGGATGCTTCTTCGCCGGTCATGAATTCCTCGATCACCAGTTCCGCACCGGCATCGCCGAATTTGCCACCGACCATGCATTCGTCAATTGCGGCAAGGGCTTCGTCAACTGTCTGGCAAATCGTCACACCCTTGCCCGCGGCAAGGCCGTCGGTCTTAACGACAATCGGCGCACCGTGCTTTTCAACAAAGGCCCGCGCATCGTCGGGCGTGGTGAAACGGCCATAGGCCGCAGACGGGACGCCAAACTTTGCCACCATGTCCTTCATGAAACCCTTGGAGCCTTCAAGCTGTGCCGCCGCTTTTGAACAGCCAAACGATTTGATGCCAACCGCATCCAGCGCGTCTACAAGGCCCGCGACCAGCGGGGCCTCGGGGCCGACAACAACCAGATCGACCGCATTGTCGTTGGCAAATTTCACAAGGCCGTCAATGTCGCTATCTGAAATGGCGACACATTCTGCTGAATCGGCAATCCCGGCATTGCCCGGCGCACACCAAAGTTTGGTCAGCCGCGGGCTTTTGGCAATTGCCCAGCACAATGCATGTTCACGTCCGCCACCGCCAACGACCAGAACCTTCATGATTTTAACCTCGATTACGTGTCCGACTGCTTGATGGTCCAGACGGGATGAACTAGGCTTGCACCCCATCCCGCTTGAAAATTTATGCGGGCTTTTAGCATAAAGTGCCCTTGATGACGCAAGATTTGTTCGACCCGTTCGCCCCCATGCCCGAAGAACCCGCGAAACCGGGAAATCTACCGGAATTTTCGGTCTCTGATCTTTCCAGCGCGCTTAAACGCACGGTCGAGGATGCGTTTTCGTTTGTGCGTGTGCGCGGCGAGATTTCCGGCTTCAAGCGCGCAAGCAGCGGTCACATGTATCTGGCACTCAAAGACGATCAGGCGGTGCTGGACGGTGTTTGCTGGCGCGGGCAGGCATCCAAACTTGGCATCGCACCCGAAGACGGCATGGAAGTCATTGTAACCGGCCGATTGACGACATTTCCCGGCCGGTCGAAATACCAGATTGTCATCGAAACGATGGAGGTTGCCGGCGAAGGCGCACTCCTGAAACTTCTGGAAGAACGCAAAAAGAAACTTGCTGCCGAAGGACTGTTTGATGCGGATCGCAAAAAGCCGATCCCGTTCCTGCCCGATGTCATCGGGATTGTAACATCCCCGACCGGGGCGGTGATCCGCGATATCATGCATCGGCTGCGCGAACGTTTCCCGCGCCGGGTTCTGTTATGGCCCGTATTGGTACAGGGAACCGGTGCCGCCGAACAGGTCGCGCAGGCCGTGCGCGGTTTCAATGATCTTTTGCCCTATGGCAATATTCCGCGTCCCGACGTCCTGATTGTTGCGCGCGGTGGCGGGTCGTTGGAAGACCTTTGGGCATTTAACGAGGAAATCATTGCCCGCGCGGTGGCGGAATCCGACATTCCGGTGATTTCCGCAGTCGGTCATGAAACCGATACCACCCTGATTGATTTTGTGTCTGACCTGCGTGCGCCTACTCCGACGGGGGCCGCGGAAAAGGCCGTTCCGGTGCGGCTTGATCTGATCGGTCAGGTCGAGGAAGACGGCCTTCGTCTGACGCAGGCGGTCCGTCGGCTTGGTGTGGAAAAACGCACAGCCCTTGAAAGCCTTGCGCGTGGTCTTGGCGATCCGCGCCGGATGCTTGAAGAACGCAGCCAGACCCTTGATAACTGGGCCGATCGGCTACCACGTGCCGCAGGCAGTGTCTTGCAGCAGGCGCGTGCGCGTCTGAACGAAGCCGGGGCACGGCTGGTCAGTCCGCGCGAACAGCTTTCGGAAAAACGCGGACGGTTGGAAAATGCTGGTCTGCGGCTGGATGGTGCGATCAAATCCGCCATCCAGATGCAAAAGGCACGTCTTGATCAGGCTGCCGCCGGACTTCGCCCGGCAAATGCCAGACGCGATATCGCACGCGACCGCAAACAGATCGGCGATCTGGCTGGTCGGATGCAGGCGGCGGTTAAAAATATCCTGAACCGCGAAACCGAAGGACTGGCGCGCTATGACCGTCTTCTGGAAAGCTATTCCTATCGCAATGTTCTGAAACGCGGCTTTGCCGTTGTGCGCGGTGTCGATGAAGGATTGATCGGCAGGGCGTCGGACCTGATTGCCGGGCAAGGTTACATTCTGGAAATGCAGGATGGACGTGCGGATGTGACAGCGGGGGCGTCTTCGTCTTCGTCTGGCACACCGGGCCCAGTATCGGCACAATCAGTATCGGCACAATCGGGATCGGATGATCCTGCGTCGGCACCGGCTGCCACGGTTGCGCCGAAATCGGCTGCCAAACCGAAACCTGCCCGGAAAAAAGATCCGGTCCCAAAGGATGACGACAGGCAAGGGAGCCTTCTGTAATGCGTTTCGCAATGAAGATGTTTTTGGCGGCAACCGGTTTGATGGCGTCATGCGTTGGTGCAATCGCGGCCGAGCCAACCTATGAGGGCCAGTTTGTTCAGGGCGGCATCGTGTTCGGTCAGACCGAACCCGGAAGCAGCATCCTTCTGGATGGCAAGGCGATTGATACGATTGGCCCGGACGGGGCGTTTATCCTTGGCTTCCCCCGCGATTACGAGGGCCCGGCCAAGCTGACTTTGCGCAAGGCAGACGGGGCTGTCGAAGAATATGCCTATGACATCGGGGATCGCGAATTTGATATCCAGCGCATTGATGGCCTGCCGCCCAAGATGGTGACGCCGGACCCGGAGGTCATGGAACGGATCAGGGATGATTCGCGTCAGGCCCGCGAAGCACGTGTCGAACGATTTACCCAGGAATTTTACAAGAACGGCTTTATCTGGCCGGTTCTCGGCCCGATCAGCGGTATATACGGATCGCAACGCATCTTGAATGGTGAACCGCGTGCCCCGCATTGGGGGATAGACATTGCCGTTCCCACCGGCACACAGGTCGTGGCCCCGGCCGACGGGATTGTGACGCTGGCGCATCCCGATATGTATTTTTCCGGGGCGACCCTGTTTATTGATCACGGGCTTGGCATGGTTTCGGCGTTTTTGCATCTGTCGGAAATCGATGTGAAAGTCGGCGATGTCGTTCGGCAGGGTGATCCGATTGCCAAGGTCGGGGCAAGTGGCCGGGCAACCGGGCCGCATCTGGATTGGCGGATCAATGTCGGGGATGCCCGTGTTGACGCCGCCCTTCTTGTGCCGCCGATGGAAGACGCACAAAAGGCCGCGAAGGTGAAGGCCAGCAATTGATGACGGATAAACAATAAGGAATATCTGCCATGAAAAAGCACGGAGCCGTCGCCGCAGGACATGATGTCACCGCACGCGCGGCTGCCGATGTGCTTGAGGCGGGCGGCAATGCCTTTGATGCGGTAACTGCGGCCATGTGGGCGGCCTGTGTGGCCGAACCGGTTCTGGCGTCATTGGGCGGTGGTGGTTTTGTCATGGCCCGTCCGGCGGGAAAACCACCCCGGCTTTATGATTTCTTTGTCGAAACCCCGCTTGCCAAACGCCCGCGCGAAGAACTTGAGTTTGAAAGCCGGTTTGCGACATTTGCCGGGGGTGTCACTCAGGAATTTCACGGCGGATATGGTTCGGTTGCAACACCGGGCGTGGTTGCCGGTATTTTCAAGCTGCATGACGATATTGGATCCCTGCCGATGGCGATGCTGGCCGAACCGGCAATTACGGCTGCGCGCGACGGGATCAAGCTGGATGCGTTTCAACGGTATGTCATGGGGATCGTAACCCCGCTTATGGCATTTTCCAAAGATAGCCGGGCCGTTTTCGGTGCGCCGGGGCATCAGGCCGAAGACGGATTTGAATTGCCAGACGAGGGTTCCATTCTTCGTCAGGCTGATATGGCCGATAGCATCGAATATCTGCTGCGGACCGGGGCCGATGGCTTTTATCACGGCGATCTTGGTCATGCGCTGGTGACCGAATGCCGGGAATATGGCGGCTATCTGACAGGGGCGGATTTGGCGGCATGCCGCGTTCTGGTCCGTGATCCGCTATTGATTGCCGGGCGCAACGGGCGGTTTGTTTTAAACCCGCCACCGGCGTCGGGCGGGGTTCTGGTTGGTTTCGGCCTTAAGCTTGCGCGCGAAATAGAACTCGGGGCATTTGGATCGGCCCGTCATCTTGAAGCCATTTCGCGCATTCTTCATGCCACCGGGCTGGCACGTAGCGAACATGGCGCAAGCCCGACAATCCTTGCCGACGAATTTTGCGAATCCTACCGGTCTATGATTGGCGACCGCCCGCTTAGCCAGAATGGCACGACCCATATTTCCGTGGTTGATGGCGATGGCAATCTTGCCGCGGCGACGATTTCAAACGGGTCCTGTTCCGGGCGCATGGTGCCGGGGACTGGTATCATGCTCAATAACATGCTGGGCGAAGCCGATCTGTCACCCGACGGGTTCCATCACTGGCCGTGCGGTGTGCGGATGACGTCGATGATGACCCCGGCCCTGTATCTGGCGGGCAATGGTGATGCGATTGCACTGGGCTCTGGCGGGTCAAACCGCATTCGTTCGACCATGTTGCAGGTAATGCTGAATATCGATGCCTATGACATGACCCTGCATGGGGCGGTGGCGGCACCGCGGCTTCATGTCGAAGACAGTCTTCTGTCTGTCGAGCCAGGGTTTGACGGTGCGCTTCTGGACGGTCTTAGCCTTGAAGACCAGCAACGCTGGGATACCGAGGATATGTTCTTTGGCGGTGTTCACGCCGCCAAGGTCAGTCGCGATGGGAAGAAATTCAATGCGGTGGGTGATGCCCGACGCAATGGCCATCAAGTGGTGATTGCCGATCTGTAATCGGGTTTGAACCGGCCCTAACGCGGAATTTCGTCGGCAGGGCGGACGTCTAGCAACGGGGCCGCATCAATCTTTTCCGCATTCATCATTGTCGCGACCCGCTGCATGGATGACAGAAGCTGCGTTTTTTCCCAATCGGGCAGGGCTTCGAATTGGGATATGAATTCTTCGTGAAGCATTGTGGGGGCTGCTTTCAGAACATTCTGACCTGCCTCTGTCAGAACCGTATTGACCACGCGCTTGTCCGTGGTGCTGCGACGACGTTCTGCCAGCCCGCGCTGTTCAAGGCGGTTCAGGATTGTTGTGACCGTTGCCTGGCTAAGGGACACATGATTGGAAATGCGGCGCACCGTAACGTTCTGCAATTCGTCAATCGCGCGCAGGACCATCACCTGCGGGATGGTCAGGCCACAGGCTTTCATCATGCGTTTGGAATGCAGATCGGTTGCGCGAATGATCTGGCGCAATGCAACCAGAATGTCCTGCCAATAGGCCTGTGTCATTGTTTCTTAGTTTCCTCGGACGATCGCTCTTGAGCCAGTCGGTAACGGGGTTTGATCACATTATCAACGCAATTTGTCCTGCAACAGAGGATGCTGATCCTAATTTCCCCGAATGCGGCGTGTGGCAAAAAAGATCATCGCGAAAATAGCGATCAGGACAAGCGTTACACCCGCGATCAACATCGCCTGATTCAGGCGCAGATCATATTCCTGTTTGCGTTCGACATAGACAATAACCTGTCGGCGCAACTGATCCATTTCCGGCGTGATGTCGAAGCTGGTCCGATACATTGTTGCCCCGGCACGGGACAGAAGGTCGTTGGTTTTGTTAAGACGTTCGATGAACATGGCAAAACGTTCTTCGGTTGCCGCCAGTTCATCAAGCGGGCTTTCTTCCGCGTCACGATCTTTGGCACGTGCAATCGATAGTTTGGCTTGCGTCAGGTTATCGTCGTCTTCGGCAATGCAATCTGACAGTGATTTCTTCTCGCCGCTGGCACCGCATTCGATCTGGCGATCGCCGAATTTTTCGACCGCTTCTTGCAGATGTGTGCGCAACTGCTGATCAAGCTCGGCAATCCGTATGCGCACATTTTTTGAACTGCTTTCGATCTTGCCGATGTCGCCCTCAAGCGCAAAGGACGGCCAGACCGCAAACATCGATGCAATAAGGATCAGGAAAAGCGGGACGACGAAACGCAGCAAAAAGAAACTTCCCCGGAGATGGTGGTGAGGTGCCCACCAGTCTGGTGCAAGGTCGTTCCAATTAGGTTAATGCCAGCGTGATAATTGCCGCTTAGTTCGGCCAGCGTTTGTGAAGCCAAAGCCATTGTGCCGGTCGTTCACGGATCCAGCCTTCCATGATGGCGTTCACTTCGGTCATGATGCGAAGGACATCTGCCTCGCGGTCTTCGGTGGGGATAATTGTCAGCGCCGGATAAAACGTCATCCGGAAATTGGCACCGCTCAACCTTTCGACCCTCACCGGAATGACCGGACAATCGTATTTCAGGGCAAATTGTGCCAGTGCCGGGGCCGTCATCGCATCGCGGCCAAAGAAAGGTACGGCGATCCCGTTATTGAGCTTCTGATCGACCAATAGGGCTGCGTGGCCACCTTTTTTCAGGAAGGCGGCAAATTTCCGTGCACCTTTGGCGCCCTTTGGCACCAGTTCGCCGCGAAATCCCTTGCGAACGCTTTTGAAAAGTTTATCGACCCAGGGGTTATCCGGTGCGCGATAAATGGTCATCATTTCCATATCAAGCGCATCGCCAATCTTGGTCGAAACTTCCCAGTTCCCCATATGGCCGGTAAAGAACAGGCCGGGTTTGTTATCTTCCCTTGTCGCCATACCGTTTTCCAGACCGACGATTTCAAGGCGGGGGCTTCCGCAATCTAGCGTTGGAAGATGGGGAATTTCTGCCGCACTACGACCGAGATTCTCCCACATATCTGTAATGATGGCTTCGATTTCTTCGGCTGACTTTTCTGGAAAAGCCTTGACGAGATTATTTCGGGCTTTCTTGCTTTGCCCAAGTTTCGGGCCAATCGCGCGCAGAAGCCGACCGCCGATGGCAGACGCAAGATCAATCGGCATGACCTTGAAAAAGCCAAACAGCAAATAGGCGCCAAGCCCCTGTAAAGGGTGGGAAACATATTTCTGGCGTGCTTTGTAAAAGGCGCTGCGTTCAGCCATCAGACAATACCGCTTTAATGATTTTCTCAAGCTGGTCCGGGGCTTCGAATTCCAGTTTGATGCCAAGTGTGCTTATGCCGTTGCGCGCCGCGACAGGCAAGCGCATCAGATCTTTTTCCGTTGTTACCAGATCCGCGTTCAGGGCTGCGGCCCTTTGGCGCAGGTCAGCCAGTTCATTCGGGCGAAACGGATGATGGTCCGCGAAATCGACGCTGGCAACAATATTGGCACCAACGGTACGCAGGCTGTCATGGAATTTCGCCGGGCGGGCAATGCCCGCAAATGCAAGGACCCTGCGACCGTCAAACTCGACACCGTTGCAAGGCACAACTCGGGCTCTCAGAACCGGGACAGAGGCAGGAAGATTTGCCAGAAATGGCGGATTACCATCGCCAATCAGGATAATGGCGTGGACTTTTGCCAAGCCCTGTTCAAGTGTTTCGCGCATCGGCCCAGCCGGAATCACGCGACCATTCCCAATGCCGAAACCACTATCGACAACGGCAAAGCTGCAATCCTTGATCACGGACGGGTTTTGCAGTCCGTCATCCATGATAATCGCATCGGCCCCGGCATTACGGGCGGTTTCGGCCCCCATGCCCCGGTCACGCGAAACCCACGTTGTGGCGGTATGTGCCAAAAGCAGCGGCTCATCACCGACATCGGAGGCCGTATCGGTCGCCGGATCAACGCGATGCGGGCCGATTTCACGCCCGCCATAGCCACGGCTCAGAAAATTGGCGTTGATGCCCATATGGTGCAACGTGTGATAAAGCGCGATTGCCGTCGGGGTTTTTCCAGCACCGCCGATGGTAAAATTGCCAACGCAGAAAACCTTGCATCCGGGATGACGCATGGTTGTTTTCATGGCGCGAATGCCCGCACCCGCCCGCCACAGCAGTGACAGGGGCGATAATGCCTTGGCCCAGAAACCATCCGCTTGCCAGAAATCAGGGGCGCGCATTGGCGGCCTCGCTGATTAAAAGCGGCGCGATTGCATCCATCGTCCGATCAAGCACCTCGGCCTTGGAATTGGCATATTCCAGCGCAGCATTTGCCAGTTCCCGGGCCTTTTCCGGATATGTCAGAAGGGTATCAACCTGCCGGGCCAGATCATCGATATCGGCAACCGGACGGCATGCTCTGGCGGCAAGAAGTTCGCGGCTGATTTCGTTAAAGTTGCTCATATCCGGGCCATGCAGGATCGCACAGCCAAGCCTTGCTGGTTCCAGCGGGTTTTGCCCACCCGATGCGCAAAGGGTCTTGCCGATCAGGCATACCGGTGCAAGCCGGTAATAAAGCCCCATCTCGCCCATGGTGTCGCCAAGATAAACATCAACCTGATCGGTAATCACATGGCCAAGGCTTCGGCGCGCCACGCGCAGGCCCTTTGCGATCAGGTCGGTTTCGATATCGTTGGCCCGATCAGAATGGCGGGGAACGATCACCGTCAGAAGGTTTTCATGTTTGCTGGCAAGGCTTTTATGAACCTGCGCGCATGCGGCTTCTTCGCCGTCAAACGTACTTGCGGCAAGCCATACGGCACGATTGCCAATCTGTGTCTTGAGTTCGGACAACGTGTCGCTATCAACCGGCAGGGCGGGGGCTGCGAATTTCAGGTTCCCGACCGCACGAACATCGGTTCCCCCCAATGCGATGAAACGCCCGGTTTCCTCTGCCCCCTGACTGAGGATCAGGTCAAAGGCCGAGATCACCGGGGTAATGAAGGAAGGGAACCGGGAATAGCTTTTAAAACTTCGGGCCGAGATACGACCGTTCAGAAGTGCCAGTCTGGTCCCCGCCTTTTTGGCCTTTGTCAGAATGTTGGGCCAGAAATCGCTTTCAAGCCAAAGTGCAACATCAGGTTTCCAGTGATGCAGGAAACGCGCAACGCAGACCTGTCGGTCAATCGGAATAAACTGATGGATCACACCTTCCGGAAGGCGTTGATACATCATTGCCGCGGATGTGACGGTGCCGGTGGTGACAAGTATCGACACATCGGGAAAACGCGCGCGAAGGGCATCAATCACCGGCAGGGCGGAAAGGGATTCGCCAACGCTGGCCCCGTGTATCCAGACCAGCTTTCCCTTCGGGCGCAATGCGCTGGCATGACCGAACCGTTCGCCGATCCTTCCTGCATCTTCCTTGCCGCGTTTTTTGCGCCGTTGCAGATAAAGACCAAGTACCGGACCCAAAAGCCGTGTCGCAACGCGATAGGCGTAAAACAGGCTCATTTGGCCGTTTCCTGTTCTGCCGCCGCCACCACGGCCGACCGCTTCTGTTTGGGAAGTTCATCCGGTCCGGCAGGTTCAATCACGTCAAGGCCAAGCTTGGCATCGCTTTCCTGTGTCAGCTTGGTCAAAGCTGCTTCAAGTTCCAGCCGCTTTTCTTCCAATCCGTCGTCATCCAGATCGCGCGGGATATGGATGGGATCGCCCCAGCTAAAGACACCTTTTGAAAATGGAAGCGGCAAAACAAACCGGTCCCAACTGCCAAAAACGCGGCGTCTTGAGGCAGAATAGGTCAGTGGGAAAATCGGGACTTCGGCCAGTCGTGCGGCCTGAACGATGCCATCGGAAATCCGCATGCGTGGTCCGCGCGGTCCATCCGGGGTCATGCCGACGACTTCGCCTGCCTTGAGGGCCTTGAGAATACGCCGCAACGCTGCCGCGCCGCCCTTGCCTTGTCCGGTTGACCCGGCAATTGTCGCAATTCCGAAATGACCGATGGTGCGGGAAATGATTTCACCGTCGCGATGCGATGAAATCAGCATGTTAAACGGTCGGTTCCCCGCAACCGAACGCCATGTATAGGGCATCATCAGCAACCGCTGATGCCAGAAAGCCACGATAAAGGGTTTTCCTTCGGTCAGGAAATGCGCAGGATGATCGCCACCTTCCGTGTGCCAGCGACCGGTAAGACGAATGAACCGGATATAGGTTGCCGCAAGCCAGCACAAAGTGCTGCGCGCCTGATCGCTTTTTATGATCCGCTTATGAAACTGCACGCCAGTTTATCCCGATTTCTGTCGGCCTAGTTATCGCTCTCTTCCGAGAATTGCAGATTATAGAGATTGGCGTAAGCCCCTCCAAGCGCAAGCAATTCTTCATGGCGTCCCTGTTCGGTAACATGCCCGTTCTGAATGACGCAAATTTTGTCGGCATCGACAATCGTCGAAAGGCGGTGCGCGATGACAAGCGTCGTCCGTCCTTTCATCAATTCGGTCAGGGCCCCCTGAATGTGGCGTTCGGATTCCGTATCAAGGGCCGATGTTGCCTCGTCCAGAAGCAGGATCGGGGCATTTTTCAACATCGCACGTGCAATCGCGATCCGCTGGCGCTGGCCGCCTGAAAGCTTCACACCATGTTCGCCGACAATGGTGTCATAACCGTTTTCAAGTTGCAGGATGAAATCATGGGCTGCTGCATGACGTGCGGCTTCTTCGATTTCGGCATCGCTTGCGCCAAATCGGCCATAGGCGATGTTGGATCGAACCGTATCGTCAAACAGCGTGATTTCCTGACTGACCAGTGCGGTCGCTGATCGCAGGCTTTCCAGCGTTACATCGCGGATATCCTGACCATCAATCGTGATCGCACCGGCATTGATATCATAGAACCGCGGGATCAGGTTCAGGATGGTCGATTTACCGGCACCCGACGGCCCGACAAGGGCAATCGTCTGACCGGCCTCTATATCAAGGCTGATGTTACGCAGTGCCGTCGTTTCATTGTTATAGGAAAAGGAAACATCCTTGAACTGGATGGCGCCACCCTTGACCTGAAGCGTTTTGGCATCGTCGGCATCGCGAATTTCCGGTTCGATATCAAGGACGGTAAACACGCGCTGCGATGCTGCAAGACCGGCCTGCAAATTGATATTGATATTGGCAAGGCGCTTGACCGGCTCATATGCCAGCAACAGGGCCGTGATGAACGAAAAGAAACTGCCCGGATCGCTTGCCCCGTCAATGACGCGGCTACCGCCGTAAATAATAATGGTCGTGATCGCAGCGCCGCCGAGTGTTTCCATGATAGGGGAAGAACGTGCGCTGACTTTCTGCGCCTTGAAGCTCAGATCAAAGACGGTTTCAACAAGCTTTTCCATCCGCGAACATTCATAGGGTTCCATGCCATAAGCTTTGACATGGCGGACACCTTGGAAGGTTTGTTCAAGGAGGGTTGCAAATTCACCAATCTGTTGCTGGGTGTTGGCAGAAACCTTGCGCATGCGCTTGCCCAGGCGGGCAATCGGCAGGATGGCGGCGGGAAATACCGTGAACGCAATGATGGCAAGCTGCCAATCCTGATAGAACATGACGCCAATCAGCACGATGGCGGTCAAAAAGTCCTTGCCAAAACCGGTCAGTGATACGGAAACGGCGGCCCGCATCGCGGTGATATCGCTGGTGAAACGCGTGATCAGTTTGCCGGTATTGGTATTGTGGAAGAACCCGATATCAAGCCGGATGACATGTTCGTAAAGCTTGTTCTGAATATCGGCAAGGATGCGACCACCGACATAGCTCATCAAAACCGACTGCCCATAGTTGGCAAAGCCTTTCAGCGCAAAAGCCGCAAGGACGGCAACCCCGACAGGGACCAGCATCGCCGGGTTCTTTTTGACAAAGACCTCGTTAATCACCGGATCCATCAGATAGGCATAACCGCCAGTCGCGGCAGCCATAAGCGCCATGCAAATCAGAGCCAGGACAATCTTGCCGAAATAAGGGGCAACCGCATCCTGAACGATGCGTCTGATCATTGGCCACGTATTCCAATGTTCCGTCGTGTGATCTAGCGAATGCTTTGGCAATGAATTCTTCCCGGTCGTGCGACGCCATTTCCGATTGTGTCAGTCCGACACTATCTATATGGATGAGGCATCATGGATATCTTGATCTTTCCGGGCTGTTGCTAGCATGCCCGGGCAGGTGCGGCAAGCCGCAGCAACGTAACTTAACTGATACTGACAGGGCCTGCAGGAATGCAGGCCACGAAAAACGACATATAAGATAAAAAAATGACAGAGCAACTCCACGATATCGTGGAACAGACGATTGCCCAAGGTGTTGGCGCACGGGTTTTTCCATTGCGGTGGAAAGGACGGCGTATCTGGATCAAACAGGCTGTCCGGCCAAAGCAAAAGGGCTGGCACCGCCTGCAGCGTTTTGTCGCAACCCTGACGCGGATACCGATGTTGCGCCCGACAGTGTCGCCAGGCGGCAAGGCCGGTCTGGCAAGCGAGGCTGAAATCCTTCATGCCCTGAACCGTGCAGGCGTTCTGGTGCCTGATCTTCTCGAAGTCGCCGATAACTGGATCGCTATTGGCGATAACGGGGCGATCTTGCAAACCGTAATCAGCGATGCGGTCAAGGGTGGGGATGAAGCACGTGTTGCTGAACTGATTGCCATGGCCGGAACTGCATTGGCGGATTTGCATGCCAATGGTTTTGCGCATGGCGCCCCTCTTTTGCGCAACATGACCATTCGGGATGATGGCAGGATCGGTTTTATTGATTTCGAAGAAGACCCCAATAAACGTATGCCATTGCCCGACGCACAGGCGCGCGACATTCTGCTGTTTGTGTTTTCCATACAGCGCGGTTTTAAACGTCGTCCCGATCTTTTGCGTTCCGGATGGCAGGCTTATCTGAGCCGCAGCGGCATGACCGCACCACAGATGAAACCACTGTCCCGTATCGTGGCGGTTATCCGGCCGGTTTATATCGCGCTTAAACCGTTCCGTCGGTGGCTTGGGACGGATGCGATCAATGCGATGCGGGCATATGGCACTCTGCGCCGAAGCCTGCGAGGGAAAGAAACCCCGCAGGACGGCTCCCAGCTTGCCAGATAGTAAACGGCTGCCAGTTATTGCGCCGGCATGACAATCGCCGGTTCTTTTGCTTCGGTTATGTCTTCAACGGCAAGACGTTTGGCTGCCGCCCCGTCAAACCCGCCCGAAAACGGTGCCAGATTGTGCAGGAACTGACTGGCGGAATTGCGCCAGCTATATTGTTCTGCGAGTGCGCGCGCATCCTTGCCGTCAAGTTCAAGGGCCGCCATCGCCGCCTTGCGAAGGTCGGCATCAATGGCACCCGCCTTGGTCCCGCGCACGATGTCGGCGGGCCCCTGAACCGGGAATACCGCAACCGGGGTTCCCGATGCCAGGGCCTCAAGAATAACAAGGCCGAAAGTGTCGGTTTTGCTTGGGAAGACAAAAACGTCTGCCGATGCGAAACAGACAGCCAGTTCTTCGCCAACCTTTTTCCCAAGAAACTGTGCATTCGGGTATTTTGATTTGAGTTCCGCCAGTTGCGGCCCGTCGCCGACAACAAATTTTGTCCCCGGCAGGTCAAGGTCAAGGAAATGGCCGATATTCTTTTCAACCGCCACCCGACCGACAAACAGCCAGTGCGGTTTTGGGAAATCCCCGAAACTTGCATCGGGTCGTGGTTTGAACAGGTTAAGGTCAACACCCCGCGACCAGATATTCAGCCTGTTAAAGCCGCGATCAGCCAGCTCTTCGCGAAGCGATTCCGTGGCCACCATGACCGATTGTGATTTGTTATGGAACCGCCGCATCCCGCGATAGGAAATCGAAAGCGGCAGACGTGTCCGCGCATGCAGATATTCCGGGAACCGGGTGTGATAAGCTGACGAAAACGGCAGTTCGCGTTTCAGGCAATAAGCACGTGCCGCCTGACCCAATGGGCCCTCGGTCGCGATATGGATCGCAACCGGTTGCAGGGCATCAATCATCCGGGCCAGTTTGCGTTTGGCAAACAGGGCCAACCGGATTTCAGGATAGGTCGGGCAGGGGATCGTCCGGAATTGATCAGGCGAGATGATATGCACATCATGTCCCATCTCGCCCAGTTCGCTGCGCACGGTTTCAAGGGTGCGCACCACACCATTTACCTGAGGATACCAGGCATCGGATACGATCAAAATTCTCATGCGGTCTTTCCAATTGGCGTGCC
The DNA here is from genome assembly GCF_001858545.1 of Thalassospira sp. MIT1004. Lineage (NCBI taxonomy): Bacteria > Pseudomonadati > Pseudomonadota > Alphaproteobacteria > Rhodospirillales > Thalassospiraceae > Thalassospira > Thalassospira sp. MIT1004. Next base: position 102,420 of record NZ_MCAO01000002.1, on the reverse strand, counting down.
GCTGTTCTTTTTGGAACTGGCATTGGCAGCACGGTTATTGTCCCCGACAACCCGAAACAGCGACATCAGTTTGCCCAATCCAAGGGATGGGGCACTGGCAGCATCGCGGCCGGGTTGGGAATGTGTCATCGCCATCTGGCGCATTTCAGCCCAGTACAGCAGTTCAAGCTTGCCGTTCTGGTCTTCGGTAAGGGCCGTGCAGCTTTCAACCCAGTCGCCGTCATTGCAGTAAAGGACATCGCCAATCATGCGTTTTTCGGCATGATGGATATGGCCGCATACAACACCGTCCACCTTGCGCTTGGCGGCTTCGTGGGCGACGGCATTTTCAAAATTGCAGACGAACTGAACGGCGTTCTTGACCCGGTTCTTAAGATAGGCCGACAGTGACCAGTATCCGTAACCCAGTTTGCGACGGATGCCGTTATAATAACGGTTCAGGACAATCGCGAGGTTGTAGGCCGTATCACCCAGATAGGCGAGCCACTTGGCATATTTGACCACACCGTCAAACTCGTCGCCGTGAATGATCAGAAGCTTTCTGCCATCCGCCGTCTCGTGAATGTCATTCATCTTGACTTCGACATGTCCAAAGGTCATATCGACAAACTCGCGGGCGAATTCATCATGGTTGCCGGGGACAAAAATGACCTTTGCCCCGTTCTTGGCCTTTTCCATGATTGTCGTGATAACGGCGTGGTGGCTTTCGGGCCAGTACCAGCTTTTCTTGAGCCGCCAGCCGTCAATGATATCGCCGACCAGATAATAGGTATCTGCCGTCACTTCATTGAGGAAATCCAAAAGAAGATCTGCCTGACATCCACGCGTTCCGAGATGGACGTCCGAAATCCAGACCGTGCGGTAATGCGGTTGCAGCGTCATCGCTGTCATTGCCGCTCCTCCGTATCCTGCCAAAAGGATGGCTGGAATTCGACGGTTTTACATGCCGAATAGTGTCCCCAACCAGTAATGGTTTAAAACAAATCGCGCGAATATATAACCCGTTCATATAAATTTATCGGTTCTGTCAATATACTGTTACATGTTTCATTTTCTATAAAGAGAACGCGAAAGTAATGTTTCATTTTTATTACGGAAGTTTTTCGCAATGACCCATTCCGGGGTGACTGTTATCTTCAATCCGCGCGCTGGCGGGAATAAACAACGTTTCCTTTCAAGCATTTTGCAAAAAGCCGGTGTAAAGGTTGAATTGTTACAGACAACCCATCCCGGTCATGCCCGCGAACTGGCGCGCAAGGTTCGTGCCCATCAACGGCTGTTTGTTGCCGGTGGCGATGGATCGCTGAACGAGGCCCTCAACGGCCTGCTTGATGCCCAGATCGAAGGTCACGAAGTCCCGCCGCTTGGCATCATTCCGCTGGGAACGGCCAATGTTCTGGCGGTCGAGGTCGGGCTTGAAATCCGCGCACAGGCGATTGCCGATTATATAAACAATCCGGCCCAGGTTTGGGTGCGGCCCGGTCTGGTCAACGGCCGGGCATTCTTTTTGATGGTCGGCATGGGGGCGGATGCCGATACGGTCGCAAATGTGTCGCTAAAACTTAAAAGACTGATCGGCAAGGGTGCCTATGTGATCGAAGGTTTGCGCAATATTATCTTTCCGCATCACCGCGATTTCGAAGTTAATATCGGGCGCGAACAATATCGCGTTGCCGGTGTGGTTGCGACCCATGCCAAGCATTATGGCGGGGCGTTTGTGATTTCCCCCGATGCCAAACTGACCGATAACAGCCTTGATGTCGTGCTGATGCCCGGCAGCGGCTTTATGGCGCTGGCACGCTACGGGATTGCTTTGACCCTGAACCGGTTGCATGCGCAAACCGACGTGTCGGTCGTGCAGACCGAACGTCTGACCATCACCAGCCATTGCGGCCCGGCACCCTTGCAGATTGACGGCGAAAGTGCCGGTAAACTGCCGTGTGAAATCAGCCTGTCGCCTTATCCGGTGCGGGTTATGGTGCCTCAGGCCTATGCCGACCAATGCAATGGCAGCCAAAATGAAAACAGGGATGCGCAAAACGCACCCCTGTTACAAATCACATCCAGATAAAATGTCGGCTTATTGCCCGGCCAGCGTCATGCCATCAATCCGGATTGTCGGGGCATTCGTGCCGTATTTGAAGGTCAGGTCATTGGCCGGAACGGCCGTTTTGAACATGTCCTTCAGGTTTCCGGCAACCGTGATTTCGGAAACTGGATAGGCCAGTTCGCCATTTTCGATCCAGAAGCCCGATGCCCCGCGCGAATAATCACCTGTCACGCCGTTGACACTGCTGCCGATCATTTCGGTGATGTAAAGGCCCTGCTTGATATCCTTGATCATGTCGGCGGGCGAAATGGTGCCCGGTTCCATGTAAAGGTTGGTGGTGGATGGTCCCGGCAGGCTTCCTGCCCCGCGCGATGCGTTGCCGGTCGATTTCAGGCCAAGCTGGCGGGCGGACCGCAAATCCATGATCCAGGTCTTCAGAACACCATTTTCAATCAGATGGCGTTTCTCGTTGGCGACGCCTTCGGCGTCAAACGGTTTGGACCGCAGGCCACGTTTGCGGTGCGGGTTATCAATGATGTTGATCCCCGGCGCAAAGATTTCCTTGCCCATGGCATCCAGAAGGAAGCTGGTGCCGCGTGCAATGCCCGATCCGTTGATCGCACCGGCCAGATGGCCGACGAGGGATGCCGAAACACGCGGGTCATAAATCACCGGCACCTGCGTGCTTTTGACCTTGCGCGGGTTCAACCGTTTCAGGGTCTTTTCCGCCGCCTTCAGGCCGATATCGACCGGATCGCGCAGATCGGTCGAAAACACCGCACTGTCATAATCATAATCGCGTTCCATCCCGGTGCCGGTTCCTGCAAGGACCGATACGGAAATGTGGCTGCCGCTGCCAGCATAGGAATTGGCAAAGCCGTTGGTCGCGGCAAGCGTGATCTGGTGGGTGCCCCAACCGGCATCCGCGCCCTCGGAATTGGTGATACCTTCAACCGACCGTGCAGCCTCTTCACAGGCGGTCGCCCACGCCATCAGTTTTTCTTGGCTGACTTCGCCCGACTCGCAAAGCTCAAGCGCCTCGACATCAAATGTTTCGGCCAGTTCGGATGGATCGGCAATGCCGCAGAACGGGTCTTCGGGGGCGTTTTTCGCCATCGCAACGGCGCGCTCGACCAGTTCGTTCAACGCGCTTTCGCTGGTATCCGATGACGACACAACCGCCTGCTGCTTGCCGATCAGAACACGCAGGCCAAGATCGGCCCCCTCGGATCGTTCAAGCTTTTCCATCTTGCCCAGTCGCTGCGATACCGAAAGTGACGTGCCTTCGACATAAACGGCATCCGCATCGTCAGCACCCGCCTTTTTTGCGCGCGCCAGCAGGTCGGTGATGCGATCGAGTGTCATATCGGTTTTGGGCATGGAAGCTCCCTTTGGTCGGAATGTGGTTTCCTATGGTTATAGGCAGGCTGATCGCTTTTCGCAAAGGGCAAGAAAAGGCAGTCGCCTGAAAGACCCAACCAGATACCGTCTGACGCACATTTGAATGAACCATTTAGCGAAAACCGATCTTTGGTCATTTTTTCTTCGCAAGTTGCTATTATGACCTGAAATCCGAACCGGGACGAACCGGAAACCTGCAAGAGAATGACGGGAAACACACGTGCGAAACCTGTTTGTGGCAACACTGCTTCTGGGCACTTCCCTGACGATGTTGCAAGCTGATGCGCAAGAAGCCAAAACTGCGTCACCAAACGATACGGTGGCAGCACCAGTCACCGCCAATGATCTTTACCGCGAAATGCGCATTCAGGCCGGACAATATGCCGCGCAAAACCGTCATCAGGTTCTGGTCGGGGATTTTACCTGTGACGATATCAATGACCAGATCGTCGGCTGGGTGGATCGTGACAATCCCGAGGGACCGTTTTTCGATGTCCTGATGGTCACCAGGCTCAATGGTCAATTACATTCCGAATTCAAACAGATCCCGTTTGCGCAATCGGAACAATACGCCCTTTGCATCGACGATAAAACCGCCCCGCCGGTCATGAGCTGGCAGGTCAACGACCCTGAATATATGCGCGATGTCATTGGCAATGGCGACCTTTGCAATATCGCCGTGCGGGTCGATGATTTCATGTGCGACGCGCCGCAATTCTTCTGGTCGGAAAAGCCGGGCGAAAGCGGCGAACACTGGATGTTCTTCCGGAATTGACTTTGTCCTTAGTACGTATTACATACAATTATGATCAGGAGCTTTCGCAGTAAAGACACTGCCAACCTGTTTAATGGTGTGCGTGTTGCCAAATGGTTGCGTCCAATAGAAAAAGCGGCGCTTAGAAAGCTTGATATGATTGATTACGCCGATGCGGTAGAGGATTTGCGTTCTCCACCGGGAAACCGGTTGGAAGCATTACGTGGCCAAAGGCAAGGCCAGCACAGCATCCGGATTAATGATCAATGGCGTATCTGTTTTGTCTGGCGTGATGGCAGTGCAGAAGATGTTGAAATTGTTGATTATCATTGAAGGAGGCAGTCATGCGGATAAAAACCGCGCCCGGTGAAATCCTGCGAGAGGAGTTCATGGTTCCTTTGGGATTAAGCGGGAACGAGTTGGCACGCCATATCAAGGTCCCTGCCAACCGAATCAACGATATCTTACGTGGACGACGCAACATTACCGCTGACACTGCATTGCGGTTGTCGCGTTATTTTGGCACGACGGCACAATTCTGGCTGAATGCGCAAATAGCCTACGATTTGTCTGTTGCTTCCGTGATGACGGGGGAAAAGATCGCGGCCGAAGTCGAACCGCACGCCGCATAGAGCACAGAGAAGAGCTATATGGACGATAAGTCTAAACATATGTCGGAAGAAGAGACGCGATGGCGATCAGCCAATGCGGATGCCATCGCTTGCAATAATGCCTATGTCGAGCAGAATGGTGTCCCACTCTTCAATTGTTGCACGTTCATTTCCAGATTTTCTTGCCCGATCCCGGCAATCCGTATCGATCCCATTTGGCATCAACCCGGTCGATAATCTCGTCTTCCATGAAAATCTTTTCGCCCCATTCCCGATGGGTTTCGGGGGGCAGCTTGTTGGTGGCGTCAAGGCCAAGCTTGCCGCCAAGGCCGCTTTCGGGCGATGCGAAATCAAGATAGTCGATCGGTGTTTCGGTCACGGTGGTGATGTCGCGCACCGGGTCCATGCGGGTCGAAATCGCCCACATCACGTCTTTCCAGTCGCGCACATCAATATCGTCATCCACCACAATGACGAATTTCGTATACATGAATTGCCGCAGGAACGACCACACCCCCATCATCACGCGCTTGGCATGCCCCGGATAGGCTTTTTTCATCGACACGACCGCGATGCGATACGAACAGCCTTCGGGCGGTAGCCAGAAATCAACGATTTCCGGGAATTGCTGCTGCAATAGCGGCACGAAAACATCGTTCAATGCTTCGCCAAGCACCGACGGCTCATCTGGCGGGCGACCGGTAAAGGTCGACAGATAGATCGGCTTTTTGCGCATGGTGATGGCGGTGATGTTAAAGACCGGGAATTCCTCGACCGAATTATAATAACCGGTATGGTCGCCATACGGCCCTTCGGGCGCGTATTCATCCAGCGACACATAACCTTCCAGAATGATCTCGGCGGTCGCCGGGACTTTCAGCGGAACGGTTTTGCACTCCACCAGCTCGACCTTCTCCCCGCGCAGCAATCCGGCAAACTGATATTCCGAAAGCGTATCGGGAACCGGGGTAACGGCGGCAAGGATCGTACCCGGATCGGCACCAAGGACGATTGCGGCGGGCAACGGATCGCGCTTTTCCTTTTTCCAGCGCGCATGATGCTGTGCCCCGCCACGATGTTTCAGCCAGCGCATGATCGCCTTGTTCTTGCCCAGAACCTGCATGCGATAGATGCCAAGATTGAACACATCGCGCTTGTCGCCGCCTTTTTCATTGGCGGTGGGGCCCTGCGTCACCACCAGCGGCCACGTGATCAGCGGGGCCGGCTCCCCCGGCCAGCAGGACTGGATCGGCAATTTTGAAAGGTCAATGTCATCGCCTTCCAGGACGATTTCCTGACAGGGGGCCTTGGAAACCGTTTTGGGCTTCATCGCCATCACGGTTCTGGCCAAGGGCAGCATTGAAAATGCTTCCTTAAGGCTTCCGGGCGGTTCGGGCTGTTTGAGAAACGCCAGCGTTTCGCCGACTTCGCGCAATTCTTCGGGCTTGCGGCTCATGCCGGCCGCCACGCGGTCCACGGTGCCAAAAAGGTTCACAAGAACCGGGATGTCATATTTCTGGCCATCTTCACCAATGACATTTTCAAACAGAACCGCCGGGCCACCTTCGGCCAGAAGGCGCGTCTGGATTTCCGTCATCTCAAGATAGGGAGAAACCGGTTCGCTCACCCGGACCAGACGGTCTGTCTTTTCAAGCGCGTCGATGAAATCGCGAAGGGATTGATAGGGCATGGGCACCGCAATCTGTGAAGTCGGTCGGTCTGAGCTGGCAATAGCGGGGCCAGCGGCAAACCGGGCCAACAATAAATCTGTTGTTTCACGAATTAATACGGTGCAGGCGCGATGTCCAGCATCCACTCCCTTATCGGTGGGGAAGGGAGCAGATGCCAGACAGGAAAATTACGACGAGCGATTGGTGTAATAGGCGACGTTTCCATCATTATCGACGGTCGCCAACTGGCCCGCCTTGGTCAGGACCGACATGCAATCGTCTTCTTCATCCCGTCCCCAAAGACACAGATATTGCCCCTGTTCAATGGTCCAGAGTTTTTCGCGCATGCCGCTATCACCATCCTCGTCAATCCAGGTAATCGATGCCTTGCCATTCTGGAAATAGGTGACATTCACATTGGTTTCCTTGCCCTCGTCACGATAGGAAAAGGTCTGATCATTGATCGTATTGACCAATGCGGTACCGGTTAACGGGCTGTATCCCGACGCAACAACCGTTGCACTGGCTTCTTCCATGTTGTCACTTTGAACATCAATATCCGGGGGCGCCGATGGTGTGCCGCAGGCAGACAGGGCCGCGGTGATCGAAATAACGCCAGCAAGACCGGCACGCTTGATATGTGTTATGTTCATTTTGTTTTCCTTTTGCTCTTTGTGCCCACCAAATCATTTGGGATATCTGCCGCCCATGGCGGCGATCCGGCAGAGCGAACCGTCAGAATAAAAAGGAAAATTGTCGCCTTCTGGTCGTCCATGCGTCGACTGAATGGCAATATTGACCAAATTGGTGGTGTCGGTCGCAGACGGATTTGGTTATACAAGGGCAGGAAACCGGGTTGCGCAGCACCACCCTGCACGGCCTGTCGACATTCACCAAAGCATGAAGGACGCACAGATGGCCAAGTACTGGGTTATCGGGGGCACCTATCAGGATACCGGTTTTGACAAGCCGATCGGCGAAGAAACCAAAGTCGGTCCGTTTGGCAGCTTCGAAGACGCGGAAAAAGAATGGTCCAAAATGGCCTGGCAGTCGGTTGACGACGCCAATTCGCGTTACCGCATCGAACGCCTTGAAGAATACTGGGTTGTCGGTGGCGAATACGAAACCACCGATTTCGAAAAGCCGGTCGGCGGCGAAGAAGAACGCCACGGCCCGTTTGCGACCTTCAAGGATGCCGAAAAGGCATGGTCGAAACTGGCATGGCAGCACGTTGATAACTGCAACTGCCGTTATCGCGTCGTTGAAGGCTGAACCGGGCTTCGAACCGGAGCCGATCGAGAAATAGAAAACGCGCGCAAGACATCCTTGCGCGCGTTTTCATATTGGCACTCCGTGCCTTACGAGGACGGGCTATTTATCGCGATCTGGCAAAAGCTGCCAGATACGGGTGAATTTGGTGTCGACATCCTCGACCGCGACATCAACCGGCACGTCATAGGTTTCAAGTTCGTCGATATTATGCGTCGGGGCATATGTCCGGCCCGGATCGGCAAGAATGACCCGGGTGCCAAGCCGTGCCTCGCCCATCAGCCATTGCAATACCGCATTGGCCATATCCTGCTGATAGCAGACATCACCGGCAAAAATCACATCCCAGCGACGGGTTGCCGATTGCGTGCCGACAAAGTTTTCGGTGGTTGTTTCAAACCTAACACCATTGCGTTCGGCGTTCAGGCGGGTTGCCGTAATCGCCACCGGATCAATGTCGTTTGCCAGAATGCTGTCCGCACCGGCCATGACACACGCAATCGCCTGCATGCCGCCGCCGCACGCAAAATCCAGAACCTTTTTGCCGCGCACCAATTCCGGATGATCAAGGATATATCGCGTAATCGCCTGTCCGCCCGGCCACGCAAACGCCCAATAGGGTGGCGGGATATCCAGCACGCCAAGGATATCCTCGGTCGCCTGCCAAAGTGGCGTGATATGGGTGGCCAGATACATTTCGATTTCGGGCGCTAATGGCACCCGTGCCGGTACGGTAAAGGTGTCGATCAGATCGGCAAACTGCGGATCGTCGACTTCGGGGACCAAGGCATCGGCGAAAACATTATCGGTCATGATCGGCCCATATCGGGGTGAAACGGATTGCCGGGGCTTACTTGCTTTGTGCCTCGGGCGCAAGCGAAGTCGCCTTCGGGTTTTCGTCAGGCTTCTGGCTGTTCTGGGCATTGCGGCCAAGATACAGCAAAATATCACGCGGCTTTGCCTTTGGCATATCGGGCCCCATATGAAGCTGCGCCCCGCGGACAAGGGCGATGACCGGTGGTTCGCATCCCTGAACATCAATGAAATCGTCCCAGCCGAATTCGTCGGTCAGACGGGTTTGCCGGATTTCGGCACCATGCCGGAAATCCTCCCGAATGTCGTCGGTTGTCATCGGTTCGGAAAACAGTGGCAACCCGCCCAATGTCTGGCTATGGCGTTTCGGGTCTTCGGGCGATCCGTGCATGCCGGTCTGAAAAACGGCGCGACGGCCAAATTCCGGCGCGAAATCAGTACAAACCAACGTGTTATAGGCATCGTTATCCGTGGTCGCGATCAGCGTGCCAAGCGATGAAGTATCAAGGTGATGTTCGAAAACTTCCGAAAGCACTTCCCCGTAATAGGTTGGCAATCCGGCCTCGCGCGCCAGACGCATGCTGTGCCAGCGGCTGTCGGCAAGAACAACCGGAATGTCGAGCTCGACCAGACGCTTGGCGAAATCAATCGTCCATCGATGCGCGCCAACAATCAGAACACCCGGCGGTCCTTTGACCGCCAGATCAAGCTGGCGCGCCATGGGGCGGATGGAAAAGCCATGCAACACAACGGTCGAAAATACCATGGCAAAGGCCAGCGGAATCAAAAGCGCCCCATCGGCATAACCAAGTTCGACAAGTTCGGTCCCGAACAGGCCGGAAACCGCGACCGCCACAATCCCGCGCGGCGCGATCCAGCCAACCAGAATCCGTTCTTTCCAGCTTACCCTTGAAAAGGCCAGCGACCCGATCACCGAAACCGGCCGCACGACAAACAGCATGGCCAGAACAAAAAGCCCATGCCCCCATGTCAGTTCGGCAATCATCGACCATTCAAGCGTCGCGGTCAGGATGATGAACACGCTGGAAACCAGAATAACCGTGAGGGTTTCCTTGAACCGGCGGATTTCATCAATCGCCAGCAAATGGGCATTGCCAATCGTCAGGCCCAGCACGGTTACGGCCAGCAACCCGCTTTCTTCCTGAATTTCATTGGCCCCGGCAAAGCAGGTCAGAAGCACGCCAAGAACAAGCGGGGCTTTCAGGAATTCGGGAATCCAGCCGCGTTTGAAAATCTGAACCGTCCCCAGACCAAACGCCAGCCCGATCAGAACCGCCAGCAGAATGTTGATCGCCAGATGACCAACGGCTGCGCCAAACCCGTTGCCATGCTGGCTGGCGACAATGACTTCGTAGGCCAGCACCGCAAACAGCGCCCCGATAGGGTCATTCACGATGCCTTCCCATTTCAGAAGCGTCGCCGGGCGCTTGGACAATCGGGCATGACGCAACAGCGGTGCGATCACTGTCGGGCCGGTCACGATCATGATCCCGCCAAACAGGGCTGCCACCGGCCATGAAAGATCAGCCAGATAATGCGCCGCCCCCGCACCCAGAAGCCACGCCACAAGCGGGGCAATGGTGGTCAGGCGGATCACACCGCTGACACTGTGCGTCAGTTCCCGGAAATCAAGCGCAAGCCCGCCTTCAAACAGGATCACCGCGACCGCCACCGCAACAAGCGGCTGCAACAATGTACCGAAATCATTGACCGGATCAATCAGATCGGTTCCCGGCCCCAGCAGCAGCCCGACAATGGACAGCAACACGATTGCCGGAATACCGGCCCGCCATGCAAACCATTGCGCCCCGACACCCGCAAGGATCAGTCCGGCAATCATCAGGGCAAGCGGTGCGATCATGGGCGGTCTTTCGATAATGGTGCAGATGAAGGATGGATCAGCCCGTATGCGGGCCTAAACTAAAGCCCGGTTCCCACCAGATTGGCAATGATGATGGCAGCCAGCACCATCAAACCGAAATCACGGTTTGATTTAAACCGTTTCAGGCAGTTCGCGGAATCATCAAGTTTGACCGTGGCAACCTGCCACGCCAGATGCAAACACGCCAGCGCCAGAAGTGGGAAGTAAATCCAGTGCAACCCGGCCAGCACACCCGAAACACCCAGCAAAAGGGTGGTTACGGTATAAAACCCCATCGCCCATCGCGGTGTTGCATCGCCAAGCCGAAGCGCCAGTGACTTTACCCCGATCTTGATATCGTCATCCTTGTCCTGATGGGCATAAATGGTGTCGTAACCAAGCGTCCAGAAGAAGCCCGCAACATACATCGCAACCGCCGCCGGTGCGACAGTTCCGGTGACCGCGGCCCAGCCGACAAGCGCCCCCCAGTTGAATGTCAGCCCCAAAACCGCCTGCGGCCAATAGGTAATGCGCTTCATGAACGGATAGGTAATGACAAGCGGCAGGGAACAGATACCGACAATGATCGCCTCGATCCGGAATTGCACCAGCACAGCAAGCCCGATCAGAAGCAAAAGACCCAGAAACGCGATTGCCTGCCATACCTTGACCTGACCGCTGGGGATCGGCCGGGTTGCCGTGCGTTCGACCTTGCCGTCAAAATTCCGATCCGCCAGATCGTTGACCACGCAACCGGCCCCGCGCATGATCAATGCACCAATGGCAAAATAAACCATCATCAACAGGCTGGGCGCGCCGTCACTTGCCATGGCGGTTGACCACCAGCAAGGCAGAAGCAGAAGCCATGTGCCAATCGGACGGTCAAGTCGTGCCAGCTTAAGATACGGGCGGCTGGCCAACGGCGCGAACCGGTCGATCCAGCCATCAGACGGCATATCGTTCTTCGTGTTCTGTATCGGTTGGTTGACCTGTGACATAATTGGCCTATGTAACTCTTTAACAAACTGAACTTCGCCGCATAACCGGCTTGGGGACATATATGACAGATGACGCCACCCGCGCCCGGCAACGCCTTTTCGTTTCCGATCCTATCACGCCGGGATGCGAGATCGAACTCGCACCTGAACAGTCTCATTACCTTGAACATGTGATGCGCCTCAAGCCCGGAACGCCAATCAAGATATTTAATGGTCTTGATGGCGAATGGCTGGCGACCATCGACCACCTTCGCAAAAAGAAGGGCACCTTGACTGCCGAACGGCAATTACGTGACCAGATTGTCGAACGCGGCCCGATCCTGGCTTTTGCCCCGATCAAAAAGCAGCGCCTTGATTTTCTGATCGAAAAGTCGGTCGAAATGGGTGTTGGCACCCTGCAACCGATTGTCACCGCACATGGCATTACCGACAAGGTCCGCCTTGATCGTTTGCAGGCCCAGATGATCGAGGCCGCCGAGCAATGCGAACGCCTCAGCGTGCCGGAAATTGCCCCACCGGTAAAATTGCTTGATTGGCTCGCGGACTGGCCGGAAAACCGGCATTTGCTGTTCTGTGACGAGACGGGATCGGGCTCACCAATTGGTGAAGTGTTAAGTCAGCTATTGGCAAAGGGCGCTGGCTCGGCTATCGACAACGACAATGTTGTTAACCATGCAATCGTGATTGGACCCGAAGGCGGCTTTAGCGCCGACGAAATTGAACGCATCCGCAAACAGCCTTTTGCAACGCCTGTAAGCCTTGGTCCGCGTATCTTGCGGGCCGAAACTGCGGCAATTGCTGCTTTGTCCGTGTTTCAGGATCGCATCGGCGACTGGTCGATACCTCCGGTCACGAGAGATTAGGGGAAGCCCTTATGACTGTCAGCGCCTCCACCGGCGACAGCCCGGTCATCGAAAGCCGTCGTCAGCTTGTCGAATGGTTCGAGTCCGGATGTACACCGAAAAAAGACTGGGCCATCGGCACAGAACACGAAAAATTCGCCTTTACCCGTAACGATCTTCGCCCGATCCCTTACGAAGGGGAACGGGGGGTAAAGACCCTTCTGACACAGCTTGCCGAACGCTTTGATTGGGAGCCGATCATTGAAAACGGCAATGTGATTGCGCTAACCAAGGATAATTGTTCCGTCTCCCTTGAACCGGGCGGGCAGATCGAATTGTCCGGTGCGCCGCTTAAAAATATTCACCAGACCTGTGGCGAAGTGCATCAGCATCTTCATGAAATCCGCGAAATCTGCGGTGATCTTGATATCGAAATGCTCGGTGTTGGCCATCAGCCGAAATGGGAACGCAAGGATATCCCGTGGATGCCCAAGGGCCGCTACGCGATCATGCGCGACTATATGCCCAAGGTCGGCAATCTTGGTCTGGACATGATGCTTCGGACCTCGACCATTCAGGTCAATCTGGATTTCGCCTCCGAAGCCGACATGATCAAGAAATTCAGAACGTCGCTGGCGCTTCAGCCGGTTGCGACCGCGCTGTTTGCCGCATCCCCGTTCGTGGATGGCAAACCAAGCGGCTATCTGTCTTCGCGATCCCACGTCTGGACCGATACCGACCCGGACCGTTGCGGCATGCTGCCCTTCGTGTTCGAAGACGGTTTCGGGTTCGAGCGCTATGTCGATTACATGCTCGATGTGCCGATGTATTTCGTTTATCGCGATGGCAAATACATCAATGCCGCAGGCAAATCGTTCCGCGATTTCATGGCCGGAAAGCTTGACGTTCTGCCCGGTGAACGCCCGACGATGAATGACTGGTCCGATCACATGACGACCGCCTTCCCCGAAGTACGCCTCAAGAAATTCCTTGAAATGCGCGGTGCGGATGGTGGCCCGTGGAAACGCATCTGCGCCCTTCCGGCCCTGTGGGTTGGTCTGTTGTATGATGACGCGGCGCTGGATGCCGCATGGGATTTGGTCAAGGATCTCAGCCATGCCGAACGCGAAGCCCTTCGCGATGATGTGCCGCGTACCGCCCTTGCCACGAAGTTCAGGAACGGCACCGTTCAGGACCTCGCCAAGGATGTGCTGGCCGTCTCCAAACAGGGGCTTAAGGCACGTGGTCGCATGGATGCCTATGGCGACGATGAAAGCCATTTCCTCGACAGCCTCGAAGACGTTGCCGAAAGCGGCCGTACCCTGGCCGAGGAATTCCTCGATAAATATGAAACCGAATGGAACGGATCGGTTGATCCGCTGTTCCGGGAATATGCCTATTAGACATTGTGAAATGGCGGTGAATAATTACCGCCATTTTTCACTTTTCGTGAATAATGAAAGTTCTGCCGTGATGACGACCAAAGCCAACCCTTGCGAAACCATGTCCGATGTACGTGCGAATGTGGACCGGGTGGACAGGCTTCTGGTGGCGCTGATGGCGGAACGGTTGAACTATATCGAACAGGCCGCGCGGATCAAACCGACCCGCGATGCCGTGCGTGACGAAGACCGGATCGAGGATGTGATCACCAAGGTCCGTGCCCAGTGCCGCATCGATGGCTTTGACGAAGACATGGCCGAACGGATGTGGCGGGCGATGATGGAAGATTTCATCGCCCACGAGTTCGTCAAATGGGATGATCTGCGCAAGTAACCGGGTGCCGGTTTTTCTTACTGTGCGGCAAGTTGATCCGCGCTGTTTGCAAACCAGTCCCGAACCGCGTTGATATCGCTTTCTTCCATGCCAAGGCCAAGCTTTGTCCGCCGCCAAAGAACATCCTCGGCGGACCTCGCCCATTCCTGTGTCATCAGGAACCGTAGCTCTGCCTCAAACAGGTTGGGCGCAATTTCCATACCCAGATCACCAATCGCCTTTGCATCTGGCGCAATGTCAAACAGCCGCGTGCCATAACAGCGCGCCCAGCGACGGGTGATCTGTTCAGGCAGCCAGTCGAACTTTGTCCTGACACTGGTCAGGAACCGTTCGAAATTGCCATCGGCCATATCCCCGCCCGGCAGAACCGATGTCGCGGTCCAGTCCGATGCATCATTGCCCAGAACCGGACAAAGCTTTTGCAGGGCATGTTCGGCCAAGCGGCGATAGGTGGTAATTTTCCCGCCATAGATCGACAGGATCGCCGGTGCATTGCCGTCCCCGGTATCCAGATCAAACACATAATCACGGGTCACCGCCGATGCATTGCTGTTCTTGTCATCATAAAGCGGCCGGACACCGGCGTAATCCCAAACGATATCGGCCCGCGTTAATGGCATGGCCAGATAACCATTGACCAACTCAAGCAGGTAATCGATTTCACCGTCGCTGATCTTCACATCGGCCGGATCGCCGTCATAGGGCACATCGGTTGTCCCGATCAGGGTGTAGTCCTGCTGATAGGGGATGGCAAAGGCAATGCGGCCGTCCCCGTTCTGGAAGATATAGCAATGATCATGCGGGTGAATGCGCGGCACGACAAAATGGCTGCCTTTTACAAGGCGTAACCCCGCGGCCTTGTCGCCAAGCCCGGCACGGTTGACCATTTCGGTCACCCATGGACCTGCGGCATTGACCACGGCCCGTGCCGAAACGCTGGTTTCTTTGCCGTCTTCGGATTGCAGTGTCGCGGTCCAGCCATCCGTTCCGCGCACAAGGGCGGCACAGCGCGTCCGGGTTTTGATCACCGCCCCGCGTGCCTGCGCATCAAGGGCGTTTAAAACCACAAGCCTGGCATCATCGACCCAGCAATCGGAATAGGAAAAGCCGCTGGTGAACTGGTCCAGAAGCGGTTTGCCTTCGGCCGTGCCGTTCAAGGATAGCGCACGGGACCCCGGCAGGCGTTTGCGCTTTGCCAGATGGTCATAAAGAAACAACCCGGCCCGCAGCATCCATTTGGGCCGAAGGCCTTTGTGGTGCGGCAGGACGAAGGTCAGTGGCCAGATGATATGCGGGGCGGCCGCAAGCAGAACTTCGCGTTCCTGCAAGGCTTCGCGCACCAGCCGGAATTCGTAATGTTCAAGATACCGCAAACCGCCATGGATCAGTTTGGTCGAGGATGAAGACGTGGCCGAGGCAAGATCGCGCTGTTCGACCAGAAGGACGGACAGGCCACGACCGGCGGCATCACGGGCAATACCCGCACCATTGATGCCGCCGCCTACGACCAGAAGGTCGTAATGTTCAGACACGTCAGATCACCTTTTTGCGAAGCCAGGCCGCCAGAGCCTCGCCCACGATCACAAGACCGATGATCGCCAGAAGAATGGTGGCAACCGTCTGCCAGGCAAAGGTGTCAATTGCGCCTTGCAGGACAATACCGATCCCGCCGGCACCAACCAGACCCAGAACCGTACTTTCACGCAGATTGATGTCCCAGCGCAGGATCGAAACCGCAAAGAAAGTCGGCATGACCTGTGGCACAACCCCGTAAATCAGGATTTTGAACCGCGATGCACCGACGGATTCAAGCGCCTCGATCGGGGCCCGGTCGATTTCCTCGATCGCCTCGCCCAGCAATTTGCCGATAAAGCCGATTGACCGGAAAATAATCGCCAGAATACCGGCCATCACGCCGGGGCCGAAAATCGCCACAAACAGCAGCGCCCAGATGATGGTATTGACCGACCGCGACGACACCAGAATGAACCGGCCAATCCAAAGCGTCAGCTTGTTGGGCGTGGTGTTCTGCGCCGCAATAAGGGCAATCGGCAATGAAAGGAATACCGCAAAAAACGTTGCAATCGTCGCAATATTGACGGTTTCCAGCAACGTGATGGCGATCATTTCCCAATCATTAAGGGATGGCGGATACATGCGCGAAAAAAGATCGCCCATCTGTTTCGGGGCATCCCAAAGCCACGGCCAGATGATGTTGATCGTCGAAAGCGACCAGACCGTTGCCAGAACCACGCCGCCATACATGGCAAAGCGCAGCCAGCGTTGTTTGGGGGTATAGCGTGACCATTCGCGTTCGGCGATGGCGTCCGGCCCGGTGTTTTGTGTTGTCGTTACCATATGTTCCTCCGGATCCGGCCGCTTATGGCTTCGCTGATCAGGATGACGCCGATAATGCAAAGCGTGATCGCAAGCGCGAAGTCATAGTCATAGCGCCGAAACGCATTCATCAGGGTCGATCCGATCCCGCCCGCACCCACAATGCCGACCACGGCAGATGCACGCAGATTGCTGTCAAGCTGATAGATCGAAAGACCGATCTGGCGGGGCATGATTTGCGGGATCACGGCGTAAAGCATGGTGATGAATGTCCCGCCCCCGGCCGCCCGGATAGCTTCAACCTGGCCCCAGTCGATTTCCTCGATCCGTTCGGCCAGCATTTTGGCAACGAAACCGATGGAATAGATCGTCAGGGTCAGAATCCCCGCCAGCGGACCAAAACCGACCGCCTTGACGAACAGGATGGCAACGATCACCGGATGGAAACTGCGCGCGATAATGATCGTGGCACGCCCGATGTTATAAAGCCATTTGGGTGCAATATTGGATGCGGCGGCAAAGGCAATCGGCACGCTCAGCATCACACCGGCAAGGGTTGCAACGATGGCGATCTTGATGCTTTCAAGAAAACCCTGCAACACCAGTTCACCCCGGATCATGTCCGGCGGGAAAGCGCCCTTGAAAATGCGGATGGCGCGCGGAATGCCTTCCTGAATACGTTCCCAGTTAAACGGCAGGCTGGTGACCGCCCACACGACATAGGCCAATACGCCAAGAATGATCGCCCAGCGTATCGCCGGATTGGCGATAAAGGGCGGCTTTTTCCAAGTGCGATGGCCCGTTGTTTTTTCAACGGAGCTGGTCATTGCGATACCACCTCGCGCAGGGTTTCCGCATCACCGGTTTCGCCGCGTTCTTCTGCGGGAACCCCGGCATAGATTTCATCCATGGCATCCTGGGTAAGGTCGGTCGGAACGCTGTCAAAGATGATGCGACCAAACCGCATGCCGACGATGCGCTGGGTATATTCCTTGGCCTCGGTGACATTGTGGATATTGATCAGAACCGGCAGGTGCAGCTCGGATGCAAGCGCACGCAGCAATTCCATGATCTGTCGGGATGTTTTGGGGTCAAGCGACGCCGTCGGTTCATCGGCCAGCAGAATTTCAGGTTCCTGCATCAGGGCACGAACGACGCCGACGCGCTGGCGTTCGCCACCCGATAATTCATCGGCGCGTTTGTTGGCATAATGGGCAATGCCGACACGTTCCATCAATTGAAACGCACGATCAATGTCGCTTTGGGGGAAATTGCGCGTCATGGCACGCCAGGTCGGGACATATCCCAACCGTCCCGACAGAACATTTTCCATCACCGTCAAACGGTTGATCAGGTTAAAACCCTGAAAAATCATGCCGATACGACGACGTGCCAGACGCAACTCGCCACCCGACAAAGTCGTCAGTTCGGTGCCGTTAAGGTCAATCGAGCCCGATGTCGGTTCGACCAGGCGGTTAATGCAGCGCAAAAGCGTGCTTTTACCAGCGCCCGATGCCCCAATGATGGCAACGACGCTTTCGCCGGGAACCTCAAGGTTCAGGTCCTTGAGAACGGCCTCATCCTTGCCATAGCGTTTGACCAGATCTTTGATACGCAGCATCACGATACCTTGAAAAAAGACTACCGGGACCGAAAATCGATCCCGGCAGAAGCAGTTTGAAAGAAGGGATTACTTCAGGTTGTCCGGGGTGTATTTCACACCGTTGGCAGCCTGGATTTCACGAATAACGTCCCAGTCTTTCTGATAGGTGACAGGTACGAATTTCGACACGCCTTTGAACTCTTCGCCAAGGGCGGTGCCCTTCATGTCGAAGGTAAAGAAGGCTTCCTTGATCTTTTCGATCAGTTCCGGCTTCAGGTTATAGGCATAGTTGAACGAAGTGGTCGGGAAAGGCTTGCTTTCGTAGATGATTTTGACGTCAGCCGGATCGTACAGATCGCGCTGGGCCATACGTTCAACCACTTCGGATGCGACCGGGGCTGCGTCATAGTCACCGGCAACAACGCCCAGCATCGACTGGTCGTGCGAACCGGAATAGACGACTTCGTAATCCTGTTCCGGGACGATGCCCTGACCGGGCAGAAGGGCGCGCGGTGCAAGGTTGCCCGAGTTCGAGGTCGGAGACGTATGGGCGACGCGTTTGCCCTTAAGATCGGCAAGCGAATTGATGCCGCTGTCAACGCGGGTATAAAGCTGCAAGGTATAGCCAAAACGACCGTCATCGCCACCCATCAGGGCAAACGGAACCGCACCGGCAAGGTTAACCGCAAACGGGGTCGGCCCGGTCGAGAAACCGGCAACATGCAGACGGCCGCTGCGCATGGCTTCTACTTCGGCGGAATTCGACTGAACCGCAAAGAAGTGAACATCCTTGCCGGTTACTTTTTTAAGATGTTCAAGGAACGGCTCCCAGATATCGGCGTAAACCGCCGGGTCTTCGACCGGGGTATAGGCAAATACGAGGGTGTCGGGATCAACCTGCTGATCGGCAGCCGGTGCATCGGCGACCAGATCGCCATCCATGTCGCAATACATCTGGTCAAGATCGCCGCGTGCGATGCAATCATCGGCCGCATATGCCTGGGTGCTGCCAAAGCTCATCATGCCGATGGCGGCAAGCACCGTAGAAACTTTCAAAAAGTCTGTTTTTTTCGCATGTGAAAACATGTGACCGAACCTTTCTTCCCTGTAAACGCTGGTAAAGCGCCATTTTTAATGTGGTTTTGTTGGTTTTATTGTTGCTTTTATCAACATTATAGAAGGTCAAAAAGTTGGAAAAGCAACACAAAACTGTAACAAATGGTTACAAAGATTGCTGATAACCTTGCCGGAATGGGGTGCGATCAAAGGTATTCAGCGGGGAGAGCGTCTTTGCGTATCGGAAAAAAAGAACGTCAGCAGCGCATTCTTCAGGAGCTGCAAATCCATCCGCATGTGAGAGTTGCCACATTGGCGGAGCGATTCGATGTGGCAACTGAAACAATTCGTCGTGATCTTGATGCGCTAAGCGAAAATGGCCTGATCAAGCGCGAATTTGGCGGCGCATCGGCACAGCCAATGGGCCATCAACCCGATCTGGCCCAGCGACAGATGACCGCGGTTGCCGGGTTCGAACGGATCGGCATCATGGCCGGAACCATGATCCGGCCGGGTGACGTGATTATGATCGATGCCGGGTCCACCGTCAGTCAGCTTGCCCCCTATATGGCCCAGAATCCCGGCGCATTGCGGCGCACGGTTCTGACCAATTGCTACGCGGTTGTGCATGGCATGGGCGAACAGGCGGTGATTGATGATGTCATCATGTGTCCGGGGCAGTTCGATCCACGTGAAAATGCGGTTTACGGCAATGATACCGTCGAATTCCTGCGCCGTTTCCACGCCAACAAGGCCTTTATCGGGGCATCGGGTGTTGCATGGCAGGGGTTCAGTGACGTTAACCGTCGCGCGGTTGCGGTCAAGCGCGCCATGATGGAACGGTCCGATGAAACCTGGCTGATGGTCGATCACACCAAGTTCGATCAGCGTTACCTTGAAAACATCGCACCGCTCGAAGCCCTGACCGGGGTGATCACCGATCGTTTGCCGCCTGAAAAACTGCTATCCCATCTTGATCGCATCGGCCTTCAGATTGTCGCATGGCAGGACAATGTTTCCGCAGATCAGGGGGCAATCGTCGGCTGATATTTTATCGCTGGCGATAAAACTGCATTTTTTCAACATAGTGACTTTGCGCGAAAGATCATTTGCGCCCATATTCGGGAACGGCAAAAGATAATTGCCAGCCGGGTTCCCGCCCCGGTCAGTATGTTTTCTGACACGGAGGATTTCTATCGTGACCAATCCAGTGACCACCCGCACCGAACAGGACACCATGGGCAGCATCGATGTGCCCGCGGACCGGTATTGGGGGGCGCAGACCCAGCGATCAAAACAGAATTTCCGCATTGGCGGCGAACGGATGCCCGATGCGCTGATCCGGGCGTTCGGGATCCAGAAACTGGCCGCCGCACGCGCCAATGCCGCCCTTGGCAATCTGGATGCCAACCTTGCCGAGGCAATCGAGGCCGCCGCGCGCGAAGTCGCCGATGGCAAGCTTCTTGATCACTTCCCCCTTGTCGTCTGGCAGACCGGCAGTGGCACGCAGACTAACATGAATGCCAACGAGGTCATCGCCAACCGTGCGTGCGAAATCCTTGGCAAGCCGATGGGCAAACGCGACCCGGTTCATCCCAACGATCATGTCAATCGCGGCCAGTCTTCCAATGACAGTTTCCCCGCCGCCATGCATATCGCCGCCGTGGTCGAGATCGAGGAAAACCTGAAACCGGCGCTTGCCCATTTGCGAAGTGCCCTGGATGCCAAGGTCAAGGCCTTCGCCGATATCGTCAAAATCGGCCGCACCCATATGCAGGATGCGGTACCCCTGACGCTGGGGCAGGAATTTTCGGGCTATGCCGCCCAGATCGCCCTTGGCCTTGATCGGATTGATGATGCACTGGTCCGGCTTCGCAAACTGGCACAGGGTGGGACCGCCCTTGGCACAGGCCTTAATGCGCCAAAGGGTTTTGATGTCGAATTTGCCAAACAGGTTTCGACGATCACCGGGCTTAAATTCGAAACGGCGGCGAACAAGTTCGAAGCCCTTGCCGCCCATGATGCCTGTGTCGAGATGTCGGGTGTTCTGAACGTGCTGGCGACGTCGCTGATGAAGATCGGCAATGATATCCGTCTGCTGGGTTCCGGTCCGCGTTGCGGGCTTGGTGAACTGGTGCTGCCCGCGAACGAGCCGGGATCATCAATCATGCCGGGCAAGGTCAACCCGACCCAGGCCGAAGCCCTGACCATGGTTTGTGCTCAGGTTATCGGCAACCATGTTGCGGTCACGGTCGGCGGTTCGAACGGTCATCTGGATCTGAACGTGTTCAAACCGGTGATCATTTATAACCTGCTGCAATCGATCCGCCTGATTGCCGATGCCTCGGTCAGCTTTGCCGATAACTGCATCGTCGGCCTTGAAGCCGATCAGGAAAAAATCGATCACTATGTCGAACAAAGCCTGATGCTGGTGACCGCCCTGGCACCCCATATCGGTTACGACAATGCCGCCGCCGTCGCCAAAAAGGCGCACAAGGATCGCAGCAGCCTTAAGGAAGCAACCATTGCGCTCGGCTTCCTTGACGGGGCGAAGTTCGATGAACTGGTTCGCGCACGCGATATGATCTGATGTGATGGGATGATGCGGGCCGGTTTTGACCGGCCCGTTCTTTATCCGCCTATCGGGATGCGAACGCCCCGTTCAGCATCGCGGGCACAATCGCCTTATGAAACGGCATGATGGTGCCAAGATACATCCGACCCAGCATGTTGTGCCGCCGGATCAGGGTGGTTGACCGGATCACCGTTTGCCCGCACTGGAATTTTTCGACCTCTACCGTCAAACGAAAATCCAGATGCCGGTCATCCATGCCCAGCACGATGAAATCGTCCCCGCGCTCGATCACCGGGAAAAGGCCGATGACATCGGCATCCGGTTCAGCCCCGGTTTTAAGGCCCAGTGGCCGGACCATCGCATTGCGCAGTGCCAGCAGATACCCCATCCAGACCGGCCTGCCATCCATGATCTTTTGCGCGGCCTGTTCGGGCGTGATGTCGGGATCGTCAATCGTAATGGCAAAACTGTCCGCCCAATCGGCGTCGATCATCGCAGGATGGGGCAGGGATATCGGAACAGCCATTGCGTAAGGCAAAAACGTATCCTTTCGATCAGCCTGGGTCAGCTTTTTCGGCGATGATCGTGCTCCAACTGTCATTCTGCGGCAATGATTTATGTCATTGTCGCGGGGGGTAAATTCGGGCATACCCAATCCATGCTTATTCGCACCAGACCGATGCTGTCACATACGAAAATCCGGGCCGCTGGCAACATCCTGCGCGTCTGGATGTTGGCATGCGTCATCCTGATGACCGGGGTGACGCAATCGGGTTTCGTAAGCGCGATGTTTGGCGGTGCCAATGGCAATGGGGTAACCGCCATTACCGGGGCAAATGCCGCCCCGGGTGGGGATGTGATTTTCATCTGCACGGCGGATGGTGTGCGCGCGGTATCGTTTGGCGATGCCGGACCCAATGCCACATCGCAAAATTCCGGCGGGCATTCTGCCGGTCATGGTTTCTGTTCGCTCTGTGCGTCCCATCATGGGGCGATGGCAAATCTGGATGTGCCGTTTGGCGCACCGGTTTCGATCATCCATGATGCCGAATATGTGCAAGCCCGCCTGCTTGCCGCCACGATCACATTGCCGCGCACGCGCTATTCCCGCGCGCCACCGCTTTCCATCTGATTTCCCGATACACCCGAAATCAAATCACCGGTGTGATGCAACCAATCCACACCGGATCAGGATGGAAACAAAGATCATGAAAAAACTGTTTGCTGTTGTCGCGACCCTTGCCGGTCTGTTTGCTGCCACTCAATCGTTCGCGGCTGATATCGAAATCAAGGATGCCTGGGCCAAGGCGTCGCTTGGCAAGGTGCCAAATGGTGCAGCCTTCCTGACGGTGGAAAATACCGGCATGGCGGATCGCATTGTCGGGGTGAAATCCGATCTGGCCGACAAAACCGAACTGCACACGCATATCATGGAAAACAACGTCATGAAGATGCGCCCGGTCGAAGGCGGGATCGATGTGCCGATGCATGGCGAAGTCCTGTTCAAACCGGGCAGCTATCACGTCATGCTGATCGGCCTGCACAAGCCGCTGGTCGAAGGTGAAAAAATCGACGTGACCCTGACCTTTGAAAAGGCGGGCGACGTGCCGGTGACCATTGATGTGATGGATACCATGTCCAAAGGCCCGCATGGTGATGCCGGGATGGATCACGGCAACATGAAAATGGGCGATCAGGAACACAAGGGCCACTAGGCCGCGATTTCACTGATCGATCAATCCACCGATACAGAAAATACCAGGGGGGACGGTTTGCACCGTTCCCCTTTTTTGTCATGATGGTCGGCCATTATCCACCCCATGCAGGGAAGTGCGCCATGTCCCGCGATATCACCATCGACCAATTGATCGAAAAACTCGGCCTGCAACCTCATCCCGAAGGCGGCTTTTACGCAGAAACATTCCGGGCGCTGGAAACCTGCAATCCGGGCAACCGGTATCTTGGCGTGCGATCAACGGGGACCGCGATCTATTACCTGCTGACGCCTGATACCTTTTCGGGCATGCATATCCTGACCAGTGACGAGATTTTCCATCATTACCTTGGCGATCCGGTCGAACAGCTGCAACTTTATGCCGATGGCAGCCACCGGCTGGTTGAAATCGGCAATGACCTGCTGGCGGGGCAGAAACCGCAAATGATCGTGCCGAAAAATGTCTGGCAGGGCGCGCGCCTGAAACAAGGTGGCAAATTTGCCCTTCTGGGCTGTACGGTGGCACCCGGTTTTGACTTCGCCGATTTCGCCATGGGCAAGCGGGCCGACCTGTCGTCGAAATGGCCAGCGGCGGCAACGATGATTGCCGCCTTGACGCGCGACTGATCGGTATTTCCCGCAGGATCAAAAAGGCTGCATTTTTCAATACAGCCTTTTGGGTCGATGTTGATTTATTCGCTTCCGGCAAAGCATGCGCTGGTGGCGAAGGTGTTGTTGGTCGGGTCAATTGTGCGTGCGATGGCATTGATTGCACAATAAGCTGATGAAACCGATCCTTCCTGCCAGCCGGGCAGGTAGCTCCAGGTATCGCCAGCGCAATAGAACCGGCTGTTTTTGTCAAAGGTCGTGATCTGTTTGTAGACAGCCGGTGTTTCTGTTGCCGTATCGGATGCCCAGCCGCCGACCTGATGGGGCATATATTGCCAGGCAATTGACATGCCGTGATCAACTTTATCCGCGTTGCCCGGATGCAGAAGCGCCATTCCCTTGCGTGCGGTGTCTAGACGTTGCTGATTGTTTTGCCGGGCATAATCTGCGGCTCTTTCACCGCGGTTATAGGCACCGGTCAGGATGCCGGTATGGGCGGTGAAATCTTCGGACGGATACCAGATTTGCCCGATATCATCTGTGGTCCAGGAAATGCCGCCGTAAATCTCGTCTTCGGTTTCCCAGAAACGCTCGGCACCCTGCCAGCCAACCTTGATGGCCGGGGTCCACAAATCCGGTGTTGCATCTCCCCATTTTCCGGTTGCGGAGAATGCGTCAAGCCCGGCAATAAATTCCCTTGGCGCGGATGAATAATTAAGAACTTTCTTCAAAAGGGACGGGGCGACTGTCGAAATACAGTAATCGAACTTGCGGCTTTCGATGCGTGCCAGATCCGCCTGAAAGATTTTGAATGTCACCGTGACGGACTGGTTTTCAACATGGATATTTAGTGCAGGTGTGTGCAGAGACACCAGATCACCGACCCGCGTGTCACTCCGGGCATTTTTGCGATAGCTGTAGATCAGGTTATTGAGTGCGCTGCTCGGGACTTTTTGCAATAGCAATTGCTGCCATATTCGATCCATGCCGCCGACCGGTTGCATCAATGTGGGTTGCCAGTCGATGTTAAACCCGTTGAACAGGAAGGAACCGGGCGACAGTTCGGGGTTGGCGTTGGAATCCCCGATGAACTGGGATTTCAGAATATCTTCAAGTCCGATTTTGTCGCGAAATTTTCCGCCGTCGCGCCAGCCACCTGGTATTTTATCGTAACCACCCCGTGCGGTTCCATCAAAACCGCCGACGGAACTCAGATCACCAAACAGGCGATACAGGTTTTCAAGCTGTTCTTTTTCGACAGAGGACAATGCTCTGCCCTGCAATTTGCATCCTTCCTGAATGGCGGTGTACATCATTTCCGCCATTTCACCATAAAGGTTGTAGGTTACCTGCCCCATCGGAACGGGCTTGCCGTTGTTATAGGTTGCGCTTTGCATTAGGTTGGACATCGACTGGAAAATATAGGTTTCCAGGTCAACGCCGATTTCCTGGCACAAGGCGATCAGATTGATGTGGTTTGATGGTATTCGACCGGGGCCCGCATTCAGGAATAGCTCAACCGGATTTCCCCGATAATCGTTCTGCGCCCATTTATCATCCATGAAGGCACATGTTTGCAGGGCATTTGCCGGGCTGTCATGGCGTTCCTGATACTGCGAAACATACATGTTGGAAAACAGACTGGTTTCCGGATACTGGCTGAACCACCAACGCCGGTATTTATCGTCGTGCGGACGGGCTGTCAGGCTGCGACCGCCATAACGACCATCGGCTTCAAGTACGGCAACCTCGAAACCTGCATTGGCCAGCCGGTAGGCGGCTGTCAAACCCGCAACACCGGCACCGATGATTGCAACCGATTTTCCCTTGCCAAAGTCCGGTGCCAGATCGGGCATTGTCGTTTGATAGGCCGCCTGGGCGGCACGAAACCCCGTCAGCAACGATGGCATGGCATAGGCACCAGCCAAGGCTGTCATACCACGTAAAATTGCACGGCGTGAGAAGGTCTGTTTTGATCCCGACATCGTTTTTCCCCTTGTTTCAACGCTGGGATCATTTGACTTCAGAAAGGTATTAATTGGAACTTATTACTAAGAGTAGTTCACTCTCTGATTGAATAGGTTTGTGCCTCCGGGCCACCGGAATTTCCTGCGGTTGGCAGCTTTATTATTTTAAGGCCGTGATCTGGCCATATGGTTTCTTGACGCGCGACTGAATTTCGGGCGCAATCAGCCGGTCACCCATTTTTCACAGGACTTCCCGAAATGCAGCTTGATACATGGTTGCTGTTTTCCGGCGCGGCCTTGGCGCTTTCGATGGCCCCCGGACCGAATAATCTGCTCGC
This sequence comes from Thalassospira sp. MIT1004, assembly GCF_001858545.1. Classification (NCBI taxonomy): domain Bacteria; kingdom Pseudomonadati; phylum Pseudomonadota; class Alphaproteobacteria; order Rhodospirillales; family Thalassospiraceae; genus Thalassospira; species Thalassospira sp. MIT1004. The sequence continues at coordinate 76,155 of NZ_MCAO01000002.1, read as the reverse complement.
GATGTTCAATGGCGCGCGTCACGGCGTTGCGTCGGCCGCCATTGGCGGGGCTGGACGTCTGCTGGCTTTTGCCCTGATGATCGTTGTGACGGCCATGGGGCTTGGCGTGGTGCTTGCCGCCAGCGAAACCGCCTTCATGATCATCAAGTGGGGTGGGGCGGTTTATCTGGTTTATCTTGGCCTCAAAAGCTGGCGAACCAAAGTTGCCGAGCCGGAGGTTCCCGGTGATAGCGTCGGTTTTGTCGCCCATCCCGGTGCGACGTCACTGGCCCGGACGGAATTCCTGACGGCAATCGGCAATCCCAAGGCGATCCTGATCTTTACCGCCTTCTTTCCGCAATTCCTTGATCAGGCCGGTTCATATGGCCCGCAATTTGCGATCATGGGGGTGACCTTCATCGCGATGGAGGCCTGTGTCCTTCTCGGATACGGGCTTGTCGGCGGGCAGGTAAAGGGGCTGATCCGTTCCGCCCGCCACATGCGCTGGCTCAACCGCATCAGCGGCAGCCTCCTGATCGCCGCAGGGGTGCTGCTGGCGCTGACGGATCGGACGCGTAGTAGCGCCTGATCCGCGACGGTTTGCGGATGTGATGGTCCCGGCCATCACTTTTTCAGGATGGCGCTGGTGATGACATTGAACAGATGATCCGCACGTGGTGCCGATGATGGCTGATCGCCAAGCCAGGCAAGTGCACCTACCATCGCGAACAGGTCACCGCCATCGATGTCGGTGCGTGCAACGCCCTTTTCCTGCGCCCGGACAAGGAGCCTTGTCCCCGCGGCTTTCATGGTAACGCACGACGCATGAAGAGCCGACTCTTCATCCTCAATGGCGGCCACCATCGCGGCAATGACGCCGCGATAGTCGTTCGCGCACGCAACAAGATCACGTAACCACGATACCAGCGCATCATCCGGCGAACTTGCGGTTTCGCGTTCGCGCGCTGATTCTTTCAGCCCGTCAAAGCTCTCGCGCAGCAGGGTTTCAAGCAGTGCCTCGCGCGTTGGAAAATGTCGGTACAGCGTACCAAGTCCCACCCCGGCTTTGCGGGCAATGTCGCGCAAAGATGCTTCCGCACCCTGGTCTTTGACAACCTCCCGCGCGATGGCAAGCAGATGTTCGTAGTTCTTCTTTGCGTCGGCTCGCATATGTCCCTCTTGACAAGCGGAGCACTGCTCCATAAATGCGGATCAGTGCTCCGATTGTGGATAGCATATATGCGATGAAAGAAGAAGCAGTGATGCCAAAGATGATGAAGGCGGTCCGTCAGAACGCGTTCGGCGGGCCCGAGGTCATGCGCTACGAGGACGCGCCGATACCTGATCCGGGACCGGGTGAAATAAGGGTCCGGGTGCACGCGGTCGGGATTAATCCCCCCGACTGGTATCTGCGTGATGGCTACAGGATGCTTCCGCCGGAATGGCAGCCGCAAATATCCTTCCCGGTCATACTTGGAACCGACATATCAGGTGTCGTTGACACCGTTTCTGATGATGTTACCGGCTTTGCGCCAGGAGACGACGTTTACGCCATGGTTCGTTTCCCGTCGGGTCTTGCCGGGGGAAGCAGGGCCTATGCGCAATATGTGACTGTGCCTGCATCGGAAGCCGCGCCCAAGCCGGTCGGGATTGATCATGTGCATGCGGCGGGGGTACCCATGTCGCTTCTGACCGCTTGGCAGTTCCTGATTGATCTGGGACATAACGAACCAAACCCGCTTCAGTCCTCTCAGCATAAGCCGGTTGAACTTTCGGGGAAAACCGTTCTTGTGAATGGGGCTGCCGGTGGTGTTGGACATTTTGCCGTGCAGGTCGCAAAACTCAAGGGTGCCAGGGTCATCGCGGTTGCGTCTGGCAAGCACGAGGCGCTTCTGCGCGACCTAGGGGCTGACGAATTTATCGACTATACGAAAACCCCACCCGAAGACGTCGTGCGGGATATTGATCTTGTGATTGATGCCCTTGGCGGACCGACCGCCGGGCGTTTCCTGCGCACGATCAAACGGGGTGGTGCCCTTTTCCCGGTGTTCCCTCTGGGCTTTTCCAGTCACGAAGAAGCTGAAAAGCTTGGCATTACGGTATCGGCAACGCAGGTTCGCTCGAACGGCGATCAACTGGCGGAGCTTGCCGGTCTGCTGAGTGACGGCACACTTCGCGTCGTGCTCGACAGCACATACCCGCTTGCCGATGCCCGCAAGGCTCATGAACGTGCGGCCAAAGGGCACATTCAGGGCAAGATCGTGCTTGTGGTGGAATGACATGATCATCCTGATGGGGCACATTCATGTTGATCCACCTGAAATTGATCAGTTCATCGACGACGTTCGGTTGATCGCGCGCAATGCAACACCCGAAAAAGGCTGTCTTTTTTATGCGGTTAATCCTGATGCGGCATGCCCGGGGCGTCTCGTTATTGCCGAACGTTGGCGCGATCAATCGTCATTGAAAGCCCATCTTGAAACACCAGAGGTTTTAACCTTCGTGCACAACTGGCAAGGCAGGATGAGAAGCGAGATACAGCAATATCAGGCCACGCACGAAGAAACATTCTTGGGCTGAGTTTTGTTCTCAGAGTTCCATACAGCCAGCAAAGCCTTTGCAGGCTTTCTTGTGACCCTGAAAGGCTCAGGGGCGCAGCTTGTTAAAGCGCGCCCCCTTGCTCCCTTGTCTACCCGGATATCCGGGCGATCGCCTGTTTTCAGGCGATTTCTTCGACCCGGTGGCAAGCCACCTCGCGGCCTTCATACATGCGCAATTCAGGGCGAACCTGTGCGCAATGGTCGGTCGCGAACGGGCAGCGTTTATGAAACGCACAGCCCGACGGCGGATTGATCGGTGAAGGCAGTTCACCGGTAAGCGGCTCTGCCTTGACGCGATGCGCCGGATCGATCTTTGGTGCCGATGCCAGAAGTGCTCTTGTATAGGGATGCAGCGGCTTGGCAAAGATTTCTTCGGTCGGTCCCTTTTCAGCGACGCGCCCCAAATACATCACCATGACGTCATCTGCAATATGGCGAACGACGGAAAGATCGTGCGAGATGAACACATAGGCGACATTCATCTCTTCCTGCAGGTCCATCATCAGGTTCAGAACCTGTGCCTGCACCGACACGTCAAGGGCGGAAACCGGTTCATCGGCAACGATGACTTTCGGTTCAAGGATCAGCGCACGCGCAATCGCGATACGCTGACGCTGCCCGCCGGAAAACATATGCGGATAGCGCCCGTAAAATTCGGGGCGCAGGCCAACCTTGGCCATGGTTTCGCGCACACGTTCCTCGCGCTCCTTGCGGCCCAGATCCATGTTAAGCAACACCGGCTCGCCAAGGATCTGACCGACTTTCTTGCGCGGGTTCAGCGACCCGTAAGGGTTCTGGAAGATCATCTGAACCGTGCGACGGAACAGTTTGGCTTCCTTGTCACTCAGATCTCCAACCGCTTCGCCGTTGATCTTGAGCTGTCCGGCACTGGGCTTTTCAATCAGGGTCAACTGACGGCCAAGTGTGGACTTGCCACAACCGGACTCGCCAACAACCGCCAGCGTCTTTTTGGCTTCCAGCGTAAAGGAAACACCATCAAGCGCCTTGACCATCGCACTGGGTTTGCCAAGGCCGCGGCTGACTTCATAGTGACGGACAAGATCATCGGATTCCAGCAACGGAACACCGGGTTTTGCATCAAGAAAACTCATTACACGGTCTCCCCGGTGGTCTGGCCGGTGGTCTGGCCGGTGGTTTGGCCGGTTGGCTGGCCGCGGTCGTCAAGCGGATAGAAACAACGCACATCGCGCCCGTTATAGGCACCAACATCGGGACGTTCGACAACGCAACGATCATTGGCATAACGGCAACGCGGCGCCAGAAGACAGCCCGCCGGGCGGTCATACTGGCCCGGAACCACACCGGGGATGGTGCGCAGGCGGTCATGCCCTTCGGAGCGTTCCGGCAATGCCTCAAGCAACGCCTGGGTATAGGGATGGCGCGGGGCGGCAAAGATGCTGTCCGCCGGGCCACTTTCAAACAGCTGACCGGCATACATCACCTGAATGCGATCAGCCGCTTCGGAAACCAGTGCCAGATCATGCGTGATCAGGATCAGGGCCATGTCACTATCGTCCTGCAATTTCAGCAGCAGGTCGATGATCTGGGCCTGAATGGTCACGTCAAGGGCGGTGGTCGGTTCATCGGCAATCAGCAGGCGCGGATTGCACGCAATCGCCATCGCAATCACGATACGCTGGCTCATCCCGCCCGAAAGCTGATGGGGATAGGCGGTCATGCGTGATTTCGGATCGGGAATGCCAACCTGGTTCAAAAGGTCAAGCGTACGTTCACGCCGCTCTTTTTTCGAACCGCCCTCATGGACTTTCAGGGCTTCCATGATCTGGGCCTCGACCGTAAAGCACGGGTTAAGGGCCGACATCGGATCCTGAAAGATCATGCCGATATCCTTGCCCGTAATCGCACGGCGTTTGCCAGGCGACATCGTCAGCAGGTCCTGACCGTCAAAGGTCAGGCTGTCGGCGGTGACACGACCGGGGTAGTCGATCAGGCCCATGACGGCAAGCGAGGATACGGATTTACCCGACCCCGACTCCCCGACGATGCCAAGGACTTCGCCGCGATCAACGGAATAGCTTACATTATCAACAGCACGGAACGGCCGGTCTTCGGAGCCGAACTCGACTGTCAGGTTTTTAACTTCGAGAAGAGCCATGACTTACCGCTTCATCTTGGGATCAAGGGCATCGCGCAGACCATCACCCATCAGGTTGAAGGCAAGCACGGTGACGAGGATGCAAAGGCCGGGGAAGGTGATCACCCACCATGCCGATCCCACGAATTCGCGGGCTTCGGCCAGCATGGTACCCCATTCCGGCAGCGGCGGCTGTGCGCCAAGGCCAAGGAAGCCAAGGGCGGCAGCATCAAGGATGGCACTGGAAATACCCAATGTGCCCTGAACGATCAGGGGCGCCATGCAGTTCGGCAGGATATTGACGAACATCTGGCGCATATGACCGGCACCGGCAATCTGCGATGCGATGACATATTCCTTGTTCAGTTCGGATACCACCGAGGCACGCGACAGGCGCACATAATGCGGCAACTGGACAATCGCAATCGCCAGCATGGCGTTTTCAAGTCCCGGGCCGAGGATCGCGACAATCGCCATCGCCATGATCAGGCTGGGCAGGGCCAGCATGGTATCCATCAAGCGCATGATGCCGACTTCGATCCAGCCGCGGAAATATCCGGCAACCAGTCCAAGAACGATACCGGCAACCATCGAAATGATCACGACGAATACGCCGATGGTCACCGAAAGCTGCGCGCCATGGATCAGGCGCGACAGGATATCGCGGCCAACCGCGTCGGTGCCAAGGATATAGCGCGGATCAGCACCTTCCATCCAGATCGGCGGCTTCAGGAACGCGGTGCGGTCCTGCGCAATCGGATCAAACGGCGCAACCCATTGGGCGAATGCCGCCATGAACAGGATGAAGCAGATGATGATCAGGCCAACATAAGCACCACGGTTCTTGCGGAAATAATTCCACGTTTCCATGAACGGGCTTGGCGGATTGATCTTCTGGTCTTCCACTGCCGCCGCTTCGGCTGCTGCCGTTTCGGGGGTGGTTGATTGGGTATTCTGGTTTGTCATTTCCCGTGCCCCCTTAACGCTTGTGCCGGATGCGGGGATTGATCACCCCATACATCAGATCGACGAACAGATTGACCGCCATAACCACGAAGGCAATCATCAGGATACCGCCCTGGATGGTCGGATAATCGCGGCGGTTCAACGCCTCGACAATCCATTTGCCAATACCGGGCCACGAGAAAATGGTTTCGGTCAGGATCGCACCGGCAAACAGCACACCGACCTGAAGGCCGATGACCGTAATCACCGGGATCAGGGCATTGCGCAGCGCATGGACCATGATCACCCGCATCGGGGCAAGGCCCTTGGCGCGTGCCACCCGGATATATTCCTCGCCCAGAACTTCAAGCATCGAGGATCGCGTCATACGCGCAATCACGGCCATCGGAATGGTGCCAAGCGCAATCGTCGGCAGGATCAGATGACGGAGCGCACTGAGAAACGCGCCTTTTTCATCGCTAAGCAACGTATCGATCAGCATGAAACCGGTGGTCGGCTCGATGTAATACATGATCGACAGGCGACCGGAAACCGGGGTCCAGCCAAGCGTTGTCGAAAAGAACATGATCAACAGCAGCGCCCACCAGAAAATCGGCATCGAATATCCGGTCAGCGATAAACTCATGGTCAGGTGGTCAAGCCACTTTCCCCTGTTGATCGCGGCAATGACCCCCAATGGCAAACCGATAATGATCGCAAACAGAATCCCCGCGACGGACAGTTCGATCGTTGCCGGGAACAGGGTCGCGAATTCTTCGATCACCGGACGTTTGGTGACAAAGGATTCACCAAGATCGCCCTGCAACACACCGCCCAGATAATCGAAATACTGAACAACAAGCGGTCTGTCGAAACCATATTCCTTTTGCAGTTCGGCGTATCGTTCGGGACTGATACTGCGCTCGCCTGCGCGCATCTGGATCGGGTCGCTCGGGATCAGGTGAATCATCAGAAACACCAGAATGGTAACGCCAAAGAAAGTCGGTATGACGTCACCCAAACGGCGTAAAAGGAAACCTAACATGCCATTGGGCCTTTTTTGGCATCCGCGCGCAAGGCCTGCGGGCGGACGTCTCTCTCTATTGCGGAATTGCAAAGAGGCCCGGAAAACCGGGCCTCTTCGGCAAGGTGTAGGGGCGTGTTATTCTGTGATATCGACGCCGTAGAAGATGTGACCGCCAAACGGATCGATCTTGTAGTCGGCAACTTCTTTACGGATCGGTTCGAAAACGATCGAGTGCGCGATGGTTGCCCACGGTGCTTCACGTTTGAAGACGGTCTGGGCTTCTTCGTACAGACGGGTACGCTCAAGAACATCAGCAGTGGTTTTCGCCTGCTGGATCAAGCTGTCGAATTCCTCGTTGCACCACTGTGCACGGTTCGCACTGCCAACGGCATCGCAACCCAGCAGAACAGCAAGGAAGTTGTCGGGGTCGCCGTTATCGCCGGTCCAACCGAGCATGAAGCTGCCCTGTTCACCGTTTTTGGTGCGCTCAAGATATTCGCCCCACTCGTAGGAAACGATTTCGGCTTTCACGCCAATCGCAGCCCAGTCAGCCTGAACGAGTTCAGCCATACGGCGTGCGTTCGGGTTGTAAGGACGCTGTACCGGCATGGCCCAGATATCGGTGGTGAAACCATCCGGATAACCGGCTTCTGCCAGCAACTTCTTGGCGGCTTCCGGATCATACGGATCGTCAACGGTATCGTTGTTGTACGACCAGATGGTCGGCGGGATCGGGTTTTTGGCGGCAACGCCTGCACCCTGATAAACACCTTCGATGATCGCAGCCTTGTTGATCGCCATGTTCAGGGCCTTACGAACCTTGACATTGGTGAACGGCTCTTTCTGGGTGTTATAGCCAAGATAACCGACGTTCAGACCTTCCTGGCTCATCAGGTTGATGTCGCCATCGGCTTCCATCGCGGTCAGGTCAGCCGGGTTCGGGTACGGCATGACATGGCATTCACCGGCTTTCAGCTTCTGGTAACGAACCGTGCTGTCCGGGGTGATGGCAAAGATCAGGTTATCAATCGGTGCCTTGCCTTCCCAGTATTCCGGGAACGCCTTGTAACGGATGACCGCATCTTTCTGATACTGGACAACCTGGAACGGGCCGGTACCGACCGGGTTCAGGTCGACATTTTCCGGGGTGCCGGCTTCCATCATTTTGTCGGCATATTCAGCCGACAGGACGGATGCGAAATCCATTGCCATGTTGGCAATGAACGGTGCTTCCGGACGGTTCAGAACGAATTTGACGGTGTAATCGTCAACTTTGACGATGTCCTTGATCAGTTCGCCCATGGACATCGAGTTGAAATACTCGTAACCGCCACCCGAAACCGGATGGTACGGATGTTCTTTGTCCCACTGGCGACGGAACGAGAACATCACGTCGTCTGCGTTGAAATCGCGGGTCGGGGTGAAGGCATCGGTGGTCTGGAATTTAACGCCTTTACGCAGGTTAAAGGTGTATTCCGTGCCATCGGCCGATACGTCCCAACTGGTTGCAAGGCCCGGAACGATGGTGGTCGTGCCGCGCTTGAACTGGACCAGACGGTTAAAGACGTTTTTCGATGTTGCATCAAAAGTCGTCCCGGTCGTGTAAAGCTGCGGGTTGAAGCCTTCCGGGCTTCCTTCCGAGCAATAAACCAGGGTTTTTGCCGAAGCGGCAGTCGGAGCAGCAAGCGCAGTCGCTGCAAGCAGACCTGCACCGATCGCCGCTTTGACGAAATTCGCTTTCATATAAGATGCCTCCCTCAAGGCTGGCCCGAACAATTTGCGCTGGTGGCTGCTGGCCTTGAACGGCTCATGCATTGCAATTTGCGCAAATAGACGGGCGGGTTTACCCGATCCAACATTTATGTTGGCAATCGACGAGGGAAAATAATCAGGGTTTCTGGGTATCGTCAACGTTTCCTGCGGGGTTTTACGTAGGACGATCTGATCGAATGAATGATGAATTTATGTCAAGTGTTTGTTATTTTTATGAAATTGTCCCCCACAATCGGGTATGGGAGCCGTGCATTTTTTTCGGGTCTGTACATGACCCAACGGAAAAACACATAAAGCTAACGTGCTTTTCCATCCGATCTATCTTCTTGAAATTTCTAGATTCGTTTGATCACGGAACCCCTTGCACCGATCAATTGCGCGCAATGCGATCATTAAGCTCACTGATTTGCGCGATATCCGTGTTCCACGCTGTCACAAATCGATAAATATCCGCCCCCAATGACGGCCACGAATAAAACAGCGCCCCGGCATCGCGCATTTTCTGCGCCAGTTCGGCGGGGATATTCGCAAAAATCTCGTTGCCGTCGGCGGGATGGGCCAATGTCGCCCCATGCGAAACCAGCATGTCACAAAGGGTTCTGGCCGCGTCGTTGGCATTTCGCGCATTGCGCAGCCAAAGATCATCCTTCACATAGGCCAAAAGCTGCGAGGCCAGATAACGATGTTTGGAATAAAGATGTCCGCTGCGCTTCCGGGCCTGCTCGACCTTGCCGCGAAGCGACGTATCAAACAGGACAATCGCATCAACCGCCTGCGCACCGTTTTTGGTTGCCCCAAAGCTGATCGCATCAACACCGGCCTTCCACGTGATATCCGCCGGATGACAGCCCAGATGTGCAACCGCATTGGCAAACCGTGCCCCATCCATGAAAAACCGAAGGTCGCGCTTTTTGCAAATCGCGCCAATGGCTGCGACTTCATCGGCGGAATAAACCGTACCCAATTCGGTCGCCTGCGTGATCGCCACGCATTCCGGGGCCACCGAATGCACCCCGCGATCAACCCGGCTTGCCAGAAACGCATCCAGATTGTCGGCCTCAAGCTTTGCCGCCGGGCCATCAACCGGCATCAGCTTCGCCCCACCGGTAAAGAACGCAACGCCCGTGCTTTCATCTTCGTTGATATGGGCCTCGTGATGGCAAACGATGCCGCCAAACGGCGATACCAGTGCCGACAGGCTGATGCAGTTTGCCGCGGTCCCGGTGGCAACCGGAACAACCGCGACCTCACGGTCAAACAGCTCGGCAAAGGCCGCGTCAAGCTGACGGCTGGTGTCATCATTGCCATAGGCGGGGGCATTGCCGCTGGCTTCATGTTCCAGCGCGCTCAGGATTTCCGGGCACAGGGGCGATACATTGTCAGAGGCAAAATTCATCGAACGGGTCCGTGTCTTGTGGTGGCGTTAATGCGGGGCCGGGCGTCATTCCGCCAACCGGCCACCCTTTATCACATGCGATCCGTTTGAATGGCAATGATGCCTATAGTGTTTCCGGCAAGGTACGGATTGCCTCAATCGGGCTGTTCCAGCCGCTAACAAAACGAAACGCATCCGGCCCGACCGCCGGCCATGGCCGAAAGACCAGCCCCGCCTTGCGCAACCGTTCTGCCAGATCGTCATCCATATGCACAAACAGCTCGTTGCCCTGCGGGGTGAATGCCGCACGCGCGCCAAGGGTTTCAAGCGACTGGCAAAGGGCGCTTGCGGCCTGATTGGCATGGCGGGCATTGCGCAGCCAAAGATCATCCTTCACATAGGCCAAAAGCTGTGCAGCCAGATAACGGTGCTTGGAAAACAGATGCCCACCGCGTTTGCGCGCCTTTTCGACCCGACCGCGCAATGACGGATCAAACAGGATGATCGCATCCACCGCCATCGCCCCGTTCTTGGTTGCCCCAAAGCTTAAAACATCAAGCCCCGCCTTCCAGGTAATGTCCGCCGGATGGCAGCCAAGGGCTGCTATCGCATTGGCAAATCGCGCCCCATCCATGAAAAACTTCATGCCATGCGCCTTGGCAACCCTGCCAATCGCCTGAACTTCATCAACGTCATAGATCGTACCGAATTCGGTCGCCTGCGTGATCGCCACACATTCCGGATCAACCGAATGCATGCCATGGGTGTTTTCGCGGGTTAAAAACGCATCAAGCGTCTCGGGCAAAAGCTTTGCCGATGGCCCGTCCATGGTCATCAATTTTGCCCCATTGCCATAAAATGCCACCCCGGTCGATTCCGTGCGGTTTATATGCGCCTGATGATGGCAGGCCACCCCGCCAAACGGCGACACCAGTGCCGACAACCCGACAAGATTGGCCGCCGTCCCGGTGGCCACCGGCACCACCGCGACCTCCTTGCCAAACAGGTCCGAAAACGCGTGATCAAGCTGCTGGCTTGCCGCGTCCGCACCATAAGGCAGGGCGGGATCGCTGGCCTCGCCAATCGCGGCAAGGATTTCCGGGCAGATCGGTGACACATTATCAGACGAAAAATTCATCGGGGCCTCGGTTCTTTAAGGTGGGGCAAGGGCGTAGGTGACGGGATATTCAGCTTCGGTTGATCGCATTTGAAATGCAAGAAACGGATTACTTGCTGGTCGCGACAAAAACACCGTCCCAATCCGAAGGTGGCGGGCTTGCACGGAATGTCGCAATGCGATCACGATAAAGCCCGTAAAGCCCGGCAAGATCAAATTGCCCGATCATGTCGGTCGCAAGATTGATGCATTCATCAATCAGCCGTTCCGTACCATCCCAATCCTGCAATCGATAGCTCTGGATCATCTGCATATGGCGGTCACGCAGGTCGGCAAATTCCGCGCTATGGGCAATCGTACTGTCGCCCAGCAGGGTAAAGATGCGCACCGCCTCGCTTTTGCCCTTCACGGCAATCAGATCAAGCTCAAGGATGGCGAAACCATCCGCCGCCTGTCTTGCCGTTTCCTCGCCAATGACAATGCCGACACCGTAATTTTTTGACTGTCCCTCAAGCCGTGAAGCCAGATTGACCGCATCGCCCAGCACCGAATAATCAAACCGCTGATCAGACCCCATATTGCCGACAAGGCAATTGCCGCTATTGATCCCGATTCCGATATTCAGTGGCAGATAGTCTTGGCCTTCCTCGGTCGCTTCTTCTGCACGGCGCGCATTCAGATGTTCAAGCGCATCAAACATCGCAAGGGCACTTTCGCAGGCCCGGCGCGCATGTGCGGGCACGTCAAGCGGCGCGTTCCAGAACGCCATGATGCAGTCGCCCATATATTTGTCGATGGTGCCTTCGCGGTCCAGAATCGCCTTGCTAAGCGGGGTGAGCAACCGGTTGATCAGGCGGGTCAATCCTTGCGGGTTTGATTTGAACCCCTCCGAGATCGACGTAAACCCGCGCACATCGCAAAACAGCAATGTCATGTCGCGGGTTTCCCCGCCCAGTTTCAAACGTTCCGGGTGGCGGGCAAGCTGTTCAACCAGTGCCGGTGACAGATAGTTGGCAAAGGCCGCGCGCACCTGTTTGCGTTCGCCTTCGGTGCGCATGAAGCCGATTGAACTGGCAATCAGATAAACCGCCACCAGCGACACCGCGCCGTAAACCGGATCAATCAGGATTTGCTGGCTGCTATAGGCCCACCATGAAAACCCGCCTGCTGCCACCGTCATGGCGCCACCAATGATTGCCGGCCAGACCGCGCCAAGCTTCGGGATCGCCAGCACGAAAAACAGGCCCACCAGCAACAATACAAGCGTCTCGATCTCGGCCGCCCAGTAGGGCCGCGTCAGGAACTGCCCCAGAAGCATCTGTTCTAACATCTCGGCATGGATTTCAACACCGGGCAAAACCGGATCAAGCGGGGTGGATCGCAAATCAAGCAACCCCGCCGCACTGGTGCCAATCAGAACAACCGTGTTTTCAAGGGCCCGTTCGGGAAGGTTGCCTTTGATCACGTCGGCGGCGGAAATATATCGTTCGGCGCGGTGCCCGGCGAAATGGACCCACATATGGCCCGATTGATCGGTCGGGATGGTGACCTCGCCAACCCGGATGGCTTCAACGCCTTCGGCGGTGGTCCATCGGGTTGCACCACTTGCCCCCGAAAGCCGCACATTCATGGTGCGCGGGGCATCCTGAAGAATACGGAAAACTTCCATCGAAAGCGTCGGGTAAACCGGCTTGCCGATCAGCGTTTCCTTGTGATCAAGGGCTAGCATCAGCGGAACCCGGCGCACAACCCCGTCCTGCTCGGGCGATACATTAATGATCGCATTGCCTGCCGCGGCTTCCTCAATCACCGAAAGGTTCGCGGTCGCCCCCGAAAGAACCGGAATGAAATCCGCCAGATGCCGACCGGCTTCGCCGCCAACGCTGAAATTGCCGACCTGACGCGGCAGGGTGCTGAACGGCTGTGATGTCAGTTGGGCGGCGGTAACCACCTGTCCGACACCATTGATAAACTCGGCAAACAGCAAATCATGATCGGGCAGGGTTTCGGCAAGTTTTGCCAGGGCGTCGCTGTTATCATTTTTGGGCCAGTCATGCACGACCCGCGCGGGCGATGTGCGGTCCGGCTCGGCAAATACGATATCGAAACCGACAACCTGTGCCCCTGCCAGCCGCAAACGGTAAATCAGTTCCGCAAGCCTCGTGCGCGGCCACGGCCATTGCCCCATTTCGTCAAGGCTGCGCTCGTCAATATCGATGATCCTGACACCCGCATCCTCGAACGCACGCGGCGCGATCCGCTGATAGGTATCAAACACCGACATCCGCAACTGCCCGACCAGCGGCACATCCTGCCAGCGCAGAACCACACAAACCAGAAGCACGGCCAGCGGCACCAGATAATGCAGCCACAGGGTCACGCGTGCGCGTGAAAGGCGTCCGGGTGTGTTTGGTTGATCACTCACTTAATATGTCTGATAAAAGGGGTTACGGGGTAAGAGTTGCTGATCCGCCTGCGCCGGAGGAATTTGCCGTTGTCGTCAAATTAAAATCAACATTGGTAGCATCGCTAAAGTCGGTGGACGCACTACAGCCACCTGTAGTGCACTCGCCGTCATAAATGAAATTTGAGCTACTAAAACTCGCTGCACCATTGCTGGACGTGAAATCGTACGTCCCGGTTGTGGCCGCACCTTTGAAAGTCGCGAATGCTGCACTTCCGTCGTCGACATTATCAAAATCAATTTTGATCGTGCGAGATCCGAAGTCTACTTGAGCGGTGTAGGTGTAGCTCAAAGAGCCAGAGCTTACGTTCTGGGTTGCGCTATAACTACCGGACGAGATCTGGCGCATGCCATCAAATGTGAATTCGCTGCTGCCGCCATCTCCACCGCTACCCCCACCATTATTCTGCGTGGTTTTTTCAATCTGGTTCAAGGCCGTGGCGGCATCCGTGACACTACCCCCGGCATTCGTGCTCGATACCTGCGCCATGGCAACGTCAAGTGTCGAGGCCATGGTTGATCCGGTTTGCGTCGTTGCCTGACGGGTCTGCTGTGTCGTCAGGCTGCTGCCGCCTGATGCAGACGCGGAGGATGCTGTGCTGCCGCCCTCGTTCTGGCTGTTCGATGCCGTGCGCACCAATGCGCGCGAAAAGTCGAATGTTGCAAGGCTCTCCGGGAAGCGGATCGGTTCGGTGACCTTGTTGTTGGCAACAAACACACCGAAATTCTCGCCGGTCACGTTTTCACTGTTGCCGTTCTGGTCAAACACGGCAAAGGCACCGGGGCGCGATGTGGTGTCATTGCGCGAAAGGCCCGGCCCCTGATTGACCGCCATGAAAATCTGCGGGCCTGTGCCGCTATTGTTTCCATCGCTTGAAAAATCAAAACTGCCCGGCACGATCTGGTTGGCTTCATCCGCTGAAACCGACCGGATCAGGCCGATGGTGCCGCGAATGCCAATCGATCCGACCGGCAGATTGACATCCATGCTCGATGGATTTTTAAGCGGGATTTTACCGGTGACAAACCGCACGACGCCGCGCGCCATATCGGCAACGATCCTGCCATCGCCGGTCACCGGGTCATAAACGAATTCATCAATCGCAAGGTCGCTGTTCGGGCCGATGGTAAACACCGTTTCATCCAGCAACAGGATCTGCATGCCCGAATGGGCCGATGTCGTGATGCGGTCGCCAAGGTAAACCGGCATGCCGCTTTCAACCAGAACACCAACCTCGCCAACCGACTGCGCCAGAAGCACCTCACCCCTGACCGCAGCAGAAACCCCCGCCATTTCACCGCTGCGTTCGGCCTGCGCCATCGTGACACTGGCCAGAACTGCCGCCCCTGAAAGGACTGCAAGCTGCAAATGTTTTGCCCGCTTTGCGAAACGGGGGGCCAAAGCTTTGAATACCGACATCCCTAAAACTCCCATTCCCTAAAACTCCCAACGGCGCGTCAGGAAAAACTGCGCGCGCGCGTTATGATATTCGTAATTGGGAATGTTTGATTCTGTGTCCAGATATTCACCGGTGACCGACCAGTTGATCGGTGCCAGAAAGGCATATATCTGTCCTGCCGTTTTGCTATCCCCAAACAAGTCATCTGGCAGCATTTGCGAAAGCGGCGCGCCATAGGTCAGTCGCAATCTTGTCGTCCGGTCCTGTCGGTGTTGCGGCGAATTGCCGGTCACCAGAAAGTCCGGATCGCGATATTGATCAAGACCATAGCGAACACTTCCGCTGATATAACTTCCCCCGCCAAACAGATAAGCATGGATCAGTTCCGCACTCAAGCTGTCATAACTGTTGAAATTGCGCGCGGCTTCCTTTTTACCCGCATTAAGATCAATCGTCGTGCGGTTTGACGGGCTCCATGCGTAATTCACCCCGGTTCGTGCGCCATATCGCTGCCCGGAATGCAGCCGAAGCGCGCTTGATTCCGTCGTATTCTGGTACCGTTCATCGGCATAGCTGACTTCGGTGTAAAGATTGGTATCGGGCCGGATGTTCCAGTCCGCACGCAATCGGCCGCTTCGCGATGTCAGGTATTTTTCCCGCGAAAGCGATTGCACCGTCTGGTTTATCACCGGTGTCAGGCTGAAATATCCGCCGCGGACACGCGCGCCAAGGTCAACCGAAAACGACCCCAGATCAAGGCTGTCGATCTGCACCTGATCGCTGCCATACCCGGTCAGGGCGGCAAAAACCTCGTGCCCTTCCTGATAGCCAAGGTCATAGCTGACGTCATAACGCATCGCCCCGATATGGGCGATATCATTGCGCGGTTTGTCCTCGGATGCCGTGATGTTGGTCAGGGTTCCGGTGACAAGCTGCTGCTTGTCTGACGGTGCCGCATTGCGGTTGCTGTCAATCTGGCTGCCAAAGGTCACGGTCAGGTACTGATGAAGCCGCTTGCGCCGTGTCTCAATCGCCGAAAGATAACGGTCAATATCGGCCGCAACATCGGGCGATACATTCATCGCACGAAGGCGTTCAAACTGCGCACGCGCTTCGTCAAGGCTATCAAGCCGGTAAAGCACAATCGCGTAATAAAGCCTGATCGCGGCAAGATCGGGATCAAGCACAAGGATGCGTTCCAGTGTCGCCGACGCCCCGCGAACATCCCCGCGCGCAATCTGCGCCTTGGCCCAGCGGAAATTCAGGACAACATCATCGGGACTGGCCAGAACATCGGCAAAGCTGATATCGCTGCCATCATCGGTCTGAAGCAGCAGGCGTGATCGTTCCGCCGCATCAATGATCTGCGTAAAATCGCCAATGAAATTCCGGGCTTCATCTGTACGGACATCGACACTTTGCTGTGCGCTTGTTGTTGTCGCGCCTGTTATCAGCATGCCGCACAGGACAATCAAACCCGTGCCGCACCGCCATCTGAGCGATTTCAATATTTTTCCCCAAGGTCGCAACCCGGTTTTGCTTTTTTCAGTCTACCCACCCCAATGCGATACCTGAACAAAACCGGTCTGATTTTATCGTTATAGATTATTGATTATGCGGTCTGCGGGAAAGTCATGCGTTTGAATGATGCCAAGTCTATGCAATGGACTTTATACTTATTCGTAAGTACAAAGGCCCGGCAATTTTCCGGGCCTTTTGCTTCAAAACAAGTTCTAAATTCAACCTAAACGGCCGTGCCACCCACGGTCAAACCATCAATGCGAAGTGTTGGCTGACCAACACCGACCGGAACACCCTGGCCATCCTTGCCACACGTGCCGATCCCGTCATCAAGCTTCATGTCATTGCCGATCATGGAAACCTTGGTCAGGCTATCGGGACCATTACCAATCAGGGTCGCGCCCTTGACCGGTGCGCCAAGCTTGCCGTTTTCGATCAGATAGGCCTCGGATGCGGAAAACACGAACTTGCCCGATGTGATATCGACCTGCCCGCCACCGAAATTGACCGCATAAATGCCTTTCTTGACCGACGCCAGGATTTCGCCCGGGTCCTTGTCGCCGCCCAGCATATAGGTATTGGTCATGCGCGGCATCGGCGCATGGGCATAGGATTGACGCCGCCCGTTGCCGGTGGATTTCACACCCGTAAGGCGCGCATTCAGCCGGTCCTGCATGAAACCTTTCAGGATGCCATCCTCGATCAGGACCGTACGCTGGGTCGGGGTGCCTTCATCATCAATCGAAAGCGACCCGCGGCGATCATGGATCGTGCCATCATCAACAACCGTGACCCCCGGCGATGCAATCCGCTGACCCAGCAAACCGGCAAAGGCCGATGTGCCCTTGCGGTTGAAATCACCCTCAAGCCCGTGACCGATGGCTTCATGCAACAGAATGCCGGGCCAGCCCGGACCAAGCACCACGGTCATCTCGCCCGCAGGGGCGGCAACCGATTCAAGGTTCAGCGTCGCCTGACGCAGCGCTTCGTCAACCGCCGATTTCCAGCTTTTTTCTTCAAAGAACCCGTCATAGCCAATGCGCCCGCCCTGACCATGCGATCCGGTTTCCATGCGGTCGCCCTGCTTGACGACGACGGAAACGTTAAACCGCACCAGCGGGCGAATATCACCAATCCGCTGCCCGCCACTGCGCCAGATCTGCACTGCCTGCCAGTTGCCCGAAATCGATGCGGAAACCTGCACCACACGCGGGTCCTTAGCGCGCGCATAGGCATCGATCTTGCCCAGCAGATCAACCTTCGCCTCAAACGTTGCCTCGCCCAGCGGATTGACATCGGAATAAAGCGACACATTGGTGCCGATCGATCCCAGATCGACCTTGCCCGACCGGCCATTGCCAACCGCCTTGACGGTCTCGGCCGCACGGCCAACCGCATCGTTGGAAAGCTCGTTGGAATGCGAAAAAGCGGTGGCTTCATCGGCAACAGCCCGCAGGCCAAAGCCCTGTGCGGTGTCGAAATTGGCACTGCGCAGGCGGCCATCATCCCATGTCAGGCTTTCTGACTGCCGGTATTCAAGGAAAAGTTCCCCGTCTTCCGCCGCGCCCAGCGCATCATTGACCTGCTTTTCAAGCCGGTCGCGATCAAGGTCGCCATTGGCGAAAAACAGGCTGTCGGTTTTGCTCAGATCGGTCATGAAACCTCCTTGCGGGCGTGCCGGATGGCAACAGATGGGCGACTTTGGCCAGTTTTGGCCATGCGGGCGATTTTCGCCTGTGGGTTAAATCACTTATGACAGTATTTTCCCTTACGTTTTCAGGGCTATCTGCCACCTTGGACTTTCGTCTATACAGAACGTGTCAGGGCGTTAGGGTTCTGACCCCTATATAGACCGCAATGGCCAATTATGAAAGCCCGTGGCAATGTTTGTTGAACATCCCCAGCGTGTCGCCCTTCATAACGAAATCCATGCCCGCCCGTTTGGCGGGGTGCAAAGCCCGGCCCGCTGCACCTGCATCGCCTTCCACGCGGGCGAGGAACTCGATACCGATGTCCGCGACCATTTTCAGGGCTTCTGCCAGCGATACAGCCTGACACCCCCGGCACCCGATCAGAAATATTACGAAGCCCAGTGCGACGGCTTTTCCGTCATCTGGGAACGCCACGCCGAATTCACCGTCTATGTCTTCAAACGCCAGGCCGCCTTTGACCATCCGTTTGATGATCCGGTCATCAACCTGATCCCGCAGGACTGGCTTGCCGCCACCCCGGGGCAGCTTCTGGTCGGCTTGCACATCGCGATGGACCGCGATGAACGTTCGTCTGATGAAGTATCGCGCCTGTTTGATCATAACGGCCTGACCGGCAGCCGCGTTCTGGGTGGTACGGCAATGGTCTGGACCGATTTTCGCCTGCATGGCGATGGCTTTGGCCGCATCCTGATCCGTGATCAGGGCCTAGAGGTCCTGCAGGCCGGGCGTCTGATCCAGCGGCTCAAGGAAATCGAAGTCTATCGCATGATGGCCTTGCTGGCCTTTCCGCTGGCCCATTGCGCAACGCCCAAGGTATCGGAAATCGATACCCGCCTGTCATCGATCACCGCCGAAATGGCCAGCAAATCGCACACCGACGATGAAGGCACCCTGCAAAAACTGACCGACCTTGCCGCCCAGACCGAAGAAATGGCCGCATCGCTGAACTACCGGTTCAGCGCGGCGCGCGCCTATTACCGCATCCTGCAGGCCCGCCTTGTCGAACTGCGCGAGGAACGCGTCGAAGGCCTGCAAACCATGACCGAATTTATGGAACGCCGTCTGGCCCCGGCAATGCGCACCTGCCAGAATATCGGTGATCGCCTCGAAGTGCTGTCGAAACGTGTCGCGCGCGCCAACAACCTGCTGCGCACGCGGGTCGATATCCTGCTCGAAGCCCAAAACCGCGACCTGCTCGCCAGCATGGACCGACGCGTCAAACTGCAACTGCGCCTGCAACAAACCGTCGAAGGCCTGTCGGTGGCGGCGATCACCTATTACGCCGTCGGGCTTCTGGGATATCTGTTCAAGGCGCTAAAGGATGCCGGCCTTCCAATCAACGACCGCGTAGCCACCGGCCTCGCCGTGCCGGTCGTCCTTGCCGCCATCTGGATATCCATGCGCCGGATCAGGAAGGCGCTGCATCGCGACGAGGGGTGATAGTAATGATTTTCTGCTCTGACAGTTGGGGCATGAGCTTGTTACGCTGATACCGATCAAGAAATGCTATTGCCTTTTCAAGCGTCGGTTTTGGTGGCTCACGATCATTCCCATCACACCTGCTGAGCTGCCAAAGCTCCCGTTACTTGATCTGGATCCATCTGCATGCTCGTCTCCAGAACCATCGGAATTATTGCCAGGGCCATTTGAGCCACCTGTATGATAAACAATGCGATTGGAAATCAATTCAACAATGCTGTGTTTCATTGTTTACCTTCCAGATTAGTCAAACACGCGATCAGTCGGATGCGAGATATCGAAACAATTCAGCTATTATTCTGAGTCTCATGTGCACATTTTCTGCGCCACAACAGAGCCCCAGCGATAATACGGAGCACGAAAACAACACAAAATGCTATCAATGGTGAAAAATGAAAATCTAACCCAGCTTTTGAAATTATGTATATACAGACAAAACAAGAAATCAAAGTCGGCTTCCAATTGCAATAATAACCAAATACATTTCCACTTATAACTTCAAAAAATCTCTCACTGAATTTCATCATTAAGGAATACAAAATAATTGCAAAATAATCAAAAAATTCTATTTTGTATAAATCATTTAATGACAAAACAGATAATGAAACATAATAAACAACGCATAACAAAGTTGCGAAAATATACCTCTTATCAACAGTCATATTTCAAAATCTCCCCCCAAACTAATTAGCTGTCGACTCAAACCGAATGACACCTTACCTCTCCCTCAAACTCTCATCCCGATAGCGCAACATCGGCCCGAGTACATATTCCAGTAAACGACGCTCGCCGGTTTGGATATCGGCCCTGACCGTCATTCCGGGGTGCAGTGGCGCTTCTCGCTCGCTCACCGTCAGATATTACTGCGCCAGTTCGATCTTGGCCAAGTAAACCGGCCCCAGCTTTTCATCGACAACCGCATCAGGCGACATATCGATCACCGTTCCTTCAATCGCACCGAACTTGGTAAACTCGAATGTTTCAACCTTTATCCGGGTTTTCTGGCCGATATCGACAAAACCGGGATTGCGATTGGCCAATTTGACTTCTGCCACTAGCTTGCTGTCTTCCGGCACGATTTTCATCAATGTCTGAACATAAGGGGACAGATTTATTTTTAGCAGCGGCTTTTGATGTGCGCATGTTCTGCCATCAAACCTCGCCAGCACCAGATGCGTGGCAAAGCGTTGCTGCGGTGTCAGATTCCATTTTCCGGCCCGCTACCAGAATAGAAGCACCGCGATAAAGGTTAGTTTCGCCAGCCACCGGCATCGCCGTGCCCGTCGTCCTCGCCGCCATTGGATATCGATGCGCCGCATCAAAAAGGTGCTGCATCGCGAGGAGGGATGAGGGTGCCTGAAAATCCCTTTTTATGGCATTTGCGATTGAATTACGACGAATATGCTTGTTTTTTAGCATAATACGACATCTGCGAATGTTTTACGACAAAGCTTGATGGGAATGTTTTTCGACATTATCCTGTTAAATAGAAAGAAATACGACATGCGCGAAAGATTTACGGCATATGCACTTCGTTTCGGCGACGCCTCTCGCATTTCAGGATGAGCTTGTCCCTGAGGGAACAACGCTTATCGGCCTGTCTGCGCTTGTTTATGCACTTGATGTGCAGGCTCCCGTGCGCGTTGCGTGCTGTGTCTCGGAAAAACACATACGAGGTGGCTCCAGGGTCGAAGGAGGCTGGAAAGTCTTCGACAAACGGTTCTTGCTCGGCGAGACGTTCGGGGATCACCTCACCTTTGCGCTTAAACATGAAGCCATGGATTTACTGGTTCTCAAGCGGGTGTTTGATGCCATTGATCCGGGTGAGATGAAAGCCTTTGTGTTATCTGCGCCCACCGGTGCGCCGTCGCGGCGCGCATGGTTTCTGTATGAGACACTCACTGGCAATCAATTGGACGTGCCGGACGCGCCAAATGTGGCCTTTGTCGATCTTCTCGACCCCAAGGCATACTTTACAGCAGAGTCTCGTCCGTCCAAGCGTCATAAGGTGCGCGATAACCTGCTTGGAAATGCGCGGTTTTGCCCCGTCATTCGTCGTACGCCAGCGTTAGAAGATTTCTGCACATTGATGCTGGCCGATAAAGCACATGAGACCGTGGGGCGAATAGGCAAGCATATCATCGCGCGCGCGGCGAGCTTTATGCTTTTGGCCGACAGCCGTGCCAGCTTTGAGATTGAAGGGGAGCGTCCGCCCAGAAGTCGTCTTGAACGGTGGGGGAAGGCGGTTCAGCAAGCAGGCAAGAACCCACTTGATATGGCGGAGATCATTCGCCTTCACGGTGTTCTGATTGAGGATAATCGGTTCATTCAGGTCGGGCTCCGCCAGGATGGGGTTTTCTTGGGCGAGCGGGACCGATATGGGGAGCCACTACCCGAATTTATAGGAGCTTGCCCCGACGATCTCGAAAACTTGACGGCAGGCCTGATCGAGGCAAACACACGTATGCGTGAGGCTGGCCTTGACGCCGTTCTTCAAGCCGCGGCTACGGCCTTCGGGTTTGTGTATGTTCACCCCCATGAAGATGGTAACGGGCGTCTTCATCGCTGCTTGATCCAGCATGTGCTGGCAGAGCGCAAGTTCACACCTCCGGGTATGGTATTCCCCGTGTCGTCGGTCATGCTTGATCGGATTGATGCTTACAAGGCCACGCTTCAGGGACATTCAGGCCCCTTGATGCGCTACATTGAGTGGCAGCCGACACCAGAGCGTAATGTCGAGGTGTTAAACGATACCGCTGACTTATATCGCTATTATGATTGCACCGATGAGGCCGAGTTCCTTTATGCCTGTGTGCGTCACACGGTTGAGCACGACCTCCCGCGCGAAATTGATTACATCCGCCGACATGATGAAGCCATGAGGGCCATTATGGAGGCAATAGAAATGCCCGATAGACTCGCAGAAGACTTCATTATGTTTATGCGCCAGAATCAATGGGAACTCCCCAAACGCCGCCGAAACAAGGAATTTGAAGCTTTGACAGATACGGAAGTGTCTATGCTGGAGAATATCGTGCGGGATGCCTTTGGTGGATATGAAAAGGCATAAGCTTGGGGGCTGCAAAGAGTTATTCGAAACTGGTTCTTGGCTACCAAGCCATTGCGCCTAAGGCCGCTTACACCGTTGCCGATACCAAAACGAGGGCATGAACTTCTGCTCTGGCATTACGCTCAGGCCAGAGCATAATGTGATACCTTCATACCGTCGAGAGTTGGTTCGCCGGACGGTCACGTTGCAGACTACGTAACCGATGCAGCTCTATCCTGAGCTGAATAGTAGAACGCTAATTAATTAAATCTGTCTCCTTTTGCTCGCGCAACTTCTAAGGCTCATCAGAATGAGCTTTTCTTAACTTTGCTTACCGGAACTGTAGCATGCGTGACAGTCTTAATCTGACTGAGGGTGCGAGAGTAAGAGACTATATCGAATTCTTCGATGACTACTGTGCCGTAGTCTCGATTTACCAATTTATCAAGGTGCGCAGTAAACATCTTTGCGTCAGATAGCGGCTCAGAAAACATGACCATACTGGCGTGACAAGTGTTTCGCACATTCTCAATCGTAGGCTCAGGTCCCGGACGAACAAGGTTCCGCGCCCCAAGCTCGAGGAAGTATTTCTTCCTCAGTTCGATGAGGTCAAAATGAGGATACCCGCAAAGTAGCACACCGGTTCTTACGCCAATCATACCTTTGAATGTGACTTCAAACGGCTGGTGGCCCTCTATGACAGCTTTCATAGCATCAGCGTATCCGGCCACATCTGAATCGTTAGCGACGATGTTCGCCCGGAAACCTTCATTCGAACGGACAGTGACATGAACGCTGTTTGGGTCATACGCAGCGTGGACCTCACCCATGGTATTTCGCAGGTCCGCAATATCTCTCCAAAGTTCTGCGCTTAACTTCGGCCTGAACACAGTGCTTATTCCCCAGCGAAGTTCGCCTGGCTGGGGCAGGGGGTCGACAACGATATCATTCTCGATAATTGCTTGTCGGTTTCCCTCTCGGATTTTGGCATAGCGTGATTCAAGGTCATTGAAGCTTCCGCTATTAGAGCTCATGATAATCTCCTATGCCGAGTTTCAGCTGGCCAATGAACTCTTTGCAAAAATCATTGTTTGGGCCCATCAGTGGCTTCGCTAGTCTAGGGTAAAAAGGGGCCAGATTTACTTTCCTGTTACCGGATTATGGGTACACCGGTATTCTGCCATCAAACCCCTTCAAGCACCCCGATCTCCCGACAACCTGTAAACCGCATAGGTCGCAGCCCCCACAAGCACCACCGCCCCCGCCTGATGCGCCACACCCAGCGGCAGCCACACCACACTCAGCAACGTTGAAATCCCCAATGTCACCTGAAGGCAAACCGCCGCCAGCACCAGATGCGTGGCAAGGCGTTGCTGCGGTGTCAGGTTCCATTTCCCGGCCCGCCACCAGAACAGGATCACCATGACAAAGGTCAGTTTCGCGAGCCACCGGTGATCCCACTGCACCGTCATATGGTCCTCAAACGGGGCCAGCCATGCGGGGCTATAGACAAACAGCCCATCGGGGATCAGTTGCCCGTCCATCAGCGGGAAGGTGTTATAGGTATGTCCGGCATTGATCCCGGCAACAAAGCCACCCGAAAGGGCGGTAAACACGATCAGCGCCAGAAGCTGCCAGCCGCGTTTTGAGGCATGGGTTGAAATGCCGCGCGGGGCATACTGGTTAAGCCCGACCCACATCAACGCGATGAAAATCACCAGCGCCAGACCAAAATGCGCGGTCAGGCGGTACTGGCTGACATCGGGGCGGTCGACAAGGCCGCTCATGACCATGTACCAGCCCATTGCGCCTTGCAACCCGCCAAGGATGAACAGCCCCCAAAGCTTCCATTTGGTCGCGCCATCAATGGATTTTTTGGCAAGGAACCAGACGAAGGGCACAAAGAACACGACGCCAATCAACCGGCCCCAAAGCCGGTGAATGAATTCCAGCCAGAAGATCGATTTGAAATCCTCGACCGACATCCAGGCATTGATCTTCTGGAATTCCGGATACTGGCTGTATTGCTGATAAAGCGCCATCCAGTCCGCCTCGTTCATCGGCGGGATGATCCCGGTAAAGGGCCGCCATTCCACGATGGATAACCCGGACTCGGTCAACCGCGTCAGGCCGCCAATCACCACCATGATGAACACCATGGCCGCCACAAAAAACAGCCACATCGCAACATTCCTGTGCGGGGCGGGGGCTGTGGCGGCGGTATGGGGCAGGGCGGATGAAACGCTGCTGGTATGCTCAATCGGGGACATCGGCGGGATCTCTTTGTCATGCGAAGCGCTTAATTTCGCGCCCAATATAGGATGAAATTTCAAAAAGTGCAGGAAAAGCTTCACCGTAATGCTTTTACGGCCGTCACCGAGGCCGGATCACGAAACCTATTTGCGCAATAAATAGTGTTCTATAAATATAAAACACATAAAAAATGTATTGAATTGTCCGATATACACAATCATAGTTAGGGTCAGGACCCATTAATTTGATTGGAATGGCAGGCGTTATATTTGCGAAATCCAAGGAAAAGCCCGCCGTGCGGGTCGGTATCCCGGACAAGGGGTTTGACGCCGGAGTTCGCAAATATAACGCCTGTCCTTCGGATCAATCGGATTTGCACGGGCTACTTTGTCGCAAGACCTTGAAAGATATTTATCTTCCTGCGGTTTTGCTCCGCGTATCCGCACAAATCTGATTGACCATTTCAAACAAATTAATGGGTCCTGACCCTAATCAACCAACAGAAACTTTCTTTTGAGGATCGACGATGTTTCCCATCAATCTGGACCTTGCGCGGCTTTCGGTCGCGCTGGTGGGCAATGGTCAGGCAACCCTGAACCGTTTGCGCCAGCTTGACGGTGATGGGGCGAGATACGTCACCGTTTATGCCGAAGACCCGATTGCCGAACTGGTGGACCAGGCCGGCGACCGGTTGCACCGCTATCTCCCGAATTCGGCCGATGTCAACGCGGCCGCAATCCTGTTTATTGTCGATTTGCCGCACGAAAAGGCCGCCGAGCTGGCCGCCATCGCCAAGGCCGTCGGCACGATCGCCAATGTCGAGGACGTCAAGGAATACTGTGATTTTTTCTCGCCAGCGCGGGTCACGCGCGGTGATCTGATGATTACGGTTTCGACCAACGGGCACAGCCCGCGTCTGGCCGGGCGTATTCGCCGTGCGATTGAAAACTGGCTGGTGCCCAAATGGGATCAGCGCCTGCGCGAGCTTTCCGGTCAGCGTGAAAAATGGAAGGCCGAAGGGGCGGACATGAAACAGCTCCTGAAAATGACGGACGATTATATCGACCGTCGGGGATGGTTGTGATGACCGTCATGCGCGAAGAAGACATTGTCACCGGCGGCTCTATGTCGGTCGAGGAGGCCGAAGTCCGTGCGGCTGATCTGCTGTCGCGATACGGCCATTTGCAGGGCATTTCCCTGATCGAACCGATGGTGCACGAGGAATTCCACGGCAAAATCACCATGACCTCGTCGTTTGGGACAGAGGCCGCGGCACTGCTCGCCCTTGTCTCCGAAGTCGATCCCAACCTGCCGGTGATCTTCCTGGATACCCGCAAGCTGTTTGGCGAAACCCATCGTTATCGTGAACAGCTCGTTGATCAGCTTGGCCTGACCAATATCCAGATCATGCGCCCGGATGAAACGCTTCTGGCAGCCGATGATCCCAACGGCATGCTGTTTGCCACGGATACCGCCAAATGCTGCTATCTGCGGAAGGTCGAACCACTGCAACGTGCGCTCAAGGGCTATGACGCGTGGCTGACCGGGCGCAAACGCTTCCACGGTGGCGAACGCGGGCAATTGCCCGTGATCGAAACCGCCGGAACCCGGATCAAGATCAACCCGCTGGCGGGTTATAACCGGGCTGATATCGAAGATATCTTTGAAAACCGCGCCTTGCCACATCATCCGCTCGAAGCCGAAGGCTTCCTGTCGATTGGCTGCATGCCATGCACGGATCGGGTTGATCCCAATTCAACCGATGTCCGTGCCGGTCGCTGGGCCGGGCAGGACAAAACCGAATGCGGCATCCACTACATCATCTGAAAATCAAAGCCCGGTCCTTGTGCCGGGCTTTTCAGATTGCGGGCAAAGCCTTCCCGACCTGATCGTCATTTCGTTTCAATGGAGCATGGATTCCGGGTCTGCGCTGCGCCCGGAATGACGGTTTTGATCCATCGCCAAGCCAATCCAGCCAGCCAGCCAACCAACCCCGGACCGCTGACAAAGCCCTCCTAACCAGATCGTCATTCCCGCGACGGCGGGAATCCAGTCTCTTCCAATCGGGCATGGATTCCGGGTCTGCGCTCTGCTCCGCCCGGAATGACGGTTTTGATCAATCGCCAGGCCACTCCCGCCAGCCAAGCCCAGACCGCTGACAAAGCATTCTCAACCTGATCGTCATTCCCGCGACGGCGGGAATCCAGTCTCTTTCAATGGGTCATGGATTCCGGGGCTGCGCTCTGCTCCGCCCGGAATGACGGTTTTGATCCATCGCCAAACCAATCCAGCCAGCCAACCAACCCCGCTGCCCCCGGCATCGCCAAACGCCACCGAACGGACGGACCACGCCCCTGACCCTGCTGCTGCCCCGAGCAAACACCCGCCGCCCTCGGTTGACGCCGCAAACGCACATCACCCCAAGGGCAACAACGTTGCCGCATGGCAGGCACACAAATCCCGCCATCGATGACCGGCCCTTCGGCATCTCCGAACGCACCATAGGCCCGCTGGCAACCGATCCTGCCAGCCGCTCCCCACCAGCCACCCCGGCAACCCGACCAGACGATCCCGTGCCGATCCAATCCGGGCGCAATTCGGGCCCGCTGATTCTCGGCATTGTCACACTTCACCGACCGGACTGACCCCGGACTGAACCGGACCGGACCAACTTCGCTTCGCCCCGGCTATCCCTGCTCCGAACCAACACCCTTGCCCTAAAGGCACATTTCTCCCGTCATGATAAACACCCGTTTTTCGCAAATTTCCCGCGGCCTTACGGCCCAGACGCACCACCGCCGTAATGGCTTTTCCATGCGCCAGAGATGCTCCTTTGGCGATGCCACCCCCGCCATTGCAGCCTGTCAGATCGCTGCCCTGTCATCGTCTCATTCCTGTTTTTGCCGCCCGAAACGCAAAAACCCGCAAAAGCGAATCACGCTTTGCGGGTTTTGTCTCCGGACCCATTTGTCCTGTTGACTTTATCTTTATGCCACAATCAAAAGAACAAATCAAGAACTTTCTTCCGGAAAACCGGAAATAATTCCTCGTCAAAGCTCAGTTCGGCAAGAATGGTATATTTATCAATATCTTAGGCGGGCGAACCTGCCGGGCTTTCGCGTTAAATCGTAATGCCCTGAAGCTTGCGAAACAGCGTCACCGCATAGCGGTCCGTCATGCCGGAAATATAATCCATCACCCGCATGATCCGGGCATAAAGCCCGTCTGCTTCCGAAAGCTTGCCCGACAGAAGTTTGTCGATCCGGTCGGCCTGCGGCGGCAGGCGCTTGCCATGCGTTTTATGTTCTTCAATGTCGATTGCCGCCCGGACAAAGCTGTCAAGCAGGCCATTGATCACCTCGAACCCGGCCATTTCAATCGGCAGGACATGCGGCGCGTTATAAATCCGCTCGACCGCCAGCATCTTGCACTGTCTGGCATCCTTGCCAAGCGGCGTATTGGCCAGCAGATCACCTTCCAGTGTGCCCGAAAGCAACGCGTCCTCATGCGCGATAAAGGCATCAACCGCCGCCTTCACCAGATTGCCAATTGCCTTGCCACGCAAAAAACCTATCCGGTCGTCTTCCGATTTCTCGGCATACCAAGGCTCGGCCCGCAAATCGGCCCAGCGTTTTTCGGCATCACCCGGATATTTTTCCGGGTGGCGGGCAATCGGGGCAAGGGCACGTTCGACCTGCTCGAAACTCACACAATTAAGTTCCCAGCCATCTTCAAGATCGACCACCGAATAGCAGATGTCATCGGCCGCCTCGACCAGATAGACCAGCGGATGGCGTCGCCACGCCCCGTCAAACCCGTCAAGCGGCGATAACCCGCAAACATTGGCAATCGCATGGGCAATGTCGCGTTCCGCCTGATAATATCCGGGTTTCTTAAGCCCGGTATATTCCTTTCGGCGCGCATCGGGCACCGACGTGCTGCGCGGATATTTGATGAAGCTGCCAAGTGTGCCGTAAGTCAGGTTCAGCCCACCGTCAAACCGCTTCATTTCAAGCTGGCTGATGATGCGGAGCCCTTGCGCATTCCCTTCGAAATGCCGCAGATCTTCAAGCTCCGGTCCGGTCAGCCGTCCGGTCAGTTCTTCCTTGGCAAGGCGCGATGTGGTGAACCATTCATTGATCGCATCCTCGCCCGAATGGCCGAATGGCGGGTTGCCGATATCATGGGCAAGGCACGCGGCCTGCACCATGTAACCGATATCGGCGATGGTGATCGGGCTGTCTTTTGGCAGGTGTTTGACGATATGCGCACCGGCCATCAGGCCTAGCGACTGCCCGACCGATCCGACCTCGATCGTGTGGGTCAGGCGGGTATGCACATGGTCGTTTTCCGAAAGCGGATGAACCTGTGTCTTGTTCTGAAGGCGGCGGAACGAGGATGAAAAAATGATCCGGTCGACATCGATCTGGAACGGGCTTCTGCCATCCGGGCTTGGATGCGGATCGCCTTCGGGCAGGCGAATCTTGCCATCCCGAAAATCAAGCCGGTGTGGTGAAAGCAGATTTTCCCAGCGCATTTTGGCCGGTTGCATCGAACCCATGGCGATGCGACTCCCTGTCCGTGTCGTGTGTGCGTCCGCAAACCCGACTTTAACGGGGTGGGGAGTCGGGCGCAATCGGACAAAACCGATTGCGCCAAATCAGTGTGATCTTATCCGAAGAACCAGCTTTTCGGATTATCAATCGGGCTGCCGTTAAGCGCGCGCAAAACGCCAATCACGTTGCGCCCGATAAACCACGCGGTGGTATAAAGCGCCATCAGGCCGACAATCGCCCAGCCCAGAAGCGGCACCCAGCCGATCACCAGCGTGAAAAAGCCCAGAATGATCGCATAAAGGATGCTGATCCAGAATGTGCGGATGATGAATGTGTAATGGCTGTTGGTCCAGTGATCATCATCCTCGCGCGCGACATAGGCAACGATCAGCGCGATCAGACCGGTGGCAAAGGCGGTAAACAGGGTCGCGATCATCAGGCCGTAACAGACGACAGCCGTATTGCCGCCGCGCGTATCTGCATATTGCGGGGCATTGTCAAACGATGCGTCTTGACCTGTCATCCGGTCACTCATGGGCGTTGTTCCTGTGTTGTGGGGCCGTTCATCAAATCACCGGCTCTTTCCAGCATATAGCAAGAAAATTACCAAATGCTATCTTCGGCTGGTCAACCGGCATCACAGGGGCGGTTTTCAGCGCGATAACACGAAATTCATTGCAAAGGGGCGGCTTTTGCCTCGACTCTTGTGATTTCCGCCCTACATTTGGCCCCATATCACGCAATGATCACAATGATCGAGAAATAAGGATTTCCGCATGTCGGATTATGATTATGACCTGTTTGTCATCGGTGCCGGATCGGGCGGCGTGCGGGCCGCACGCGTTGCATCTGGCTATGGGGCAAAGGTCGCGATTGCCGAGGAAAGCCGCGTTGGCGGCACCTGTGTCATTCGTGGCTGTGTGCCCAAAAAGCTTCTGGTTTACGGCGCACATTTTGCCGAGGATTTCGAAGATGCGGCCGCCTATGGCTGGACCCTTCCGGGCGAACCCAGCTTTAGCTGGAAAAAGCTGATTGCCAACAAGGATGCGGAAATTGATCGCCTGAATGGCATCTATAAAAAGCTTTTGGCGGGATCGAACATCGAACTGTTCGAAAGCCGCGCGGTGCTTAAGGATGCACACACCATTGCCGTCGGCGATAAAACCGTAACGGCGGATCGTATCCTGATTGCGGTGGGCGGCACGCCATCACTGCCCGATATTCCCGGTGTCGAGCACGCGATTTCCTCCAACGAGGCCTTCCACCTTGACGATCTGCCCGAACGGATTGCAGTGGTTGGCGGCGGCTATATCGCGGTTGAATTTGCCGGGATTTTCGCAGGCCTTGGCGCGCAGGTGACGCAATTCTATCGCGGCGATCAGATTTTGCGCGGTTTTGATCATGATATTCGCGAACACCTGGCCCGGGAAATCGTCAAAAAAGGTATCGACCTTAAGCTGAACACCAATGTCACCGCGATCAGCAAAAATGACGACGGGACGCTTTCCCTGACTCTGACCGGCGGCGGACATCAGGTTGTCGATGCCATCATGTTTGCCACCGGCCGCAAACCGAAAACCCATGGCATGGGGCTTGAGGAGGTCGGGGTGGAGCTTAAGGATAATAGTGCCATCATCACCAATGCGGGTCTGCAAACCAGCGTGCCAAATATCTATGCGGTTGGCGATGTCCGCGATCATGTCCAACTGACCCCGGTCGCGATCAAGGAAGGCATGGCGTTCGCCGATACGGTATTTGGCGGCAAACCGTGGTCGATGTCCTATAACGCCATCCCGACCGCGGTGTTCAGCCAGCCACCGGTCGGCACGGTTGGCCTGAGCGAGGAAGAAGCCCGCGCGAAGGGGGGCGAAGTCGTCATTTACAAATCGACCTTCAAACCAATGCGCCATACTCTTTCGGGGCGCGATGAAAAAACGCTGATGAAACTCATCGTCGATAAAACCACCGACGTCGTTCTTGGTGCGCACATGGTCGGCCCGGACGCCGCCGAAATCATCCAGGGTATCGGCATTGCGGTCCGCATGGGCGCAACCAAGGCCCAGTTCGACCAGACCGTCGCGGTGCATCCGTCGGCGGCGGAAGAATTCGTGACCATGCGCTTCCCGGTTGGTGACTGAGTTTTCCCGTCTTCGGTAACAAACAGGCGGCCAATGTGGCCGCCTGTTTTCGTTTGCGGATGGTGAGTTCTGCGGGTTTTGGTGCGATTGGAGAAGTTGGGCTGTTTGAGCATCTTTAAGTGGAAATTGTCTGCTGATTAAGTGTATTTTAAATTGCTGATGTGGAAAGGTGCTAATCTACTTTCATTATATGTTGGGGTATTTTGATGGGTAAATCAAATTATAATAAAACTGTCGAAGTTGATTCTGCTGTGTCAATTGAGAAGGGGGTGGTATCTTCTGTGATAGGGCGGAATACAGAAAATCTTCTTGAGTTGTTAGATGGTAGAGTTAAAGTATCTTCTGAAGAATTTAAGTCTTTGATTGTTTCGGTTGACTCTCATAATATTGTAGCGAAGGTGTTTTTGTTGGAGGGAACGCCTTACGTTTTCTCAGAAAGCCCTATGAAATACGTGATATTTCGCGAGCAAGTTGCAGAACGTTTTTCTGTTGGCTCGCAAGACGTTTGTATCGTCGGAAGTGCGAAATTAGGATTTAGTACGTCTCCAAATAAGTTTGGTAGAGAGTTTAAAGAAGAATCCGACGTAGACGTTGTTGTGATATCGGAAAGCTTGTTCTACCAAGGATCATTTGAGCTTTTTAAGTATCTAAATTTTATCGGACCAAACTTAAATGATGTTAGGAATAAATCTGATAATAAAATAGGTGACTCTAAGGTGCAGGTTGACCAAATTGATTGGGTTAAAATAAAGGAAGGCCTTAGGAATTACACGTTCAACAATTTTAATCCTAGTCTTTTGCCTGGGGATAATGAAATTAGGAAGGACATTTTCGATAAAATAACCTCTACATCTGGCCTGTTTTTAGCCCTTCAGCCGCAAGTTTTTGTTTCTAAGATTCGCTGTAGGATATTCAAATCGTGGAAGGCAGCAGAGGATTATTATTCTAATAGTCTTAGGCAATTGAAATATAAAATAATTGGGGGGGGCGAGTATTTGGAAGATCCGTCGGCGGAATTGAAGCGCGATGATATTGAGGATGCTTAGTTTCTGAATGTTTGTAGTTTTCTATGTGTTTTGCAGTCTATTGAAGTGGGTTTGTGCATTTGCATGGTTTGAAAGGTTAGGTTGTGAATTTTCTTCAATTCGATTTGGGGAATATAGGTCGTGGGGAAGTAGTCGAGGTGACCTTAACCAGTGGTGCGAATATTCGCTTGATGACGAGTTCGGAATTCTCAAATTATAGAAATGGTCGGCGACATAGATATATAGGGGGGCTAGCACGAAGATCTCCTGTCCGGCTACAGACTGATCGCTCGGGTCACTGGTATGTTGTCGTTGATATGCAGGGATTGCGTGGAAGTACTAACGCGTCAGTTAGGGTGCTTCCTGGAGTCTTGCCGGATATTCAAGAGCGCCCACTGTCGGAAATTCCGAGTTTGGTTCACTACCATGACTCAGTTTCTTCAAGGGGGGATGGGGAAGTCTATGACGTATTCATCTCTCATGCATCGGAAGATAAGGAAGAGTTGGTTCGTCCATTGGCTAATGCATTATTCGCCAAAGGATTAAACGTCTGGTATGATGAAATGACATTAAGAATTGGGGACAGTCTTCGGCAGAAAATAGATAAAGGATTGGCTAATAGTAGAGTTGGTTTGGTGGTCCTATCACCATCTTTTATAAAAAAAGGATGGACCAACTATGAGCTAGACGGAATCGTTACGAGAGCTGTTGGTGGTGATCAGGTTCTTCTTCCAATTTGGCATCATATAACGAAGCAACAGGTCATAGATTTTAGTCCATCTTTGGCCGATAAAGTTGCGAGAAGTACCGCAACTCATACAGTTAATGAAATAGCTGAGGAAATACACGAATTGTTAACGTCAGCAGCGATTTCGTGACTTTATCTGCGTCCGGTGTTGCAGGGAGGCGACTGTCATGATCATGGTAAAAAGCTTTCTCGGGTACTAAGGTCAGGCGTATTTAAAACGCCAACGGCGCATTATCGACAACCTCTTTCATCACGAAAAACGTTCGCGTTTGCCGCACACCGGGAAGCGCAATCAGTTGATCGCCATGCAGGTGATTGAAATCGGCCATGTCGCGAGCCCGGATTTTCAGGAAGTAATAGAAATCTCCCGCCACCAGATGGCAATCAAGGATAAAGGGCAGTTTGCGGCACGCGGTTTTAAACGCGGCGAAGCTGTCAGGGGTTGATGGGTCCGCACCACGCCAACCATCACCAGTTCGACGAGACCGTCGCCGTGCACCCATCCGCGGCCGAGGAATTCGTGACCATGCGCTTCCCGGTTGGCGACTGACATCCGGTTTCCGGCCAGTCTTCTGAAAACAGGTGGTTTCCCGTAAACCACCTGTCTTTTGTGTGATGTTTATGCTGGACGACGGACCACAAAAAACCTTTATTGTGCAGAAGGATAAAATCAGAATTCTGCCAATAAAATAAAAATACAGAGGTTCGGATGCGTTGCGTGAAATGGCTGACAGGCCTTTTTTTCTTGATGGTTACCTTGCCGGCTTTACCGGCTCTTGCTCAGGAAAAGGGGCCGTCACAGACGCCCGTGATCTATGCCGCAAGTTTCCCGTGCGAACGCGCATCAACGCTTGTTGAACATGCGATCTGCCAGAACGAAGATCTGGCAAAACGTGACCTTGAAATGGCGCGACGTTACCAGTCGGTAATGTCCATGTCAGACCCGGATCAGCAAAACAGCATCGAAAGCGATCAGGTGGGCTGGCTTTGGGAACGCAACCGCGCCTGCAGTTTTGACGCATCGGAAACCGCAAAAATCCATGACTGCCTTGCGGGGCAATATGATGCCCGGATTGCGGTTCTTGCCGGAATGCTGCGCGGGGATATTGTTCTTCAGAATGTGTCGGTGGCATCGGACAAAGCGGTGAGCGAAACCTGCTTTGTGTTTGATCACGAATTGCGTGCCGATCAGGATCTTGAATTGCGTGCCTATATCGAATTGTCGCCAAAACGGGACTATTCGGCGCGCATTTCCAACGGCGCGCTGTGTCTGTTTGGCCTTCCGCATTCGCAAATCACCAATGTTACCCTGCGCAAGGGCCTCAGAGGCCCCCACGATTTTACCCTGGCAGAGGATCTCAGCCACGATGTGAAGGTCGGGACGCGCCGTGCCACGATTTCACTGGGTACAAACAGCTATATCCTGCCAAAAAGTGATACGCCGGTCTTGCCGGTTACAACGGTCAATCATGATCGTGTGGCGCTTAAATTCTATCGCGTTGTGGAACGAAACATCGTTACGACGCTGACCCGCAATCTTCTGGCGCGTGAACTTGATAATTGGGACATGCGCCAGATCGGCAATGATATCGGGGCGGAAATCTGGTCTGGAACGCTTGATATTCGCAATCGTCCGGATCAGGACGTCGTCACCCAGATTCCCCTGCGCGATATGGTTTCGGACTTCAAGCCGGGGCTCTATGTTCTGGTCGCAAGCGATCCGGATCAGGATGAAAGCTGGGCCAATCAGCCGACCCAATGGTTGGTGATCACCGATCTTGGTCTTTCGGCCTATAGCGGCGAAAATGGTCTGTCGCTTCAGGTCCGGTCGCTTAAAACGGCCGAACCGGTCGGGCGGGCGACGGTGCGGCTTGTCGCCCGCAATAATGAAATACTCGGTGAAGCCGTCACCAGGGCGGATGGCTGGGCGGACCTTTCGGGGGCATTGTTAAACGGCACCGGCGGCAAACAGGCGGTTTATCTGACCGCAGAAACCAGAGACGGTGATTTTTCGTTTATTTCGCTGACCCAGCCAGCACTGGAGTTGTCGGACCATGGTGTCGCGGGCAAGGCGCCGCCCAAACCGCTGCAAACCTATCTGTACTCGGAACGTGGTATCTATCGACCGGGCGAGACGGTGAAGCTTGGTTATTTGCTGCGTGACGACAAGGCCAATGCGCGCGCCCAAATCCCCCTGACCATTGTTTTGTATCAACCCGATGGCAAGGAAGTTTTCAAAACCGTTCAGTCCCCGGATGATTTGGGCGGCGGGCGTGTTGATATCCCCATTTCAGGCGCTGCCGCGACCGGGAAATGGCGGATTGCTGCCTATAGCGATCCAAAGGCCGATGCCATCGGCAATCTTGAAATTCAGGTCGAGGAATTCGTTCCCGAACGTCTTGAAGTCAGCGCGCATGTATCGGCCCCCTATATGGCCTTTGGTGCATCGATGCCGGTTGATGTTCAAACCGATTATCTGTTTGGGGCCCCGGGAAGCGGCCTTCGGGTCAGCGGGGATGCCTTGCTTCAGGTTGATCACAAACCGTTTGAGACCTATGGCGATTATTATTTTGGCTTGGCATCGGAAACGGCGCAAATCCGCAATGCTTTCGACCCTGTTAAAAGCGATGACAGCGGTTACGCCGAACTGAAGGTTCCAGCCTTTGACGAGGTTGATGTTTCCTCGCCGCTGCGCGTCCGGCTAAACATCGAGGTTGCCGATATCGATGGCCGTCCCAGCCGGGCGACCGTCAATCTGCCGCTGCGCAATAGCGACACCTTTGTTGGTGTAAGAGCCCGCTTTGATGGCGATACCCTGTCTTATGGGCAAGCCGCGACATTTGATGCAATCGCTCTGAATGCCACGGGTGATCCAATCGCCAATCATGAATTGCAGATCGAATGGGTCCGCGAGGAACGCGATTACAACTGGTTCTATCAGGATGGTCGCTGGCAATCGAGTTACGAAAAATACGACATTCCCATTGATCGGGAAATCGTCACGACCGGCCCGGATGGCGTTGTTTCGTTCGATCGCGGATTTGATGACTGGGGATATTATCGCGCGGTCATTCGCGATACCCAGACCGGCAGTGCGGCCGATCATACCTTCCATGTCGGCTGGTGGTCGAACGGGCAATCCCCCGACCGCCCCGATCAGCTTGCCCTGACGGTTGAGGCCGACGACGTCAAACCGGGGGATACGATCAATGGCTTTGTCAAAGCACCGTTCGAAGGCAGACTTCAGGTAACGGTTGCCCACAAAAACATTCTGTGGCGTCAGGAATTTGATCTTTCGGCGGATGGCACGGAATTCAGTATCCCTGTCCGCGCGGAATGGGGCAGCGGCGCCTATGTTCTTGCTACGGCCTATCGTGCGGGGCTTGATACCGATCAGCACGGTCCGTTCCGTGCCGTCGGGGCCAAATGGATTTCGTTTGACAGTGAAAGCCACAGATTGAAAGTCGATTTTGACCTGCCCGACGAAGTCCTGCCATCCAGTCATCTTTCGGTGCCGGTCACGGTTTCGGGCGAGGTGGTTGGTGATGAAGACCTGCGCGTCAATGTCTTTGCCGTTGATGAAGGCATCCTGCGTCTTACCGGTTTCAGGACACCGCGCCCTGATCTTGATCTGCTGGCACAGCAATATCTGCAACTTGGCTATTATGATCTTTATGGTCATCTGATCGCCCCGCAATCCGGGGATGCCGGAACGATCCGGTCCGGGGGGGATGAAACGGATTCTGGGAATCTGGGGTCATTGCGTGCCCGCGTATTCAAATCGGTGGCACTGGCCAGTGATACCTTGAAACCCGATGAAAACGGTGTGGCGACCGCACAGTTTGATCTGCCTGATTTTAACGGAAAACTGCGTTTCTTTGCCGTGGCCTATAGCAAAACAGCCACCGGTGGTGGGGCGGCAAATATGCTGGTACGTGCCCCGATTGTCGCCGAACTTTTACCCGCCCGTTTTCAGGCACCGGGGGATGTCTCCAATGTGGCTCTGCGTCTGCAAAATCTAAGCGGTCCGGCTGGCGATTATCACGCCCGTTTGTCGTCCAGTGATGAATTTGCCATCGCCCAGCCCGACTGGAACGGTGTTTTGGCACAGGGCCAGCAAATTGAAACTGCATTTGACATTACCGCGCGAAAGACCGGTGTCGGGACGCTGACACTTGATGTTTCCGGGCCGGATGGCTACCGCCAGCAGCGCCAGTGGGATATGGAAGTCCGTCCTGCCCAGCCTTGGGAAAACCACACCGCACAGGCGGAATTGACCGCGGGTGATGTCCTTGATTTCAATGCCGACATCCTCGGTCAGTATTTGCCTGAAACGGTCAATATGAACCTGACCCTGTCCTCGGTTCCCGAAATCAGGGTTCAGGACCTGATCACGGCACTTGATCGCTATCCCTATGGTTGTCTGGAGCAAACCACCAGCCGGGCGTTTCCGTTGCTGTCGTTTGGGGATGCCCAGTCACGCTGGAATGACGTCCGTTTCGATGCGGCCGGTCTGGACGACAAAATCCGTGACGGCATCGTGCGCATTCTTGCCAAGCAGCGCGGCGATGGCAGTTTCGGTTTCTGGGATCGCCATAATGATCCCGAACCGTGGCTGACTGCGTACGCCACCGATTTCCTGACGGCCGCGCGTGCGCGCGGATATACCGTGCTGGATGACCGTTTTGATGATGCGCTGGATTGGATGCAGGACGTTGTGCGCTATGAACAATACCCGCCCGAAGCACGCGCCTATATGGTGCTGGTGCTGGCGCGCAATGATCGGTATTCCGTGTCGAACCTGAAATACGAAGCAGAAGAACTGCTCAATACCGGCATCGGGTCGCTGGCACGCGCTCAGGTGAATGCCGCCATGGTGACGGTTGGCGCGGACGCCGATCCGGTTTCAATGGATGACATCCTTCAAAATCTTGGCTCGACCGGGCGCTATTATCACAGCTTCGGCTCGTCCTTGCGCGATCTGTCGGCAATCCTGACCCTGCCAAAGGAAATCTTTGCCAGCGAAACGGAACGCCTGGCACTTTTGCGGGCTGTCACCGAACAATCCGATCAGGAACGCTATACAAGTACCCAGGAAAAAGGCTGGCTGTTGCAGGCGGCGACCAGCATTACCAAAGATGCCAGCCAGCTGGTTTCCCTGCGTCTGAACGGACGAGACATGGAACCGGCGCGAAGTTATCGCCTGACATTGCCGCCCGAACTTGTGACACCGGGATACAAGGTGGAAAATATCGGGGATCATACGGTTTTTGCCCGCTGGTCCGTTACCGGCATTCCGGCCAGCCCACTGGCACCAGAGGCCCATAACCTGTCGATCAAGCGCCAATATTTTGATCTTGATGGCAAACCGGCCTCTTTGGAAAATGTCAAAACCGGTGACCGGTTGATTGTGGTTCTGTCGGGGAAAAGTACGGCCAAACTGTCGCACCGTGCCTTGGTGGTGGATTTGCTGCCTGCCGGGTTTGAAATTGAAAGCAACGCGCATTTCCCTGAACTGGATGGCAAGCTTTCTCTTGGCCCCGATGACGTCTCCTGGACCGATTTCCGCGCTGAACGTGATGACCGGTTCGTTGCCTCGATCAATATTGGCAGTGGCGGCTACGGGCGTTACGAGAAAGCTGATTTCCGTCTGTCTTACGTTGTTCGTGCGGTGACACCGGGGACCTATATCCTTCCGGCACCTTATATCGAAGATATGTACAAACCGGCCTTCTTCGCCCGTGGTGCGGTGTCCTCGCTTGTGGTCAAACCGATCAACTAACCGCGAAAGACACCCGCCGTGACATTGACATGGCCCAAACCCGGACGCGCTTCTGTCATTGTCGGCAGTTTTCTGCTGGCGATGGCGTGTCTGTGGGGGCTTGATCGGGTTTTCCCGCCCAATCTTGCCCGGTTGGATGATCTTTCAACCGTGGTTGAAGGTGAAAATGGCCGCCCGTTGCGGGTTTTTGGCACCGCCGATGGATTGCTGCGGCTGGAAACGCGGATTGCGGAAATTGATCCGAAATATATCCGGTTTCTGAAATCCTATGAGGACCGCCGTTTTGACAGTCACTTTGGCGTTGATCCGCTGGCCCTTATCCGCGCCGTCGGGCAATGGGTGCGGGCAGGGCATGTCGTGTCGGGCGGATCAACACTTACGATGCAGGTTGCCCGCCTTCTGGAGCCGCGTGATCGCACGATCCTATCGAAAATCGTCGAAATGCTGCGCGCCATCCAACTCGAAGCCCATTATTCCAAAACGGAAATCCTTGATATGTATGTCACGCTGGCTCCGTTTGGCGGGCGTGTCGAAGGTATTCGAAGTGCCACCCATGTCTATTTCCGCAAAGAACCCGATCGCCTGACAATTGCCGAGGCGGCCTTGCTTACCGTGCTGCCGCAATCGCCCGGCCGTCTGCGCCCGGATCGTTTTCCCGAAACGGCGCGTGCTGCCCGTGACAAGGTGCTGGATCGGCTATATTTAACGAATGCCATTTCCCGGGCTGATTATATCGAAGCTTTGGCGGAACCTTTGCCCGTTGCGCAATATCCGTTGCCGATGCTTGCCCCGCATCTTGCCGAACGGTTGGTCGCAGCCAATCGCGATCAGACCCGTATCGTCACGACGATTGATCCGGCCCTTCAGGCTGACCTCCAAAAGCTTGTTGAATTTCACGGTGGGGATCCGGTCCCCGAACGTTCTGTGGCCATTATGGTTGTTGAAAACAGCACGTCAAAGGTCCGTGCCCATCTGGGGGCTCGCGATTATCTGGATCGGGTCAGTCACGGGTTCGTCGATATGACGCGCGCCATCCGTTCCCCCGGATCAACGTTAAAGCCGTTCATCTACGCCCTGTCATTTGATGATCACCAGACCCATCCCCAGACCATGATCTGGGATCGGGAAATTGCCGATGGCAGTTACCACCCGACCAACTTCGATCACGGCGAATATGGGCAGATCAGCATTGCCGACGCGCTGCGATTTAGCCTCAACATCCCGGCCGTCAAGGTGCTTGAACGATATGGCCCGATCCGGTTTGCGCAAAGCTTGCGCCGAAATGGCCTTGAAATGCGGTTGCCCGGTGAAGCGCAAAGTCCCAATCTTGCCATGGCGCTTGGCGGGGTTGGCGTGCGCCTTGAAGACCTGATCGGGTTTTATCGGGCACTGGCTGCGGATCGTAAAAACTGTCCGTTGCAATATCTGCGTGATCGGGCGCCCGTTCCGTGCCTGTCCGACAGCGATATGTTTTCAGTTCGAACTCAAAACTGGATCACGGGTATTTTGCAAAATACGCCGCGTCCTGCGGGATATCGTTGGCAATCGTCGGACAATACCAATACCCCACCGATTGCCTTTAAAACCGGTACCTCATATGGCTATCGCGACGCTTGGGCATTTGGCTATGCGGGGGATTATACCGTTGGCGTTTG
This sequence comes from Thalassospira sp. MIT1004, assembly GCF_001858545.1. NCBI lineage: Bacteria > Pseudomonadati > Pseudomonadota > Alphaproteobacteria > Rhodospirillales > Thalassospiraceae > Thalassospira > Thalassospira sp. MIT1004. The sequence goes on along the minus strand of NZ_MCAO01000002.1, from coordinate 35,441 downwards.
GGTGGGGAAGGCATCCGGGCAACCGATACCGGGCCAAACCGGCCTTGGAGCTGCCGCCCCCATTTTGTTTTCCGTGTTTGAAAAACTCCCTCGTCCGCCTTTGCCACCGGCCAGGAAAGCGGCCTTTAACCTTTGGAAAGCCCCGCCGCCCGACCTTCTTAAGGACTTTTCGCGTCAACAGAAGGGCACAACAAAACAGGCTGCCAACGGCCTTGATATCATTTCCCCTGCCGAGGATGCGGTTTTCCTGCTCGGCGATATTCAGCAGCGCGGCGTGCCGCTGCGTGCCCGCAACGGCCTGCGCCCTCTGATCTGGATCATCAATGGCGTGCCGCTTGTTTCCGACCCTTGGAAACGCAGCGTAAACTGGATGCCCGATGCACCGGGTTTTTACGATATCACCGTGCTTGATCGTCAGGGAGCAGCGAACCATCGCCGCATCACCATTCGTACAGCGTTGCCGTCCGACCGCTAACTCTGTTGATCTTGTTCTTGGTCAAAACGCCAGCGGTGCATTGTCGACGACCTCTTTCATCACAAAAAACGTTCGCGTTTGCCGGACACCGGGAAGCGCAATCAGCTGATCGCCATGCAGGTGATTGAAATCGGCCATGTCGCGGACCCGGATTTTCAGAAAGTAATCGAAATCCCCCGCCACCAGATGGCAATCAAGGATGAACGGAAGTTTCCGGCACGCGGTTTCGAACGCGGCGAAGCTGTCAGGGGTTGAGCGGTCCAGTACCACGCCAACCATCACCAGTGCCGCGCGATCCACCTTGTCCGGGGCGATCTGGGCGCGGATGGAGGTGATATATCCTTCTTCGAACAGGCGTTGCATCCGGCGGTGGCAGGTGGCCGGGCTGACATTGACCCGTTTGGCAATATCGGCATTGCCCATTCGTCCGTCAGTTTGCAGCAGGCGCAGAATCTTTTGATCGATGCGGTCTATCGGGGTGGTATTTGCGGGATTGGCAGGCTGCGTCATGAAAGGACCTTCCGGAATTCTGTAAATTTTCGAAATTCTAGGCACATTTTGATATGTGATGAAAGCTTCGTGTGAAAAATTGGCACGAAGTTCGAGAACACCTTTCACGCGGTTGGCGGTAGCATTTCCCCTTCATGAGGTTCGTTTCCCATGTCGTTCTGCAAATCAGGGAGTGCGCGATGCGCCTGGATAAATTTGAAAAATACAAACTGACCTTTGGCCCGACCCCGATTGAGGCTCTGCCGCGTCTTTCCGCCCATCTTGGCGGCGATGTCGAACTTTATGCCAAGCGCGAGGATTGCAATTCCGGGCTGGCCTTTGGCGGCAACAAGGTCCGCAAGATGGAATATATCATCCCCGATGCAATCAAATCCGGGGCCGATACCCTTGTCACCATCGGCGGTGTGCAATCCAACCACACAAGGCAGGTTGCGGCCATCGCCGCCAAGATCGGCATGAAATGCCGTCTGGTGCAGGAGAGCTGGGTGCCGTTTAACGATGCGGTTTATGACCGGGTCGGCAACATCCTGATGAGCCGCGTCATGGGGGCGGAGATCGAGTTGGTCGACGAGGGCTTTGATATCGGCATCCGTGAAAGCTGGGAAGCCGCCCTTGAGGATGTGAAGGCCAAGGGCGGGGTGCCTTACCCGATCCCGGCCGGGGCATCGGTGCATAAATATGGCGGTCTTGGTTTTGTCGGCTTTGCCGAGGAAGTCCGCGCCCAGGAAGCTGAGCTTGGCTTTAAATTCGATTATATCGTGGTCTGCACCGTGACCGGTTCCACCCATGCCGGGATGGCTGTCGGTTTTGCCGCCGATGGCCGTGCGGATAAGGTGGTTGGCATTGATGCGTCGGGTACCCTCGAACAGACCCGCGCGCAGGTTCTGGCGATTGCGCAGAAAACCGCCGATCTGGTCGAACTTGAAGGCGGTATTTCGGATCGCGACATCACCCTGATCGAAGATTATGCCTATCCGGCTTATGGCGTGCCGTCCGATGAAACCAACGAGGCAATTCGCCTGTGTGGTCGTCTGGAAGGCATGATGACCGACCCGGTTTACGAAGGCAAATCGATGCAGGGCATGATTGATCTGGTCAAAAAGGGCTATTTCCCCAAGGGGTCCAAAGTCCTGTACGCCCATCTTGGCGGTGTGCCGGCGATCAATGCCTATAGTTACCTTTATCGTAACGGCTGACTGGCCGTTCACAACCCTTGCACCCGCGCCACCCTGTCATTCCCGTTCTGGCGGGAATTTGGTCTCCCACAGCTCTCCCTCGAGGATGGGGTGGTGCGAACGCAAAGGGGAAGCCGTTATGGCTTCCCCTTTGTCATTTTGGGTTTCTATCAGTCCGGATGATCCTATCGCCCTGTAATCCCCGGGAAGATGATCAGAATGGCCACGGCCAGCACCTGCAGGCAGATGAATGGCACCAGTGCCTTGAAGATCGTGCCAAGCGTTATGTCCGGTGGTGCCACGGATTTCAGGTAAAACGCGGCAGGGCCAAACGGCGGGGACAGGAAGCTGACCTGCATGTTCATCGCAAACAGCACCCCGAACCATACTGGATCAAAGCCAAGCTGTTTGATGATCGGAACAAAGATCGGCATGGTCAGAAGGGCGATCCCGACCCAGTCAAGGAACATGCCCAGCACGAACAGGATCAGCATCATGAACAGGATGATGATCATCGGGTCATCGGAAATGCCGGTAATCAGGACGGATACAAACTTGATCCCGCCCATAAGGTTGAATACTCCGACCAGTGCCGATGCGCCAATCCCGATCCAGACGATCATGCCGCATGTCGACAGTGTCTGAAGCGATGCGGCCTTGAGCATGGAAAGCGAAAATTCGCGCCGAACGATGGTCGATGCGACCACCCCGGCAACACCGACGGCCGAGGCTTCCGTGACCGACGCAATTCCGCCATAGATCGACCCCAAAACACAGATCACGACCAGGAACGGCAGGATCAGCCCCTTGAGCAAGCGGATTTTTTCTTCGTTCGGGATTTTTTCGGTGCGCGGCGGCGGAGCAATATTATCCCCCGTGTAGCTTCGAAACAGCACATAGGCGACATAGAACCCCGCCAGCATGAAGCCCGGCAGGAAGGACGCGGTAAACAGATCGCCGATCGACACATTCGCCGTCAGGCCATAGATGATCAGAACGATGGATGGTGGCACCATCGTGCCCAGCGACCCGCCAGCACAGACAACCCCGATGGCCAGGTTCTTGTCATATCCCTGACGGAGCATCTGTGGCAGTGCCAGAAGGCCCAGCAACACGATCTCGCCCCCGATGATGCCGCTCATGGCGGCCAGAATGACGGCGACAAAAATCGTCTGGACCGCAACCCCGCCCTTAAGCCGGCCACCAAACAGGCGCATGGCTTCGAACAGGTCCTTGGCAATGCCGGATCGATCAAGGATTGCTGCCATCATCACGAACATCGGGACCGAGACAAAGACAAAGGATGACACAAACGAATAGACCCTGCTTGTGATCAGCGGTACCGCCATCGGTCCGAACCAGCCAAGGGTAAACAGCAGGGCAATCAGCAGGGTCACAAATGCCAGCGGCATGCCGGTCATCAAAAAACCAAGCAGCAGCACGAACATCGCAAGCGTGCCATATTCAATGCCAAGGGACTGCAAATCAAACATCGGGATTTATCCTGTTGCGCCGGATATAACGGTCTTCATGCTGTGCATGGGCGAGTTTGGGCAGGAGTTCGGGTCAGTCATTGTGTTTTGCCGCCCCGGAATTTGCGCGCACATCATCAGGTTTGGCGCGGACATAATTGATCGCCAGAACGACAAACTGGATCGTTAACGCGATCAGAACCAACAGCATGAAGATTTTCAGTAATCCCGGATAAGGCGCGTTAAAGGCGCTGCCGGTGGTTTCCAGATGGATGCTGCCATCGGGTTTGAAGGTGGCACGCTGCACCATCAACCACCCCGCCCAGGCGAAAAAGCCCGACGAAATGGCACAGACGATTGATATGCCTATATCAAGTGCCCGACGCAATTTTGGCCCGGCAATGTCATAGATGATGACAACCCGGATATGTTTGTCGCGCGATGCACAGTAAAGCCCGGCAAAAACAAAGCCGATGGCCGATAAAAACGTTGTGGTTTCATGCGCCCAAAGGGTCGGGCTGTTAAAAACGTGACGCATGAAAATCTCGAAAATCAGGATACCCATCGCCAACAGGAAACCCAGCGCGAAAACCGTGCTGATCTTGTCGACAACCCGGCCAAAAATGCCGGAAACCTCTGGTACGGGGGGTAATGCGCCATCCGGTTCCAGGGCAGGGGGAATTTCGCTATGCGCCATTTTTTCTGCGCTCGGGGCCATTTTCAGCATTCCTTGTCACGACAAAGAATACAATCCGGCAACGGGGAGGACCGCATCACCCGATAGCGTCTCTTCTATCGGGCTTGGCCGGATTGTACCGGGTCGTTCCGGCGGGCCTTTGCGGGCACCGCCGGAAACGGATGTATCAAGGCAGGCTCAGATCATGCCCTGTTCGGTCAGGTATTTGACGAGTGTATCATAAACCTTCTGGGCATTTTCCGAACGTGCCGCGACTTTTTCCCACTGGCTGGTTGCGATTTTACGGAATTTGTTGCGTTCCTCGGCCGACCAGTTGTGGATGGTAACCCCACCTTCGGCACGGGCCTTGGCAACGGCTTCCATGTCTTTCATGGCCAACTGTGCGTCCATGTCGCGCGCAAGATCACGGACCGAAACTTCCAGAATGGTCTGGAGGTCTTCGGGCATGGAATCCCATTTCGCCTTGTTGACCGAAACTTCAAGCATCGGCATGGAATGGAAGCCCGGATAGACCGGATGTTTGGCGACGTCATGCAGACCCATTGCCTGGTTGGTCGAGAACACGGTCGCATCCGCAGCATCAATCACCTTTTTATCAAGGGATGTGAAAACTTCGGACTGCGGAATGTTCACAGGCGACGCACCGGCCGCGGCAAAGACTTCCTGCACCATACCTTCTGGTGCGCGCATTTTCAGCCCCTTGAGATCAGCAACGCCATCAAGCGGTTTTGACGAAACGAATGCCTCAAGGCCCGGTGTCACCGCCCCGATGAAATGCAGGCCATAGGGTTGCAGCAGTTCATTCATCAGTTCCTTGCCGCCACCATATTCAACGAAACGCAGCATTTCGGACGGTGCCGACCATGCACCTACCGGATTGGCGATCAGGCCGAATGCCGGGTCTTTACCGGTGAAATAGCTCGTATCGGTGATGTGGCCGTCAATGATGCCAGCAGCAATTGCGTCCTGGGTTTCGGCATGTTCAACAACCGAGTTGACCGGCAGCATTTCAATCGCAATGCGTCCGCCCGACATTTTGCCGACACGCTCGGCCCATTCCTGCTCCAGTACAAAGTTCGGCACGCCAGCCGCATCGCTTGACTGGACTTTAAGGGTGAATTCCTGTGCATTTGCGATCAGCGGTGATGCCATCATCAGGCTGGCGGCAAGTGCGGTTCCGGCGAGTGTCTTGAACGATAGGGTCATCTGTCTTCTCCCTGGGTTACCGGTTTTCCGGCGGTGTTATGCGTTTTGGTAGATGGACTGTCGATTTCGCCGGCCGCAAGACGGGCAGCAGCGGTCGAAACCACGGCTTCAATCGGGGCGTCGATGGAAACAGTCACGCTGATCTCGTCCGGCCCCAGCGGTTCGAGATCGGCCAACTGACTGTCAAGCAATCCGGGCGGCATGAAATGGCCGACCCGGCGATCCAGCCGGGACCGGATCACTTCGCGCGAACCGTCCAGAAAAACAAAAGTTACGGGTGCCATGTGATCGCGCAGGAAATCGCGATAGCGCCGTTTCAGTGCCGAACAGGCGATAAAGATTTTCGGCGATACATAGTTTGACTCAATTCCATGCGCGACTTCTTTGGCAGCCGCCCCAAGTGATGCCAGCCACGGCCAGCGCATCTCGTCATCAAGCGGGATGCCATTGCGCATGTTTTCGACATTTTGCGGGGGATGATAATCGTCCGCGTCAAGCCACACACCATTCATGATGCTGGCAAGGCCCTTTGCGACCGCGGTCTTGCCTGATCCGCTGACACCCATCACGATGACAAATTCGGCTTTGATGGCTAATCCTCCCGCCACTTTTATTTCGTCTTTTCTTGAGCGGGCCTTGCCCGCCTTGCTTTGTTAGCGCTAACATAATGATAGCGCTAACATCGAGTCAACAGATATTGTGCAACTCCGGGATCGCGGATATGAGGAACAGGGCATGAGAAGGAAGACATGAGAAAACGCAGAGGGGCCGGGCGGCCGACCATCGCTGATGTGGCTGATAAGGCCGGGGTCAGTACGATCACCGTTTCACGGGCCTTGCGTGATCCGGCCAAGGTATCCGCCCCGTTGCGCGAACGCATTGATGCCGCCGTTCGCAAGCTTGATTATGTTCGCCATTCCCATGCCAGTGCGCTGGCATCATCGCGGTCCAACATTGTTGGCGTGATCGTGCCGTCGCTGACCAATAACGTGTTTGCCGATACGCTGCGCGCGATTTATGACGAGCTGGAACAGGGGCCGCTTCAGGTGCAGCTTGGCAATTCGCGCTATGTCGCGGCAGAAGAAGAACGCCTGATCCGCATTTTCCTTGGGCAGCGTCCGGCTGCCCTGATTGTTGCGGGTGGGGATCAGACCCCGGCGGCGCGGGCCTTGCTGGAAAGTGCCGATTGTCCGGTGGTGCAGGTCATGGAAGTCGATCCCGATCCAATTGATATGATGGTCGGATTCTCGCATTTCGAAGGCGGGCGCGCGGCCGGATATCACCTGTTGCAGCGCGGATATCGCAATATCGGTTTCATCGGTGCACGCATGGACCCGCGATCACGCCGCCGCATGGAAGGCTTTGCCGAAGCACTTCGATCAGCAGGCCGATATGATTCGGAGCTGTTCATGACAACAACCCGGTCATCAAGCACATCACTGGGCGCAGAACTGATCGCAACGTTGCGTGCAAAGCGCCCGGATATTGAAGCGGTTTTTTGCAACAACGATGATATGGCGCTGGGCGTTCTGTTTGGCTGCCAGCATGCCGGGCTGCGTGTGCCCGAAGACCTTGGCATTATCGGTTTCAACGATCTTGAAATGATGGCAGCGGCCTGTCCGTCATTGACCAGTATCCGGACAAACCGCTACGGGATCGGCAAAACGGCGGTTGATATGATCCGTTTGCGGCTGGAGGGGCAGGAGCCGGAAAAGCCGGTTGTCGATCTTGGTTTCCAGTTACAGGAACGCCAAAGCACCGCGCGGCGGGGCTGATATCCTGTTCTAATCTCGATGGATCGGGAAACGTCCGGCCAGTTCGGCAACCAGATCCTTTGGTCCTGAAATCCGGATATGCGTGCCCATGCTATCAAATTGCCGGTCCAGAACCGTGATCCCATCCTGTGCGCAGGCCTGTTCGAGCGTTCCGGCGTCGGAAAATCCGGCAAACAGTTCGGCCTCTCCCTTTGGGACATAATCGATGAAATCAGCGACGCTGCAAACCGCATTTGCCGCCCCGCTATAAGCGCGCACCAATCCGCCGGTGCCAAGCTTCACCCCGCCGAAATAGCGCGTGACGATCACCGCAACATTGATCAGGTCGCGCCCCTGAAGCACCTTCAGGCACGGCACGCCAGATGTGCCCGATGGTTCGCCATCATCCTTGCCATGTTCGATCAACTGGTCTTCGTCATTCAGGTATCGATAGGCGGTGACATGATGATTGGCCTTGGGATGGGCCGCGCGCAATTCCGCCAGTCGTGCCGCAAGATGGTCATAAGGGACCAGCTCGGCCAGGAAGCGCGATTTCTTTTCTTCAGTTTCGGCAAATGCGGCGCGGGCGATGGTTTTCATCACGACTGGATAGCAAAGGCAGGCGCATTGCACCAGCGTGCTCAAGCGTTAAGGGTGAAACAGTGCGAATTTACCGATCAATATCATCCCGAAAATCACCAGCATGATCAGGACCAGCTTGCGGAAACTTTCCGCATCCATGCGTGATCTGACAATGCCGCCAAGCTTGGTGCCCAGATAAACCGGTATTAACCCGGCAAGAGATACCCAGACAGTTTCAAGCGTCATCAGGCCAAGTTTTGACAGGCCAATGGCCATCACGATGCTCGACAGGCTGAAGGAAATATTGATCGCCTGTATGAAACGTTTCGGGTCCAGACGAAGGGCCAGAAGGAAAGGCAGAACCGGCATGACCTGTGATCCGGTAATGCCATTGACAAGCCCCGTTGCGAACCCCATCACCGGGGCCAATGGTTTTTGCAGTTTTTCCGGTACCGGCCGCCCCGGCCGCCATAACGTCAATGCGCCGTAAACCATCAAAACAACGCCAAGAACCGCCCCCGCCATCAGGCTGTTGACCAGATCAAGCACCACAAGCCCGACGACAAGCCCTGGCACGGTGGCAACAAACATCGGCCAGAACCGCTTGACGGTTTCGTGAAAATGCCCGGCCTGCACCATAACGATGGTATTGCTGACCAGTGATGGAATGATCACCAGCGGCATCGCGGCCTTTAATCCGATACCAAGCGCGAGAACCGGCAGGGCGGATGTTGAAAAGCCAAGCCCGGTTGCCCCTTTGACAAAAGCGGCAATGAAATAGGCGCAGGCAATGATCACTGCCGTTTCTATTGTCATAGGGGTTCCGTTGATCCTGCTTGGAATACCCTTGTCTAATAGTTGATAAGTTTATCGATTAATACTGGTTTTCAGGATGTTCCGGGGTTAACGCCGGAATCTACAAGGCGGTTACGAGGACTAAGTATCCTCGTCTTGCATATCGACATCATCGTCATTCTGATAAGGTGAGGGAGCGTTGTTGCAGTCTCCTTCCGGGGGAACGGTATAGGTTACGCCCTGATTGGTTGGCATTGCGTTTGCCTGCCGAATGTTTGCGCCGGGTAGTTGACGCACTTCTTGAGTAAAAGGCTCGTGGGCCGGGTAAAGTGCATTGGATTTTGCCTGATTGCAGGCCAAACAGATCATGCAAAGATTATCGTGGTCGGCGCAGGCCACATCGACCAGAGAATGGGTGATCGGGTTCTGGAAGGCAGGCACATTGAACCTGAACTGTGTTTGCCCGTTGACGCGTGTGGCGGTCAATATTTCTATTGGATCGTCTTCATCGTCATTGCGCCATGTTTCGTAGAATGTCTTGTCGGTCTCCCCGTAACCGAGGACGTAATATTGAACAAAACTGAAATCGGGGAGACTGATGGTCGTTTCCCCCAATGTGTTGCCCCAGGAGCCGTTGCCAGCCATAGGGTTATTATTGTGCTGCGCAGCCAGATTACTAATCTGTTGGTATCTGTTTTGATTTGCACCGGTAAACATGTCTTTTAATAGGCTGTCGGGAAAATTGTGATCTGCCTGTGCAAAGGCATTGGGAACTTTGCGTTGGCAGGCAGGGCAGGTAAACCATGCCTCGCATCCGGATCCAAAATCGAAGTCGCCGGACGTGCCGTCTGTTCCCGGGTACCAGTATGAATTGTAAGCTGTTGATGCTTCGGGTGTCGGGCGTAAGAGATTTCCATTTGTGTCCAGAAGAACAAACATGGGGTTACATCCCTATAAAATCTGGCTGACATAGAGGCGCCAATTCATGATCGGCGGATCAAACGGTCCCGGTGCCATGGATGGCAGGCTGGGCTTGTATTGCTTGCTGGCTTTTTCAAGCCGCCACTCAAACCGCATCTCGGATGTGGAAGTTGGCAGGGGTGGCGGAACCGGATTATCTGAACTTTGGCAGGGGGCCACGCTGTCGGTCGGTTTCCATGGCCCCCAAACCGGACGCGGTATTGGAATTGCCGGGCCAGGCGGACCCATCAATGATTTGCGAAAGGCAAAACTATTGCTGTTGGTTGCGGGCATGGCCTTTATCTTTCCAAAGTTGCTGGCCTTTTGCCGACGGACGCGAGGTAAGTTTGTGATGGACAGATACGAAAACCGGAAGTGCTGATAGGGCGTTGATGGCATGAAGGACAGCCGGATTCGCAAGATTTCCAGAGCCCCGACGAGAACGGGCATCCTCCCAAATCCATCTGGAATGGCGGATTGGGGTGGAATTTTGCGTTTTGTTTGTGGGTATTGGTAAAAATTTGCGGGTTTTTCTTTGCGAATTGCACGGAAGGGGTGGAAATGCGGTTGCAAAACCCGTATCAAGTTTGGCCCGGTTGACAGCACCGGCGATACGGGCGGAAATCCGCTGTGACGCTGATTATATGGTATAGTAACGGCATGATGGACATGCCGGATTGAGAGGAAGCAAATGAGCAAGAGCTGGAGCATTGATAGTTGGCGCAAACTGCCTGTGAAGCAGATGCCGACATATCCGGATGCACAGGCCGTCAAGGCCGTAGAGCAAGAGCTCGGCAGCTATCCTCCTTTGGTATTTGCTGGCGAAGCGCGCGCATTGAAAGAAAAGCTTGGTGAAGTTGCCGAAGGCAACGCATTCCTGCTGCAGGGCGGGGACTGTGCCGAGAGCTTTAAGGAATTTCACCCGAACAACATTCGCGACACCTTTAAGGTCATGTTGCAGATGGCGGTTGTCCTGACCTATGGCGCAGCATGCCCGGTGGTCAAGGTTGGCCGTATGGCGGGGCAGTTTGCCAAGCCGCGCTCGGCGGATACCGAAACCATTGATGGCGTCGAACTGCCAAGCTATCGCGGTGACAATATCAACGGCATCGAGTTCACATCCGAAGCCCGTGTTCCGGATCCGCAGCGCCAGATCCGTGCCTATAACCAGTCGGCATCGACGCTAAACCTTTTGCGTGCTTTCGCGCAGGGCGGGTTTGCCGACCTGAGCAAAATACACCGTTGGAACCTGTCATTTGTCGATAACAGCCCCGCGGGCGAACGATATCGCAAGATGACAACCCAGATTGACGAAGCTGTTGCCTTCATGCAGGCGTGCGGCATCACGGCCGAAACCGCCCCGCAGATGCGCGAGACGGATTTCTATACCTCGCACGAGGCGCTTTTGCTGGGTTACGAACAGGCCCTGACCCGTCAGGACAGCCTGACCGGTGACTGGTATGACTGTTCGGCGCATATGCTGTGGATCGGTGATCGTACCCGTCAGCTTGACGGGGCGCATGTTGAATTCATGCGTGGTGTGAACAACCCGATTGGCATGAAATGCGGACCGACCACCGAAGAAGATGATCTGATCCGTCTGATCGATGCGTTGAACCCGAAAAACGAAGCCGGTCGTCTGACTCTGATCGCGCGCATGGGAGCGGGCAAGGTTGAAGATCACCTGCCCCGTCTGGTGCAGCGGGTCAAGGCAGAGGGCCGCAAGGTTGTCTGGTCCTGCGATCCGATGCATGGCAACACGATCAAGGCGGCGAACGGTTATAAAACCCGTCCGTTCGATGCGATCCTGTCGGAAGTCAAATCGTTCTTTGATGTGCACAAGGCCGAAGGCACCCATGCCGGTGGCGTTCATTTTGAAATGACCGGTACGGATGTGACCGAATGCATTGGCGGTGCACGTGAAGTGACGGTCGACAGCCTGTCGGATCGTTACCACACCCATTGCGATCCGCGTTTGAATGGCGGGCAGGCCCTTGAACTTGCCTTCCTGATCGCCGAAATGATCAAAAAAGAACGCGACAGCGTTCGTGCGGAGCAGCTTGCAGCGTCAGCATAATTGAACATCGAACAATTGATGCGAAAAGGCGTTCGGGAAACCGGACGCCTTTTTTATAGGTGGCATGTCTTTTTGAGAGTTGAGTTCGTGGTTTTTTCTATTTAAGGGATGCGTGGCTGGAGGATGTTTCGTGAATTCTGACAGTGAGTATGCATTTTGCCTCTACACTGATTGGCACAACATCCTTAAGTATAGACAATCGCGGCACGATATCGCGGGGATTTTGGGGAAGGGGTCGCACGAAACATGGTGGATGAGGCGGATTTCGCCGCATGGCAGAAAAAAGTGGAGGGAACCAACATTTCCTCGACCACGCTGCTTGCGACCGATTACCTGAACCATTTCAATGAAATCGTGATGCTTCTGGAAATGGTTCCGGACATGCCCGACATGATTGAGGACTGCAAGGAATGGGCACCGAAAAGCTATCAGGACCATTTCCGTGACAGTGCCTTTTCCGACAAGGAATTGGCGATTGAGGCCTATGATCATGTGCCGGCTCGTTTCCGACGCCCGTTCGAGGAAACCATCGAGCATATGAACGCAATCGTGTTTCGCGCCAACGAGCAGCTTGATGCGCTGATTGCCGAGGGTAATGAAGACCTTTTACGCGAAACTGCCAGTACGGTGACATTGTCCCTGCAGCGTTTCATGGATGTCGCAAGTGGGATCATCCATGGGTCGGCCAAAACCATGAGCCAGGATGAAATTGACGCTGCACTGGCGCTGTAAAAATTCCGCATAAAAAAGGCCGGGTGTTTTATGCTTCCCGGCCTTCGCATTGTCGGATCGGTCGATCAATCCATCATCTCGGCCAGTTCTGCATCAAGCGTTTCGATTTCGCCACGCAGTTTTGGCAGGATATCGTTGCGTGCAGCCGCGACCTGCTGTTTCATGTTTTCAATGGCGCGACGGGAATAGCCGTTGGCTGACTGTTGCTGGAACAGACTGGTCATCTGGGCTTCTATACCGGTATAGAAACGACGCACGCCGGTAATGATTTCCGGATGGACCTCGAACGTACGCGGTGAATAACGCATCGTCGACCAGACCATATCGTCAAGGCGATGCGTCGCTTCTGGCGTCAGTTCGCGGGCGTGCCATTTCATCGGGGCTTCGGGATATTCCGCGATCCATTGTTCTACACGCTCGATATTGTCGACAAACTCGGCCTCAAGCGATTTTTCCAGATAGCTGACATCCGACAGACTTTGATAACGGTCGAAATCAACCGCAATCCGGAAGCCGGCAAAGCTTGCCAGATACACACCAAGAACCGTTGATGCCAGAATGATGCACTGGGTGAACCAGAATTCGATATTGGGTTTGCCGCTGACGCTAAGAAAGCGGAACGGGGATAAAAAGAGACGCATTATTCTGATCCTTCCGGAGCTTCGTATTCGTCGTAGATTGCTGATTGCGCTTCGAGGGCATCGACATAGCGTTCGAAAGCTGTCTGTAGCGGTATCGGTTCACCAAGCGGCAGATTGCGGTCCGCGACCATTTTATTAAGGCGTCGTACGCGATCCATTGGATGAGGGTGCGTGCCGAGATAATCAAGCATGCTCTCATCCTCCTGCATCATTGCAAGCTTGGCAAAGGTGGTTGCGACATCGGTGGCATGGCCATATTTCGCCATGACGATATCGAGTCCCCATTTATCGGCATCAAGTTCCTGGGATCGGGAATAATCCAGGTCGGCCAGCATTTTCGGCCAACCAGCGATCCAGGTGGTCAGAACCGCATCGGCCTGGAACATCATCGCCGACAGGGCAACGCCAACCGCCTGCCGCCCTAGCCCTTCAAGATGATCACGGCCATTATAATGGCCGATTTCATGACCAAGGATGGATAATAGTTCGTTTTCGGTATCGACCAGTTCAAGCATGCCGGTATGCACAAGGATCAGCCCACCGGGCAGGGCGGCGGCATTTGGCGTGTCATCGGGGATAATGACAACTTCGAAATCATAGGCCGCAGCCGGGCCAAGGGCTGATTTCGGGATCGAGTTGATCAGATCAAGGATATAGCGTTCCGGCAGGCTGCGTTGATCATCGCTGCGGCGTTCGGTGATGTAGTCGCCTTCAAGCTCGGACCAGATGGCGATTTCATCCTTGATCGAAATCTGGCGGGTTGCCCATTCGACAGCAAAACCGCTGGCAGCGTAAATGCCCCAGCAGATAAACAGAAACGCCGCACTTGCCGATGTAAATTCAACCAGCAGGTTTTTATGGCTGATATTGATGCCATCATCAGGCAGGGCAGACGGAAAGCCGCCGCTGGGGCGTTTGTCGGTATAAAGGGCCGTGCCCGAAACCATCATTTCAACCATGCCGCGGCCAAGCTGGGCGGTGGTCATGCGGATGCCGGTAATGTGGGATGCACCCTTGGCGTCGGTCCGCATGCGCAGCATGGCTTCGCGTTTGGCACGCGTGATGGTGGCTTCGTGTGCCCCCAGTCGGCCGCCAACGAAAATGCGCAGACGCGCAAGCAGATTGCGGAACCGGTCTTCGCCGATCACAACCTTGCCGGTGACCATTCTGCTATAACGCAGAACGATGTCTTCGGGGGCATGGTCCTCGGTGCTCAGGTGCTGATTTGGCAAAAGTTGCTCGTCACGGCGCAGGGCGCGTTCGTGGGCGGCTTCAGCCAGACGGCCTGTCACAAAGGCGATCCCGATCAGGATCATTAGCATGATCCCCGGAACAAATAGTTCCTGCATTGGAAAAGACTCCGGGGATTATTTCAGGCGAACAGCCGTGCCATAGGCAAAGATTTCAGCCGCCTTGTATGCGACCTGCGATGTGGAAAAATGCACATCAACAACCGCATCGGCATCCATCACACCGGCCTGTTTGACCAGGCGTTCGAGGGCCTCGGTCTGGGCCTGTTCTAGAAGACGGGTATAAGAACGCACTTCGCCGCCAAACAGGTTTTTGAAAAAGGCAAAAATATCAAACAGGAAGCTTCGGCTGCGAACCGAACTGCCAAATACGATGCCCAGATTTTCGCTGATTTCACGGCCCGGAATATGGGATATTGTCACGACCGGCAATTCTGCCGCCGTGTTTTGGTTTTTCGTCATTGGTTTGCTCGTCTCAAATTATTGTTTTTGGTGCCGATTTTTCGGCTGGCGCAATAAAGCCACTTTGCGAACGTATTGCAAGCGATTATCAAGTGACGGTGAATGAGGTTGCGATGACAGTGCAAAAATACGGCATTGTTGCCGATGCAGTGCTGCTATCGAGCATTCGGCAATTGACACCAAACCGGACGCCTCCTATTCCAACATCATGACAAATATGCTTGCCATCGCGATTGCCCAGCTTAACCCCATTGTCGGCGACGTTGCCGGGAATGCCGAGAAAGTTGTGGCTGCCTGGGAAACTGCGGCCGATCAGGGCGCGGATATTGTCCTTTATTCCGAACTGGTTCTGTCGGGCTATCCGCCCGAGGATCTGGTGATGAAGCCTGCCTTCATGCGCCATCTGCGTCATGCGGTCGATAATATTTGCGAACGCACCAGGTCGCGAAAAAACGGTCCGGCCCTGTTGCTGACCACACCGTGGGATATTGACGGGGAACGCTTTAACGCGGTTCTTCTGATTGATCAGGGCAAGATCGAAACGGTGCGGGCGAAAAACGACCTGCCGAATTATGGCGTGTTTGATGAAAAACGCGTGTTCAGCGCCGGACCGATGCCCGACGTCGTGTCCTTCCGGGGGGTAACACTTGGTGTGCCGATCTGCGAGGACGTCTGGACGCCAAAGGTTGTTGCCCATCTGCGAGATCGTGGGGCGGAAATTTTCCTGGTGCCGAACGGATCACCGTTCGAGGCCGACAAGGGCGATCTGCGCCGTAATCTGATTGCGGATCGGGTCCGTGAAACCGGCGTTCCGATGATTTACTGCAACGAAGTCGGTGGTCAGGACGAACTGGTGTTTGATGGCGGTTCATTTGGTCTTAACGGTGATGGATCATTGGCCGTGGCCCTGCCGGGCTTTGCCGAGGATGTCGCCACCAGCACCTGGTTGCGTGGTGAAGATGGTAGCTGGCGGTGCGATGAAAATGCACCAAAGGCCGATTATCCAAGCGGGCTTGATGCAATATACCAGACATTGGTTCTGGGGCTTCGGGATTATGTGAACAAAAACCGGTTCCCCGGTGTTGTGATCGGCATGTCGGGCGGGATCGATAGCGCGCTTTCGGCCGCCATTGCCGTTGATGCGCTGGGATCAGATCGGGTGCGGCTGGTGATGATGCCGTCACCCTATACATCGCGCGAAAGCCTTGAGGATGCCGAACAATGCGCCGGGATGCTGAAAACCGGGATTGAAAGCATCAATATCGGGCCTGCCATGGAAGCATTCGAACAGATGCTTGCCCCGGCATTCGAAGGCCGGGACCCGGATATTACCGAAGAAAACATTCAGGCCCGTTCGCGCGGGATCATCCTGATGGGGCTTTCAAACAAGTTCGGCGATATGGTGCTGACGACGGGCAACAAGTCGGAAATGTCCGTTGGCTATGCCACGCTGTATGGTGACATGTGCGGTGGCTATTCGGTTTTGAAAGATCTTTATAAAACAACGGTGTTTGCGCTTTGCCATTGGCGCAATGCCCATCATCCGGTGGACGCACTTGGACCGGATGGCGTCGTGATCCCGGAACGGATCATTACCAAGCCGCCATCGGCCGAATTGCGCCCGGATCAGAAAGACGAAGATAGCCTGCCGCCTTATGACGTTCTTGATGATATCCTTCATCAGATGATTGAAGGCGAACGGTCTGTTTCCGAGATTGTGCAAAGCGGCCATGACGAGGCTACGGTACGCCGGGTCTGGCGATTGCTTGACCGGGCGGAATATAAACGCCGACAGGCGCCGCCCGGGGTCAAGATCACGCCGCGTGCCTTTGGCCGCGACCGCCGCTATCCGATTACCAACGGTTTCACGAATTTAGTGACCTGAAAAAAGTTTGAAATGACAAAACCTGTCCTGCGATTTGCGCCCAGCCCGACCGGGCTTCTCCACGTCGGTAACGCCCGCATTGCCATGATGAACTGGCTTTATGCCCGGAAGCATGGTGGCGAGTTCATCCTGCGCTTTGACGATACCGATCCGGTCCGTTCCAAAGACGAATATGTTGATGCAATCCGCGAAGACCTGAAATGGCTTGGCATCGACTGGGACCGCGAAGAACGTCAAAGCCTGCGTCAGGATAAATATGACGCGGCGATTGATGACCTGAAATCGCGCAACATGCTTTATCCGTGCTACGAGACCGAAGGCGAACTTAACTGGAAACGCAAGGCCGCCCGCCAGCGTCACCAGCCGTTTATCTATGACCGCAAGGCATTGACCCTTTCGGATGATGAAATTGCCCATCTTGAAGCCGAGGGCCGCAAGCCGCACTGGCGCTTCCTTCTGACCGATGGGGTGGTTGAATGGGATGACCTGACGCGCGGGATTTGCACGTTTGATACCGAACATGTGTCCGACCCGGTTCTGATCCGCGAAGACGGATCGCTGCTTTATATGCTGGGGTCGGTCGTCGATGATCTTGAAATGGGTGTTACCCATATCATTCGCGGCGAAGACCATGTGACCAACACGGTGTCGCAGATCCTGCTTTATATGGCGATGGGCGGTAAGCCCGGCGCGCTTGAATTTGCCCATATGCCGCTTCTGGCGGGGCCGGGTGGATCGCAGCTGTCGAAACGTCTGGGCAGTCTTTCGCTTCGCGAATTGCGCAATGACGGGTTCGAGGTTGCCTCACTTGTCGGGCTTCTGACCGGGCTTGGTGCATCCGACAAGATCGAACCGGCGACGCTGACCGAGGTGCTGGGCAAATTTGATCTTTCGCATTATGGCCGTTCGACCCCGAAATTCGATCCTGCGGAACTTGCCAGCCTGAATGAAAAAGTCATTCATGACATGTCGTTTGAAACGGCAAAGCCAAAGCTTGACGCCCTTGGTCTGGGCGACGCGCCGGAAGAATTCTGGAACGCGGTGCGCTGCAATTGCTGGCGCGTGGCAGAAGCAGTTGAATGGTGGGATGTGATCACCAAGCAGGTCATCCCGCAGATCGACGATGCCGATGTGGAATTTTTAAAGCAGGCGGCAGATATGCTGCCCGAAGGTGACCTTGATGCGACCAGCTGGAAAGCGTGGACCGGTGCGATCAAGGATGCGACCGGCCGCAAGGGCAAGGAGCTTTTCATGCCGCTTCGCAAGGCACTGACGGGGCGTGAACATGGCCCGGAAATGTCGGCGATGCTGGTTCTGATCGGACGTGAAAAGGCGTGTGAACGGCTTTGTGGAAAGGCGGTCTAAGGCAAACAGCTTTGACCGCCGGAATATCCCGCAAATCCGAAAACACAAGTCATATGGACCGAAAACATGACCAAGACCACATTGCGTATCTATGACACCTTAAGCCGCGAAAAGCAGGTGTTCGAGCCGATCGATGCCAACCATGTCCGGCTTTATGTCTGCGGCCCGACGGTTTATGACTATGCCCATGTCGGCAATGCACGGCCTGTTGTGGTGTTTGATACGCTGGTGCGTGTGTTGCGTCATATCTATTCAAACGTGACCTATGTGCGCAACGTGACCGACGTTGATGACAAGATCAACGAACGCGCCCGCCAAAGCGGCGAGCCGATTTCGGAAATCACCAAACGCACCCATCAGGCCTACCTGGAGGATATGGGCGCGCTTAATGCTGCCAAGCCCGATATCGAACCGCGCGCGACCGAACATATCGCCGAAATGATCGCGATGTGCGAAAGCCTGATCGAACAGGACTTTGCCTATGCCGCCGAAGGGCACGTGCTGTTTTCGGTCGACCAGTATGAAGAATACGGCAAACTGTCGCGTCGCGACCGCAAGGAAATGATCGCCGGTGCCCGGGTTGAAGTCGCCCCCTATAAAAAGGATCCGGCGGACTTCGTTCTGTGGAAACCGTCCGATGACGAGACGCCAGGCTGGGAAAGCCCATGGGGTCGCGGACGTCCGGGTTGGCATATTGAATGCTCTGCCATGTCGACGCGCTATCTGGGCGAGAATTTCGACATTCATGGCGGCGGATCGGATCTGGTTTTCCCGCATCATGAAAACGAAATCGCGCAAAGCTGCTGCGCGAACAAGGGTTCTAGTTACGCCAAATACTGGATGCATAACGGCCATCTAATGGTCGAAGGTGAAAAGATGTCCAAGTCGCTTGGCAACTTTGTCACCGTGCATGAATTGCTCGAAAGCTGGCCGGGCGAGGCGATCCGGCTTGCGATGCTGGGAACCCACTATCACCAGCCGATCAACTGGACCGAAGAAAACCTGCGTCAGGCCAAAGAGGCGCTGGATCGGTTCTATACCGCCCTTCGCCAGACCACCGACATCAAACCGGAAAATACCCCGGTGCCGGAATCGGTCCTGAATGCGCTGTGTGATGATCTTAATACGCCGCTGGCGATTGCAGAATTCCATGAACTGGTGACCGAACTGAACAAGGCGACCAAGAAATACGACAAGGCCGAGGCCAAGGGCCGTGTTCTGGCGGCGGCAACGTTGCTGGGTATTCTTGAAAATGATCCGGAAGCCTGGTTCACCGGTTCTGCCGATGAGGACGAGGCCGCCGAGATTGACAGCCTGATCCAGCAGCGTGCCGAAGCGAAGAAAAACCGCGATTTTGCCACCGCCGATCAGATCAGAAATGATCTTTTGGCGCGTGGTATCCTGCTTGAAGACTTCAAGGAAGGTACGAGCTGGAAGCGCGTTTGATCCGTCGGATTTGAATTGGAAAAGGCACCGCCGGGAGACCTGCGGTGCCTTTTTGCTTTAAGTGGCGGTGGCGTCCAGTTCGTCAAACAGTTCCTGTGCGGTGTTCAGACCGTTGATCGCGGCAGGAAGACCGCCATAAACCGCCATCTGCCAGATTGCTTCGATGATTTCTTCGCGCGTTGCCCCGGCGGCAAGGCTGTGTCTGATATTGACCTTAAGCTGCGGTGCGGTTTGCCCACCCAGAACCGTCAGGGCGGAAATCGTGCAGAGCTGACGGGTTTTCAGATCAAGGTTGGGCCGCGCGTAATGGCGGCCGTAGGCCCATTCAACGAGGCTTTCGGCAAAACCCGGCACCATGGTGTCGTATTTTTCGGCCAAGGCGCTTTCAAGCGGTGGGTTCAGACGTGCGACAACATCGCGCCCGGCATCGAGCGCGCTTTTCTGTTCAGCCATAAGGGGCTCCTGCGAGGTTTATTGTGGGGTCAGGCCGTTTTCTTGCGGCCGATTTCGTCGTAATTGGCGATCTTGTAATCAAGCACTTCGAGGGTTTCGGTCAGCTCGGCGATTTTTTGGGCCAATCCGGTCCGATAGATTTCGAGAAGTTCGCGTCGTTCAACAACCGTCTGTTCGCCCTCGCTGCGCAGACGGGCAAACCGCACCCGATCACGGATCGGCATGCCAAGATCCTTGAGGCGTGAAATGAAAGTCAGCCAGTCAAGGATTTCCGGGTCATAATACCGTCGGCCACCCGCATCGCGTGACGGTTTGGGTACCAGACCGATTTTTTCGTAATAGCGCAGCGTGTGAATGGGCAAGCCGCTTTTGGCCGAGACTTCACCAATCATCATGTCGGTCACCTTTCAGCTTGGGGAACTTTCAAAAGGCTAGCTGCTGGAGTGTACTCTAGGTCAAGCGCAAATTTTTTGCCAGTTTGTGCAACAGCTTGCGGTTGCGCAGTCATGACATTCGGACCACCTTCTATCCTGTGACCGGTTATGAACGACAGGGTTGTGATTGCGATGTTTTTTTTGGGTCGACGGAATTTCCTTCGTGGGGCGACGGCGATTGGCGCAACAGCGGGCCTTGGCGCGATCAAGCCGCTTTGGGCGCAAACGCTTGATAATCGCAAGATCCCCGATGTGATCAAAAAGCCGATCCCGTCCAGTGGTGAAATGATCCCGGCGGTCGGTCTGGGCAGCTGGATCACGTTTAATGTCGGGAATGATCCGGTTTTGCGCGATCAGTGCGCCAATGTCATGCAGGCGTTTTTTGACGGGGGCGGACGCATGATCGACAGCTCGCCGATGTATGGATCATCCCAGGAGGTGATCGGTTACGGGCTTGATAAACTGGGCGCGCGCGACCGGGTATTTTCCACCGACAAGGTTTGGACTTCGGATGATGGTGCCGAACAGATCGCGCAAACCGTCGATTACTGGAATATCGAAAAGTTTGACCTGTTGCAGGTGCATAATCTGGTCGGGATCAACGATAATCTGCCGCTTTTGTTCGATATGAAGGATGCCGGGCGGCTTCGCTATGTCGGGGTGACGACATCGCATGGCAGACGTACCGATGATTTGATGGCGGTGATGAAAAACACGCCGCTTGATTTCGTGCAGGTGACCTATAACCCGGTGGATCGCAAGGTCGAAGAATACCTTCTGCCGTTGGCCGAGGAACGTGGTATTGCCGTGATCGTCAATCGACCGTTTCGCGGTGGCAGTCTGATTGACCGCTTAGAAGGTGAAAAGCTTCCCGATTTTGCCGCCGAGATCGAGGCAAAAAGCTGGGCGCAGCTGATCCTGAAATATCTGATATCTCACCCGGCGGTAACCTGCCCGATCCCGGCAACAACGCAGCCGATGCACGCCATGGAAAACATGCAGGCCGCCACCGGCCCGATGCCCGATGACGACATGCGCCAACGTATTGCTGCCGTGATCGGGGTCCTGTAATGAGCGAATGGTGGAGCTACAGTCTGGCAGATTTTCTGCTGTTTTCGCCGCGCGTTTATTACCGGCTGTTTGAAACGCTGAATACCACATGGTGGCTGGCGGTGAGTGCCGCATTGGTCGCGGGGATGATAACATTTGGTCTTTCCATCCGGCATGGCAATCGCGGCAACCGGGTGGCGCTTGTTCTGCTGGCGATGCTCTGGGGCTGGGTGAGTGCGGGCTTCCTTTGGTATTATTACCAGCCGATCAACTGGATAATCCCGTATTTCATTCCGGCCTTTATTGCCGAGGCATTGTTGATGGTGATGTTTGCCGCGCGCCGGATGCCCTTGCGATTTGGCTGGCGCGGTGATTTTTCCTGCATTGCCGGGGTGGTGATGATCACGATTGCGATTTTCGTCTATCCCTTTGTCGGCTTGATCGAAGGACGGGACCTGATACAGGCGGAACTGTTTGGCAGTGCTGCCGATCCGACGGCCATCGGGACGCTTGGATTTATCCTGCTGGCGCGCGGGTCGTGGCGCTGGATTTTATTGCCTGTGCCGATGGCGTGGTGTGTACTGGCCAGCGGCACATTGTGGGTGATGGATCAGGATATCGCGCTGCTGCCATTGATTGCGGTTTGGCTGACAGTGCTTGGTGGCTGGATGGATCAGAAGAACGGTGTCACCCGCCGGTCATTGCTGGATGCTGGCGCGGATGACTAGCGCCCGGCAAGCAGGCGAATGCCAACCGCGGCAAAGAACACGCCAAGCAAACCATTGATCCAGCGCGCCGCGCGGCGATAAAGCGAAATGGCCGGTGCGGTCGAAAAGGCGGTGGCATAGGCGAAATGCACAAGTGTTGAAATCGTGCCGCAGCCGATTACGATCACCCATCCCACCCAAATCGGTGTGCCATCGGCAAAGCCGATGGAGATGATGGCAATCCATGTCAGAATTGCCTTGGGATTGGTCAGGTGAAGACCGAGTCCCCTGCCGAAATACCCGACCGGCGAGATGGCTTTGTCGTCGCGCGCAATGGCATCACTGGCCGGTTGCACAGGGTGGAACGCAGAACGAAAGGCTTTGAAAGCCATCCACAAAAGATAAATCCCGCCGGCAATACGAATGACGGTCATGGCATCAGCCCAGCTTGCCAGAAGGGCAGAAAGGCCGGTCAGGGTCAGAATGCCAATGCAAAGCGATCCTGCCCCGATCCCGATGGCAAAGCAATGACCCGCACGGCGCCCGCGTTCAAGTGAGACCCCCATCAGACCCAGCAAGGCAGGGCCGGGGCTGATCAGGCCCATCAGAAGGGCCGCGTAGGCCAGAACTATTCCCGGCAGATAAGGGGCGATATCGGCAAAGTCGATCATAGGGCGATCCTTTGTCAAACATGGTGGCAAACATGCCGTGGTGGCGGCATGAAAACTGTACGCCCCGGTTGTGGTTCTGTCGAGAATGCAAAAGCCCCGGTGCGAGAGGCAACCGAGGCTTTGGATGATCATATCCGATGACGGTATCAGTCGTCAAAAATGACTTCGTCGTCGGCAACCTCGACCTGACGGGCGATTTCGGACAAGGCCTGTTCGAAAACCTCGGGCGGATGGCCGCCGGAAATGGCGTATTTACCGTTCACGACATAGGTTGGAACCGATGAAATACCGGCATTGCGGAATTCTTCTTCTTCGGCGCGGACTTCCTTGGCGAACATATCGCTGCCAAGAATTTCGTCTGCCTTTTCCGGTGAAAGGCCAACTTCCTCGGCGGCGCGTTTAAGAACACCGTGTTCGCCGGGGTTTTCGCCCTCCTGAAAATAGGCGCGGAACAGGGCCAGTTTCAGTTCGGTCTGTTTGCCTTCTTTGCCCGCCCAATAGAGCATCCGGTGCGCATCAAAGGTATTGTAGATGCGGCTGTCGGAGCTAAAGCGGATGTCAAAGCCGACATTCTCGCCCATCATCGAAATACGGTCGCGGTTTTCCGCACTTTGATCCGGGGTCAGACCGTATTTTTCCTTGATATGTTCTGACAGGTTCTGCCCTTCCGGACCCATATCCGGATTCAGTTCAAACGGGTGCCAGCGCAGCTTGATGTCGACCTGACCGTCAAGGCGTTCCATCGCCTGTTCAAGGTTTTTATAGCCGATGATGCACCAGGGGCAGACAACGTCGGAGACGATATCGATCTGCATCGGGATGCCGTTGTTCATGAATTGTGCCTTGTCTTATGAATATCTGGATGGCCCAGACATAAGCGCTATGGAGCCAAACGCAAGGACAGATATGCAGGGCGGCAAAAGAAACGGCCTGTCCGGGGGAGACAGGCCGTCATATGTGCAACAACTCGGCGGGGGGGAGGTCGATCAACGATCTAATCCGAGTTTCGGGGTGTGCACGTGGGACGCTTCTGATGGCAGCGTGGCCAACAGGGTGCGAATTTCAATCCATGCCTTCGATATTCTGGCGACGGGCGTTGTCGACCATATATTCGGCAAAGGTTTCAAGAGTGGGACAGGACCAGTCAGCCGCCATTTTCTCGCCGTCGCGTTCCCATTGACCGTACCACCGGTCATCAGGTTCGAGAAAAATCGTATAGGCGGCGAAACGGTCAGACGCCGTCCAGCTGTTTTTGCCTGCACGGTGCCATGTCAGACCCGCAAGCAGCATAACGTCAAAATCTTCGGCGGCTTTTAGTGCCATTTTGGTGTCCCCATCCATGTGAAGCCCGAAGAAATGGGGGGGGTGTATTCCCGGTCGCCTCACAATGTATGGTAGAGTTAATCACTACTACCATACCTTTACAACCATTCAGGGGGACAGGTTTGCTATCCTAAAGGTGGGTAATTACGCGATTTCGGGCAAAAAGCAGCGCATAATTGGCATGTCTTGTAATGCGGTTGCGTAAATGACGGTTTTGCGGCAATTTGCCAGACCGCCCGGCAAGCGCCGGAACAAGACAAGATCGATCAGTTTTGGAATGAATATGTCAGACAAGCGCGTCTATCTATACGACAGTACCTTGCGCGACGGGCAACAGACCCAGGGCGTGGATTTTTCGGCAGCGGACAAAACCGCAATTGCCAAGGCACTGGACGAGCTGTCGATTGACTATATTGAAGGCGGCTGGCCCGGGGCAAACCCGACCGATGACGCATTCTTTGCCAATCCGCCGAAACTTAAAAATTCGAAACTGACCGCCTTTGGCATGACACGGCGCGCAGGGCGTTCGGCATCCAATGATCCGGGGCTGGCGACGTTGGCCCAAAGCGCGCCGATTGTTTGCATGGTTGGAAAAAGCTGGGATTTTCAGGTGACCGAGGCGCTCGGGATTGAGCTTTCGGAGAACCTTGCGATGATTTCGGAATCCATCGCACATCTCAAAAGCCAGGTTTCCGAGGTCATGTTCGATGCCGAGCATTTCTTTGACGGTTACAAGGCCAATCGCGATTATGCCCTTGCCGCGATCAACGCCGCCTATGAGGCCGGTGCGCGCTGGGTTGTCCTTTGCGATACCAATGGCGGCACCCTGCCCGACGAGATTTTCGACATTGTCACCGATGTTTGTTCCCATGTTCCGGGCGGAAATGTCGGTATTCACTGCCATAACGACACCGAGAATGCGGTGGCGAACTCGTTGGCGGCGGTCCGGGCCGGTGTGCGCCAGGTGCAGGGTACGTTGAATGGTCTGGGCGAGCGGTGCGGCAATGCCAACCTGATTTCGATCATCCCGACCCTGCTGCTGAAGATGGGATATGACGTCGGCATTTCGCATGAACAACTGACCCATCTGCGCCGTATTTCGCACATTCTTGATGAACGCCTTAACCGCGAACCGACCCGCCAAGCGGCCTATGTCGGGGATAGCGCCTTTGCGCACAAGGGTGGGTTGCATGTTTCAGCCGTGGAAAAGAACCCGGCCTGTTACGAGCATATCGAGCCGGAGCTTGTAGGAAACCAGCGTCATATCCTTGTTTCGGATCAGGCGGGGCGTTCAAATATTCTGGCCCGGTTCCGAGAAATCGGGGTTGAGGTCGATCCAAAATCCGATGCGGTCGGCAAGCTTGTCGAAGCGGTCAAGCAGCGCGAATTTGATGGTTATGCCTATGACGGTGCCGAGGCCAGTTTTGAACTTCTGGCGCGCAAGGCACTGGGAGAACTTGACCGTTATTTCCGTGTGACATCCTTCCGCGTGATTGACGAACGCCGCTGGGTGGACGAGCAGGACGAACAGGTCATCACCATGTCCGAGGCCACCGTCAAGGTTGTGGTCGGTGATGGACAGTTCATGTCCGTGGCCGAGGGCAACGGTCCGGTCAACGCGCTTGATGCCGCATTGCGCAAGGTGCTTCTGACCGTGCCGGAATATGTCGAAGCCGTGCAGCAGATCGAACTGATCGACTATAAGGTCCGCATCATAACGCGTGGCGATGGTACGCGCGCGGTCACCCGCGTCATGATCGAAAGCCGCGATGCGGATGGCAATAGTTGGTCAACGGTGGGGGTTTCCACCAACATTATCGAGGCGTCCTACAACGCGCTTCGGGATTCGATCACCTATAAACTGTTCAAGTCCGGTGTGCGCAGCCAGCATGCGTGACGGTTGGTTCAGGCGATAAAATGGCAAAGGGCGCGTTTTGATCCGCGCCCTTTGACGTTTAGCTATGACGGTGATGCGGGTGGTCATGACTTTGATCGTGATGATCGTGTCCATGTTTGTGCCCATGCCCAAAGCGTGCGGCCATGAAGCTTAGCAGGTCGATATCGGCCCGTTCGGTCATCGACACATAGGTGAATGTCATGGTTTCGCGTTCCTTGATCATGCTGCCGGGGAACGGCAGATAGGCCAGTTCGCGGGTAGCAAAGGCCGGGCAGGCGGTGCCGATTTGCCAGTTGGTTGTGATTTTGGCATCGACCAGATGCATGGTCAGGCCATCCTTGCCGATCTTTTGAAACGGGATATCGGCAAGGCGAAGGTAGCTTGCCTTGTCATCGGCTTTGCGGAAGCCTTCGACGAAGCTTGAGGACAGGACCTGTAATTCCTCGGCATGATCGGCGTCGCTTTGGCCGTGGACATGGGAATGCAGGTGATCGTGGTCCGGGGCGTGATTATGCCCCGGTCCGTGAGAATGGTTGTGGCCGTTATCGTGATGATCATGGGGCATCTGGTTACTCCACGTCCGGGCCGGCGGGGATGGTGACCGGTTTGTCGATGATGCCGCGATGCGATCCCATTTTGCCATGTGACACCAGTGTACCCAGCACATCGACAATCACGCGCGTTGCCAGCAGGGCGGTAATGTCCGAGCAATCATAGGGCGGCGAAACTTCAACGACTTCAAGGCCGCAAATTCCCTCTGCCGCGACAAGCGATACAAGTTCCAATGCCTCGCGCGGCAGGAAACCGCCAGGTTCGGGCCAGCCGGTGCCCGGAACGAAACCGCAATCGACACTGTCGATATCAAACGAGATATAGACAGCATCCGCATCCTTCCATGCCAGTTCAAGCGCGCGCGCGGCGGTTTCGGCCAGTCCAAGTTCCTCGACATCGCGCATGGTGAAGATGTTGGTATTGCGATTGCGTGCAACTTCGACCCCTTCGCGCGGCACCTGCCAGCCGCCAATGCCGACCTGCACAAGGTTCACCGCTGGAACATTTACCAGATCGGTGGCATGGAACCACGGCGTGGTGTGCATGCGTTCATCAAGGTCTTTTTCCTGAATGTCGATATGGCGGTCGAAATGCACGATGCCGATACGTTTGGATGTGCATTGCGCAATGCCACGCACGCACGGGAAGCCGATGGAATGATCGCCGCCGATCATGATCGGAAGTGCGCCGCTGGATGCAACGTGGCTGACGGCGCGCGTAATCTGATCAAAGGTCTTTTCGATATTGGCCGGGATGGTGAAAACATCACCTACATCGCAAAGCGTCATCTGTTCGCGAAGATCGACCCCCATTTCATAGTTATAGGGCGTGTAAAGGGCGGATATTTTGCGAACCCCCTGCGGGCCGAAACGCGTACCGGGGCGGTATGTGGTTCCGCCATCAAACGGGATGCCGATGACCGCCGCGTCGTAGGCACCGACCTTGGTGACGTCTTCGATATAGGGTGCCTTCAGAAACGTGTTGATCCCGGCATAATGGGGCAGTTCGCCCCGGGCAAAGGTCGGAATTGATTTATCTGTCAGGCAATCGGACCCGGTCAAACCCATGCGAAGCGCCCACTGCTTTTCCTTTTCCCAAGCGGCTGATGGCAGCAGGGCTTCTTTTTCCGCCGATTTCCAACCACGCAATTGCAGCTTGTCGAAATTCGGGTGGTGGTGACGGGTTGTGGCGGGGGCGGGCAATGTTCCGGCCACGCGATGTCGGCGGACATTTTGGGGGGCAAAGAAATCGCGCATGGTTGTTTCCTTTGGGTTGCGTCAGTCTTTGTTGGGTTGGCTTTCGGGTTTGAAATCAGGGAACCGGCGCGGTCGCCATCAGGGCGGCCGAGAAATTCATGCCGTCGGTTTCATCGGTTTCGCCATTGGCACCGGGAAGCGGTGCGGCAGGCAGGTCAATCGGCAGGTCGTATGTGATGGTCGCGCCATAGGCCTCTGGCGCGTGCGGATCATCGCGCAGCTTGTCAAATACCAGCATCCGGGTGCCGAGTTTGAAGGCCTCGTGGATGTCGTGCGTGACCATGAAGATCGTCATGTCATGCGCCTTCCACAGGTCCAGCAGCAATTCATGCATGTCATTGCGAATACCCGGATCAAGCGCGCCAAATGGCTCGTCCAGCAACAGCACGCTGGGTTTCATTGTCAGGGCCTGAGCAATGGCAAGGCGTTGCTGCATGCCGCCCGAAAGCTGACTTGGATATTTGTTGGCCGCTGGTGACAGGCCGATGGTTTCAAGCAGTTCGGCAACATCATCGCGGGCCTTTTTGCGCGCGCGGCCAAACAGGCGCCCGGTCAGTTTGCGGGCGGCAAATTCCGCGCCGATGATCAGGTTTTCAGCAACGGTCAGATGCGGAAAAACCGAATAGCGTTGAAAGACAATGCCGCGATCAGGGGTGGGTTGTTGCGGCAGTGGTGCGCCATCCATCAGGATATCGCCGCTGCTTGGCATTTCCTGGGACAGCAGCATGCGTAAAAAGGTCGATTTGCCACAGCCCGATGCCCCGACCAGCGTGCAAAACGCCCCGGCTTCGATATCCAGATTGATGCGTTCAAGTACCGGATATTCGCCGTAAGACTTGGTCAGGTTGCGGATCATGAATTTCGGGTCGCGCATCACAGGCTATCCCCCGAAAGGTGGTTCCAAGGGAAAGCCTTGCGCGATGCCATCAACAGCAACCGGTCAAGAATAAAGGCCAGAAGCGTGATCCAGGCGACATAAGGCAGGATTACATCCATCGCGAGGTAACGACGCACCAGAAAGATGCGATAGCCAAGGCCGCTGGTTGATGCGATGGCCTCGGCCGAAATCAGAAAAATCCATGCCGGGACAAGGCCAAGCCGGATGGCGGTGATCAGTTTTGGCATGACTTGCGGCAAAACCACACGCGAGATCATTTGCCAGGTCGAGGCGCCCAGCGTTTCGGCCTTGATGATCAGTTCGCGCGGGATATCCATCACCGCCTGCGCGATGGTCCTGATCATGACCGGGGCGGTGCCAATCGCGATCAGCATTACCTTGGAAGTCTCGCCCAATCCGAAAATGATGAACAGGATCGGCAGGATGGTGATTGGAGGGATCAGGGACAGGGTGGCGACAAAGGGTGCCAGACCGCGCCTGATATGCGGAATGAAGCCGATGGAAATGCCAAGCCCGATGGCAAGCAGGGTGGAAATGAAAATGCCGACCGCAAGGCGCGACAGGCTATCGATCGTATCAAGCCACAGAAGGTAATCGCCCGACCGTTTGTCGGCCTCGAACCCCATGCGCCAGATCGCATCCCCCATGCTGCCAAGCGACGGCAAAAGCTTGTCGGCCGGATTATCGATCCGGCGCAGATGGCTTGCGATGGCATAGGCCCCGATCAAAAGCGCAAACGGGATCGAGCCCAGCAATATGGCTGCGCGCCGGGAAAGGGTGCGATTGATGATACGCATGGCCGTCACCTTGCAATTGCAAAAACGGGGCAGTGGTCAAGACGGGTAAAAATCTGAAAGGTCGGCCATCCGAACCTGATGCAACTGGTGCAACGAATGTTACAAGGCCGGATGGCCGACAGAGTTAATCAGCGAAGCGCTTGGTGGCGTGGCTAATACACGGTTTCAAAGCTCGCCCTTGGCGGCCATCTCCATATAGGTCGTGTCAAATTTCAGCTTCACATTGGCGCTATCGCCATAGATGCTGCCATCCGGGAAGCTGACGCCGACGAATTCCGGGCTTGGTGCGCCTTCACCAAGGATGCCCTTGTCGAACAGGAATTCGGCGACGAATTTCATGGTTTCGGAAAGCTCGGCCGATTTGGTGAATTCAACGGCCTTGTCGGGGGTAAAGAACATCGCCGTGCTGGCAAGCTGGGCATCGTATCCGGCAAGATCGGTGCCTGATGCTTCGGCCATCGCGGTGCGTGCGGCAATGCCTTCGTCGGTGTCGGATGCCATGATGCCCATCAATTCATACCATGCGCCAACCAGTGCCTTGCCGAATGCTGGATTGTCGGCAAGGGTTTCGGTGTTGACCATCATGATATCGATGATTTCGCCGGGGATACCCGCACTATCAAAGACGAGTGTCGCGTTATCGTTGGCGGCAATTTCCGACAGAAGCGGATTCCATGTCACGACCGATGTCACATCGTCAGTGGCATAGGTCGCGATCATGTCGGCGTCGGATGTATTCACGACCGTGACGTCCTGTTCGGACAGGCCGACCTTTTCAAGTGCACGCGCCAGCAGGTAATGGGAGACGGAAAGTTCAACCAGATTGACGTTTTGCCCCTTGATGGTGGCAAGGTCAGTTGCGTTTTTCAGGATGATGCCGTCATTGCCGTTGGAATAATCGCCAACAATCAGGGCGGTGGTATCAATCCCGCCACCGGCCGGGATCGAAAGCGCGTCCATATTGGTCATTGAGCAGCCGTCATATTCGCCAGCGGTGTATTGGTTGATCGATTCAACGTAATCGTTGATCTGCACGATATCGACCGAGATGTCGTATTTGTCGGCCCATTTTTTCATGATGCCGCTATCTTGCAGATACCCCCACGGCATCCAGCCGACATAGATCGACCAGCAGACTTTGAAATCGGACTTTTGTTCGGCGTGGGCGGGTAGGGAAGCCAAAGAGGCAGAAAGGACGGCGGCAAACGAAAGTGTTTTGAAAAACGTCTTTAGCATGTGTGCGCTCCT
Organism: Thalassospira sp. MIT1004; assembly: GCF_001858545.1. Classification (NCBI taxonomy): domain Bacteria; kingdom Pseudomonadati; phylum Pseudomonadota; class Alphaproteobacteria; order Rhodospirillales; family Thalassospiraceae; genus Thalassospira; species Thalassospira sp. MIT1004. The sequence goes on along the minus strand of NZ_MCAO01000002.1, from coordinate 4,671 downwards.
GCTTGTTTTGCGGATCACTTCGGATCAGTCAATTCAAGAAAGGCTCTTGCACACAAACCGGGAGAAGGCTTGTGCGCGACAAACCTGTGCAGTTGTCTCCCGGGATTTTGGCCCGCCGTGTCACCAGCCTGTGAAACTCTGGCTGGCTTGCGCCTCTTGGACCAGCATTCCTTTCGGAACCGGAACCCTAGGCGCGCTGCACACTCAAACAGAAGCAATGCATATGCCAGTCACCTGAAATACGTCTTTGGATGTTGGTAATGCTATGGAAATAAAGGATAATGCTGATGTTCGTGACGCTGCCTGTTGCGCGAAATGCGTATATGCAGTGCACAAATTTTGATTAAAAAATGACCATAAAAATAAATATGATCAAAAATAATGCATCTTCCGTGCGTGTAATGTGTGCTGGCATCGTGCATTGGCTTTTGGTAAAGAAACGCCAATATTGACGGGCATGCCCGCACTTTACCCCATGCAAAGACCGGAGAATTCAAGCGATGAGCGACGTCGCAGACGCGGCTATGCCGGATGGCGCAAGACCCGAAACCGGCGGTATCGCCAATCCGCCTGTCATCATCCTGATCGAACCGCAGCTTGGCGACAATATCGGCAAGGCGGCGCGCGCCATGCTCAATTGCGGTTTGGTTGACTTGCGCCTTGTGCGGCCGCGTGATGGCTGGCCCAATGAACGGGCGACGGCCAATGCATCGGGTGCCGATATTGTCATCGACAATACCAAGGTGTTCGAGCGCGAAGAAGACGCGCTGGCGGATCTGAACCGGGTTTATGTGACGACCGCGCGGACGCGCGACGCGATCAAGCCGGTTTTTACCCCAAAGGGACTGGCACCTGAAATGCGCGCCAATGTCGCGCAGGGGGAAAAGGTCGGCGTGATGTTCGGGCCGGAACGCACCGGTGTGCGCAACGAACATATTTCGATGGCCGATGCGGTCGTGACCGTGCCGCTGAACCCGGGCTTCACATCGCTTAACCTTGCGCAGGCTGTGCTGCTGATCGGGTATGAATGGTGGCAGGCCGGTGTCGATGTGCCCGATTACCAGATGATGATGAACGATACCTTCCCGGCAACCCGGGACGAGTTGGATCGTTTGTTCGAACATCTCGAGGCGGAACTGGATAATTCCGGTTTCTTCCGGGTCGAGGCAAAACGCCCGAATATGGCACGCAATATCCGCAATATTTTCAACCGCGCCAACCTGACCCACCAGGAAGTTCAGACACTTCGTGGCATGATCGTCGCGATGCGGGGCGGTAAGCACAAGCCATAGCTGCATGTCTGCTTCTGCGCAGATTGGTACACAACACCCGCCGATTTTGGCGGGTGTTGTTGTTTGGGGTACTTTCAATATTCAGCCAGCAGCTTGGTGCTGCCCCGTGAGCCGCGACCGGCTCTGTGTGAATTTTTTTAGACAATTGTAATAATGTAAGGCGATTTGTAATTGTAGTTACAAAATTATCCGTGACATCGCCTGTTTTCCCGACCTATCCTTGAGTCTGGGGTTCATAACACAATCTTATAAGAGATGGGTCACCCGGACGGGGGTTCAGAGGTTTCTCAAATGTTTGAGCATTGGGGTGGGTATGAAGGGATTTCTAAATCTTTCGGTCAAGGTTCAGCTGCTGATTTCGATGGCGGCACTTGCGTTTTCTGCAGTTGCGGTGGTTTTGCTGGTTACGCAATCTTCGTCATTTGATGCCATTCACAAGGTGTCAGTCGAACAGGCGCGCGAGCAGGCTTATCGATATGCCAATTCGGTTTCGGAGGAATTGAATATTCCGGCGGAAGCCGTTCGTTCGACAGCCTCGGCGCTAAAAGGCATGGTTGCGGCAGTTAAGCCCGACCGCGAAGTTGCCGGTGAAATCATTTCCGAATTACTGCGCCAGCATCCCGGGATTGTCGGCAGTGGAACGGTGTGGGAACCGAACGCCTTTGACGGTGCCGATAGCAGCAACGCCAATGTGGCAGGCAGCGATGATGCCGGTCGGTTTGTGCCCTATTTCTATCGTGATGCATCGGGCAAGATCGCGTTTGAGCCGCTGATCGGGTTTGAAACGCCGGGGGATGGCGATTGGTGGTTGGTTCCCCGTGACGAACGACGTGAAACCATTGTCGAACCTTATGTCTATCCCGTGAACAATGTCGACGTGTTAATGACAACCATCAGTGCGCCGGTATTTGAGGGGGAACCGGGCAGTAAGGTGATTGGCGGCGTAACCGTCGATCTGGCGCTTGAAACGCTGCAGGGCATTATCGACCAGATTGCCTTGCCCGAGAGTGGTATGGCTACCCTGATTTCAGAAGGGGGCTATGTTGTCGCACACAGTGCCAAGGATCGGGTTGGGCAGAATATCAGCGATATTGATCCGGCACTGGCACCGGTCCTGGAAAGTATTGGCAAAGGTGAGGCTTTTGGTCGTGAAATGAAGCTCGGTGCCGATAGTGCGTCTTACTATGTGACCTTTACACCGATATCGATTGGCAAAACGGGTACGAACTGGGCATTGGGTACGGCGATCCCGATGAAAGCTATTCTGGCAGAGGCAAATAACCAGCTTTATATCGCCCTCGTCGTCGCGGCTGTTGCAGTTCTTGCGGTTGCGATTATCGCCTTTTGGCTTGGCGGTGCGTTGGGGCGTCCGGTGTTGCGGATGACCGAACGGATGAATGCGCTGGCGCAGAATGATGTCGATGTCGAGATTCCCTATACCGACCGTTCGAACGAGTTTGGCCGCATGGCACAGGCCGTTGCGGTGTTTCGGGAAAATGCCGTGCGTGTTCGCAATGCCGAGGCCGAAAAACTTAAAGCCGATCATGTGGCCGAGGAAAGGCGCCGTACCCAGTTGAACCAGCTTGCAGACTCGTTTGAAAGTTCTGTTGGAGGAGTGGTCGGCTCGGTGAGCAATGCTGCGGATCGTCTGTCGTCGTCTTCCGGGGTCATGAACCAGATCGCTGTTGACACGCGATCACAGGCCGCAGCGGTGAATGCAGCCGCCGAAGAAGCATCCAATAATGTACAGACTGTGGCTTCCGCGACCGAAGAGCTGTCGGCGTCGATCCGTGAAATTTCGTCACAGGTTGCGCAATCAAACGAGATTGCGGGCAATGCCGTAGAAGAAGCCAACAGAACAAACCAGTTGATCGGTGGTCTTGCCGATGCGGCGGAAAAGATCGGCGATGTTGTAACCCTGATTCAGGATATTGCGTCGCAGACAAATCTTCTGGCGCTGAATGCGACAATCGAGGCTGCGCGTGCCGGGGATGCTGGCAAGGGCTTTGCGGTTGTCGCAAATGAGGTCAAGAATCTTGCCAGTCAGACCGCGCGTGCAACAGACGATATTTCCGGTCAGATTGGCGGTATTCAGGGGGCAACCCGGGATGCGGTCGAGGCGATTGGCGGGATCACTGAAACCATCGGTCGCATCAGCGAAATCGCATCGACGATTGCGGCCGCTGTTGAACAGCAGGGGGCGGCGACCGAAGAAATCGCGCGCAACGTCGGGCAGGCGGCACAGGGCACGACCGAGGTTACGTCAACGATCGGACAGGTGACGGCATCGACCGGCAAAGTTGGCGAATCTGCAAGTGATGTTGCAAGTGCTGCTGAGGAACTGACCGGGCAGGCTGCAAGCTTGCGTCAGCAGGTCGAGCAATTCCTGCGAGATATTCGGGCAGGCGTCTGATTTTGCATTGAAAATCGGCTAAACGGTTATCAGGGGCATTCGGGTTGGGAAACCCGGGTGCCTTTTCGTTTGACTCTGCGGTCTTGATCTCTATATTGCGCCTCACTTCCGAGAAAGTGGGGCGAAACAGGTGTTTTCGTCCCCGTTCCTGTTTGGGTTAACCGACACAGGAAACTATCGGGACAATAAAGTGATCTTAAAAAAGAGAGTTACAAAATGTCGAAACGTATTGCTGCAAAGCATAAGATTGACCGCCGCCTTGGCGTGAACCTTTGGGGCCGTGCAAAATCGCCGCTGAACAAGCGCGAATATGCACCGGGCATGCACGGCGCGACCCGCCGTAAAAAGCCGACCGATTACGGCACCCAGCTGTTCGCCAAACAGCAACTTAAAGGCTATTACGGTTCCATCTCCGAGAAACAGTTCCTGCGTTACTACAAAGAAGCATCGCGTCGTCCGGGCGATACTTCCGAAACGCTGGTCGGTATTCTCGAGACCCGTCTTGATGCTGTTATCTACCGCATGAAATTCGTTCCGACCGTGTTCGCAGCGCGTCAGTTCGTTAACCACGGCCACATTCTTGTCAACGGCAAGAAAGTCACCATTCCTTCTTACCTCGTTAAAGAAGGCGACGTTGTTGAAGTCAAACCGGCTTCGCGCGAAATCCCGATGGTTATGGAAGCTGCCAACCTGAACGAACGCGACGTTCCGGAATATCTTGACGTTGACGCGAAGGCCTTCAAAGGCACCTTCGTTCGCGTTCCGAAATTCGCAGAAATTCCGTACCCGGTTCAGATGCAGCCGAACCTGGTCGTCGAATTCTACTCGCGTTAATCCTTATCGGATTTCGCGAAGACGAACACAAAACGCCCGCTGGAAACAGCGGGCGTCAGACCGCTGACAAACCCCGTCATATTTTGGCGGGGTTTTTCTTTTAGAGGTGTTTGAAAGCTGGCTTGAGTGTGC
>NZ_MCAO01000001.1:0-159960 GCF_001858545.1 Thalassospira sp. MIT1004 | reverse complement strand
GAAGCCCTCTACCTTCCAGTCCGCGTCGCCGTCTCCTTGGCGCCGCACCCCGTCGGTGGAGGCGGGTTATAGGGCCCCTCGCCAGACCTGTAAACACCTTTTTTGAAGTTTTTCTGAGATTTTTGCAGATTGTTTTTTTCACCCCCGAAACGGTCCGCACAAACACTGGTCTTTCCGGGGTTTTGCATTGAAATCCCTTAATCGAAGAACATGACACTGCCCCTGTGAAACAGTCGTGAAACACAGGAAATCTGGAAAAAACAATCGGATCAATGCGGGAATCCGATATGGAGTCCAATGACTTCAGTGCGAATATGAAAAGAGTTACGTTCAAATCGACACAAGATTTTCGCTTTTTTACAGAAAGCATCAGGCGTATGAGAATCGCAACGCCAATCTAATCAGCCGATCCGGGCAAAACGGTTTCGCGTGAAACACGATCACCCGGTTCTGAAACACATTTGCCACCCGATATACAGAAGGTCCGAACCGTGATCGAGATTCCCCATATTGTCGCCCATCGCGGCGCGTCCATCGAAGCCCCGGAAAACACCATTGCTGCCTTTCGGGTCGCTGGGGCGCGTCAGGCCAAGTGGATTGAATGCGACGTAACGCTGAGTGCCGATAACCAGTGTGTGCTTATTCATGACGACACACTTGAACGGACCACCAACGGTACAGGCCCGATCCACAAACAGCCGTTAAGCGTGCTGCGCGAGCTTGATGCCGGTTCATGGTTTTCAGATATATATAAAGGCGAACGTATCCCGACACTGAACGACACGCTTGAAACCCTGTTCTTTATGGATATGGGGGCCAATCTTGAAATCAAGCCATCGGGCTGTGATCCTGTGCGGCTGTGCCAGGAAGTTGCAAAAGAACTTGACCGGGCAAAGAAGCTTCCGATCCTGCTTTCAAGTTTTGATGACGGTGCCGTTGCCGAAATCAGGCGGCTTTTGCCCGACATGCCGTGTGGCTGGCTTCTGGAGACACTACCCGACAATTGGCATGACGGATATACCCAGCTTGGCGCAAGTGCGCTTCATATCGATCACAAGGCACTTGATCCCGAAAAGGCCGCTGAAATCGTTGCGGCCAACGTGCCGCTGGTCTGTTATACCGTCAATGATCCGGCCCGTGCCAAAGAGTTATTTGGCTGGGGGGTAACATCGGTCATTACCGATGATCCCGCAAAGATGATTGCCGCAATCCCGCGTCATCCCAACCCGCAGGGCCGGGGCAAATAAGCCGACAGGCAAGATAACAAACACGCGCTACGCACCACCCACCCGGCATTGCACCGCCACCGCAATGACTGCCGCGCGTCAATGATAACGAGGAAACGAAGACTATGACGATCACACCACCCGGCGCCCCACCGGGTATGCCCGCCAATCATCCGGAAGGGTTGCCACCGAATGTTCCTCCGGTGCCGCTTTACCCGCATAATCGCGTTCGGCGTCATTTAAGCGAACTGTTCCGTTTGGCGCTGCCGGTTGTGATTGCGCGGCTTGGCATGCTGATCATGTCGGTTGTCGATACGATCGTTGTTGGAAATTATGACAGTGCCAGTCTGGCCTATCTCAATATTGCGCATGCACCCTTTACATCATTGATGGTTACCGGCATCGGGCTTCTGACCGGGGTGATGATCCTGACGTCACATTCGGTGGGACGAAACAATCTTCTTGAAGCGGGACAGACATGGCGGGCCTGTCTGCCCTATGGCATGCTGATTGGCATTGCCTTCATGCTTGTGACCTGGAAATCCGAATGGCTGTTTATCGCCACCGGCCAACCAGAAGATATCACCGAGCATGCCAGCAACCTTTCGGTCATCCTGTCGATCGGAATGCCCGCCGCAATGATCTATATTGTGTGCAGCTTTTTCCTCGAAGGACTTCAACGTCCATTACCCGGCATGATGCTGATGATCGGGGCTAATTTTATTAATCTGGTACTGGATTATGGACTGGTTTATGGCGCGTTTGGCTTTCCGGAAATGGGAGCAGAGGGCGCAGCATGGACATCAACCGTAATTCGCTGGCTTATGGCGATCAGTCTGCTTGGTTATATCCTGCTGATGCGCAGTCATGTCGATTACGGCATTCGCGATGGTTTTGCCGGTTGGTGGCACCATTCGCGTAATGCCCGCCACATGGGATATGCCGCTGGCGCCAGCCAAGGCATGGAAACCAGCGCCTTTGCCGCCATGCAGCTTTTCGCAGGACGCCTTGGGGTCGTGGCCGCGGCAAGTTACGGTATCACCATGACGATGCTGGCATTGATGTTCATGGTCGCCCTTGGACTGGCATCGGCGACATCCGTTCGGGTCGGCATTGCCTATGGCAGACGTGACCGCCCCGATATGGCATTGGCCGGGTGGATCGGGCTTTTGACAACCATGGCCGTGATGCTGTTGCTCAGCACGCCGCTTTATTTGCTTCCGGGGATGGTGGCACACCTGTTTACGCAGGACGCCACCGTGATTGCCACGACAGCCGGTGTTCTGGTTCTGATGCCGATCATTTTCCCGACCGACGGCGGACAGAATGCCGCCATCAGCGCATTGCGCGGTGCCGGGGATAAATGGGTTCCGACGATCCTGCATCTGGTGTCATATATATGTGTGATGATACCTACCGGGTACTATCTGACCTTTGTGGTCGGGCTTGGTGTTGCTGGGCTGTTCTGGGGGATTGTGATTGCAAGCCTTGTCGCGGTTAGCGGCCTTGCCATCCGGTTTGCAATTGTATCGAGCCGTCCGATCAGAGCTTATCAGCAATAGACAAGCGCCTTGTCACTAAAAGCAAGGTCCGCCGAATACCCTCAGCGGACCTTTTATTTTGCGCATTTGCCTACATGCAAAGCTATGCGCGCACCGCATCGAGTTTAAGGCGCGGCATCAGCAGATCACAAAATGGCAGAACCAGCGTATCCAGAGCCGAAGCCGCCCGTGCGGCATCAATGCGGATGATGTGCTGCTCGATATCACGCTGGGTTGCAAATTCGCCCAAGGGTGAAAGTTCCGGCAGGGCTTCGACAAGGGTTGTGTAAAATGCGACCTGATCCTCGCGTGCTGTTCCCGCCGCAAGATTTCCAAGATGGTTATAAAGCGCCATCGCAAGGAACCAGCGGCAATAGGGCATCAAGCCTTGCAGAATTTCGGCACGTTGTTGGGGCTGAACATATTGCTGCAAATCGGGATCAAGCCAGACGGCATTTTGCACCCCGGCAATGAACGCATTGCGAAGAGCCGGATTGGCATCATTGAAAAACACCGTTGTTAGCCAGCCAGAAAGATCGTCAAGCGCGGCACGCCGCGTTTCCGGATCTGCTTTGCGATCAAAATCAAGGGCGGGCATCGGGGGCTGAGCCGACATTGCAAGAGTGGCCAACGCCGGATCGATCAGAGCATTGGCAAGCCATGCCTGATGCCAGATTTGCATCGGTCTGAAATAGGGTTCCTTTTCCGCGCCGCCAGCTTCGATCCAGCTTTCAAGCAGGTGCGCCCGTCCAAGCGACATGCCGATACGAAGCGCGTCTTCAAATCCCATACCATCGCGCAAAAACGGATCGCCCAGCATATCTTCGAGCAATGGCAATGCGGCAAACACATGATCGGACCGCAGGCCCGCCCCTACCGGCTGATAATAACCGGTGGCATCCCGATGGCCGATCAAGCTGCGCGCGTGTTTGCCAAATGCCCCCCAGAAGGTCAGACGCACCGGTTCGGCGCGCTTGCGCCAAAGCGGACGGGTTACATGCCAGCTTTCGGTTTCGATCAGAGCCATCGCCATGGAACCACCCAGCCGGACAAGGGGTTTGGCAATAGCGGCATCAAGTTCATCGGCAGAACCGACATGGCCAACAGAAAGCCGCCAACCCGGTTGTTCATGCGGATGGCGATCCAGCCACAAATGGGCAAACCCGTTTGACCCGGCCCGCTCAGCGGCAGCTGCAACCAGATCAAAGAACATGGCAATCGGTGCTGGTAATTCAGGCACATCATGATCGCCAAGCGGATCCCCGACCTGCCAGGTCCGGATCATCACATCCTCTGCATCCGGGCGATCCCGGAAGAATGGTGGCAGGAAACCTGCATACTGATCGGTTGCGGATGTATCAGTCATGGATAGCCTCGCAGTCTGGGCGGCGATAGTGGCGCAATGGTTGGTGTCGTGCTGATACCCAAGGAAATCGGAGCGGTCAATTGCCGCCGCAATTTAATCAGGCGCGCGTCAGACCGGCATGACCAAGACTGGCTTCGCGATATACCGAAGGAGGCATCCCCACCAGACGACGGAAATCACGGCTGAAATGCGCATTGTCGGTAAAACCGCACCAAAATCCGATTTCACCAACCATCAGGCTGGTGCCAGCCAGAAGGCGGCACGCCTCGCGTACCCGCATCAGACGCAGGAGATCGGAAAAGCGGCTGTTGGCCTGTTGCAAACGACGCTGCAAAGTCCGGCCGGATGTATCAAGCGCATTGGCAACATCTTCAATCGTCCAGCTGCGCCCGATATCATGTTCAAGCACAGCGCAAAGCTTTTGCACGACCGGCCGACTGTTCCCGACGGTCGGCGCCGTTCCGGGCATATTCGCCATAAACGGATAGCCCGATGAAATCGCGACATAGCTTTGCCAACTGATGCGAAAACGTAAAGCACGCCCGGCAAAATCGAGTTTCTTGATCAGTTTTCCATTTCGGATTACCGGAATGGAAGGACCATGGCTGGGCAGGATTGCGCTGCTGACATTTTCGACACCGACCGCTTCGAGCAGACCAACCATGAAACCATGCATTAAAAGGTTTTCGACCCGTGCGGGCGGCTGGCCACGGACAGCACCACGATGCAGGGTCAATGATTTTCCGGCGGCCTGATAATCGGTGCGACTGCGGGCATGGGAATAACCTTCAAGCCGATGCCAGCGATCCGCGATCAATTCGGGCGTTGCCCCCTGGCGCAACATGGTCAAAACCGGTTGCTGTTCCTTAAGCGCCAGATGACGCCCTAGCCGCACCAATACCGAAGGCCCGTTAGCTTCTTCAAGAGCAAGCAGAATGCTGCGCAGGCGAGCACTGGTGATGACCGTGCCTTCCGGCACAAGATCATATCCCTTTGGCAACCACGCCAGTTGCCGGATCAGGGCGATATGCAAACCAAACGAAACGAATTCCTGCATTACCAATCACATTTTTGAACCACCACTTGGCGCGATCATACAAACATATGAGATGGCTGTCAGCTTATCGTAGAAAATGTCACGAAGCTGTTACATTGATCATTTGGTGTTTCGCGCAGTTAACGTAGATATCATTGCGCCGAAGGCACCGAATGTGCCAGTCTGGCAAGGTCCCGACCCAACGGAAAGCCATATCGTGATTAAAGTTCTGTTTGTCTGTACCGGCAATATATGCCGTTCTCCCACCGCCGATGGCATTTTCAAGACCATGGTCAGCAAAGCAGGGATGGATGATGCCATCAAAGTCGATAGCTGCTGCCTTTCGGGATATCACGCCGGTGAACAGGCTGATCCGCGATCACGCGAAATGGCCGCCAGTCGCGGTTATGACCTGTCCCTGATCCGATCTCGTAAAATCACTTCAAGTGATTACAGCGAGTTTGATTACATCCTTGCCATGGATGACGGACATCTGGCCGATATGCAAAACCAATGTCCCGCCCAGTATCGCGATAAGCTGGAACTGTTTTTGGATTACCACCCGAACCGCAAAGGACAAAGCGTTCCTGATCCCTATTATGGTGGGGCAAACGGCTTCAAATCGGTTTTTGATATGATTGAGGAAACGTCAGGTGCCTTGCTAATCCACATCAGGGAAAAGCATGGAATTTGAGCGATGGCATCGCCGATGATTACACAACGGATTAAAGACATTACCGGAAGCGAGGTTGCGGCCTATCACCAGCTTTCGGGAGGGTGCGTTTCCGATGTGAAGCGCGCCGATCTTCGCGATGGTCGCAAACTCGTCATCAAGCAGGGCGGTGAGGCAAATCTGGAAATTGAAGGCCGGATGCTTGACTATCTGGGCACTCATTCCCCCATTCCATTTCCGGCCGTGTTACATGCCGAGCCCGGATTGCTGATCATGCATTTCATAGAAAATGATGGTCACATGAACGGTCAGGTTCAAAGTGACCTTGCCGTTCTATTGGCCAGTCAACATCAGGTTACACAAGGCCGGTTTGGGTTGTCCTTTGACACGCTTATTGGCGGCCTTGATCAGCCCAATCCCCTTACGGTCGACTGGATCACCTTCTTTCGCGATCACCGTCTGCTTTACATGGCCCAGCAGGCAGAAAGTTGCGGACGACTGCCAGGGCATTTTTTATCACGGATCGAAACCCTGTCGGCCAAACTTGGTGGTCTTTTGCCATCAGACTGCAAACCATCCTTGCTGCATGGCGATCTGTGGGGTGGCAACATTCTGTGCCAACAGGGAAAGATCGCCGGATTGGTTGATCCGGCAGTTTATTTTGGTGATCGGGAGATCGAGCTTTCCTTCGGCACATTGTTTGGTGACCTTACACCTGCATTCTTTGATCGGTATTCGGAAATTTTCCCGATCCTGCCGGGCTTCTTTGAAGAACGCCGTGAACTTTACAACCTTTACCCGCTTCTGGTGCATGTTCGTCTTTTCGGTGGGTCTTATGTCGGTTCCGTGGATCGCATTCTCGCCCGTTTTGGGGTATGACGGGCAAAATCAGCAGCCATGCAGGATCGGCTTTTACCGAACTGTTACCAAGTGCTAGCGCCGATGCTGGTCAGTTTAACTGATGCATTCCGCAACGTGCTGCAAACCTGCAAATCCTGCCATCAGCAGTTTCGTGCCGACTGAACATAACCGTGCATATGACAAAGGCCACCCCGAAAGGCGGCCTCTATTCATTATATTCGAAATAAACCCTATCGACCGATCATCGCGAAAAACTCGCGCCGGGTGATCGGATCATCGCGAAAGGCCCCAAGCATCCGGCTGGTCACCATCGACACCCCGGTCTTGTGAATGCCGCGTGTGCTCATGCATTGATGGTTGGCGTCAATCACGACGGCAACACCCAGCGGATCAAGTTCTTCCTGAATGGTATTGGCGACCTGTGCGGTCATTTTTTCCTGAATCTGCAGGCGCTTTGCGTAAACTTCGACGACACGGGCCAGCTTGGAAATACCAACGACCCGGCGGCGCGGCAGATAGGCGACATGCGCAACACCGATAATCGGCACCATGTGATGTTCACAATAAGACTCAACACGGATATCACGCAGCACGACCATCTCGTCATAGCCGTCGGTTTCCTCGAAGGTGCGACGTAAAATTTCTGCCGGATCCTGCTGGTAACCTGCGAAAAATTCACCGTAAGACCTCACAACACGGTCTGGCGTTCCGCGCAGTCCTTCACGATCAGGATCATCTCCTGCCCAACGAAGCAGGGTACGAACGGCTTCTTCTGCTTCTTCTTGCGATGGGCGTTTAACGGCGCTGGTTTCGCTGCACATTTGGCTTCCTCTTTATAATTCTGTCCTGTGGGTCATGTGCTCCCGACCCTGATCTTGGTTCGTTTAATTAAGTGTGCGCTTGCTATGCGGACTGTCGAGCGAAAATGCCGGGATTTCAATATCAAACCGGTTTCCATCCATGTCAGTCATTTCATATGTCCCAACCATGAAACCGCTTGGCGTCGCCAATGGCGCGCCGCTTGTGTAATTGAAACTTTCGCCACTTGCCAGAACCGGCTGCTCGCCGACCACACCTGATCCCCGGACTTCCTGGGTTGATCCCCGGGAATCGGTAATACGCCAGTAACGGTTCAAAAGTTGTACTGTTTTCGGGCCATGATTTTCGATGACAACCCGATAGGCCCAGACATAACGATGGGTGTCCGGGTCTGACTGTTCGTCAAGGAACACAGGTTGCACGGATACTTTTATGTCTCGGGTCACTGATGAATACATGCAAAACTCCAGGCCAATTCTTATTGCGTTCCTTCTGCCAAGGGCGTTGCGCTTTTTTGCTTTACCTAGGTCATATTTAGACAGTCAATGCCCCAAGTACCAGATGTCTGCCACCAATTTGCCATCCCGATCACGTATTTTCTCGGCTAAGCAAAAGGCGGCCCGTGCAGATACGGACCGCCTGACATAGGCATATCGCCGAACCTGCTTACTGTTATACGCGCAACGCGGCAGACAGATCTTCTTTCAGATCATCAATATCTTCGAGACCGACAGACAATCGCAGCATGCCCTCGGTAATGCCCATAGTGATCTTGTCTTCAGCCGGAACACGTTGGTGGGTCGTGGTCCACGGATGGGTCGCAAGGCTTTTGGCATCACCAAGATTGTTCGAAATATCAATAAGCTGAAGATTATCGAGCAACGAAAAAGCAGCCGACTTTCCACCGGCAAGCTCGATCGCGATCAATCCCCCACCACGCCCCGACATCTGTTTCATCGCCAGTTCATATTGCGGATGGCTTTCGAGCCCTGGATAGATAACGCGCGATACCTGCGGCTGTTCCGAAAGGAACCCGGCAAGTGCTGTTGCATTGCGAATATGCTGATCAACACGCAGACCAAGCGTTTCGAGACCTTTAAGCAGAACCCATGCGTTGAACGGGCTCATACTGGGACCGGTGTGGCGCAGGAACGTTGTCAGGTGGTTATCGTGCCATTCCTTGTCATTGAAAAGGATCGCGCCACCAAGACAGCGTCCCTGACCATCGATATGCTTGGTCGCGGAATAGACAACAATGTCAGCGCCCAATTCCATCGGCTTTTGCAGGATCGGTGTCGCAAAAACGTTATCAACAACAACCTTGGCACCGGCCTTATGCGCCAGATCGGCAACAAATGCGATATCGATGACTTCCAATGTCGGGTTGGACGGCGTTTCAAGGAAAACGGCATCAGCCGATTTCGACAATGCCTTTTCCCACGCAGCATGGTCTGTGCCGTCCACCAGTTCGGTTTCAACCCCGAACCGGGGCAAAAGGGTCGTCAGGATAAACTCGCACGAACCGAAAAGTGCCCGCGAACCAACAACACGGCCGCCTGCCTTTGTGCACGCGATCAGGGCATTCCAAACAGCAGACATGCCAGATGCGGTTGCACGGCAATATGCGGCACCTTCGAGCAGCGCCAGACGTTCTTCGAACATCCCCACCGTCGGGTTGGCAAAACGCGAATACACAAAGCGTTCCGGGCCGGTACCATCAAAAGATGCTTCAGCCTCGGCAGCACTGTCATAGACATAGCCGGAATTCATAAAAATGGCTTCGGAGGTTTCATTAAACCCGCTACGCGCCGTGCCGCCGCGAACTGCACGGGTAGCCGCACGCCATTTATCAGAAGCCTTTTTTTCGGTTGTCATCGTCTTGCTCCTATATGCCCGGTCATATTGGGATGACCCGGACACAAAAAAACCCTGACCGGCACGATGGGTCAGGGCCGAAGCCACGATTACCCTCTTTAGCGATTTTTTACGTGGTCGCAAGCCGGTCGACAAATCCCACGAAGAAACCCGACGATACGACTTGGTTTCCCCGACGTCAAGCATCACGCACCCGACAATCATACCTGTCCGTCTTTGAATCCATATGGGAGTTTCCTGGTGGCCTCACGCAATGGTGAAAGCAGTTCATAAGCATCTCGTGCTTTTTCGCTCTATTGTTCGGCCAAGACATGCAATCCTTTAAAAGCCGCTTCCCTCAGAGAGGCGGTTAAGACAGTAAAATCAATGACCAAGACACATTCAATGACGTCAGAGCACACGACCAAAGATCATTTCAAGTCCGGGCAAGCCACCAGCGTCAGAACGCCACTTTGGCGCAAATTTCTGCCGGTCTCGATCCTGTTTGCCGGATTGGTGCTCGCGTGGCTATTTGGTGCGGTGGATTATTTATCGTTCGAAACCCTGCGCGAGAATCGCGATATTTTGCAGAATTTCGTCGCGGATAATCCGGTTCTGAGCGTTGCTACCTTTATGGCGGGCTACGCCATTGCCGTTGCCCTGTCGCTTCCGGTGGGGTCGATACTGACCATTGTTGGCGGGTTTCTGTTCGGGGCGTGGCTGGGCACGGGTTATGTCGTGATTGCCGCAACTATTGGCGCAACAGTCGTTTATCTTGCCGCACGCTATGCCTTTTATGACCTCATGCGTGCCAAGGCCGGAAGTGCAATCCGTAAAATGGAAGCTGGCTTTGCCGAAAACGCATTCAGCTACCTTATGGTCCTGCGGCTTGTACCGTTATTTCCGTTCTGGCTGGTTAATCTGGTCCCGGCTCTGCTGGGGGTAAAATTTCGGTCATTTGTTGTGGGTACGGCGGTTGGCATTATCCCGGGCACCTTTGTGTATGTTTCAATCGGGGATGGTTTGGGTGCACTGTTTGATCAGGGCAAGACGCCCGATCTTGGCATTATTTTTGAACCCCGCATTCTAACCCCGATCATCGGCCTGGCTGTGCTGGCAATGATCCCGGTGGCCTATAAAAAATTCCGTAACCGCAATAGCGGGGCAAACACCCGATGAGCGATATAATCAAAACAGACATCTGTATCATTGGCGCCGGATCAGGCGGGCTTTCGGTTGCTGCCGGCGCGGTCCAGATGGGTGCCGATGTTGTCCTGATAGAAAAGGGCAAGATGGGCGGCGACTGCCTGAATACCGGTTGCGTTCCGTCCAAGGCATTGCTGGCTGCGGCACACGCGGCCGAGAATGCCCGGACAGCATTTCAATTTGGTGTCGGCACCGACCCGTTGGCAATCGACTTTGCGCGCGCCATGGATCATGTCCATTCTGTCATCGCCGGTATTGCACCGCATGACTCGGTTGAAAGATTTGAAAAACTCGGCTGTCGGGTTATCGAGGCCAAAGCACATTTTACCGGCCCGAACGAGGTCATCGCCGACGGCAAACGCATTCACGCCAAACGGTTTGTGATTGCGACCGGGTCACGTGCAGCCGTTCCACCAATCGACGGGATTGACGCCGTCCCGTATTTTACCAACGAAACCATCTTTGAAAACCGGATTTGCCCTGATCACCTGATCATCATTGGCGGTGGCCCCATCGGCCTTGAAATGGCACAGGCAAACCAGCAGCTTGGCGCAAAAGTCACCGTAATCGAAATGGCAACGATCCTGCCAAAGGACGATCCCGATCTTGTGGCTGTGGTTCGCGATATGATCGAGTCTTCTGGCATAAGCCTGTATGAAAAGATCAAAACCAAGCGGGTGGAGACACATGACGATCAGATACGCGTTATCATCGAGCATAACGGTGCAGATATCACCATCGAAGGCAGCCACCTTCTGATTGCAACAGGACGGAAACCGACTATCGATGATCTTGGCCTCGACGCGGCCGGGGTGACATACAGTGCGCGCGGGATCAACGTCGACAAAAGATTACGCACCAGCAATTCCAAAATCTTTGCCATTGGCGATGTCACAGGTGGTCTGCAATTTACCCATATGGCGGGTTACGATGCTGGCATTGTGATTCGTAACGCCTTGTTCCGCCTGCCAGCCAAAGTCGATCACAAAGCCGTTCCATGGGTGACTTATACCAATCCTGAATTGGCACAGGTTGGCTTGAGCGAAACCGCAGCACGCGAAAAATTTGGCGATGCAATCAGGGTCGTTACCTGGCAATACGCGGAAAATGATCGCGCACGGGCCGAAGCCCGAACCAAAGGCTTTATCAAAATCGTGACCACAACACGCGGTAAAATCCTTGGTGCCGGTATTGTTGGTCACCAAGCCGGGGAACTTATCGGCCTCTGGTCGCTGGCCATATCCCAGAAAATGAAAATCGGGGCGATTGCCGGAATGATTGCGCCTTATCCGACTCTGGGCGAATTGTCCAAACGCGTTGCCGGGGCGTGGTACACACCCAGCCTGTTTAGCGAAAAGACTCGCAAGATCGTCCGCTTCCTGCTGAAATTCGGCTAGGACGGTCAGAGTGGGGGCAAGCTTCTGAAACACTGTACATTTTTCCCCGTCTCTGGCTAACATTTGTCATGGAACGCCCGCATCTCAAACTGCCCCCATGGGCCAAATCGCTGTCGGCACGTTTGCTCGTGCTGACTGTGGGGTTTGTGATGCTTGCCGAAATTTTCGTCTTTGCACCGTCTGTTGCCCGCTATCGGGTCGACTGGCTTAAGGCGCACCTTGATTCCGGTTACCTGGCGGCACTGGCACTGGAAGCCACACCCGATCAGATGATTCCCGATGATCTGGAAAAGGAACTGTTGTCCAATGCCGGGATAGAAGCGGTTATTTTACGCCGTGATGATCGCAAATTGCTGCTTCAGCGCGATGATATGCCCGCAAAGGTCGATCATGACGTCGATCTGACGACCTTTTCCATCCTGATGGCATTGTATGAAGGTCTTTCGACCCTGACCCAGCCGCATGATCGCATGCTGCGTGTGGTTGGCATGCCATCCATGGCACCGGACTTCGAAATCGAAATACTGGTTCATGAACACGGTCTGGCAGAAGACATGCGCAATTTCGGCTGGCGGGTGATGGGACTATCGCTGGTGATCTCTTTCTTTACCGCCGGGCTGGTTTATTTTGCGTTGAACCGGCTTCTGGTCCGGCCGATGCGAACATTAACCAGCGACATGATCCGTTTTCGCGAAAATCCGCAGGATCAGGGATCAGTCATCGTGCCAGATGATCGTGACGATGAAATTGGCATCGCCCGGCACGAACTGGCCAATATGCAGCACGATTTGCAGGCAATGTTAAACCAACGTCGTCGTCTTGCGGCTCTTGGAACCGCGGCAACAAAAATCAGCCACGACCTGCGCAATGCATTGGCAACCTCAATGCTGATGACCGAGAAGCTCGCCCAAAGCGAGGATCAGGAAGTCCGTGCCGTCGTCCCCCGCCTGTTATCATCGATGGAGCGTGCGGTTTATATCAGCGAACAAACGCTGTCTTTTGCCCGTGAAGCACCACCAACACTTGATATCGCACGATTTACCCTGATCGAATTGATCGAGGAAGTGCGCGATCAGGTGCTGTTGCAGAATGGTGGTGAAAGTCTTCTGGCGCCGGAAAGCCTCGATACGGCCAAGGAACCCTGCAAGGCCAAAATTCATATCGAGTTGCCGCCGGAACTGATGATTGAAGCCGATTATGATCAGCTTTTTCGTGCCTTCAGCAACCTGATCCGCAATCCGTTAGATGCCGGGGCAACGGAGGTGACCGTCAAACTGGCACCCGCAAATGATCAGAATAAAGAGGACGCGTTTGCTGAAATCCTGATCATGGATAACGGGCCCGGCTTACCTGAAAAGGCAATCAAAAATCTGTTTGTCCCGTTCGCCGGAACCGGCAGGAAAGGCGGAACCGGTCTTGGCCTTGCCATCGCAAGGGAACTGATTCTGGCCCATGAAGGGGACCTTCGCCTGAGCGCAACAGGACCGGATGGCGCCACGTTTTGCGTGCAGCTCCGGGTCATAGTGTGAAGTTGTCGACTTCCGCTAAAGAATCCATAATAATAGATTTTTTCTATCGAATTTAAATTTACATTCGATTTCACCAAATGAATTTCATTTGGCATTGTTGGGTCAAGGCGATGCTGGACCAATATCCCGATCCCCGATCCGCTCCTGACCCTAGGTCTGGCATCGCCACCTTCTCTAAAATCACGGCCGTTCAAATTCCCGGCGCGCAGCATTGATTACCGGTCGCATAAAGCATCCTTCTGCGTGATCGTTAATCAAGCCCATTGCCTGCATAAAGGCATAGACGGTCGTTGGGCCAACAAACTTCCAACCCCGTTTTTTCAGATCCTTTGAAAGTGCGACCGAAATTTCAGACATGGATGCAGTCTGCGGCTTTGCAACAGAATCCTCCCTTGGCTCGAACCGCCAGAAGTAAGCGGCAAGCGATCCTTCTAGTGCCACCATTTCGCGCGCACGTTTGGCATTGTTGATGACGGCTTCGATCTTGCCACGGTGGCGAATAATGCCCGCATCCCGAAGCAGCCGCTCAACATCACGACCTGTAAACTCAGCAACAAGATCAAAATCGAAGTTATGGAATACGGTGCGGAAATTCTCGCGTTTGGCCAGAATGGTGCGCCAACTCAGGCCGGACTGAAAACCTTCCAGACAGATCTTTTCAAATAACCGGCGATCATCACCAACAGGAAAGCCCCATTCCGTATCGTGATAGACATCAAATTCTGGTGCTGCATCACACCATTTACAGCGTGTTTTGCCGTCTGCACTGATCGTTGTGGTTCCCATACTGCCCCCTCTTTTCTTATTCCCGGAGATATCACGCCTTCAGGAATTCCAAACGTTCATCCATTCTGGCCGGGGTGATTTCAATGATTTCGGCCTCGACGATTTTTTCGATAACAAACGGGTCGGCATTCAGACGTTCCGTTAACTCTTCCATGGTCGTATTGTGCGCAAGAATTCCCCCTCCCCGACGGGGTTGGAGATTGCCGACCACCAGAAACACGCCCTCATCAAACCCCTGGCTGATCCATCGTTTATGGCCCTCCATAAACTGCGATGCCTTCGCTCGATTCTCCGAAAACGTCAATAAAATGGTGAACATCGTTATTATCCCTGATCATTTGGTTGCTGCATTGTTGTTCCGGGTACGAAGCGACCGCATCTGTCCATCCAGCCAGTCACACATCTGATCGACTTCGTACTGGACGAATTTTTCATCACCAAACGCATTGGCAAGCGCCGCCACACCCTGACTGCGCGCAAGCAAATGCATCGCCATACCGTCTGATCGTTCGGCAAAGCCAAGTCGTGTGAACTGCCGACCTAGCCAGACGCGGAAAAGGGTAAAAAGTCCCGCCGCGTCACTTTGCGCAGCATGATTGAGCTTTGCCAGTTCGGCAGAAAGTGTTCCGACCGGGCATCCGTAGCGTCGGATTTTTTCCCCGTTGACGATCAGAATATGAATGAAACTGCGAATGCGGGCGACCGGGTCTTCTCCGGTGGCTTCCCAGTGATCAAGCATCTGTTCGGTATTGGTCAGACGCCGATTGATCACGGCATCAAGAATCTCGTCCTTGGTTTTGAAGTGATAATAGAAATTGCCACGCGATATGCCGACCTCGGCTGCGATATCTGCAAAGGAGGTCGGCTCGAACCCCTGTTGATAAAACAGCTGATCCGCAGCTTTGACAATCCGTTCGCGAGTGCCCTGTTCCACGATCATGTCTGTTCAACCTGAATGATGGGTGCTTGAAACCCGACTAGGACAATTGCCCTATTTGAGATTTAGGACAAATGACCTAATCTGTCAATCAATCAAATCGCAACGGGTTTCGGTGACAATCAACTTAGAAAGAAAAAGAAAACCCCGCACAAAGGCGGGGTATCATGGCAGGCTGGAAGAGTAAAATCAGTCGCGCCAGAAAGCCGGGAACAGCAGCACCAGAACGGTGAAGACCTCCAACCGGCCAATCAGCATACCGATCGACATCAACCACTTTGCCCCGTCTGGCAGGGTTGCGAAGTTACCGGACGGACCGACAATCGGACCAAGTCCGGGACCGACATTGGCAATCGCTGTACCGGCACTTGAAACCGCCGTAATGAAATCAAGACCCATTGCGCCAAGAGCCGCCGCCAGAACCACAAAGCAGAAGACGAACAGAAAGAAAAAGCTGAGCACCGATTCCGTAACGTCTTCGGAAAGCGGTTTCCGGTTATAATAAGCGATGAAAACACCATGAGGCCGCAGCATATGAGAAAGCTGAACCTTGGCTATTTCGTAAAGCACCTGCAGGCGGAATATCTTGACCCCGCAGGTCGTTGAGCCGGCACAGCCGCCGATAAACATCACAAAAAAGAATACCGTAACGGCAAATGGCCCCCAAAGGCCATAATCGGTTGTGGCGTAGCCAGTCCCCGTCATCACGGAAATGATGTTAAACGACGTGTATCGAAGCGCATTCAGGAAGGCGACATCGTTTGTTTGCGAATGCCAGATGGTCAGACCCAGAATGATCGAACTGGCAATCGCAACGAACCAGCGAACCTGACCATCCATAAAAAGCGCCAAGGTCCTGCCACGCAGCATTTGAAGATAAAGGATAAAGGGCAATGCGCCCGTTGCCATACCCAATGTGATGATCACATCAACTGCGGCATTATCAAAATGCCCGACCGATGCGTCCTTGGTCGAAAAGCCACCGGTCGCAATCGTCGTCATCGCATGGGCAATCGCATCAAATCCGGGCATACCCGCCCACCACAAAAGAAACGCCCAAATTATGGTAAAGCCCAGATACAAACTGGCGATACCAATGGCGATCTGGGTTGCACGCGGAAAAGCCTTATCAGACTTGTCAGAGTTTTCCATCCGGAAAAGCTGCATACCGCCAACACGCAGCATCGGCATGACGGCAATTGCCATCACAATGATCCCGATCCCACCAAGCCACTGCAAAAGTGCGCGCCATAGCAAAATGCCCGGTGGGGCAGTATCAAGTCCGACGATCACGGTCGAACCGGTCGTCGAAATCCCCGACATCGCTTCAAAGAACGCGTCCGTGTAGCTCATATCAAGGTCGGAAAACGCAAACGGCAATGCGGATACGGCAGTCAGAACAAGCCAGCTTGTTGTGGTCAGGATAAAAGCCTGTCGCGATGTGATTTTGAGATTCTCGGTCCGGTTCATCATCACTAGCGCACCGCCGATGAACAGCGATACGGCCGACGCGGCTGAAAACACCAACCAATCCCGTTGCCCGTAATACATATCAACCAAGGCAGGGATGAACATCCCGATCGACAGGGTGCACAGCAAAATGCCGATAATGAAAAGGATTGGACGAAAATCGATCAATGAAAAGCCCCGTACCATGTTTTACGCCCGTTCCCATTGAACCGGGCATGACATGTCTTCGCGATTATCCCGACAAGCTGCACTGCATAACCGAAAAACCGGTTCGTTTGCATCATCTTCCGGCAAACGAAGCGGAATTCTTCGCACATGCCCTGCCAATGTCCAGCTTTTAAACGTATGGCTCCTTGCTTGATCGTAATTTCATGCCTTCAATCATAGAGCTATGCGTATTAGGTCTATCAGCGTTGGCAGAGCTTGTTTAACGCCAATTCCGGGTTGGCACGGCCTGCCAACGCCGGTATATCGCATGCAGGTCAAAATTCATAAACCGAAAGACAAAGCGGAAATGTCCGAACTCGCCAAAACCTTCATCCTGACGATCACCTGCCCGGATACGTTCGGGATCGTCGCCGGTGTCACCAGCTTCCTTGCCGAAGAAGGCGCGTTCGTCAACAAGCTGGAGCAATTCGGCGACCCGCAGAGCAATCGCTTTTTCATGCGCGTGAAGTTCGATGCCGGTCGTGCCCTACGCACAAAGGTCGAATTTGCCGATAAATTCGCCACCATCGCAGAAAAATTCACGATGCAGTGGGAACTTCACGATTTCCATCGGAAGCCAAAAGTGTTGCTGATG
The DNA here is from genome assembly GCF_001858545.1 of Thalassospira sp. MIT1004. Taxonomy (NCBI): domain Bacteria; kingdom Pseudomonadati; phylum Pseudomonadota; class Alphaproteobacteria; order Rhodospirillales; family Thalassospiraceae; genus Thalassospira; species Thalassospira sp. MIT1004. The sequence continues at coordinate 142,457 of NZ_MCAO01000001.1, read as the reverse complement.
GTGTCAAAGTTTGGCCACTGCCTGAACGATCTGCTGCACCGGGTTGCCTCAAACAATGTGCATATCGAAATCCCGGCCATTGTTTCAAACCACGAAGACATGCGTGGAATCGTCGAATGGTACGGAATTCCTTACTATCACCTCCCGGTGACCAAAGAAACCAAAGCAACCCAGGAAGCCAAACTGCTTGATATCGTCGACGAACACGATGCCGATCTGGTTGGTTTGGCGCGCTATATGCAGGTTCTTTCAACCGATCTGTGCCGCGAACTTGAAGGTCGCTGCATCAATATTCATCACTCCTTCCTGCCCAGCTTCAAGGGTGCCAAACCTTATCATCAGGCGCATTCGCGGGGCGTGAAACTGATCGGGGCAACTGCGCACTATGTCACAGCCGACCTTGATGAAGGACCGATCATCCATCAGGCCATCGAACATGTCGATCATACGATGACGGCCGAAGACATGGTTGAAATCGGGCGCGATATTGAATCCGTCGTCTTCTCGCGCGCGATTCAGATGCATTGCGAACATCGTGTTTTCCGCAATGGCAGCAAGACCGTCGTCTTCCGTCGATAAAACACAGACGTGAAACCACAATCTCCCATCAAACCGCCAGCTTTAATGACTGGCGGTTTATTTTTTTGATATAATTTACTACCTATGAAAGTAATTCGTTAACTCGGCGAAATGGCCGATAGAAAACATGAAAATTATCGAATAAATTATACTTGGGAAAAATAAAATTCCTAAAATAACAATAACTTGCAACGAATATCGTTGCCCTGAAACTACCTTGGGGGCTTTCCGTGCCGGGAAAGAAAATCTATTTCGCCGTCGTCTTATGCATTTTGCTCGTTGTCGGATTTCTGACCACGAGTTTTGTCAGCTTCTATGTCGCGCGACAATCGCTGGAACAGCAGATTTCCGAGAGCACCCTGCCACTCACCAGTGACAACATCTATTCGGAAATCCAGCGCGACCTGTTGCAACCGATCTTTATTTCGTCACTGATGGCGCAGGATACCTTTGTCCGCGACTGGACGCTTGGCGGGGAAAATGATCCCGAACAAATCATTCGCTATCTTAGCGAAATCCAGATGCGCTATGACACGGTCACTGCTTATTTCATCTCGGATAAAACCCGGAACTATTATCACCCGACCGGCATGATCAAGCAGGTATCCAGAGATGATCCGGCTGATTTCTGGTATTTTCAGGCCCGCGACAATCAAAAACCTTATGAAATCAATGTTGATCACGATACCGCAGACCGGTCGCGCCTGGCCGTTTTCGTCAATTATCAGGTGCGCGATTATGATGGCAATGTCATCGGCATTACCGGTGTTGGCCTATCCGTCAACTCTGTGACCCGCCTGATAGAAACCTATCAGAAACGGTATGGCCGGACGATTTACTTTGTTGATCAGGAAGGCCGCATCACCCTGCACGGCAGTGGCTTTGGCACGTCCGAAACATTGCATGATCGCGATGGCATTCGTATTCATGCGACGCAGATTCTGACGTCTCCGGGCTCTTCGATCACCTACGAGGACCATGGTGAAACCTATTTCGTCAACAGTCGCCTTGTTCCCGAATTCGGCTGGCTATTGCTGGTTGAACAAAAGGAACATATCGGTGACCAGCAGATTGAAACCACCTTCCTGATCAATATCGCCATATCTCTTCTGATCACGGCAATTGTCGGCATTGCCGCATATCTGACGATCCGCAATTATCAGAACCGCCTGGAAGAACTGGCATCGCGCGATAAGCTGACCGGTGCGTGCAATCGACAGGTTTTTGATCTGGTATTTGAAGGTGTGGCCAAATCCTGCAAACGCCGGGCAGAACCGCTTGGCATCGTCTGTATTGATCTTGATGAATTCAAAGAGGTCAACGATACCTTCGGCCATCCGGGAGGCGATGCAACGCTTAAGGAAGTTGCCACCACCATTCGCCATCATTCGCGGGAATCAGATACGCTATGCCGTTGGGGTGGTGATGAATTCGTTCTTCTTCTGCCCGGACTCAACCGGCAGGAAGCCATGACCAAGGCACGCGAAATTGCTGATGCCATTCGCGAACATCCGATACGTTTCGGGCGGGATAACATTCTGGTCACAGTCAGCGCCGGCATCACGGAATATCGTGATGGCGAGGAGTTTGAAACGCTAATCACACGTGTTGATAATGCGCTTTATACCGCCAAAAATACCGGACGGGATCACATCTCTGTTGCCTGAATACGGTGATTTCACAAACAAAAACGGCCCCCGAAATCGGGGCCGTTTTCATTTAGCATCCGTTATATCGCTTAATCCGCGATATAGGCTTCAGCGATCTGGACTGCGTTCAACGCGGCACCTTTAAGCAACTGGTCACCGGCAACGAACAGTTCCAGACCATGATCACCAAAGATCAGGTTTGACCGGATACGACCGACTTCGACGTCATACTGCTTGGTCGCGTTGATCGGCATCGGATAGACATTGTTTGCCGGATCATCGACCAGTTTAACGCCCTTGGCATTCGCCAGTGCCTCACGTGCGGCCGCCGGGGTCACAACCTTTTCGGTTTCGATCACGATGGACTCCGAATGGGTACGCTCGGTCGGAATACGCACAGCCGTGCACGATACTGGCAGGTTCGGCGTACCAAAGATTTTGCGGGTTTCCCAGGTAACCTTCATCTCTTCGCGGGTATAGCCATTTTCCTGGAAGCTATCGATATGCGGGATAACGTTGAAAGCCAGCGGATGAGCAAACACCTCGGCCGGAACCGGCTTGCCTTCAAGACCTGCGGCCAAACCTTCACGCAGTTCGTTCATGCCCGGCTGCCCCGCACCAGACGCCGCCTGATAGGTGGATACAAACACCTTTTTCAGACCAAATGCCTTGTGCAGCGGCCAAAGAGCCACGGCTGCAATCGCAGTGGTGCAGTTCGGATTGGCAATAAGCATGGCAGTCTTGGCAAGATCACCATTGATTTCCGGCACGATCAACGGCACATCGTCATTCAGACGGAACGCCGAAGAGTTGTCGATCACCAGCGCGCCCTCGGCAATCTGCGGGGCGAATTCCTTGGCGAAATCACCGGAAACTGCAAGGAAGACAATGTCACACTGCTTGGCTTCTTCAACCGAAAACAGTGCGATGGTCTTAGTACCGTACTTAGTCTCCACGGTCTTGCCTGCAGAACGCTCGGATGCGAACAGGGTGAGTTCACCCACAGGGAAGTTGCGATCAAACATAACATTGATCAGCTCGACGCCAACCGCACCGGTTGCGCCGATCACACCGACATGGAGATTTTCGGCACTCATAATAATTGTCTAACCTCGTATAAAAATTGTTGTCATTCTCGACTTACGCGATTGCTCGCGGGCCGCGCATTATAGGGATTTCTCGTGCGTTGGCAAATGCAGCTTGCTGCATCACACGCATACGCGGCAATCTTGGAACTCAAACGCCACTCTAAACGAGTTGTTCCATTCATTTTTATTCGGGTTTTACGCAAAATTCTGCCCTTTGGCCTTTTTCCCGACATGCGGCAGCCAAAGGGCATCATTAGAGGATGTCGGGCCGAAGCCCCCCATTGCAACAGGGAATCGAAGATCAGAAAACGCAATGCTTGGCGAAATCTGTTGCCTCGTTGGCCGTCCAGTCGCCTTTTGGCTTTGCTTTCATTTCCTCGCACCACTCCTTGCTGCCAACGTCTGGCGAACAGGCACCGAGCGCCCCGGCCACCATCAAAACCGACAAGCCAAGAACGAGTTTACGACCGGGAATGTTCCATTTTGCCATTTGCGTGTCCTTCATTGATTTGTTCCGATGAAAACGACTGCCCGTATCGGGCAAAACCACGGCAATACTGCGGGCATTCGTCATAAATGACCGAAATCAGTCCCGCCAGAAGGCTGGCATCAGAAGCACAAGAAATGTTTCAAATTCCAGCCGCCCAAGCACCATCGCGATATCAAGAATCCATTTTGCCGCATCAGGCAATGACTGGAAGTTCCCTGCCGGGCCAACAATCGGGCCAAGGCCCGGACCAACGTTGGCAAGTGACGTCGCCGCCGCACTCATCGAGGTCACCAGATCAAGCCCGGTAAAAGCCAATGCGACACTGATCGCGATATAGCTGATCGTTAGCAGGAAGACGTAGACCGTTACCGCATTATAGATGTCAGAAGTGATTTCATGTTTATCGATCCGGCTTACTATTACTGCCGAAGGACTGCGAAGCCGCATGAAATGGGCTTTAAGTCCGGTGAACACGACATAAAGCCGGAACATCTTGAATCCGCCGGCCGTAGAGCCGGAACACCCGCCGATAAATGTCGCAAAGAAGAACAGCATGATCGCCGCTGGTCCCCATTGCAGATAGTCGCCCGACGCGTAACCGGTTGTCGTGATCACCGAAACAAGGTTAAACGCAGCCATGGTCAGCGACCTGAAAAAGCCGTCATCAGAAATATGCATCAGCCTCAGTGTCAAAAGCCCGGTGAAAACGGCAATGACAAGCAGGAAAAGCCTTATTTGCTGATTACTTATTATCGCGCTGATATCGCGTTTGCGAATCAGAACGGCATAGGCCGTAAAAGGCAGGGCACCAGCAAACATGAAAATGATGCCGACCCAGTGCAGCGCCAAACTGGAATCGAATTTGGCAAATGAGAGATCGGATGTTGAATAACCGCCAGTCGCCAAAGTCGACATGCCATGATTGATCGCATCAAACCAGGTCATGCCAAAAAACCGGTACAGCATCATGCAGACGACGCTAAGGCCGACATAAATCATCACGATTTGCAGGCACATATCGCGAATACGGGGGCTCAGCTTTTCTGAACGATCCGAGCTTTCCATCTGGAAAAGTTGCATGCCGCCAACCCGCATCATCGGCAGCAACGCAAGTGCTGTCACAATAATCCCGATGCCGCCCAGCCACTGCAGAATCGACCGCCAAAGCAACAACCCGGGCGGCATATCATCCAGCCCGGACAAAATTGTCGATCCGGTTGTCGTCAGCCCCGAAACAGTCTCGAAGACCGCATCGCAGAAACTGATATCAAGAGATGAAAACCAAAGGGGCAATGCCCCGGTCAGACTGATCGCGACCCATGAAAACACTGTCAGGACATATCCCTGCCGGGCTGTCACACGCGGGCCCATTTCAGACCGGCAGGCAAGACAAGCCATACCACCAAGCCCGATACTGGTCATCGACGCCTGCGCGAAAATTTTCCAGTCCGGGTTACCGTAATACAAATCGACCGCAGCCGGAATCATCATCGACACACCGATGATGATGACCATGATACCTACGACGAAAAAGATGGGTTGCAGTCGAAACAAGAACAGTGTCCGTGCCTAACTCGGGAAATCCGCTTTTACAGCCAAATGACAGCGATTGCATCCTGTTATCGCAGATGCACCATCACAGAAGGAATCAGAGCCGCAAATTTCCCGATATTGCGGGTCATTATTTTGCCGTTGTTTTCGGCTGTCCTTATCAAAGCCATTCATGCCATTCTATATCTCGATTGCATCGCCTCTGTCCAATCACCAAACCATCGAGGTCACTTTGAACCGCTTTTTCCGCCTGATTATCCTGCTTGCCATTCCTGTTGCTTTTTCACTTGCCGTCTATTTGCAGGACAAACCGGTTCAAGCGGCCGGGGATGACAAGCAAAAAAGCGATCAAATGGCGCTGGAGGCAGAAGGACGCGATGTTCTGGCAATTGACGGTGATACAATCATGATTGATGGCGTCGTCGCCGATATTGCCGGGATCGATGCACCGGAACTTGGACAGCAATGCCTGCATAACGGTAGTTTTTGGGATTGCGGCATGTCATCGGCCATGCAGCTTCGCAAATATTTCGCCATGGCCCCCTTCACCGTGCGCTGCTGGCCCGGTGATCAGCAACATTCCGGCAAAGGTGACGATTTCCCGATTGTCGAATGCGGCATTGGCGAACGCGATGTGGCCGCAGCGATGGTCAGTGACGGCGAAGCCTTTCCGATCGAAGGATATTCCCACCGATATGACGGTCTTTCGAAAGAAGCCGATAATGCCGGGATCGGCATTCAGGGCGGCGATATGATCCCGCCATCCGAATGGCGATCAGGCAAACGACTTGATGGTGAAAGCGGACGCTGTCTTTTCGCCACAGTGGCCAATGGGCACTATGTCAGCATCCTGGACCCCCGCTATGAGGAGCTCGTCACGGATAAGGCAAAATTTCTGTGTAGCGATGAACAAGCCCGTAACGACGGCTATTCTTACGACATTCCCTGACCACCCCGCCGGGTTTCTTGACCAGTTCCGCGCTCTAACGAGAAGACGCCAATTATCCAAATCAATTCAATGATCAGGGTAACAATTGCCCAGCCGACAATAAAAGCCGCAACAGCGTCTGGCAGATCAACCATCTGATACTGCCCATCGACCTTGCCACCGACACGGTGCAAATAAATCCAAATAATCGGCAATACCGATACAGGAACAATCAGAGCAACGCATGCGGCAAAAGAAGCCTTTCGCCATCGAGCTTGTGTTTTGTTTTTTTGTTTCTGCACATAAAGCCATGCGCCCGACAGTGACAGTCCAGCCATTACCAGACCGAATACACACCAGGCAATTTTGCTGGCCAAGCCAGCGAATGTCCCGAAATGAAGAGTATCTGCCGTATCCGACCAACGCCAATAGGCACTGAGGTCTTCAGCCTGTTGGCTGAAAACAACCGTCCCCGTGTACGGATTGATGAACAATTTGTTCGCTCTGTCACGCACCAGGAAACTATCGCTTTGTCCGATAAGATAAAAATATCCCTCGCGATCGGGTTCGATCGTTGTGATTTCAAGGTCGGGACGCGCAGACTTTGCTATGTTAATCAAATCGGTCACCGGCATACGAGCCCGCCCTGCACTGTCGACATCGGGCAACTGTTTGACAGCTAATGGATAGGCATCAACCAGCGTGAATTTCTCGTCGCCAAACTTGTAGCGCACTTCTTCAAAAAGGTACCATCCACCGGTAAGTGTCATCAGGAAAACAAACCAGAGACTCCATAAACCGGCAAGCTTATGCAAACTGCTCCATAAGCTAACGTTTGTTTTACCAATACGCAGTTGAAAGAAACGCTTCCACCAACGCTTATAAAAAACAAACGCTGAAATCATGGACAGAAATAGCGGGATGGAAAACAGACAAACAAGAAGTTTACCCACACCGTAAAGCCCGAAAAATGCTTCATGAAACTCACGAAAGAACCTTTGGACCGTAAAAATCGACTGACTTCCGGTAATCTGCAACGTCATGGGATTCACGTAGACAAACTGACGTGCACCATCAAGCGTCACAACAGCGAATTTTGCCGCAGAGAACCGATCAGCAGGTGCCTCCGCAACACCAATTCTGACATCAGGATAAGCGTTTTCAACGGCATTAAAAGCCGATGCGAAATCGAAATCTCCGTCACGTGTGTTCACCCGGATTTCTGGCATCAGCAGCCAGTCAATTTCCGATGACAGAGAGGCAAATGCACCACTCCAGCAGATCGAGAACAGCATCAGACCAAGATACACACCGATCCAGCTATGCCAGTCAAACCCGATGGATTTGACTGGCAACTTCATCCATCGAATCATCAGAATTCGACTCTGACGCTTCCGAAGACAGTGCGAGGATTTCCTACACTGACACGATATGTCCCACCCGACGCAACATAGTATTCCTCGTCCGTAATGTTTTTAACACCGAGGTCAAAACGAACACGCGACTCATTTCTAAGCGGCAGATAATACCAAACTCCGACATCAAAAATCGTGTAGTCTTCCAGGTCAAACGTGTGGTTGTTATCCCCATATCTATCTCCGACATAAGACAGACCACCGCCAAGACCAAGTCCCTTCAGGCTACTTGCAGCATCTTGAAACTCGTAGCTCACCCATAGGTTCGCGGTCATATCGGGTGTATTCGACGGACGGTTACCATTGGTGCTATTTTCGCTGAGAATTTCTGCACCAAGGAAACCTATGCTACCGCGAAGGTTCAATCCTTTGACTGGTGATGCAGTCACAGAGCTTTCAAATCCGCGAGACCTAATGCCACCTGTCAGTTCGGGGGTGCCATTAACGGTCTCCACGACGTTCTCTTGTTTGATATCAAACAACGCACCCGTTATCAGCAACCGGTCATTCCATCCCGACCATTTCGCACCAACTTCGTACTGCCGTCCTTCTTCCGGGGCAAACACAGCAATTGTACCTGCATCCCCCGAATAAATATTCTGTGACTGGAACGTTTCCGCATAGGATGCATACAGCGACAGTGAATCAACAGGTTTCCAGAGAAGCCCTGCCGATTTCGTCAGTTTCCCATCACGCTTGGGATCTGCTCCGGACAGAGATCCGGTAAGCTTGTTCTCTTGGCTTTGCTCATTATCAAAGATCTCGTAACGCGCACCAAGTGTAAGCGTCACATCATCCGTCATATGAATGTCCCCTTGCGCATAGGGACCATAAGAAATTTGCTCGACCTCTGAGTATTGGCGCGAAAGCGGATTTGAAGACGTGTTGTCAACAAGAGTAAAAGATGACGGGTTTGAAACCGTTCCACCGGTTTGATTGGCACCTGTAAAATTGGTCCAGGTTTCATATTGGTGACGGATTTCCACACCAGAGACCAAATTTACAGGACGCCCGATCTCTGCCTCACCCCGAAGCTGCATCCGCCCAAATACAGTACTGAGTTCTCTATCATCATTACCCTGAACGCGGCGTGTAAGGACGCCGGTACTAGATATACCAACGACCTCATTCCGCAGCTCATCAACCTGCTCGTAGGCATAGAACAATTTGCCTTCCAAATACCAATCGTCATCAAAAACCGGTACGGAACTATCAAGTTCCCAGATATGAGTGGTCGCATCACGATTGTTGAGGTTGGTCTGATCAAATCGAGTATCCAAAGACACATCAGCGATCTGCCGTTTGCTTCCCGTTCCAGGAACAGTTACCAAACCACGATCCACCGGACGTTCGTCATGCGTATATTCATAGCTAAAGTCGAGCACAGATCCACCATCTGTCATCCATGACAGCGAACTGTTCAAGAATTGACGTTCAATATCCGCATCCCGGAAATTTTCACTGTCTTCTGCAGAAGTTGTAATACGATATGCAAGCGTATCATTTAGTCCGAATGGCCCGGTAATGTCCGCCTGGATCTGTTTTTGGCCATGTTCATTAAAGTTCGCAACTGCGTAAGCCTGCTGATTATATTCAGGCTTTTTTGTGATGACATTGACCAAACCGCCAGGAGTCATTTGACCAATTTCTGCTACTGGCCCTTTAACGATCTGCACACTCTCGATCGTGGACGGATTGAGACGCCCATTGGTTTTCAGTCGAACACCATTACGGTAGATGTCGTCACGGCGACGGAATCCCCTGATCAGAAAATCCTCACGGCTCCCGCCATAGCCATCCATATTCACCACATTGGGTGAAAGCCGGTAAACTTCTTCAAGCTCCTGAGCGTGTTGATCAAGCAGCAATTGTTCGGGAATCACCTCAATAGTTCGGGGAATATCAACAATATCTTTGGGTATCATCGTACCAGTCTCGGCATAGCGGCTGTCATAACGGGATTGCCGTGTTCCGATAACTTCAATGGTATCCAAAGTCAGATCGCCCGCTTCAGTTGCGGTCACCTGACGTTTTAATGTGATCGAGTTTGACGATGTATAGCTGAAATCAACACCACTGCCCTTTAACAGTGCATGCAATGCGCCATCAGCCGTATATTCACCGCGCAGCGCGCTCACACTTTGGCTGTAAACATACTGCTCCGTGTACAGGATTTGAATGCCGGTGATTTCCGAGAAAACCGTCAATGCCTTTGGCAACGACTGGGCCGGAATATCAAATTGGAATGAAGTTCGGCTTTCGGATTCTTGATTCGCGTCTTGCGCGATCGCCACCTCCATGAAAGAACAATTAAGGGCAAGCAGAGATATCCCCAACATCAACTGCCTACCCATTTTCATCTTTTTCAAGCTAGCCACTTCGGTTCCCCTGGTCTTTAAACACATAAAATGCAAATAGTTCGCATTGGCAATATGTATATAAAGACGCGACCAGCGGACAAATCCCCTAGTCCAACCGAAAACTTTTTCGTTCATTCCAGATAAAAAGTACCGGAAATCAGCTGCACCAAAACCAGAAGAAATTAAACTAATAGAATCATATATTTACTGATCTTCACCGCATGCACAGGCAGCGTTCCCTCAATCACTTCGAGCACCTGATTAATATCATTTGTATGGAAAACGCCACTAACCGTCATGTTATTGATCTCGGAACTTAGAGCCATGATGTGCCCATCATGGTATTTGTTGATCACATCAATCACATCTGACAGCGGCGTCTGATAGAAAACCATCTTACCGTTTCGCCATGCGGTCGTCGCAATGGGATCAAACCGTATTTTATCTCCGATACCATCCGGTAAAAGCGTCGTAGCCTCCCCCGGCAGCAAGGTAACAACGGCCTCACCAGCCGGATTTTCCAGAGCCCCCCCAACATGCCAATTAACAGAAACCTTACCTTCCTCCAGACTGATCGTGACCTTTTGTCGATCAGTCTTTACATTGAACTCGGTTCCAAGTGCGGTCACATCCCCAAAGTCCGTTTGAACAACAAAGGGGCGTTCCTTGTCATGAGCAACATCAAACCAAACTTCACCTGACAGCAGTTTCACGACGCGCCTCTTGGCTGTCAAATCGATCAAAACAGCACTTTCCGCATTCAGCTTGATCACACTGCCATCTGAGAGCATTTTGGTCAGAACCTCATGTTCAGATTGGACAGGGTTCTCGTCAAACCTGCCGATGACTGTGTTGTAAGTCTCGCTTCCAAAACCAACAATGAGTACCAGACAAGCTGCCACCACCGCGATCATGACCGCTTTCAGGTATCCAGACTGTTTTCGGGAGGGTTGCTTGGTTACCGAGTGATGGCTCTTTTGCGCTTGAACTTGCCGTTTAACCGGCAAGGCCAGCCTGCCCCAAAGAAATTCGACCTCGGCATACGCTATTACATTATCCGATGATTGCCTTTTCCAGGCTTCAAACCGTACGATCAGGTCATCCGTACGATCACCATCTGCATCGTCCTTGGCTTCTCGTAAACACATGTACCAAACAACGGCTTCATCAAACAGTTGCTCTGTTGCAGGTTCAGATGACATTTCCTGACGACCAGTCATTCAACGGCCTCCGGGGCTTCGTGATATCCAAACGGCGCAACATCACCGCGCGGCGTACCGCGGATGGACCTGCTTTCACCCAAGAAACCGAAATGCCTGCCAAAACGAAGATCCATCATCATTTCTCCGAGTGCGCTTGTTGCAGACTACGACGACATTCCAGCATAGCCCGGCGTATGTGGTTTTCGACCGTTTTCACTGATACATCCAGCTTTTCCGAGATTTCACGCATTGACAGCTCTTCGCCGCGATACATTAGAAACACCTGCCGGCATTTCATCGGAAGGTTTTCGACAGTCCGCGAAATAATCCGCAATTCTTGCTGGGCCGCAGCCACGTCCTCCTGGGACGCCGTGCGATCAATTTCGACATGCTCGCACGTATTTCCATCGATTGAAGTACTCGACGCGTGGCGAAATGGCAGCACAACCTGCTCTCGATCATTGGAATTTCGGCGATAATGATCCGTCAGAAGATTACGCGCAATCCGGAAGACATAAGCGCGCGGATTCTCAGGCACGATGCCAGACGCACTTTTTGCCCTGACCCAGGTTTCTTGGATAATTTCCTCGGCAACGACCCTAGACCCGCAGCGATTGCCGATAAAAAGCATTAGATCGTCATAATGGTCTTCGACCACTGATGCCAAAGTTGCAGGAGCCTGCCCGGCTGAATTGGACACGATTATTCCCCATTTGCGGCTGCTGATGAGAGTTTCGATTGCCGAACAGCCTCAATGGACCATATTTACACGATTTTGATAATCATTCTCAAGTTATTTTAAATATGACGAATACTTGGTAATGTGCAGTTCATCATCAGTTCAAGAACAAAAGGGGGAAAGCTTGGAGCGGGTGAAGGGAATCGAACCCTCGTATGCAGCTTGGGAAGCTGCCGTTCTACCATTGAACTACACCCGCTAAGCGGCGGTTTTATAGCCCGGTTTCAGGATGGGTGCAAGCCCATCCCCGATACCGGAATGATTTATTTAAACCTGTCATGCCCGTGTCATTTCTTTGTCGGAACCAGTCGCCAAACCGCACTGGCGTGGTCGTCCGACACCAGAATCGATCCATCAATATAATGCTTTACGTCTACCGGGCGGCCAACAACTTCGCCGTTGCTGCGCAGAAAACCATCAAGGAACGGATTGGTCGCCACAGGTTCACCATTGCGAAATTCCACCCGCACAACCTTGTAACCATCCGGAATTGTCCGGTTCCATGATCCGTGCAACGCCACAAGTGCATCACCATCGTCAAAGGTAAGACCAAGCGCTGCATTGTGCGCATTAAAGGTAAAGGCAGGAAAGGTAACCTCAGCCGGTGGAGTTTCACCGGCAAACTGCGGGGAACGCGTATCGTTTCCGGCATACCAGGGATATCCATAAAACAGCCCTTCGGCGGTGGCATGGTTCAGTTCCTCCCGCGGAACATCGTCACCAAGGTTATCCCCGCCATTATCGGTAAACCACAAATCTCCGGTGTCGGGATGGAACGTCAGCCCTACGGAATTACGGATACCGCTGGCATAGATTTTGGGTGCCCCACCGCTGATCGGCATGGAAATAATCGTACCTTCTAGCCCACCAACCTTGCAGATATTGCACGGCGCGCCAACGGCGATGAACAGGCGGCTTTGATCCGGGGAAAGTGCGGCGTATCGCCAGCCATGATGGCGCTTGTCCGGCAGATTGGTAAACAGGATGCGCGCGCGTCCCAATGCTGTCCAGTCAAAATCTGAAAGATCATAGGACACAACGCGGTGCTGATCGGCTACAAACAGGGTTCCGGGTTTATAGGCGATGCCATTCGCCATCTTGAAGTCATCGGCAATAAGATTGACTTCTTCGCCCTTGCCATCCCCATCCGCATCGCGCACGAAATAAAGATTGGGACCACGCGTTCCGACGAAAATACCCTTTAATTCCGGGGCAACAGCTATAGAGCGCGCATTATTTACCGCGGCGAATAATTCAAGCCTGTAGCCGCTTTCCGGCCTTAGCAGTGACATCGCCTTCGCGGTCTGCAGCGGCAAATTATCTGCCAATGCCGGAACAACTGCACCGAGAATACTCAGGGCGCAGAATCCCAGCATAAAAAACAAACGCCCGGCCCATCGGACCGTTGATGACGGTTGACGATAGCAGGCCGGGCAATTTTGATTTTGCATCGTGTCCTCCTTTTCGGTCCAACGGGCCTTGAGAAAGATACGATCAGATCTTCAAGACCGATTAGCGGACGCGTTCGGATATCGGTGCGTTAACCGAAAGCTCCATATCCCACGGGAAATAAATCCACGTATCCTGGGAAACTTCGGTCACAAAGCTGTCGACGATCTCGCGTCCAAGCGGCTTGGCATAAACAGTCGCAAAATGCGCATTTGGCAGTTTTTCACGCACAGCCTTTGCGGTTTTGCCGGTATCGACCAGATCATCGATGATCAGCATGTCCGTGCCGTCACCTTCGATCCCCTTAAGCCATTCAAGATCACCGCGCGACTTGTCAGAGTAGCTGCGAACGCAAACTGTATCAATCAGACGAATATCAAGTTCGCGTGCGATGATGGCCGCCGGGACCAAACCGCCACGGGTAATCGCAATAATGCCCTTGTACGGACCTTTTTCAAGCAGACGCCACGCCAATGCACGTGCGTCGCGATGCATCTGTTCCCAGGAAACCGGGAAACCTTTGTTATAAGCAGCTTCGCTCACAAGCTTTCTCCTGCGCAAAAAACGGATCGCCTGCTGTCTGTCATGCCAAATCATGAGAAAGACCGGACAGCGGTCGATATTCTTCGTAAATTTAAGGCGCTTTCCTACGCTGAGTCACAGCCAAACACAAGGGGCGGGACCGTTCCTGTCCAAAGAATTGATCAGACAACCGCCCGCTATCGGGCAAAAATATCGCGACCCATCGTTTTGACTATGCCGTAGCACCCAGCCGTGCCTTAAGCAAATTGGCAAAATCAGCCCCCAGCTTTCCAATCGGAGTAGCCCAATCCCCCGGTGCTTCTTGCCGATAAATCCGCATCGTCGGGTACCACGGGCTGTCGGCCCGCCCGACCATCCACCGCCAATCCGTTGTATAAAGCTGCAACATCCAGACCGGTACACCAAGCGCGCCGGCAAGATGGGCCGGGGCACTATCAATTGTGATGATCAGATCCATCGCCTTCATCAACGCGGCACTGTCACCGAAATCATGAATATGTTCACCCATGTCGGTAATCAGGGCATTGGCACCAAGTTTCGCTATGTCACCACGCCGCTCATCGACCTGAAAACTGTAAAAACAGGCCCCTTTCTGAGCCATAAGCGGCATCAACTTTTCAAGCGGGCAGGATCGGTCACGCGGATTAAGTTTGCCTGCCCATATCAGTCCGACCTTAAGCACCGTTCCCGGTGGCGGGCTCAGCCGTGCATGCTTGCCTTTCGGTGCACTCAAATAGGGTTCGGCAGATACGCGGTGTAATTCCGCTTCGTTGATTTTCATAACATGCGGCAAACTGAGCAACGGCACATGCAGATCAAAGGGCGGCAGTTTTGCGCCCTTTTCAACAATTGTTCCGACACCGGCAATCGTACGCATCACCGGGATCAATTCTGATCGGCATTCAAGGATAATATGCGCGGCCTTCTTCCCGACCATTGGCACAAAACGGGCAAACTGTATCATGTCGCCAAAGCCCTGCTCGGCGCGCAGCAGCAGTCTTTTGCCACGCAAATCAGCCTTACCGTCCCATTCCGGAGCACCTTCAAGAGGACGGATCGGGTTATCGGCCAGTTTGCGGCGCGTTTCATATCCCGCCCAGCCAGCCTCATATTGCCCCATCGCCAGAAGGGCCAATGCCTTGTCCCAGTTGGCGTCGACATAGTCGGGATCAATCGCCAGCGCTGCATCAAAATGCCGGATTGCCTGCTCGAAACGGTTGGTATCTCGAAAAACAAGACCGGCATTAAACGGATGCGATTTGATCGAAGCATCAAGTTCGAGGGCCTTGTCATGCGCTGCCGTGGCTTCTTCAAAACGCATCATTTCACGTAGGCAGTTGCCCATATTTGACCAAAGCCCGGCATTTCCCGGCCTTAGCTCCGCCGCGCGACGATAAGCAACAAGTGACGCATCATGGCGTTTGCTGCGGCGAAGTGCCACGCCCAGATTGTTCCAGACATCGGGTTGATCCGGGTTCTGGCGAAGGACAGCACCATAAAGCGCAATCGCTTCGTCAATCCTGCCCGCCTGATGTGCTTCAAGCGCGCGCGCAAAAAGTTCCGATTTGTCAGAACGGTTAACCGCAATATCCGGTGCCGGTCGGGACGATAAACTTGCTGATCCGGGTTCATCGCCTCGCATTTGATCAAGGGCACCGATTTCGCCTTTGGGCAGTTTTGGACTGTCATCACCCGCGGGCTTGGTCACAGGGCTTTTCACCCCGGAAACAGCCATGGTTTTCCTGCCTTTTTTGGTGGCACGCGATTTTGTTATGGTTCTGGACTTAGCCATTCGGGTTCCCCGTCCCGCAAAAACTGCAGCATCGTGATCGGACAGCATCAAAAACACAAGCCACCATCACCATATGAATAGGCATGTTAGGACCGACGAAGTCAGCCTGCGATTCGCATCACGAGAAACACCGGTTACCCGAACAGCATTATTTACTAAAAACTTGAATGATGCCGGACGATTTTATCGCATTTCGCAAGTTTCCGGTAATTTCAAACAGGCCTATTTTAATTATTTCGGTTATCCGCCGCTTTGCAGTAGCTTTTTTGTGGGGTCCGAAGGAAAGCATCAAAAAGCTTCCCGTTCCCTAGGGAGTTTTACATCAGGGGAAGTCAGAAAGAATAAATATCGTCGCTTTGGCAGGTCCCCGAAATCACCATTCGGATGACAGCCGGAACGATACCAATCCTGATCGTTCATGCCACGACAGCCTCAAATGATCGCTGGCAGACGAGAGGATTTCGAGGAAACAAAAATTCATCAGGCTTCAAAGGACGGGAGACCTTAAATGGCCGAAACCAAACGATCCGGCGGCTCTGTCGGACGCAAAGTTATTCTGGTTGTGGTTGCATTGTTGATTGTCGGCTTCGGCGCAATGATGACGATCCAGACGGTTTCGCAACGCGATGCGATGATCGAAATCATGTATAATGAGTCGGTCGAAAAAACCGAAATGCTGTCAACAGCCGTGCAACCGGGCTTTATTGCCATGGACGGCAACTCGGTCGAAAAAGAATTTCGCAAGATCACCGACAAGGAAGGATCACAGCTGGCATCGCTGGTGGCAGCCAATCCGGACGGCGAACCCATTGCGACCTATCAATCCGAAAACCTTCCCGAACACGATCTGGCTGCACTTGCCGAACCTTATCTGGAGCGGCTTGAAAACAAGGAAGTTGTCAGCTTCATCTCTGACGATGCGGTCATTGTTGCTGCGCCGATTACCAAATATTCCAAACGCCGGGACGAAGATCAATATCGCGGCATGCTGCTGACCGCATGGAGCTTGGAGCGCGTAAATGCCGAGGTAAAACAGGCCGTCATCATCCAGTTGGCCCTTGCGGCGGCAATCCTTGCCGTCCTTCTGGGCAGCACCTGGTTTGTCCTGCGCAATCAGATCATTACCCCGCTTGTTAAAATCAATGGTGCCATGGCGGCCCTTGCTGATGGCAATCGCGACATTCACATCCCTGGCGTTCATCGCACCGATGAAATTGGCCAGATGGCGGCCTCGGTCGAAGTATTCAAGGAAAATGCCAACCGAGTTGCCCAACTTGATCGGGAACGCGAACAGGAACGCGAGCGCGCAGAAATAAAACGGCGAGAGGCAATGAACGGCCTTGCCGGGCGTTTCGAACAGACCGTCATGGGTGTTGTCGACGGTGTATCGGGCGCATCAAGCGAAATGCAGCAAGTCGCCCAGACAATGGTTGCGGCCGTTCATCAGAACGAATCCGGTTCGCAGGCAGTGGTTGCCGCGGTTGAGCAGGCCAATCATAGCGTCGAAACGGTTGCCAGTGCTGCCGAACAGCTATCTGTTTCAATCCGCGATATCAGTGCGCGTGTAAATGACACGTCAAACATTACCGCCAACGCCAGCACCGAAGCCAATCGAGTCAATGAAATGGTTCAGGGGCTTGATGTTTCAGCACAGAAAGTCGGCGAAGTGGTCCAGATCATTCAGGCCATTGCCGAACAGACTAACCTTCTGGCCCTGAACGCCACGATCGAAGCCGCACGTGCCGGTGACGCGGGTAAAGGTTTTGCCGTGGTGGCCAACGAGGTAAAGAACCTTGCCAATCAGACAGCACGCGCGACCGAGGATATTTCAGCCCAGATTTCCGGCATTCAGGGATCGACCCAGGAAGCTGTTGGTGCAATTGATGGCATCACCAGCATCATCGCCAATCTGAACGAAATCGCATCCGAGGTTGCCGCCGCAGTTCAGGAACAGGGACAGGCGACGTCCGAAATCTCACACTCCGTCCAGCAGGCGGTCCAGAGCACGCAGGAAGTCACAAGCCATATCCATGAAATGCAGTCTGCGGCCCGCCAGACCGGCGATGCCGCCCGACAGGTACTTGATGCCTCCGAAAAACTTGGCGCGCAATCAGGAACGCTGCGCAGCGAGGTCGGCAACTTCCTTGATGAAGTCCGCACCAGCTGATTGCGAGATTGCCGAAAACAAAAACGCCGTCCGGTCTGACCGTGGCGGCGTTTTTTTTTTTAAATGTCGGGTTTAATCACGCCTAGAGCAAAGGTTCCCGATCATCGGATTCGGCATCAAGCCGCATCATGATCGTTTCATTTAGGTCCTCATATCCATGCTGGCGATAAACCGGTTGCATATCAAGTGTCGCCAGAATCCATCGTTTGACCCGCGCAATATCGGGATGAGCATGCAGGGCATCAAGCATCATGGATGCAATGCCCCGACGACGGTAATCGGGGTCAACAAACACATCGGCGATATAGGCAATGGCGATGAAGTCGGTCACGACGCGGGCAAAGCCAACCTGCCGCCCATCACAATAGGCACCAATCGGTAACGACATTTCAACCGAACGGTCAAACTCGCCGCGCGACCTGCCGCGCGACCAATAAGAATTGGCAATGAAATCATAGCAATATCCAAGGTCCAGCCGACCGCGATCACAACTGATTTCAATTTCGCTCATTGCCGTCCTCTATTTGACGAACAGGGCGACTGCAAGTGCTGCAATCGCGACCCAAAGCAGGATGGATTGCTTGGAAACTCCACCGGAACTGCGCTGCCCGTTTGACCGGCCACGCATCGCGGCAACCGTATCAGGATGCAGGCGTAACCCCTGATCGGTAAAGACAGCCGATGCCTGTTCGGCGGCCTCAAGAACGCGAGGCAACCGGCGCAACATGGTCCCTGCCTGTCGGGTAGCTTCGGCAATCTTTGCTTCCGGGCCAAGGTTTTCACGCATCCATTCCTCAATCAGCGGACGCGACAATTCCCACATATTCTCGTTCGGGCTTAAAATACGCGAAAGCCCCTCGGCGACAATCATGGTTTTCTGCAACATCAGAAGCTGCGGCTGGGTTTCCATCCCGAAGGTTTCGGTAATCTGGAAAAGCTGCCCCAACAGGCGCCCGACCGAAATATCGGCCAGTTCCTTTCCCAGAATCGGCTCGCCGATGGAACGGCACGCCTGCTGGAAATTTTCAAGCGACTGGTTACGTGGGACATATCCCGCTTCGAAATGCACCTCGGCGACACGGCGATAATCACGCGTCAGAAAGCCAAGAAGCATTTCTGCGAGGTACAGGCGCGTCTGACGGTCAACACGCCCCATGATCCCGAAATCAACGATGCTGACCTTACCGGTTTCGTCGACAAACAGGTTGCCCGGATGCATATCGGCGTGGAAGAAGCCGTCACGGAAAACCTGTTGGAAAAATGCCCCCGCCGCCTTCGCCAGAAGGGCAGAGCGATCAACACCCATGCGATCCAGGGCTTCGACATTGTCGATGCGAACACCTTTGACCCGTTCCATGGTGATCACATGTTCCGCCGTCCGTTCCCAATCGATCTGCGGCACATAATAGGTCGGATCAGCCTCGAAATTGTCGCGGAACTCGGATGCTGCCGATGCTTCAAACCGCAAATCCATTTCAAGATGCACGCTGTCTTCCAGCGTCTTGATGGTTTCAACCGGTTTGAGACGACGCAAGCGCGGTTGCGTCAGTTCGGCAATCTCCGCCACCCAGTAAAACAGATCTAGGTCACGGGCAAAGCGCGTCTTGATATCCGGGCGCAGCACCTTGACGGCAACTTCTCGCCCATCGGACGTGGTGGCAAAATGCACCTGCGCAATGGATGCCGCCGCAACAGGCGTATCATCAAACTCGGAAAACAGGGTTTCAAACGGCCCGTCAAGCTGTTCGGTAATGATCCGCTTGGCAATCTTGGCCGAAAATGGCGGCAATCTATCCTGCAGGCTTGATAAATCAGCCGCAACATCATCCCCGATCAGATCGGCACGCGTGGCCAGTGTCTGGCCAAGCTTGATGAATGCGGGGCCCAATTCTTCAAGCGCACGGGCCAACCGGCGCCCCGGCCGCAAATCGGATCGACGTGAAAATGGTGCTGTCAGTCGGGCAAAAAACGCCAGAACCTTTCCACCCGGCACAAGGGCAAGTGGAAACAGCGCATCATGACGCGCCAAAGTCCTAGCCATTCCAAGCAGTCGAAAGCTGTTGCGAACGAACCTTATCATTCAGTCGCCACCTATACCCGCCAGCCCGAATGAATGGCGGCAATACCACCGGAAAGATTGCGATATTTCACCCGTTCGAACCCGGCATCGCGGATCATGGATGCAAAAGTTTCCTGATCGGGGAACTGACGGATGCTTTCGGCCAGATACTGATATGCTTCGCGATTCCCGGCAATGAAGCGACCGATTTCAGGCAAAAGCTTGAAGGAGTATGTGTCGTAAAGTTTATCAAACCCCGGCACCACCACCTTGGAAAACTCTAGACACTGGAATTTTCCACCCGGTCGGAGCACACGATAGGCTTCGGAAAGGGCTTCGGTAATCCGCGTCACGTTCCGAATGCCAAAGGCAATCGTATAGGCATCAACCGAATGATCGGGCAGCGGCAATTTCTGCGCATCGCCAACAGTCCAGTTGATGTTTTTCAGCAACCCGTGATCCACCGCGCGATCACGACCGACATGCAGCATTTCATAGTTAATGTCGCACACCGTGACAGAGCCGCCACCATTCTTCAGGAACCGGAATGCAATGTCTCCGGTGCCACCGGCAACGTCCAGCAGCTTCATGCCCGGACGCGGCTTCAGCTCGTTGATAAACGTATCTTTCCACAAACGGTGTACACCGCCGCTCATCAGATCGTTCATCAAGTCATATTTGGACGCGACAGTATCGAAAACCTCACGCACCATGGATGCCTTCTGGCTTTCCGGAACATCCCGAAAACCGAAATGGGTTGTCTTTTCGCCGTTTTCGCCCCCGGCTGGGCCTGTGTGCTTGCTCATGGCCGGGAAAATAGCGCAGCAACCGCCATCTCGCCAGTGGAAAGCCACCTAAATTCGCAAATATCCTGTTGGTCGGGATCACTTTCTGCTAGGACCAAATGACTTGGACGGAAGTTTGAATTGGCTACAAGACAGGACACCCCGATGAGCTGCATGGTCAAAATCTGTGGAATCAATAGCGAAGACGCCGCAATGGCCGCGATGAGTGCCGGTGCTGATGCCTTGGGCTATGTCTTTTTTCCACCAAGCCCGCGTCACATATCGCTTAACGGCGCCACTACTTTGACCGAGCGCGTACCGGACAGCATCCTTAAGGTTGGCCTGTTCGTTGAAGCTGGTGACGAAGCCCTTGAAAACGCGATCAAGGCCGGTCGCCTTGACGTGATCCAGATGCATGGCAAGGAAAGCCCGGAACGGGTCGCAGAAGTAAAAGAAAAATTCGGTCTGCGCGTCATGAAGGCCGTTTCGGTCAGTACGTCCGATGACATTGATGCCGCTGCGGCAAACTTCGATGGCGTCGCCGATTTTCTGCTTTTTGATGCTAAACCGCCCAAAGAAAGCATTCTACCCGGCGGCAACGCCGTCAGCTTTGACTGGACACTTCTGACCGGGCGCAGTTTCAAAAGCAGCTGGATGCTCGCCGGTGGGCTTGACCCTGATAATGTCACCGATGCGGTACGCATTTCCGGTGCACCATGGGTTGATGTATCGTCTGGCGTTGAAAAGACCAAAGGCGTGAAAGACGCGCGCAAGATTGCCGATTTCATTCGCGCGGCAAAGGGTTACTAGTACCCTGCCACGCTGTATCAGCATCTTCTTTAACCATTTCTGAAGCGATCCCCGCAATTATCGGATGATTGCGGGTGGTGTTTGGTGCCCCGTTAGCGTATGGGGTCAAATGGAAAGAACGCTTCGATCAAAAGTTCAGAATTTGCTGCATGGGGTCGACCGTCAATCACGGGTGTCATTGACGGTACATCTGATCCTTGCTTCGCTGATCGTGATCAATGTTATCTGCGTCATTCTCGACACCGTTCATGAATTGGCCGAACAGTTTTTTATACTGTTTCTGGTCATTGAGCTGATCTGCACGGCGATTTTCACCATTGAATATGTCTTGCGCGTATGGTCCGCCCCCGATAACCCGGAATTTTCCGGAAAATGGGGGCGTTTGCGTTATATGCTGCGACCAATGGCAATGGTTGATCTGATTGCGATCCTTCCGGTCTTCTTGCTGTTTTTCACGCCGATTGATCTCCGGTTCATCCGCATTGTCCGTCTGCTTCGGCTTTTGAAATTCACCCGCTATTCTACCGGCCTTGAACTGATGCTGATGGTGTTTCGTCAGCAGATGGGCATCTTTGGTGCCGCAAGCGCGGCGCTGGCCTGCATGCTGGTTTTCAGCGCCGGCGCTATTTATCTTGCCGAACACGAAGCCCAACCTGACGCATTTGGCAACCTGCCCAGTGCCCTTTACTGGAGCGTTATCACCCTTGCCACCGTCGGTTACGGGGATGTCGTACCGATCACAGCCCTCGGTAAAATCATCGCAAGTCTGATTTCACTAACGGGTATCGGCATCGTCGCGGTGCCTGCCGGTATTCTGGCATCCGCCTTTTCCAGTGAACTGCGCCGCCGCGAGGAGGCCTATCGCCAACAAGCCGCCCATCAGCTTTCGGGAAAACGCCTGACCGAGGCCGTGCGAAAAAGGCTGCGATCCCATCAGGACGAACTTGGCATCAGCGATGAACAGGCCCAGTCAATCATATCCGACATCCGCGACATTCATCACAATCACGAAGACGATCTTTTGTCCTGTCCACATTGCCATAAACCGCTTCGTTTCGAAGTTTCCGAACCGGGCGAATAATCGTCTGATCAAAATGCTTGACGCCCGCCTGATCGCTGATCATAGTTTGAAACATGAAAATACAAGGCATGAACCCAATCCTTACTTCCAATCGTTGGTGGTGGTCCGCATAAGCGGGCGGCCAATTATCATGCCCTGAAACAACCGGCCGCCTGATCTTCGCAGGCGGCTTTGTGTTTTCAGACCTTTTTCCTATCTGCTGAAAAGTCACATTGCTCCTGCGGCAGCGCCCCGCAAACGGAGTATTTGACGTGACCAACCCGACTTCTGAACCCAGTAGCGAATATCGATATACCACCGATGGCGGCATCGCCATTATTCGCCGCCAGACAGAAATCACCTATGAAAATGCCACCGAAAGCCTGATCGACGCGCTTGATCGGACCAAGGGTGTTTTGCTGTCTTCAAGCTACGAGTTTCCAGGTCGTTATTCGCGCTGGGACATGGGATTTGCCAAACCCCCGCTGGAAATCACCGGACGCGAACGCGGCTTTGCAATCCGGGCGCTTAATGATCGCGGCCGGGTGCTTTTGCCGGTGATTGAAAACGCCCTTGCCGATCATGCCCATATCGAAGGCCTGACCAAAGGCGATGACGGGCTTTACGGCTATGTCGGCAATGCGGCCCCCTGGTTCCCCGAAGAAGAACGCAGTCAACAACCCAGCCTGTTTTCCGTTGTCCGGGCCATTCGCGATCTGTTTGCCCACAAGGGCGAGGAACGTTTGGGTCTATACGGTGCCTTTGGCTACGACATCGCCCTTCATTTCGAACAAATTGCACTGACCCAGGACCGCAGCAGTGATCACAAGGATGTCCATCTTTATCTACCCGACCAGATGATCACGGTCGATCATGCGTCCAAGGTCGCGACCCTTTTTGAATATGAATTCATTGCACCAGATGGCCATAGTACCGCCGGGCTCGACCGCATTGCCCAGGATCACCCGCCATCACATGGTGCAAACGGCATCGTAGAAAATGATATGAAAGACGGCGAATACGCCGCCGTCGTCGATGATACCAAGCCACGATTTGCGCGCGGTGAACTGTTTGAAGTCGTGCCAAGCCGCGTCTTCCGGACCGAATGCAAAACTGCCCCGTCGGAAATCTTCCGCCGCCTTAAACGCCGCAACCCGGCACCTTATGGTTTCCTGATCAATCTGGGGGATGGTGAACATCTGATCGGGGCATCGCCGGAAATGTATGTCCGCGTCACCGGTCAACGTATTGAAACCTGCCCGATTTCGGGCACCATCGCGCGCGGTCGCGACGCGATCGAAGATGCGGAAAATATCCGAACCCTTCTGAATTCGGCCAAGGAAGAATCCGAACTGACCATGTGCACCGACGTTGATCGCAACGATAAGGCACGCGTCTGCAAACCCGGCAGCATCAGAATTCTTGGCCGTCGCCAGATCGAAATGTATTCCCGCCTGATTCACACGGTCGATCACGTCGAAGGCCGCCTGCGCGAGGGGTTCGATGCGCTTGACGCCTTCCTGACGCATTGCTGGGCTGTGACCGTTACCGGTGCGCCCAAACGGGCCGCCATGAAACATATCGAAACAGTCGAACGCAGCCCGCGCGCATGGTATGGCGGGGCCATCGGGGCGGTTCTGTGCAATGGCGATCTGAATACCGGCCTGACATTACGCACGGTGCGTCTCAAACAGGGTGTTGCCGAAGTTCGCGCGGGTGCGACATTGCTGTTTGATAGTGAATCTGCCGCCGAAGAAGCCGAAACCGTGTTGAAGGCATCGGCCATGATTGATGCCGTCACCCGCGATGCCAAGGACGAAGCCACCATTGATCCGACCATTTCGGGCGTTGGCAAACGCGTGCTTCTGATCGACCACGAAGACAGTTTTGTTCAAAACCTTGCCAGCTATATCCGTGCAACCGGTGCCGAAACATTAACGCTCCGCCCCGGTTTCCCGGATGAGGCGTTTGATGATTTCAAACCGGATCTGGTGTTCCTGTCCCCTGGTCCGGGGCGCCCCGATGATTATGGTCTGCGCCAAAGCATCGAACGTGCCCTTGCCGCGGGGCTTCCGGTCTTTGGTGTTTGTCTTGGTTTACAGGGGATTGTCGAATTTTTTGGTGGATCACTTGGTCAACTCGACACACCAATGCATGGCAAACCGTCTAAGGTGAAACTGGACCCGTCTGATCCGTTGTTTGAAGGCCTTCCCGATGAAATCGTTGTTGGGCGCTATCACTCTCTATTTGCCGACCTGGCAAGCCTGCCAGCTGACCTTAAAGTCACCGCGCGCAGCAATGACGGTGTGGTTATGGGGATACGTCATCAAAGCCTGCCGATCAGCGCGGTTCAGTTCCATCCCGAAAGCCTGCTGACCCTGCAAGGCGATGTCGGAATGCGGATGATTGCCAACCTGCTTCGCAACCCGCACGGCATTCTGCCCGAAAAGGCTGAGATTTTCGATGGTGATGAAGCAACAGTCCAAGCCGCCTGAAACGATACGATAGACCGGATTACCTGACCCATCCCCCTGTCATCGACCTCCCCCTGTCGATGAAACCGGGTCAGGAAAACGCAACGGCCGCGCCCCTCCCTCGCGGTCGTTGCTTCATTTTATGCCTTAATCGTCGTCGTCATCCAGCGTCCCGTCGATCACACTGTAATCGGGTGGCGGAGCCTGACGAAACTTTTCCGGATCTGCTTTGCGTTTGTCACGCGTGCGTGAAATCCAGCCGCCATAAAAGGCTTCGGGCTTTGGCTCGGTCGGGGCACCAGCACGTACCGGGCGCGGGGCGAACCGGCCCAGACTGATCAGGCGGTCATACATCACGATATTGGCAGCAATCGCGACATTCACGCAGAAGCTCATCGGGATTTTGATGATGAAATCGCACTGATCCTGCATTTCCTGCGACAGATTTCCACGTTCCGGCCCAAGAATATAGGCCGCGCGCGACGGATGTTTGAAACTTGGCAGTTCAATCGCATCAGGTGTCAGTTCGACACCAACCATCCGGCATCCATCGGGCAGAAACAGATGATCGTGATCCGGGAAGTGATAGTAGGGCATCTGCTCGGACGCACGTGATGTGTCGGCCACATTGGCCCGTTCATCACGAAAATCCGCATCCACCGTAAAGGCAAAGCTGGCACCAAACGCATGAGCGGAACGAAACAGCGTGCCCACGTTAAAGGGCTTGCTGGCCCCTTCGATCCCGATCCCGAAATATCCGCGCATATTGTCCTCCGTGCTGCACGCCGATGGTGCGCTCACACACACTCCAATGAAAAAACTGGCTCGGCTATACCCGTCACAGGCGAATATGGCAAGTCAGCGGGCCGCACCCCTGCCCCGGCAGAGGAAGCAATCCAGGCATCGTGGAACAAAAAACACTCCGAGCCGTTTTATGATCAGGCAACCGGAAAAGCTGCATGCCATTGGCATGCAGATAAAATTTCCGGACCGAACGAGCAAACAACCCGAAAGAAACAGGAGAACACCTGATGAATTGGGACCAGATTGAAGGCCGTTGGAAACAGATGCGTGGTCACGTCAAGCGCGAATGGGGCCGCCTCACCGACGATGATCTTGATGAGATCGAAGGCCAGCAGGAAAAACTGGTTGGCTTGGTTCAGGAAGCCTATGGCGTTAAACGCGAAGAGGCCGACCGTCAGGTCCGCAACTGGTTTGACCGCCTCTAGGGCTTTCACCCCCACCAGATTACCACACGTAACAGAGCCCGCCGGATTATTACCCTCTTGATCCTGGCGGGCTTTGTGTTTTCTATGCAGGCAATCAATCCTGTTACCAGCTTGGAAAATCATGCCTGTCAAATCCCCCTGCATTGGCGTTTGCGTTCTTGACCCGGTCGCCGGGTACTGCATCGGATGCTTTCGCACCGGCGATGAAATCGGCGCATGGATGGGCATGAGTGACGGCAGCAAGAAACGGCTGCTGGAAACCATCCGCAAACGGCGTCTTTCGACCACTTCCGAACCGCTGATCACGACCGGGGACAAAGGCCTGTAACCCAGCCAGACCAGACATTGCGGACGGCAACAACCAATCCTAAATAAAAACCCTGATCATCAAAGGGGCGTATGCATGTCGAGCCTTGCACAGCAAAACGGAAATGCAGCGGCAGAACTCCGGCGCATGACGAGACGTGCCTTACATGCCGTGATGGCTACAACCGCCTGTGATCACAAACAGGTCGGCGATGGCTGGCCGGTGACGTCAATCGTTGTCCCTGCTGCGCATATTGATGGCCATGATGAAGTCATTTTCCACATGAATTCCGATCATGCCGATGCGATAGCCGACATTGTCGGATATTTCACCGATCAGGATAAGAATGACGGTTGGAAAATGGTCGCCATTGATTGTGATGGAATGGATTTGGAATGCAATTCTGCCGATTCCCGACCTTTGCGGGTCAACTTCACCGAAACAATCCGCAGCCCCGGCGAAGCGCGCGATATTCTGGTCGAAATGTGTAAAAAATCGCGCGGTCAGGTGTCCTGAATTTGGCAACGAAGATTTAATTATCACTTTCGAAAGGTGACTTTTCGCAAACGCAAAAACGTCTACGTTTTCCTTGGTATTGAGCCAAAGGACAGGTTGCTTTTGAGACACCTTTGTAACAATATGTCGCGACGCAAACGGTTAACCCACATACCGATTGTGTAGAATTGACTATTAACCCCAGACTCAATTCCCACCAGGAGAGATCCGTGCTGCAATCAGGACCCGTTGTCAGCCGTGTAGGCCTTGAAACCCATGGCCTCAAGAATCTTGGCGCCGTTCACTGGAATTTGGACGCTGCCGGCCTCTACGAACATGCAATCCGTCGTCAGGAAGGTAAAATTGCCAAGGGTGGCGCATTTGTTGCGCTGACAGGCGAGCATACCGGACGTTCCCCTCTGGATCGCTTTATCGTCGAAGAGGCAGGCACCAAGAATGACATCGACTGGGGCGACGTTAACCGCCCGGTCAGCCCGGAAGTGTTCGAGCGCCTGTATCAAAAAGTGCGCGCTTACTTCCAGGGCACCGAACTGTTCGTTCAGGACTGCTATGCCGGTTCGAATCCGCGTTTCCGCCTGCCGGTTCGCGTGATCAACGAAAATGCATGGCACAATCTTTTTGCGCGCAACATGTTCATTCAGCCGCAGAAAGAAGAACTTCGCGACTTCGCACCGGAATTCACCGTTCTGCACGCTCCTGGCCTGCAGGCTGATCCGGAAGTCGACGGCACCCGTTCCGAAGTATTCGTCGTCGTTTCGTTCGAACGCAAAATGGTGATCATCGGCGGCACCTGGTATGCCGGCGAAATGAAGAAATCGATCTTCTCTGTTCTTAACCATATTCTTCCGGCCAAAGGCGTCATGCCGATGCATTGCTCGGCCAATATGGGCAAGGACGGCGACACCGCGATCTTCTTTGGTCTGTCGGGTACCGGCAAAACCACCCTGTCGGCCGACGCATCACGCACGCTTATCGGTGACGATGAACATGGCTGGGGCGAAGATGGCGTCTTCAACTTCGAAGGCGGCTGCTACGCCAAGGTGATCAAGCTTTCCAAAGAGGCAGAACCGGAAATCTATGCCACAACCCAAACCTTCGGGACGGTTCTGGAAAACGTTGTGATGAATAAACAATCGCGCGAGCTTGACCTCGACGATGCCCGTCACACCGAAAATACCCGCTCAAGCTATCCGATCGAATTCATCCCGAATGCATCGGAAAACGGTCGTGGTGGTCACCCGAAAAACATCATCATGCTCACCTGCGATGCGTTTGGCGTTCTGCCGCCGATCGCCAAGCTGACCTCGGCACAGGCGATGTACCACTTCCTGTCGGGTTACACCGCAAAAGTTGCTGGCACCGAAAAAGGCGTCAAGGAACCGACCGCGGCGTTTTCCGCCTGCTTTGGCGCACCGTTCATGCCGCGTCATCCGTCGGTTTATGCCAAGCTGCTTGGCGAACTGATGGAAAAACATCAGGCAAATTGCTGGCTGGTCAATACCGGCTGGTCCGGTGGTGCGTATGGTGTCGGTTCGCGCATGAAAATCGCCTATACCCGCGGCCTTCTGAACGCGGCGCTCAATGGCGAACTCGAAAATGCCGACTTCGCGACCGACCCGTATTTCGGTCTGGCATACCCGACCGCGTGTGGTGACATCCCCGCCGAAGTCCTTAACCCGCGTGAAAGCTGGTCAGACAAGACTGCCTATGACAAAGCCGCCGCGAACCTGACCAGCCTGTTCGAAAAGAACTTCGCGAAGTTCGAAGAACATGTCGCTGCCGACGTTCGCGATGCTGCAATCCGCAGCAACGCCGAAGTCAAAGCCGCCGAGTAAGGCGACTGACACCCGTTATTTAAGAAAGGCCGGTGCATGCATCGGCCTTTTTGCTGAAAACAGAAAATTGATTCTCGTTTCAACCGACGGAACTGCCCGAGCTGTGCCGTCCTAAAATACGTTGACGTTTTTTCCTGAAGCCAGCGGTCGATCATCCGCTGGCTTTTTGATGCACGCTTTCTGTTGTTTGCATTGCCAGAGCGATCTGCGTGCAACACTGGCAAAGCTGCGTGCGCAGAAAGCCGATTTGACCCAATCGGTGCTTTTGATGGAAGAGATGGGGCAGACGCAAGTGGTTGTCGACTACAATTTTCAGTCGGCGGTAGATGACCCCCACGGACTAATTGCCCATCACGCGGTGACACAGGCGACATCGTACCAGAACGAATTAAATCAACATTCTGGGGGTCAAAAACATCATCGAAAGGCTCTCGCTCTTCCCGGCAAAATGAAAACACTCTCGCTTATGCAAAACCCCGCTAACAATCTAACGGGGTTTTGACACAGGCTCAGAATGGCGACCTTTACGGTGACTAACGGATACTGAACTTACTACCGTTTGGGATCATTAATATTGCGCCAGTAAAGCGTAATGTCCTTTTCGGGCTTACCGAAAAGATATCCTTGGGCATAGTCAAAACCGACCTTGGTGACCATTTCGCGCATGGTTTCGGTTTCGATCATTTCGGCCACGACCTCGACCTTCAGTTCATGACAAAGATCGACCAGCGATTTCAGGAATGCACGGCCTTTGGTTGCCTTCAATGACTGTCGGATCGATTCCCCGTCTATTTTGACATAATCAACATCCAACGCACTGAGATATCGGAAATTCGATGCTCCTGTACCGAAATCATCCAGACAGATTTCAACACCAAAATCGCGGAACCGTGAAATCCAGGTTGATGCGGTATCGATATCCGTAATCTCGGCCGTTTCGGTAATCTCGATCATCAACTGCCCCATCGTGTCGCGATTGCGTTCAAACAGTGCAATCACAGACCGGCAGAAATCCGGGTTTTCGATGCTATGACCCGAAACGTTGACCGCCACACGTGCATCGATGCCCTCGTCCAGCTGGTTACGGATCCATTTGAGGGTCCGGCGCATCATCGCCAGATCCAGCCTGTGGATCATATTGACCTGTTCGGCAAAGCTGATCAGTCGTTCCGTCGGAATAAGATTACCATCGTCATCATAAAAGCGCGCCAAGACCTCGAAATGATGGATTTCCGCAGATGGCAACCGCACGATCGGCTGATAAACCGCATCGAATTTCAGACGGTCAACCCGCATGCCGAAATCGCGCATTGCCGAAAAGGTATCATTCACCAGATTGGGGGTCTGGCCTATCAGGCGCGAAAATGTAAATCCGTGCTCCTGCCGGTCGCAGAACCGGCGGATAGAATAAAGCACCCCGCGAGCAAGATCGCCGGGCGGGATCATTTCGGCCGTAAAGTCGGTAACAGACGTGGAAATCTCCACCCCCTTGCCTTCCGGATCGGCGTCCCGCGCACAATCGGCAATCCGATCTTCAAGTTCGCCAACTGGCACATCGGGCCGGTGCAACATACCGAACTGATTGCCATTCAGGCGGCCCGCAGTATCCCCGGCAACGGAATGCGCCCTTAGAAATGCACCGATACTGGATAGCATTTCATCCCGTTCGATCTGCTCCATGCGTTTGCAAAGCGGATCAAAGGCATTCAATGTCATCAGGGTGAATTTGTGTTCTGCACCGGTTTCGCGTTGCGCCATCAGGCGTTCGGTCACCACCCGGGACAGACTTTCCTCGTCCATCAGTCCGGTTGCCTCATCGCGCCTGATTGATCGCGCCACATCATGGGGTAGCGTATTGATCGCAACGCGCAGGGCAACAAAGAAATGATCGCCAAGATCGGGCAGGAAATAACCACTCATGGAAACCGGGGCGCTTAACTGCTCATCCGGGCGAATAAACCGCACCTGGATATTGTCCATACGGCCACGACGGCGCGCCACATACAGCATTTCCTGAACCAGCGGCCGGAATTGCGAGGCCAGAACCGATTGCAGACTATGTCCTTCAAGGTCGGCTGCGGACCGGCCCATCATGCCATCTGCCGCCCCGGATGCGAACACGATCCTCAGATCGTCATCCAGTTCAAGCAGAAGATCCCCCCACACAAACGCAAGTGCAGCGAAACGATTCCGTTCGTTCCGAAGTGCCGTCGTTCGACTTTTGAGAAGCTTTTCCAAAGGGTCCTCTTGCGCTGCCTCGAAATCCTTGCGCCTTCCTGCCCCCAATTCAGGAAGTCACATCATCCGCAAAGACGAATTCGCCTATCATCTGCATGGCACCCTTAATAACGCCTTTACAGCACCGACAGATTTCGAACTTCGCGAATACATTTCCGGGTGCGTAACGCGCCGAAATTCGGAACATTCCCCTGGCACCGCCCGGTTCCAAACACAGATTGACTATATCTTTGTTCAGGCTGCGCTTTTTAAACCCCTACCCCGAATTATTCGAGCCTGAAATTGTTGCAAAAACCGCATGCCTACAATGCTGGGCCATGAAATCACCGTCGGCACCTTTGCAAACCGGATGTAATCCCATAATAAAGAATGTCGTGAACGCCGCGTAGCTTTGTGCCGCCATCGCCCATAACCGGAATGCTTCAACATGCCCTCGATCGTTTCTGCCACTGCTGTCATTCCGCGTATTGCGCCGGACAATGTCCTGATCTTTGATCTCGACAACACGCTCTATCCCTCGGCATGCGACCTGTTTTCGCAGGTCTCGAATCTAATCGGGCAATATGTGCGTGATACATTACGGATTCCGGCGGACGAGGCCTATGTGATCCAGAAAAGCTATTTTCACCGCTATGGCACGACGCTGCGCGGTCTGATGACCGAACATGACATTGATCCGGCGGATTACCTTAACAAGGTTCACAATATTGATCTGTCCGTGATGGATCCTGCGCCGGAACTGGCGGCTGCTTTGGATGCGCTGCCATGCCGCAAGGTGATCTTCACAAACGCGTCGCGCGGGCATGCCGAACGGGTGATGGATCGCCTTGGCATTGCCAGCCATTTCGAAACCATCTTTGACATCGTCGACGCCGACTATATCCCCAAACCCGAACGCCAGCCCTATGACCGATTGCTTGCGCGCGATGCAATTGATCCAACGCGCGCGATCTATTTTGAAGACATGGCCAAAAATCTGCTTCCGGCAAAGGACATGGGCATGACGACCGTATGGGTCCATACTGACGAGGAATGGGCGCAGGTTGGCCGCGACGATCCCAGGATCGACCACGAAACCAACAATCTGGTGCATTTCTTACGCGAACTGGGCAAGGGTCCGGCCTAAAACCGGGTTCGGGCAAATTTGTCATGGTTCCAAGATTGAGCTTGGTGCCGTGATCGGGTAATTCTTGCGCGGGTCAGAATCAGGGAACCCAAAAGCCGGAACTACGTAAACTGGCGGAGTTGACTTCACAGCAGGCTTTGACCATTCTCCGCCCGACATGAAATTAAGGCTGACCGCAAGGACTTCTGAAAATGGACAGAACAGAACTTGAAGGCGTGATCAACGTCGCATGGGAAAACCGCGACGAAATCGGCTCCGCCACCCAGGGTGAAATCCGCAAGGCCGTCGACCAAACGCTTGCCGCACTTGATAGCGGCAAACTGCGTGTTGCCGAAAAGACAGACGGCAAGTGGATTGTCAATCAGTGGGCCAAGAAGGCGGTTCTTCTGTCCTTCCGTCTCAATGACATGACCACCATTTCCGGCGGCCCCGGCGAAAACACCAACTGGTGGGACAAGGTCCCGTCAAAATTTGAAGGTTGGGGTGAAGCTGAATTCAAAAATGCTGGCTTCCGGGCCGTACCGGGCAGCATCGTGCGCCGTTCGGCCTATGTCGCACCGGGCACCGTTCTGATGCCGAGCTTTGTGAATCTTGGTGCCTATGTCGATACCGGCGTGATGGTCGATACCTGGGCAACTGTCGGTTCCTGCGCACAGATCGGCAAAAACGTTCATCTTTCCGGTGGTGCCGGTATCGGTGGCGTGCTTGAACCCCTTCAGGCCGGTCCGGTCATCATCGAAGACAACGCCTTTATCGGGGCGCGTTCGGAAATCGTCGAAGGTGTTATCGTCGAAGAAGGTGCCGTGATTTCGATGGGTGTATTTATCGGCGCTTCAACCAAGATCATCGACCGCACCACTGGCGAGACCTTTGTCGGCCGCGTTCCGGCATACTCGGTTGTGGTTCCGGGCAGCATTCCGGGCAAGCCATTGCCCGATGGCAAACCAGGGCCGAGCCTGTATTGCGCGGTCATCATCAAACGTGTTGATGAAAAAACCCGTTCGAAAACCTCGATCAACGAATTGCTGCGTGACTGATTTCTATCACCGGATTTTCTAATGATCTATAAGGGGCGAAGCGGAATGCCGTTTCGCCCCTTTGCACATCAAATGTTTCACTTGAAACATCCATGATGGATTTTTAATCCTACTCATTCATCAAGAAGCCAAGAGAATATCAAATGTCCGCCGCCCTTGATCTTGCCCAATCCCTGATCCGCTGCCCGTCCGTTACCCCTGCGGATGCCGGTGCGCTTGATGTCTTGCAGACAGCCCTTGAAGCACGCGGTTTTGACTGCAAACGGAAAGTGTTTCACGAAGACGGCTGGGACAGCATAGACAACCTTTATGCGCGGCTGGGAACCAAAGGGCGCAATTTTTGTTTTGCCGGGCATACTGATGTGGTTCCGGCGGGCGATGTCGCGGCCTGGACGGTTGATCCATTTGGTGGCGAAATCAAGGATGGCCGTCTGTTCGGGCGCGGCGCGGTTGATATGAAAACCAACATTGCCTGTTTCGTTGAATCCGTTGACGCCTTTCTGGCGACCCATCCCGATTTTGACGAAAGCATCAGCTTCCTGATTACCGGTGATGAAGAAGCCGATGCGGTGAACGGCACGATCAAGCTGCTGGACTGGTGTGGCAAGCATGGCGAGAAACTTGATGTCTGCCTTCTTGGCGAGCCGACCAATCCGACATATCTCGGCGAGATGATGAAAGTCGGTCGCCGCGGTTCCATCACCGGCTGGCTGACGATCTATGGCGCTCAAGGCCATGTTGCCTATCCACACCTGGCAGATAACCCGGTACCGCGCATGTTAAAGGTCCTCAATGCACTGACCACGCATGAACTCGATCAGGGCACCCCGCATTTCCAGCCAAGCAATCTGGAAGTTACCACCATCGATGCCGGGAATCCGGCGACCAACGTGGTTCCGTCAAAGGTCAGTGCTGCATTTAATATCCGTTTCAATGACCTGCATCAGGGCGTCGATCTGGAAAAATGGATCCGTGAAACCTGTGCTGCACATGCCGGTCCCCATGATCTTAAAGTCAAGATTTCCGGCGAAGCCTTTGTATCCGAGCCGGGCAGACTGGCAGCCCTTATTTCCGATGCCTCGGAAAAAGTCACCGGCCACCGACCGGATATGAGCACAACAGGTGGCACTTCGGATGCGCGCTTCATCCACAAATATTGCGAAGTCGCGGAATTTGGCCTTGTCGGGCAAAGCATGCACAAGGTCGATGAGCATGCGATGATCAATGATATCGAAAAACTGGTCGTGATTTACGCCGATATTCTTTCGGGGTACTTTGCGAAAGTCTGATAAAGGCCGGATAGATTTAAATGGATCGGGGGATCAGGGAAATGGCAGAAACACCAAAGGCTGCAACCAGTTCAACTCGGATTGCCAAAGGTGACATTGTCCCGAAAATCGTCCTGCCCGATACCGCCGGACAAACGGTCGACCTGACAGATCAACTGATCGCGGGAAACACACTTGCGCTTTGGTTGCTGGATGAAAAACCGACCAAGGAAACATGGCAGGAAATTGATCGGTTTCTCGATCAGGTCGCGGGTTGCGAGACCCTGACTTTTCTGATCATCGGCGGCACTAAAAGCCCCAGGAAGGCAGCAAAGTCAAACGCCAAGGCAACCGAGCTTTATGACGCGGAAAACGCGGTCAAAAAGCTGTTTGGCGTTACTGGCCCCTCAATGCTTCTGATCGATCCAAATCATCGGCTGGTGTTCAACGCATCGTTTGCGGATGTTGATAACGGCATTGACGTCTGCAAGGCAATCCACGCCGGAAGCAAATCAGACGTGATCAATCGCCAGGCACCGGTCATGTTGCTGCATGACATTCTGGAACCGGAATTGTGTCAGGAACTGATTTCCTATTGGGAAGCCGGTGAAAAGCGTGCGGATGGTGTATCCAAGGGGACGGAAAACAGCAGCACGGCGAAATCCGACATCAAAAAGCGCAATGACGTTGTCCTTCTGGATGAAGTGCTGTTTGAGAAAGTCAAAAGCCGACTTGTGGGGCGGGTTATCCCGGAACTGTTCAAGGCATTCCAGTTCAGAACTGCAAGCATGGAAGCCCTAAGGATCGGGTGTTATGACGCCGCTGACAAGGGACATTTCGGTCGCCACCGGGACAATCGCACCGCATTTACCGCACATCGTCGATTTGCAGTGTCGCTGAACCTGAACCCGATAACTTACGAAGGCGGGCAGGTTCGTTTTCCCGAGTATGGTCGCGGCCTTTACGCGCCGCCTGCCGGGGGTGCCGTCGTATTTTCCTGTTCACTGTTGCATGAAGCAATGCCGGTGACCAAGGGACGCCGATTCGGGATATTTACCTTCCTAACCGATGAAGCCGGTGCGATTGCAGAACAGAAAATGATTGCACAACGCAAAGGCCAGGTTGCAGCACTTGCGATGAAACGCTGATCGATCGTTAGATAGGGCTTTCAGCGGATTGGCGCGCAGTATTGTCCACGCTTTCTTGTAGTGACTTGAGACGCGGCACGGATTTTCGCACGGAGTTCAGGATCAGTTCGGCCGTTTCGTCATCGACAGCCCGGCCAAGCACCATCGCACCAACCATCATCGACAGCATCGCGGTTGCATTGATGCGGTGTTCCTTGCTGATTTCATCAAGTGGCGGGTTTTCAAACCATTCATCGGCTTCTTCGCGGGTCATCGGGGCTATACCGCGTTCTTCGAGTGCGAGTTTTCCGGCAAGCCTGCCACACGCCCCGCGGATCACCTTGGAAAAGGCTTTTTGCGCCCGCTCGCCCGACCGGGCAACTTCGGTTGAAAGCGTCGGCAACGCACATCCCTTGCCAGGATGATTGAGGTGCTGGTTCGACAGATATAGATCAGCAAAGGCCGTGGTCCAATCAAGGCCGAATTTTTCTGCTTTGCGCAAACGCGACAGGATCGGTTCTGACAAAAGGTTAATACCGCTATCTACAGTGGCGACAAACAGGTCTTCCTTGTTTTTGAAATGCGCGTAAAACCCGCCGCGCGTCAGTCCCGCATTGGCCATCACCTGATCGATCGTCACATTTTCATAGCCGACCGTTTTGAAAAGCTTGGCTGCTGATCGGATTATTTTCAGCCGCGTCTTTGGTTTGTGATCCGGACTGTAAGGCATGATCTGGCTCCGATTGAGGTGACGGGAAACAAGGCTCGCACATTTTTATAATATGTTCTTGAACATATTATGTCGTGCGTAATCCTGTTGGCAACTCTCGCGCAGCGGGGCGCTGATTCAGAGCCGCGCAACCGCAACGACACGCCACTATAGATGCAAAGGATTTTGCGATGTCCAAGGTGATCATCTACGGCATGCCGCGCAGCAGTCTCTCGCGCACGGTACGGATTGCCTGTATCGAGAAACAGATTTCGTTCGAGTTCCGCACCAAAGGCATTCAATCCCCAGGCGCAGAGCCGACACCGGAATTGCTGCAATTCAATCCGTTCGGCAAGGTGCCGGTTCTGGTTCATGACAATCTGGTTCTGTACGAAACCAGTGCGATCTGCCGTTACATTGATGATGCGTTTGACGGACCGCTATTGCGTCCGGTGCGAAAGGACAAAGTGGCGCGCATGGAACAATGGATCAGTGTCGCCACGACGCGGCTGGATACACAAATCCTGCGGCAATTTGTCATCCCGATGGTTTTTGCCGATACAGAACAGCGCAATGACCCGGGTTTTGCGGTCCGAATGAAGCGCATGGGCGATCTTATTGCTCATGACCTTAAAATTCTTGATCCGCATTATGATGATGGCTGGTTATTCGGCCAGCGTTTCACCATTCCAGATATGCTGATCATGCCCATGATCCACTATCTCAAAGCAATGCCCGGGGGACCGGAAATTCTGGCAGAAGTACCAAATCTGGATACGGCGTTCAAAAATTTTCAGGCACGCCATTCTGCGGCTGTGACCGACCCGCTGTTACCGGACCGTATTTTGCGGACGGCATAGAGGCCCCCCGCACCTTCCTTTTCCTTACCCCTTTGCGCTAACTGGATCGCGCATTTGGTGTTGCAGCCGCCCCATTCCGGATTCCCCCAATATGTTTTCCGGCGTCGGGGCGGTTGCTTTTTTATCCCCGGAAAATCAGGGCTTCCACGTGATCGGAATATAGCCCGGCAAGGCCGCAACACGATCAAGCCACGCACGGATGCCTGGATATACCGAAAGGTCGATATCGCCTTCTTCAGCGACATGAGTATAGGCATACAGGGATATGTCTGCGATCGACAGTGCGTCCCCGACCAGCCAGTTATGCCCCGACAACCGCTTTTCCATCAGATCCAGCGCCTTTTTCGCACCAGCCCGCTTCATCGGCACCAGAATATCGGCATGTTCAGGCATGCCCTTGACACCGACCCATGAGCGCAAAACAGCAATCGTTGGTTCATGATCATATTGTTCAAAGAACAGCCATTGCATGACCTCGGTGCGTTCCCACGCATCGGTCGGCAAATAAGGTGTTCCTTCGGCAAGGTGGATCAGGATCGCATTGCTTTCGACCAGAACCCGGCCATTGTCAAATTCCAGCGCAGGGATTTTGCCATTGGTATTGATGCGCGACAGAAATTCGGGCGTGCGGGTTTCACCCTTGGTGATGTCATGTTCGACCAGATCAAATGATTTGCCAAGCAGGGTCAGCAGCAACCGAATCTTGTAGCCGTTTCCCGACGGTAAAAAATCGTGAAGTATCATTCCGGTATTCCTTTGGCACATACGGTTTCGTATTGGCCGGCCGAGGGAGATAATTGGTTCTGGCCCAGGATCAAACAATCGAATAGTTTTGACCTGACTGTTCAATTTTATTGATCTTTTTTACTGATCAAAGGAAGTCACATGGATTCCGATCTGCTCCGAAGCTTTGTCGCCTTTGCCGAATGTGGCAGTTTCAACCGTGCTGCGGATCGGATCGGCCGCACTCCATCGGCATTTTCCATGCAGATGAAACGGCTGGAAGATCTTGTCGGAAACAAGCTGTTTGAACGGGAGGGCCGCAATGTTTTGCTGACAGCGGACGGCATCACCTTTGTCGGTTATGCAAGGCGAATGCTGTCGTTGCAGGACGAAGCCATGGGAAAGATGCGCGGTCATGATAGCAGCCGTCCGATCCGGATCGGATGCCCGGATGATTACACTCAGAAAATCCTGCCGGTGGTGCTGCGTGCAATACGCAAGGTCCATCCCGATGCCAAATTCTTCATTTCCGTCAACCCGACGATATTGCTGCGCCGGATGCTCGACCAAGGAGAACTTGATATATCCGTCATCAGCCGGTCGGAACAGGGTGAAGAAGGATATTTCTTGCGTCATGAGCCCGGTGTCTGGGTTTCATCCCCCATCCACCGACAACATCTGGCAAACCCATTATCGCTTGTTCTGCCTGCGGAGGATTGCAAATTCCATGCATGGGCAATTGATGCGATTTCCAAGGCAGACCGGCCATATACCTTGCTTGCGACCACACGACAGGCCGCATCGCTTTTGCATCTGGTGCGTGACGGTTTGGGTGTCGCCGCCCTTGCAGCGGCAAGCGTCACCGATGAGTTTCAGATTCTTGAAAGTCGCGACGGTTTCCCACCATTACCCGCAGTCGGTGTAGCCCTGATGATGTCAGATACGTCCCATCCGCTAGTGGATCGCCAGCTTGCCGCAACAATACAGAATTTTGTAAGCGACCATGTGGTTGATGACAGCTTGACCAAACGCGCAGCAAGCTGATTTTATTCCGACTGGGAGACGCATCCACCGGAGATTCAACAAAATGAACAGTCTGACATCAAAGATTGAGGCCTTTCTGGCACAGGAAAAATGGCACGAAGAACGCAAGGCCCTGCGAACGATCATTCTTGAATCGGGCCTGACCGAAGACGTGAAGTGGGGTAATCTTTGCTACACGTCGGAGGGCAAAAATATCCTTATGATTTACGGGATGAAAGATGATTGCGCGCTTGGATTTTTCAAGGGCGCGTTGATGGAGGACCCTGAGGGTGTTCTTGCGAAACCGGGTGAAAATTCGAAGGCAATGCGCCGCATTCATTTTACGTCGGCTGAAGAAATCAGAGCAAAAGAAAATGCTCTGAAGGCCTATATCAAAGCGGCCATCGAAGTCGAAAAATCCGGCCTGAAGATTGATTTCAGCGAAAAGGAAAATCTTGAGCTTCCGGCTGAACTTTTGGATGAATTTGCAAAAAATCCTGATCTTGAAAAAGCGTTCAAGGCCCTGACGCCGGGTCGGCAGCGGGGATACAATCTTTATTTTTCTGGTGCCAAACAATCGGCCACACGCAGATCCCGAATTGAAAAATCTGTTGCCGGAATTCTTGTGGGCAAAGGTCTTCAGGGTCGATAGAACCACCAGATGATTGCTTGACCCGATAACCGGCAAGCTGGTTTTATGCGCCCCCGCAAACACCATAATCATGACGGATACCATGTCCCCAAAAGCCCGCCTGAATATCTGCACGACCTGCACCGCATCCTCGACCGAAGGGGCAACGGAGCCACGTCACGGTCGGATACTGTTTGATAAAATGGTCGAAAACGGGGCGACGCTGGACATACCGTTTGAAATCAGGGCAGTTGAATGCCTGACCAATTGCAAGTCGGGCTGTTCGGTTGCGCTGAATGGCAAGGGAAAATGGGGTTATGTTTACGGAAATATTGATCCGGAAAACATGATCGCTGATCTGCAGGAACTTGCCACAAAATACGCGGAAACCGATGACGGCATTGTGCCGTGGCGTGAACGCCCTGAAAGTCTGCGTCGCAATGTGATTGCCCGAATCCCGCCACTAGACTGACGGCAATTGAGGCCAAAAGCTTAACCTGTTGGCAAATTTCCGTGCATATCGCGCCATTCCTGCGCGATATTTCCTTCCCTTTTCACTATCCGGATTAAATCATTGAACTCAGCCAGCGATATCGCCGACTGTTTTGAAAGAACCGCAACCAGCTCGTAGCTGAAATCAGGGCTTGGTCCAATAAATACTCTCTGACTCAGTTCCGGATTTTTTGCATAGGCTCTTGCCAGAAATCCTGCCGAAACAATGCCAACGTCACCTTCTCCGTCCAACAAATGGTCGAACAATTGTTGTTCGTCATAGTGGAACAAAACACCGAAATGATCTTGCAAATACTCAGGATTGGCGTTGAAAGAGGCAAATTTATAGTGGAACCCCAGTACGCAAAGAAGCTCATGTCGGGTTATATCGTCGAACCAACCTGGCCCCGGAACGTCCTCCTTGCGGGCAATGAATAAATCATATTCGACAACAATGGGATCAGAAAACAGAACATCCTGATCTCTCCAATCCCAGTCGGGACTTTCCATCAAAATGAGATCGAAGCCCCCCATCGCAAGATCGTTGTAGCGACGACGTGACGATGTTTCGACCAACTCGAAAAAGTATTTCGATTGGATGGCATTGAGGTCTGCAATCAATTCCGGGGTGAAACCTGAAGGTTTATCATTTTCAAAAAAATAGACGACGCCATATTCATAGGCGCCAACCTTAACAGGTATCGCGTTCTTGGTGTCAGCATTGGCTACTGTGGCAACTACCCAACAAACCAATACGCTCGACATATGACAAAACCAACGAGATATCCCCTGCATCAGAAGCCTCTCCCTTTTCGCACACTTTAGATCGCCAATGCGCGTCGGCCCCGGATTTTGCATCAGGATATGACGCTGATCCCTTCTATATGCGGCCTTCGCGCCAATTTTCCAGAAGGTAACGTGCAATAGAAATCGGACGGGGAAGGTTGATGCCCTTTTCGGGAAGCCCGGCAACATCGTCGCGATGCACCCACATCGCAAATTCAATTTCCT
The DNA here is from genome assembly GCF_001858545.1 of Thalassospira sp. MIT1004. Taxonomy (NCBI): domain Bacteria; kingdom Pseudomonadati; phylum Pseudomonadota; class Alphaproteobacteria; order Rhodospirillales; family Thalassospiraceae; genus Thalassospira; species Thalassospira sp. MIT1004. The sequence goes on along the minus strand of NZ_MCAO01000001.1, from coordinate 101,185 downwards.
TTTCATCAATGACGATGTCGGTCGTTTCTGCCTCGGCGACGAAACCCAGCATCAATGAACCGGGGAAAGGCCATGGTTGAGATGCAATATAACGCGCACGTTTGATGCGTATCCCGACTTCTTCGAACACTTCGCGCGCAACGGCCTGTTCAAGGGTTTCGCCCGGCTCGACAAACCCGGCAAGCACGGAAACGGTCCCTGGAAGAAACTGTGGTGAGCGCGCCAGCAACACATGATCATTGTGATGGATCAGCATGATGACCGCAGGATCAGTCCGCGGGAAATGCGGTGTGCCACATGCCGGATTACTGCATTGCAAACGGTAACCGGCTTCCATCACATGGTTGGGGTGACCACAAACACCACAAAAACGGTGCTTGTGGTGCCAGTTGAAAATGGCACGGGCCTGGGCAGCCAAGGCGGCTTCGTCTTCCGAAAGGGCTGCCATGCGGCTTCGCATATCGCCAAAACCGCCCCCAAGCCGACGAATGGCATCATCACGGTCGGAAATAACCGGTTCGATATCAATGGCAATGACCGCTTCGCCGCCCTGTCGACCGATATAGATCCAGTTTGCCCGTTCGATTTCGAGATCAAGATGCGGCAAGGCCGGGCCGCCCACAACGACCAATTCATGCTCGTTCATATCTTCAGGCCAGGCAAAAAGCGGATCACCACCATGACAGATCAGGATTTTGACGTTTTTCTCGGCCAGCAACAACTCGCGCCAGTTTTCCCGGGTGCGCAACTGGGCATCGCGATCCAGATCTGTTGCTTCGTAAAACAGCCTGTCCATTTCGGGGCAATTCCTTGGTTGGGTCCACCAGAGACGGGATCGAGTCCCGTAATTCAATATGGTGGGTCAGCATATTCAGGTGACGGGTACCGACATTAGCGCGACCAAACCCGCCGTCAAAGCCACGATCATGCGATTTATCAAAAAATCAAAGCCGGGCCTTGCGTTTTATGGTTCCTTGCGCGATATAGGGGGCGAGAGGCTGGCCGTGGACGGACCGCTCGCCAACCCGGTCAGGACCGGAAGGTAGCAGCCGTAACGAGTTTTTCCGGGTCGCGGTTCAGTCTCTCACCCTTTATATCCCCCCAAAAATCACCTGTTTCCGCCATGCTTTGCAGCATCATGCCTGCTATGGAATTTTGTGCGGGAAATTTCCCACTTGGTCTTTCCCATGCGGGGGCGAAGCTGCTAAAACCAAAGCACATTGAAACATGCCGGACCGGATGAATGACGGATCAGATCGACAACGCCGAAACGTCAGCACCAGAAACGCCCGAGGCTGAGGCGCCAGAGCTTGATATGGAGCAGGAACCCGCCGCGGCGGCACCTGCATCTGTGACTGCGCCAAAGGCCGAAGAGGCGCCCAAAAGCGAATATCAGGTTCTTGCCCGCAAATATCGCCCGAAAACCTTTGACGAGCTGATCGGCCACGGGCCGATGGTCAAGACGCTGTCGAATGCGCTTGAAAGTGGCCGACTGGCGCATGCCTTTGTTCTGACCGGGGTGCGCGGGATCGGTAAAACCACAACCGCCCGCATCATTGCGCGCGCGCTGAACTGCATCGGACCGGATGGCAAAGGCAATGCCACCATCGAGCCATGCGGTGTTTGCGAGCATTGCCGCGCGATTGCCGAAGACCGTCATGTCGACGTTCTGGAAATGGATGCCGCGTCACGCACGGGTGTTGACGATATTCGCGAACTGATCGAAGGCGTCCGTTATCGCCCGACATCGGCGCGCTACAAGATTTACATCATCGACGAAGTGCACATGCTGTCGAAAAGTGCGTTCAACGCGCTTTTGAAAACGCTGGAAGAACCGCCAGAGCATGTGAAATTCATCTTTGCGACCACCGAAATCCGCAAAATTCCGATCACCGTTCTGTCGCGTTGCCAGCGTTTTGATTTGCGCCGGGTTCAGACCGATGAACTGGCCGCCCATTACAAACGCATCGCAACCCTTGAACATGCCGATATCGAGGACGAGGCGCTGGCCCTGATCGCGCGTGCTGCTGACGGATCGGTTCGTGACGGTATGAGCCTTCTGGATCAGGCGATTTCGCATGGTGCGGGCAAAGTCACCACCCAGCAGGTCCGCGATATGCTGGGCCTGTCAGACCGGTCGCGGATTTTTGATCTGTTTGATCAGACCATGAAGGGCGCAATCAACGAAGCGCTGGAATTGCTGGGGGCGCAATATGCACTGGGCGGTGATCCGGCGGTGATGTTGCAGGATATGCTTGATCTGACCCATTGGCTGACACGGGTGAAGCTGTCGCCCGAGGCGGCAAATGATCCCGGCGTGTCGCAGATCGAACGTGACCGCGGCAAGGAAATTGCCGCCAAGCTTGCCATGCCACAATTAACCCGTGCGTGGCAGATGCTGCTTAAAGGGCTGGAAGAAACACGCATTGCACCAAGCCCGATCCAGGCTGCCGAGATGATCCTGATCCGGCTGGCTTATGCCGCGGAAATGCCGCCACCCGGAGATCTGATCAAGAAACTGCGCAATGATCTGAATAAATCCGGCAATGCCCCGCAAGGCGGCGGTGGCGGCAATGGTGGCGGCGGACCAGGGCCGCGCATGCAGGTGGTTAATGGCGGTGCTGCGGCAGTTGCCCATGCGCGTCCCGATCCGCTGGGTGAGCCAGAACAGGCCCCGCAGCAGGTTTATGCCAAGCTGCCCGAAACCTTTGCCGAAGTCGCCGAATTGCTATCGAAAGAGCGGGAAACAACCGCACTTGCGATCCAGCTTAAAAATTATATGCATCTGGTGAAATATGAACCGGGTCGCATTGAATTCCGTCCGGCGCTCGGCGCGCGTGCGGATTTGGCAAGCCAGTTGATCAAGACCCTGAACAATCTGACCGGTCATCGCTGGATGGTCAGCGTTTCGGAACGCGAAGAAGGTGCGCCGACGCTTAAGGAACAGGAACTCGAGGACCTTGAACAGCGCAAGGCGGATGCATCACTTGATCCGCTGGTCAAGGCGATCCTTGACGGATTACCCAAGGCAAAAATCGTTGCCGTCCATCTGCCACCGGGACAGGAAGAAACCGAGGGCGAGCAGGATGACAGCGGTTCCGTTTACGATGATGCGTTTTATCTCGAAGGAGACGACGAGCTATGAAGAACCTTGCAGGGATGCTGAAACAGGCCCAGCAAATGCAGTCCAAAATGCAGGAAATGCAGGAAGGACTTGTGGCACTTGAAATCGAAGGCCAGTCCGGGGCGGGCATGGTCAAGGTCATGCTGAACGGCAAGGGCGAGATGCGCGGCCTGAAACTCGACAAAAGCATTGTCGATCCCGAGGATACCGAAGTCCTCGAAGACCTGATCGTCGCGGCCTATAACGATGCCAAGGTCAAGGTCGAAGCCGCTGTTCAGGACAAGATGAAGGATGTCACCGGTGGACTGAACCTGCCGGAAGGTTTCAAACTTCCGTTCTGATCGGCAAAACCGATATCAAATTGCGGTCATGCCGCATAAATCAAAGGGTGGCATTGCGCCGCCCTTTGTTTTTGATACAAGCTACCAGAGACACCAATCAAAAGATCAACCGCAAGACGGGACCATCATGAACGGACGGGAAATCGAAAATCTGATCAAGCTTCTGTCACGCCTACCGGGGCTTGGCCCGCGGTCAGCACGGCGTGCGGTTTTGCAGATGCTCAAAAAGCCCGAAACCCTGATGATCCCGTTGTCCCACGCACTGGAAGAAACCGCGAATGCCATGACCAATTGCGGCATTTGCGGCAATATTGATGTTGTCGATCCGTGCCATATTTGTGCTGATCGCAATCGCACCCACGATGCGATTTGCGTGGTCGAGGAAGTTCAGGACCTTTGGGCACTTGAACGCGCCGGGGCGTTCAAGGGGCAATATCACGTTCTGGGCGGGACATTGTCGCCGCTTGACGGGGTTGGGCCGGATGATCTGCGTATCGACCAGTTGATCGAACGGGCACGCGACGAAGCCGTGACCGAAGTAATCCTTGCGACCAACGCGACCGTTGATGGCCAGACCACCGCACATTACATTACCGAACGCCTGATCGAAACCGGGGTCAAGGTTACACGCCTGGCGCACGGCGTCCCGGTTGGCGGCGAACTTGATTACCTTGATGACGGCACGCTGGCCGCAGCCCTTCGATCACGCAGCGCAGTTTGATCGCGAACCGTTCCTGAAAACAGAAGGGCAGCATTCAATTCTGCCTAGGATATTGATAAATATATCTTTTTGGTCACGCAGAGCATCGGCCGAGAACTTTTTCCGTTTTTTTTGAAAAAAGTTCTTGATTTGTTCTTTTCGTTATGTCATAAAGATGAAGTCAACAGGACAAATGGGTCCGGAGACAAAACCCGCAAGGCGTGATCCGCTTTTGCGGGTTTTTGCGTTTCGGGCGGCAAAACAGGAATGAGACGATGACAGGGCAGCGATCTGACGGGATGAAAAGGCGGCGGCGGCGTCGCCAAAGGGACGTCAATGGCGCATGGAAAAGCCATTACGGCGGTGGTGTGTTCTTGCCGTAAGGCCACGCGAAATTTGCGAAAAACGGGTGTTTATCATGACGGGAGAAATGTGTCCTTAGGGCAAGGGCGTTTGTTCGGGGCAGCGAGAGCCGGGGCGAAGTTAGCCCGGTCCGTTCAGTCCGGTCGGTGAAGCGTGACAATGACGAGAATCAGCAGGCCCGAATTGCGCCCGGATTGGATCGGCACGGGATCGGCGGCCGGGGAGCCGGGATTGCTGGCGGGATCGATTGCCATCGAACCGATGGATCGTTCGGAGAGGCCAAAAGACCGATCATCGATGGTGGGACGAGTGCCTGACGTGCGACAACGCCGTTGCCCTTGGGGTGAGGTGCGTTTGCGATGTAAACCGGGAGCAGCGGGTGTTTGGAGCAGCAGGGTCCGGGGCGGGGTCCGTCCGTTCGGTGACGTTTGGCGATGCCGGGGGCAACGACTTGGCTTGGCGGGATTGGGCCGGTTTGCCCGGAGCGGCGGGCTGGATTGGATTGGTGGCGGGGCCGATGGTGCGTTCGGACGTACCGAAAGGTCGGTCATCGATGGCGGCTTGTGGGCTTGGCTGGCGCGATTGGTTTGGCGATGGATCAAAACCGTCATTCCGGGCGGAGCAGAGCGCAGACCCGGAATCCATACCCTGTTGCAGGAGACGAGATTGCCGCCCCCGCTTTCACGGGGGCAGGCTTTACGGGAATTGTGTCTTGAAGGAATGTTATCTGTGAGCTGTTCAGCAGTCCGAGGCAGCATTCGATGCTGCCTTTGTTGTTTCGGACCGGGGCACCATCATCCTATTTGGTCTGCGCAATCTTTTCCGCGGCAAGACGCGTTGCCAGTTCATAACCATAGGCACCGGCACCTGCCATCACGGCATTGGCAGCCGGGCTGATCCAGCTGTGGTGGCGGAATTCTTCACGGGCATGCGGGTTGGAAATATGCAGTTCGATGATATAGCCATCGAATGTTTTAAGCGCGTCATGAATGGCGGCCGATGTATGGGTATAGGCCCCGGCATTGATGATGATCGCCGCCGATTTTTGCCGTGCATCATGGATGAAATCGACAATGCTGCCTTCGTGGTTTGACTGTTCAAACCGGACGGAAACCCCCAGCGTTTCGGCAAGGGACGCGCATTTATCCGCGATACTTGCCAAAGTGTCATAACCGTATATTTCCGGCTGCCGCTGCCCCAGAAGGTTAAGGTTCGGGCCGTTAATGACAAGAATTTCCGAAACGCTCATGGTTTCCTGATCCCCTGAAATGGTTTGCTTATTTCGACGTCTGACTGCGTCGGTTCATACGGGTTTGCGAAGCAAGGCGGATCGGTGCATTGGCCGCACCAAACCCGCGATAATCGCGACGTTCGACCAGTTCAAAGAAGAACCGGTTGGCGAAGGTCTTGGTATAGACCTGAAAATACTCGCCGTCATCATCACGATCATAAAGGATGTTGGCAGCCTTCAGTCGATCCAGAAGATCGGGATCAAGTCCAAAGCGCGCCTCGATGTCATCATAGTAATTTTCCGGGATTGGCAGAAATTCAACACCATTTTTCCGGCAAAAATCGGCACTGGCAAAAATATCGCCACTTGAAAGTGCGATATGTTGCACGCCGCTTCCAAAGAATTCGCTTAGGAATTGTGAATGCTGGGTATGGGGGCTTTGCGATCCGTTCAGGATCAGCCGCACCCCGCCATCCTCACCCTGAACCACCTGACTTTGCACAAGCCCGCCGGGATCGGGCACATCGACCGTTGGCATTTTACCAAGATCGAAGATCGAGGTGAAATACAGCACCCAGGTCAGCATTTCCTCGTACTGCATCGAATAGGACACATGATCGACTGCCTTCAGGCTGGCGTCATTTGCCGGTTTGTCGGCAGTTTTCGATGCTTCGAATTCGACATCCCAGATGCGCGCCAGTTCGCTTTGATCATCAAGAAAATAGACCAGACTGCCGCCCACACCGCGGATGGCGGGCATTTCGATTTCGCCCGGGCCAACGGACTGGACAAAGGGTGATGCCAAAAGGGATTGCGCGCGTTTAAGCGATGCGTTTGCATCATCGACCTTAAGCCCCACCGCGCAAACCGACGGGCCATGCACGATGTTATAGGAATGCGCGAAACCATCCTTGTCGCAATTGATCACAAGATTGATATTGCCCTGCTTCCACCATGTGACGGCCTTGGATTTATGGCTGCCGCGTTTTTCAAATCCAAGCCCGGTAAACAGGGCCGCAAGCTTTTCGGCGTTTTCTTCTTCGACCGCGAATTCAACAAACTCGACATTGCGGGCATGCGCCTTTGGCGGCAGGGCAACCGCCTTTTCCCCGACTTTTACACCCTCAATGCCATCCCCCAGATAAATCAGGGAACGCAAGCCATCCTTGGCAACGTTTTTGGTCGAGCTTGAGCGGAACTGGTCATTGAAAATTTCAAGTGATAGCGGCCCGTCATACCCGGTCCGGGCCAGATTGCGCATGAATTCATCAAGGGGAAAATCGCCCTGCCCCGGAAAGCACCTGAAATGGCGGCTCCATGACAACGGGTCCATTTCAAGGATCGGCGCATCGGCGACCTGCACAAGAAAGATCCTGTCGCCGGGGATCGATGCAATCGCATCAAGGGGCACCTTGCGCGCCATGATGTGGAAGGTATCAAGTACCAGACCAACATTGGGGTGATTGGCGCGCCGCACAACTTCCCAGCTATCGCGATAGTCGCTGATATGTTTGCCCCAGGACAGGGCTTCGAACGCAATGCGAAGCCCACGTTTTGCCGCGCGGTCGCCAAGTTCGGCCAGATCTTTTGCCGCACGATCAAGCCCGCCAAGTGAATGTGGCGAGACGTTCGAGCAAACCATCAAAAGATCGGTACCCAGTTCTTCCATCAGGTCGAACTTGCGTTCGGCACGTTCAAAGGCCCGGGCCCGTTGGGGTTCGGGCATGCCTTCAAAATCACGGAAGGGCTGGAAGGTTACCAGCTTCAGACCAAGGTCACGGATGGTCTTGCCAACATCTTCGGGGGAGCCATCAAAGGTCAGAAGATCATTTTCAAAAATCTCGACACCGTCAAAACCAGCAGCGGCAATGGCATCAAGTTTTTCCTGAAGATCGCCTGATAGCGATACGGTCGCGATGGAAGTCAGCATTTTATCCCTCCGGGATGGTCGTGTGGCGCATCGGCACCGTCGCGCGGAAGGACTTCCGGGCACGTTGCCCGGCAGGATCGGTTCGATCAGTCCTGCGAACGGCGCCGATATGTTTCAATGTGATCGGTCAGTTTTGCCAGTGCGGCAGTTTTGTCGCGTGCCAGTGCCAGATCACAGATGCCTCGATGTTCATCAATTATCTCCTCGGCACGGAAACCGTGCGTTTTCAGTTCGATCACCACGTAACGGCGGAACTGGTCAAAGATTTCACGATGCATCCGCAAATGCAGATCCGACCCACAGGCAGAGATCAGCGCCTGATGAAATTCGCGGTCATACTGGCTCCAGCGTACTGTCAGTTCTCGGCTTTCTTCGGTCAGCATGCGTTTTTCGATGGCGGAAAGTTTGTGATGGGCGGCAGCAACACGGCCTTCCCATTCGACATCCCCGGCATCAATTGATTTCGCAAGCCCGTTGGTTTCAAGCAGCAACCGCATTGCGGTCAGTTCCTTGAAATTCGAGGGCGATGTTTCGACAACCCGAAAGCCTTTCTGGCCTTCGACAAAAACAAATCCCGACGCGACAAGACGGTTCAGCACCTCGCGGAGCGTGTTGACCCCGGCATTATAACGATCCCGCAACGCATCAAGCTTCAGCTTCACACCCGGCTGGAGTTCGCCATACAGGATGTCATCGCGGATTTCGTTATAAACGGTCTCGGCAACTGTGCTGCTGCTCATGGACTTTCCCCTTACCCCGTCAATGCCTCGGGATAGGCATTGAAATATTCGACCCGGGCCGCATCCCCGTCGATCTGCGTGCCACTGAAAACCTCGAATGCTTCAATACCCTGAAAAAAGAACAGTTCAAAGCCGGTCATGACAGAAAGCCCCGCCTTTTGCGCGGAATGAAGGAACGCGGTTTCAACCGGTGTATAAACCGCGTCAAACGCCCATTTCTGTCCGCCCAGCAAGGCAGCATCAATCGGACTGCCCGGATACTGGTTCATTCCGACCGGGGTGCAATTGATCAAGCCGTCCGCACTGCGGATCGCATCGGAAAGTTCAGGTTCGGTAACAAAGGCAACGTTGGCCCCGCCCGCCTTCAGGGTCGCAACCAGCGTATGGCCGCGATCGGCATCCTTATCATGGATAAGGATGCGTTCCGCACCAAGCCCGTGCAACCCGAATGCCGTGGCAAGGCCGACGCCGCCCGCCCCCATCTGCAAAACCGTACCCGGTGCCTGATCACCAAACTGCCCGCGATAACCGCGCATGAACCCGACATAGTCGGTATTGTCCCCGCGCCAGCCATCTTCGCGGAACACCACCGTGTTCACCGCACCAAGGGCTTCGGGCAGACGTTTGCGACGCTGGATCAGCTTGCGGGCCTCGGTTTTGTAGGGATGGGTAACATTCACCCCGGCATAACCAGCCTTGGCACAGGTTGCAAGTTGCCCGATCAGATCGAAATCGGCGATCTTTTCACTGTCGAGATAGTCATAGGTCACATCAATTCCGCACATCCGGCCAAGCAAGACATGCAGTCTGGCCGATTGGCTGCGTGATATGCCTTTACCGATAAGACCGAGTTTCAACATGGGGCGAAATCCTAAAATCCGAACAGGTTGGGCATGAAAGTGACAAGTTGCGGCACAAAAGTGATCAGGATCAAAACCGCCAATTCAACCAGGAACAACGGCATGATCGATTTGATCATCCGGGCCATACCAACATTGGCGATGGCATCCGCAACAAACAGGCAAAGCCCCATTGGTGGTGTGATCAGCCCGATCATCAGGTTGAAGATCACGACAATGCCGAAATGGGTCGGATCAATACCAAGGCTGATCGCAATCGGATGCAGGATCGGCACCAGAACCAGCATTGCGGCAATGCCTTCAAGCACCAGACCGACACCAAGCAACATGATGTTGATCAGGATCAGGAACATTGTCGGGCTATCTACATAGCCTAGCACAAACGAACTGACCGCCTGCGGAATCCCGGCAAAGGTCATGAACCAGTTCGCCGCGGCGACCGTGCCCATAATGATCAGGATGCTTGAAGAATCACGCATTGAGTTGGCAAAAATACCCGGCAGGTCTGATGGTTTGAGTTCGCGAAACACAAACAGTCCGACAACCAGTGCATAAAAAACGGCAAAGCTTGCGGCCTCGGTCGGGGTCACGATCCCCGCCAGGATTGATCCGATCACGAAGACCGGCATGAAAAGCGGGATCAATCCATCCCAAAGGGCGCGCATCTTTTGGCGCATATTCATCCGGCCACGCGGTGTGGCATAATTGGCCGCAAAGATGCGGACATAAACCGACAACGCAATCGCAAGCAGGATGCCCGGAACAATCCCGGCCAGAAACAGCGCCGGAACCGACACATTGCTGGTAATCAGCGCATAGATAATCACAGGAATACTGGGCGGAATAATCGGACCGATTACGGATGATGCCGCCGTCAGAGCCGCGGCAAAATCGCGCGGATAACCTTCTTTTTCCATCGACGGGATGAAGATACGCCCGATTGCCGATGTATCGGCCACCGCCGACCCCGAAAGACCCGCAAAAATCACCGAAGACCAGATATTGACCTGGGCCAGACCGGCTTTGGCATGGCCAACAAGCGCATTGGCAAGATTGATGACCCGCGACGTGATTCCACTGGCATTCATTAATTCCCCGGCCAGAACAAAAAGCGGAATGGCAAGGATGGTGAAGCTGTCAAGCCCCGCAAAAATGCGTTGGGGCAGAAGATCGATGCTGAATGTCGCACCACCAATATAGATCGCAATCGCCAGCGCAATCGCAAAAGCCACCGGCGCGCCAATGGCAAGCAGAACAAAAAGGCCAAGCCCCGTGATCATGATTCCTCACCCCCTGAAGATTTGCGGGTGAAGAAAGCAATGAGACGAAACAGTGCCGCAATGACAAGGCAGACCCCGCCAACCGTCATGGCGATTTGCGCCCAATACATCGGAATTCCGATGCCCGATGCCATAATCCCACCGCGCTTGGCGGCAAAGATCAAACCGGCATGGACCAGAATGCCCCCCAGTATCAGCGTTGCGACATCGACACCCAGCGCAAGCTTGCGGCGGATCGGGGCAGGAACGGCATCAATGAATATGCTAAACGTAATCTGTGTACCTTGCAGATAGGCAAAGGCCATTCCGAACATGGTGCCATAGATCATCGCATATTTCGCGACTTCCTCGCTCCATTGCAGAGGCGCGGAAAACAGGTAGCGGCTGACACTGCCAGCAAAGACGACGCCAAAGACGACAAGGATGCTAAATCCCGAAAGCCCGGCAAGCAGATGCCTGAAAGCATTTTCTGCGCGTTGCATAAGTTCCTCTGGATGAACACGGGAAGCCGACAACATGACCGCGACAATTGTTGGTGCCTGTCGCGGATGCGATGATCACTGAACAAAAAGGGCAGGCCGGGCTCAAAGGAGGTCTGAGCACCCGGCCTGCCAATGCCGGTTACATAGAGGCTTCAGCCTCACCGACAGCAGATTGCAGTTTTTCGATCCATTCAGAACCGATCTCGCCCGACAGCCAATTGATAACTGCTGGCTGGGCCACATCACGGAACGCTTTCAGTTGTTCCGCTGTCGGGGTTGTGACTTCCATCCCTTCGGCAGCAAGTTTCGCGACACCTTCGGCCGAGTTGAACTGCTGGACCGCACGACCAACATTCGATGCAATCCCCGCCGCGCGCCGCAGAAGCGCCTGATCGCCTTCGGTCAGGCCCTGATAAACGCTTTCATTGATCAGGATGAAGTCGGTTCCATATACGTGACGGTCAAGCGTCAGGTATTTCTGCATTTCGTAGAACTTGTTGGCATAGATCACGCTGATCGGGTTTTCCTGACCATCGACCGTACCAGTTGTCAGTGCCGTCGGCACTTCGGGCCACGGGATCGGGGTGGGATCACCCCCAAGTGCCTTGACCATTTCGACGAACAGCGGAACCGTCATGACACGGATTTTAAGACCTTCCATGTCTTTCGGCTCGGCAATTGCGCGCTTGGAATTGGTGAAGTTGCGGAAACCGGTTTCGCCATAGGCCAAGGTGCGCAGACCGGTTTTTTCAAGGCAATGCTCCGCAAGCTGTTTTCCGAAATCGCCATCCAGAACCTTCCATGCGACATTCGCATTCGGGAACATATAAGGGATGTCGAGAACAGAAGCTTCGGGGCAGACTTTCGAGAACGGACCGGAAATCATCGACATGGCAAGCGTGCCATCCTGGGTATTCTGCAGCAGGTCGGTTTCCCCGCCAAGCGAACCGGCCGGGAAAAGCTGAACTTCGATGCGGCCACCTGATTCAGCTTCGACAATGTTTTTAAAGACCTGTGTTGCGGCACCCTTCTTCGAGGTCGTCCATTCAGCCGGATCAACATGGGCAAAATTCAAAGTGATGTCCGCAGCCTGGGCAGGTACGGCGAAAGAAGCAGCAGCAAGCGAAACAGCGCCCAGCAGCGTGCTTTTGGAAACGAATTTCATTTTTTTCCTCCCGAATGAAAACAATCCCGCTGGCCCGATATTATTCATGGTGTTCTGCATCGGCCCTTATCGGAATAGGGAGACTTTAAAAAATATAGGAGATTTTGTCAAACATTCTAGAATCAATATAATTTAGAACATGTTCAGCAAACCCACATTCCCAAATCCTAACCGCGCCGATGCCTGTTTGATGTTATGCACCTGTCGGTATCAATATCGGCATCACGCCATCCATCTTTCCACGACAAAGACGGATCAATTCGAACTTTTTGGATGCTATTCCTTCGCCATCCCCCTGCCGTCACAATGGAATTTGCTGTAAAACACTTGCGATGCAGCCGGTATTTCATGCTACTTTGGCCCAGCAATGCATCGATTCGATGATCGAAACGACGCCCATTTCAAAAGTGAACTCAGTGAACAGCGTTACCGGTACTGCAACACCCCAACTGGCCAAAATTGCCTCGCGCATTCTTGCGGGCAGTTTCCTGTTCGAGGATCTCGATCCCGAACTGCTTGCCCAACTTTCGAATCAGGCAAGTGTCCGCCGGATGGACGATGGTGAATTGCTGTTTGAAAAAGGCGCGCCTGCCGATGGATTATACGCTGTCGAGGCCGGGAAAATCCGCATTTCGACCGTTTCAGACACCGGCAAGGAAATCGTTTTGAACGTGTTGGCCCCGGGTGCGGTATTTGGCGAGATCGCGCTTCTGGATGGTGAGCCGCGCACGGCAACCGCGCGTGCTGTCGGCCCGACACGGCTTTTGTTTATTTCACGTGATGATTTCTTTGAAATCTTTGACCGCGAGGCACCGCTCCGCCGTCATATCACGGCTCTTTTGTGCCGTCGCCTTCGCTGGGTCAGCGACCTTTTGGAAGACGCCAATTTCCTTGATCTTACCGGACGACTGGTCAAGCGCCTTTTATGGCTGGCTGAACGTCACGGTGGTCCCGACCCGGAAGGCATCCGCATCGCCCTTCCGCTGTCGCAACAGGAACTTGGCCTTATGCTGGGTGTGACACGCGAAGCGGTAAACAAAAAGCTGCGCGACCTTGAAAAACGCGACCTGATTACTCGCCGTGACGGGCGTTTGGTGATCCGCGATACAGACGGCCTGAAAAACCTTCTCGCCGATGCAATCAAAAGCTGATCCTTCTCCCAGTTCCCTGTTTGATCGACTGGTCGCCCGCGAGGAAAAGCGTGGCCTGATCCTTGTGGCGTTTCTACGCATATGCATGCTTGCCTTCATCCTGCTGCTGTTTTCCAAACCGGATTCGCCAACAGGTGAGCTGTATTCGCTACTGGAAGTTCTGGGCTGGTTCATCCCGGGTGTTCTGGTTCAGCTTTTTGTCGCCTTTCGCGGCGGCAACTGGCGCTGGTTGCTTTATATTCTGGCAATCGCCGATGCGGCCCTGATCGTTTATGTGTCGGTCGTTCCAGACCCGCTGAACCCATTTGCCGATCATCCGGCATGGCTATACAGCTTCGTCGTTCGGGATCGGGGCGTTGTGTTTTCCATGATCATGATGGCACTGGTCATCATGACCTTTTCACCGCGCCTTATCATCTGGTTCGGGTTCTGGCTGTTCGCCGCATGGAGCACCAGTATTGTCTGGCTGATGACCCGGCCCGGTGTCATCGTTTCGCAGCATTTCGGCGATGACTGGACACCAACCCAGGACGAAATCATCACGACCTATACCCTGCCGGAATTTATCGACATTTCGGCATTGGCCGAGCAGGTCGTGATTGTCGTGGTGTTTACGCTGGCCTGTGCGGTGATGGTTTCGCGGTTACGTGTCCTGATCAATCAGTTTGCCGCCGCCGAACGCGCGCATGGCAATCTGGCACGATATTTCCCGGCGGCCCTCGCTGACCAACTGGCAGATCGCGATGAGCCGGTTCGCGTTGGCGCGCGACGGGAATGCGTGATCCTGTTTGCCGATATCATCGGGTTTTCCGGTTATGCCGAAAAACGCGATCCGCAGGATGTGATGCGGCTGTTAAACCAGTTTCACCAGATCATGACGACGCAAATCGGGGCCTATGGCGGGATTGTCGAAAAATATATCGGCGACGCCGTCATGGCCAGTTTTGGCGCATTTGACGATATGAATTGTCCGGCGGCAAACGCGTTATCGGCCGCGCAATCCATGGTCAGCCATGTCCGGGACTGGCAAAACGGTGATCTAGCAGATAGCACAACGCCACTTCAGATCGGTATCGGCCTTAATTTTGGCCCGGCGGTTGTTGGTGATATTGGCGAAGGCGAGGCCGTTACGCCCGCTGTTATCGGCGCCAGCGTCAATCTGGCAGCCCGTCTGGAACGTGCGACCAGAACCCTTGATACCGACATCATTATCAGTGACAGCTTTGCCGACAAACTTCGGTCCGAGGCACCCTCAGCCACATCCATCCTGATGCGCAGCTTTACCAAGCAGGATGCAATTCACGTTAAAGGTTTCAGCCAGGCGATACCTGTTCATTTCCAGCACGAAACTTTAAACTAGAGCCTTCCGTAATCTTGATACGTCCTTGATCCTGCCACTTTTTCGCGTAAAGCTTGTTGAAGAACAATACGCACCAAGCGACACAAGGGATTCGAGATGTCATCAGAATTGCGCAACCGTTTTGCCATGGCCACGCTTCTTAGCGCGGCCCTTTTTGCAGGTCCCGTCATCGAACCGGCATCCGCCCAATCCGGTGACGAAAAAGCGGAAGAAACCATCACGCTTTCCGGTGAAAGCCGCAGTAAAATTCAGCTGACCGTTTACCCCGGAAACCTTGGCATGATTGCTGAACAACGTAACGGCACGATCCCCAAAGGGGTCAAAACACTCCGGATCGAAAATTTGCCGCAAACCATCATGGACGAGACCTTCGTGATGGGCGCGCAGAAAGATGCCAATCTTGTCTGGCATTCGTTACGCAATACGGCAAACGGCCCAGCGACCATGTATCGCCTGTTGCAAGATCAGGTTGGCAAAACCATTTCCATCCGGCGCAAGGATGACGAACTGGTTGAGGGCACGTTGCTATCGATTGACGGTGGCGCACTTGTTCGGACCCTTGATGGTATTGAACAGGTTCCTGTTGAACAGATCATCATCTCCGACCTGCCCGGCAACTTCGCTACCAGCCCGGCAATCGAAGCCACCATTGGCTCGGATGCGGCACTTGATCACATCTCGCTTGCTTACCTTTTAGGCGGTGTTTCCTGGCAGACGGCCTATGTCGGGCAGTATGACAGTGTGGAAAATGTCCTGAACCTTTCGGCAATGGCACGCATTACAAATCAGACGGGCTCGGCAATCAACAATGCCCAGCTGCGTCTGGTCGCCGGTGATCCCAACCGGGTCAGCTACACCCCGATGGCAAAGGCTGCCCGCGGGGAAATGATGATGTCAGCCATGGCAGATAGCGCACCGGGTGGCGGCGCGCCGGATCGCGAAACCATGGAAAACCTGCATTTATATGGGCCGTTCGACGGGCTTTCGATGCGCAATGGTGATGTCGTGATGATGCCGTTGATCGCATCACAAAGTTTGCCTGCAACCCGCAAGGTCACCTTTAACGGCAGTGCCAATCTTTACTATGCCGGACAAAGTGACGTGTCCGAATTTGTCCGTCCTGACCTTGAAATCGAAATTGAAAACGATGGTGGTCCGGACGAAAAAAGCCCATGGCCCGCAGGAACCGTGCGTGTCTTTGGCCAGTCCAAAAGCGGTGTGACCGGTTTCCTTGGTGAAGACAATCTGTCTTTGACCCCGGTCGGACGCAAGGCAACCATCCGCCTTGGCCAGGCCAGCAATATTTCCGGTACGCGCAAAGTCACGGCATTTGATCGCAAGGCACGCCCAAATCTGCCTGATGAAATCACCGCCAACATGGAATGGTCGATCACCAATGGCGGTGAACGCACCGAAACCGTTACGATCCGTGAAAATGTTCCGGCCGACTGGGTTGTTACCGGCGAGGACCACAAACACACCAAGCCGCAACCAGACCTGATTGTCTGGACCATCGAGGTCCCGGCAGGCAAGGAAGTCAATCTGAGCTGGTCGGTAAAAAGTACCCGATAACCTTTAAAACCGGCCACTTATCCGGTCTGGTTGCTATCATAAAAGGCCTTGGCCAGAGGCAGCAGCAGGACCGGGTCGGGTTTCTCGCCGGTGATGCCGCACAGTTCGGTATAAAGACAAATGAGTTTGGCCAGCAGGATAAACGCCTGCTGGTTTTTCTTTCCGGCAAACACCGCAAGATTAACCAAGGCCTCGCCACATATTTCACGTGCGGTCCCGAACTGCCCGGCCCCTCGCAGTGCCAAAACAAGCGCGCCTTGCGAATATCCAAGATCAAGCCGGGCCGCTTCGCTTTGCTCTGATCGCAACCTTGCAAGCCGATCACGACGAAGTTCAACAGCCTGGCATGCGGCATCAACTGCATCCGCCCATTGTCCTGCACCGATTTCAAGGGCTGCCCTGTTATTAAGGCTATGGGCCAATCCGGCACGGGCGGCATCCGGAGCCGTTTGCAGGTGGGATGCAAAGATTTGATCTGCCTCGTCAAACAGGGAAAGGGCTACCATCCGTTCGGATTTATCGAGTGCGGTTGCCATTTCAAGACAAAGACGTGCGAGCGTTAACGAACCGGGTTCCGTCGCCCGCAGGAATGACAGGCGCGGCAA
Organism: Thalassospira sp. MIT1004; assembly: GCF_001858545.1. Taxonomy (NCBI): domain Bacteria; kingdom Pseudomonadati; phylum Pseudomonadota; class Alphaproteobacteria; order Rhodospirillales; family Thalassospiraceae; genus Thalassospira; species Thalassospira sp. MIT1004. The sequence goes on along the minus strand of NZ_MCAO01000001.1, from coordinate 84,281 downwards.
ATATCCGGCAAGTTTGTCCGACATGTCTTTTTCCTGCTTCTGCCTGAATTCCGGGACCAATGTGCGCCGGTTAACAGACGGGCAAGCACCCGTCTTGTGAAGACGGGTCAAACAGGGATAAGCTGTGATTAAGATCCCTGTTCAAGATTTTCGTCCTGCTTATCAGCCCCATTTTATGTGAAACGACGACCCTCCATGACCATGTCGACTGAAACCCTGCGCGCACTTTACGGAACCTGGCGCATTGCACGTGGTGACGCCAAAGGCCTTGCTTTCTTTGATTATTCCATCGAAGCGTTCTGGCGTTCTTTCTTTGCCGCCGTGATTGTCTTTCCGGCCTTTGCGCTATTGCGCTGGCATGATCTCGACACGGTTCCCGATGAATTCCCGGTTGGTCGTTACATGCTGGTGGAAACCATCGCCTATGTGATGAAATGGTTCGCCTTTCCGCTGCTGATGCTACATGTCGCGCCAATGATTGGCCGCGCCAATCGCTATATCGCGTTTATCACCGTCTATAACTGGTCAAGCGTCTTGCAGATGGGCGTTTATCTGCTGGCACTGCTTCTTGGCGCGGCGTTTCCGATGCTTGGCGTTGGTGGATTTGTGTTGATTGCCGTGATCGCGATGCTGATTTACGGGGTTTATATTGCGAAACTGACACTGGCGGTCCCGATTGCCACGGCAAGTGCCATTGTTGCAGCCGATTTCCTGCTATCATTAACCATCACGACAATCGGCATTCGTCTCGCACTTGGCCAGCTATTCTGACACAATCAACAAACAAGTCTTAAAATTCAGGGAGATGCATCAGAATGAAACCGGTTCTCGCCATCACCAGACGCCTGCCGGAAGCTGTCGAAAAACGCGCACGCGAAAGTTATGATCTGCGCATGCAGGACGGCGATGATCCGCTGTCACGCGATCAGATTCTTGACCTGTGCAAAGACGCAAATGCCGCCCTGGTTTCGGTTGGTGATCCGATTGATGCGGCCTTTTTTGCAGCCCTGCCCCAAAAGGTCGGCATCATTGCCACCTTTTCGGTGGGCACCGACCATATTGATCTGGCCGCGGCAAAAGCCAACGGTTTCGTCATCGGCAATACCCCCGGGGTTCTGACCGATGCAACGGCGGATATTGCGTGGCTTCTGATTCTGGGGGCTGCACGCCGCGCCAGCGAGGGCGAGGCCGAAGTCCGCAACGCAACCTGGTCAAGCTGGCGGCCGACCCATCTGATGGGCACACAAGTGACCGGCAAGAGACTAGGCATTGTCGGCATGGGACGGATCGGACAGGCCGTCGCGAAACGTGCACGCGGTTTTGATATGGAAGTCCATTACTTCAACCGTCGCCGCCTGCCCGAAGATCAGGAGTTTGGCGCGACCTATCATGCATCCATCGATGACCTGTTACCCCATTGCGATTTCCTGTCGCTGCATTGCCCGTCAACACCGGAAACACGCGGTATGGTCAATCGCAATTTTATCGCCAAGCTGCCAGATGGGGCGATCATTGTGAATACGGCACGCGGTGATGTCGTCAATGACAAGGACCTGATCGCGGCACTCAAATCGGGCAAACTGACCGCCGCCGGACTTGATGTTTTTGCCGGGGAACCGAATATCGAGCCGACCTATCGCGATCTGCCCAATACGTTCCTGTTGCCCCATCTGGGATCGGCAACGGTGGAAACCCGCAATGCCATGGGTTTCCGGGCACTCGATAACATCGATGCCTTCATTGCCGGCAGGGAAGTGCCGTTCAAAGTTTGATGATGTTGGAACAAAAGGCGACCAATGGACGCCTTTTGTTATTCCAGATCGCTTTCTTCGCCTGCGGGCAGAATACAGGAAATTTCATGTCCATCCCGGCTGACCTTGACCCGGCCGCCGTGGATTTCGACCACTGCGCGCACCATCGCCATGCCAAGTGCGCGGCGCGCGGATGGTGATTCTCCCTCGCGCAATCCTTCAAACAGCATCGGTTGCGGTGCTTCGTCCGACAGTGAAATGCTGATATCGATATCCTCGCCCCGACGACGGGCAACCACGGAAACCTCACTGCCTTCGGGGGCGGTACGCAGGACGTTGGTCACCAGAATGAACAACGCCTGTTTAAGGCGGCGTTCATCGGCAATCATCCAGCCGATATTGCGCGAACAGTAAAGACGTAGCGAAACGTTAAGTTCCGCCAGGCGCGCCCGTGTCAGTGCTTCGAGCGAACGTAACAAACGCCTTGGATCGACCGTATCAAGTTCAAGCGCGACCTGCCCTGATCCCAGCGTTGCCAAGTCCCGCATGTCATCCACCAGTGCCAGCATGCTTTGGGCTTCGGCCCGGATGGTTTCAACCGACTGCGCGACATTGCCCTGCAGATGGGGGATAAGGCGGTCTGCCTCGCCATTGATATGGTCAAGCGGCCGGGTCAGTTCACGCGACACGGTCGAAATGAAGTCCGACTTCATCTGATCGGCGGTCCGCAGCGCTTCGTTGCGTTCGCGAAGCGCCCGTTCGACCCGGATCGTGTCGGTGACATCGATATAAGACATCATCACCGCCCCGTCAGGCAGCGGTACAATGGCAAAATCGATGATGCTGTTATCGGCACGTTCGATACGACCGCTCATGGGTTCATGATTGGTGATACGCGCGACCATCCGGCTTTTGAATTTGTCCCAGTCTTCGCGCTCGTGCCAGTAATCACGGGCTTCTTCGACCACTTCGCTGATATGCGGCGCACCTGAGAGGAAACTGTCTTCAAGGCCCCAGACATCGGCAAAACCGTGATTGTAAAGCCGCAACCGGCCATCGCCGCTGATCACGCCTACCGCTTCATGCAGGTTTTCAAGCGTCTCGCGCTGAACCGCGATCAGGGTGTTGTAACTGCTTTCGAGAACCAGCTTGTCGGTGACATCCTCGAACGCGAACATCAGTCCGCCAAACGGATGCGGCGAAATGAACCGGCGCAAGGTCATGCCGTTTGGCAGATGCATCAAATCTTCTTCTGGCTTGAGAAGATCGGTAAAGCGCTGGTTTTCAATATTGCGGAACTGCGTGAAGTCGGTGACTTCGGGCAATTTGCGCTCATCGCGCATCCGGCGCAGCACATCATCAAGCGACGGTTCCGCCCAGAGCCAGTCCTCATCCATATCCCAAAGTTTGGTGAACGCCGTGTTAAAGAAGATAAGCCGCTTGTCCCCGCCATAAATCGCAATCGCGGTTCCAAGGTTTTCCAGAACCTCGGCATGGGCACGAATATGACGCGACAGGTCGGATTGCAGTTCCTCGATCGCGGTGCAATCAATCGCAAAGCCGATCAGACCATCAAGGTCTTCGGGCGTTTGCGACGGACATTCGGTAATGCGAAGAAGCTTCCGGTCACCCTTGATCACGATATGATAATCGCGTGTCATGGTTTCGCCGTTGCGCAATGCCGACGCCGCCAATGACCTGCCCTTATCGGGGATCACCCCGCCGCCCAGTTCCGCCTGTCTGGCAAGGGCATCCTTGACCGTGTCGAGTTCCACCGCAGTCGCATAGGCCGCATTACAATCAATCAAACGCAAATCGCCATCGCGCCGCCACACCGGAAACGGAAGACTGTCGATCAAAAGCCGCAACCCGCTGACTTCGCGTTTGAGCGCGGTAAAATCGCCGAACTGGCTTTCGCGTTCACGGGTATGGCGGGTTTCATCACGGAACCAAAGCGCATGGGCCAGAACCGGCGAAGTCCGGTCCTTGCGTGCCATCGCCCCGGTGACGTGGAATTTGCGTTCATCAACCGCAGTTACCCAAAGCTCAAACCGCTCATGGGTGGATTTCAGGTTTCGCACACGTTCCTTAAGGGTCCTGGCATCATCATCGCGCAACTGGTCAAGCACATCGGGGAAACGCCCATCCTTGCCAAGCTGGAACGCACGTTTCAGCGACGGGCTTGCCCCCTCGGCAAAGCCGGCCTGGCTCCAATAATAAACCGGGTCCGGCCCGGCAAAGAACAGATGGGTAAATTGTTCGGTCGAATCCGCCAATTCGGATTCGTGATCTTCCGCCTCTTCAAGATGGCGGCGCATGCGCAGCGATAATCGCCACCCGATTCCCCCGGCGATTGCCGCACCACCAATTGCCGCCAAACCAACAACCAGCCAATCGCGATCACTCAGATCAGCAAAACTGCCTAAGATCGAGGCCCCGTCTGGTACAGCGCCTGCGTTCGGCGCGGCTTCCGGTGCGCTGCCAACACGGAATTTTTCCTGTGCATGCAGGTCGGCTGCGATGAAAAGCGACGTCAGACCATAGCATCCCCATTGCCACAGTCTGGACAAACCAAACCTGTTTGATCCCCCTTTGCGGGAACCAATTGGTTCTTTCCCCCTTTGATGGTTGGATGTAGCCCGTGTCACGTGTTGTTAACCGTTTGTGTTTATGAGCTATTATTATGGTGAAAACGTCTTGCTTTTACCACTGTTTCACGACGTTTTCCCGATACCCGGCCGAACGCCCGTGATCGCAGGAAAATCCGCGATGACATATACCCCAAATCGGGCTATGTCTGCGCTATTGTCGAAACAACAGCTATAACGATCTCGTCATTTCAAAAATGAGTCCCAAACCGCAGCTAGACCTTTTTACGCCGCGCGTGGCCGCCAAACCGGTCGCGCCCCAAAAGGAGTCTGCCGCGGCCAAACCGGCGGGACCGGAAATGCGCGATCTGTTCGACACCAATTTCAGCGCCGATGACATCGCAGAATGGGAACTGCTGTTTCGCGATGCGCCACAATACAACTATCATTTCAAACGTTCACAGATCGCATCGGCTTTTGATCGTCCGCTGCATAAAAAACTGATCGCGTCACACGCGTTTGAACGGCTGCGCGAAATTTCGTTTCTGGGTGCGATCGATTATCTGTTCCACCCCAACGGTCGCCCGGCCAATATCCGCCATTCCCGATATGACCACACCATCGGTGTTGCCCTGCTGTCGCAGCAATATTGCCGTCTGATGGGCCTGTCGGAGGCTGATCGCGATCTTCTGGGGGCAGCGGCCCTTTTGCATGATATCGGCCATGGCCCGTTTTCGCATACACTGGAACCGGAATTTGCCCGGCGGTTCAACCTGAACCATCACCAATTGACCGAAAAGATCATCACTGGCGAAGTTCAGCTTGATCTGTCAGTCAATCATCTTCTGGTCAAACACGGTGTTGATCCGGACGAGGTCATTGCCTTGTTATCGAAAAAATCGACCCACCCGCATGCCAGCCTGCTGTCGGGTCCGGTCAATATCGACACACTCGAAGGCATCAGCCGGACCAAGACCTATGTGCATCCGAACTATGTCCATTGCCATCCGCGCCTGTTGCTTGAGGCGGCGGTAAAGCTTGATGAAGATGCCCTGAAACGCCTTGATAAGTTCTGGCAGCTTAAAGAAGACATCTATCGCAATTTCATTTTCGGCCCGATGTGTTTTGCCACCGATCATCTTTGCCGCGAATTCGTTGTCAAAAATGCACCCGACTTTGCCGCCAATGATTTCCTTCTGACCGAAAAAGCATTTTTGCAGCGCCATCCGGCTTTCAAAAAGTTTCTGTTCAGTCTGAAAAACCGCATCGAGCTTGACGGTGTTGCCGATGTTATCGATCCGGAAATCAGCGCGGTCCTGATGGATGAAACCGCAACCAAAGTGCCCAAACGCGAATTTCACATCAATACCAATGCCGAGGTCAAAAGCTTTGCCGATCTTGGCAAACGCTATTACGAGGAAAAGAACTCGTTCCTGCGACGTGTCGGCAATCTGACCGATCCGGCACAACAGGCTGCTGCAGCAAGCCTGTTTGACTGATATGCTCGTCCGTCGGACGTAAAATTGCCGTGCGAATTTCGCTGCATCGGACAATCCATTGCAAAGGGAGTAACCGATATGGCCCCCAAAACCGAAAAGAAGCGCAACCGAACCTTTGTCATCATCGGGCTTGGAACCGTTGGTAGCACGGTTGCGACCGATCTGGCACGAAGTGGCAATCACGTCCTGGGCATCGACATCAACGAAAAATCCGTCGCCGCCCTTTCGGATATCCTGTCCGAAGCGATCATCGCCGATGGCCGCGATGAAGAAGCCCTTCGCGAGGCCGGGGTCGACAAATATGACGTCGCCCTGATTGCCATTGGCGAAGACCTTGAAGCCAATATCCTGTGCACGATGAATGTCAAAATGCTGGGGGTCAAAACCGTCTGGGTAAAGGCGATCAACAAAACCCATCATCGCATCCTGACCAAACTGGAACCCGACCGGGTCATTTTACCCGAACAGGAAATCGGCCAGCACATCGCCCAGAAACTGCATAACCCCGCCGTACGCGATTACCTTAGCCTTGGTAACGGCATGCATGTCATCAATCTGGAAGTCCCGGAAAGCATGGCGGGGAAAACCATTGAGTCGCTTGATCTTGAAAAGTCCCACGAACTGCGTTGCCTGGGTATTTTACGCGGATCGGAATTTATCGGCTGTGATACCGGGACCGTCACGATGGAAGCCAGTGATAAAATCCTGATCCTTGGTCGCCGCCAGAATTTGCGCGACTTCAGCGACGGCATCTGAGCCATGCCCTTTTATTTTCCGAACCGCACCGGAAAACCGATCCGAATACCACCGCCGCTTTTGCTCGCCATCCTGTATCTGGCCTTGATCCTGATCGGCGCGGTTGTTTTGGTCCTCCCTGTTGCGGTCACCCATCCGATCAGCTTTTCCGACGCCTTGTTTACGGCCACGTCCGCCGTCACCGTCACCGGCCTTGCCGTGGTTGATACCGGGTCAAGCTTCACGCTGTTCGGGCAAGCCATGATCCTGATCCTGATCCAGCTTGGCGGTCTTGGTCTGATGACATTTGCAGCCCTTGTTTTATCCGCACTTGGCTTGCCAATTGGGCTGCGTCATCACAATTTCCTGCGCGAAGATTTGAACCAGACATCGCTGCATCAGCTCGTGGGTCTGGTCAAAACGATCCTTGCCGTTGTGCTTTTCTGCGAATTGATCGGCGGCATCCTATTGCTGACCGTTTTTGTCCCCGATTTTGGCTGGGCACGCGGAACGTGGTTTGCGGTATTCCATTCGGTATCGGCCTTCAACAATGCGGGCTTTGCCCTTATGCCCGACAGCCTGAGCAGATGGGCTACAAACCCGGTGATCAACCTCACAATCCCGACATTGCTTCTGATTGGCGGGATCGGGTTCAGCGTGATTTCCGATCTGTGGATTCATCGCGGCTGGCGTCATTTATCCCTGCACAGCAAATTGATGCTGACCGGCTCTGCCATTCTGATCGTCTGGTCGGTCACGATGTTTGCCATCCTTGAATGGCACAATCCCGACACGCTCGGGGCTTTTTCCAACCCGATCGACAAGCTTCAAATCAGCTGGTTTCAGGGTCTGACAACCCGCACTGCCGGGTTCAACACGGTCGATATCGGATCCATTCACGACACCACCGCATTGATGTTCATCCTTCTGATGGTGATCGGGGCGGGCAGTACATCAACAGCCGGCGGGATCAAGGTCACCACCTTTATCGTACTGGTTCTGGCAACCATCGCCTTTTTCAAACGCCATAATCAGTTACATGCCTTTGGGCGCAGCATCGGCCTTGAAGAAGTGATGAAGGTGCTGGCCCTGACGATGATTTCAATGTTCGTCGTCATGAGCGGTATCTTTCTGATCACCATGTCCCACGACGGCGATTTTCTTGATCTTGTCTTTGAAGTGACGTCGGCCTTTGGCACGGTCGGTCTTTCGCGCGGGACGACCGGCGAACTCGATACACTGGGCCGGATCGTGATCGAACTGATCATGTTCATTGGCCGTGTCGGCCCGCTGACACTGGGATTCTTCCTTGCCCGTCGTGTTCCGCCGCGCATTTCCTATCCGTCAAGTCAGGTGTATCTGGGCTAATTCCCAAAACCGTCAGTTCAGTCAACGACAAACAATGTGGCACCCGGCTCTGTTGATGAACGATGGGCTTCCGCATTGTCTGCCACCTGATAACTCATGCCCGGTTTCAGGGTGAAAACCCGCCCGTCTTCCAGTTCGGTGACCAGCTCACCTTCAAGGCACAGCAGGATATGGCCCTTCTTGCACCAATGATCGGCAAGATAGCCCGGCGTATATGTCACCATCCGCACCCGGATCGGACCAAATTGCTGTGTGCGCCAATATGCCATGCCGGTATCGCCGGAATGCTCGGTTGGCGTGATTGACGACCAGTCGGTCGTGCCGAACGGGAGATTGGAAATTTCCATGGTAATCTTTCAAGAGATATGTGGGGCAACTGCCACCAGGAACCGGATAACAATTTCATGACGCTATCGCGTTTCCAAACTTTCCGTCAACACATCCAGCCAAAGACAAAGCCCGGCACGCGGACCGGGCTTTTATCAATCTTCGTAAAATGATTTACCGGTTTTCCAGCCCGTTTTCTTCGCGCTGCTTGCGGATTTCATCTGCCTTGGCGACGATCATTTCACGCAACTCGTCCAGTCCGGCGCGCTCGGCAGTAATGACCTGTTCGCATTCGGCTTTGGCGACATAGCCATTGGCATGCGCGGCATCCCATTCTAGGACATCCTCGATCGTGCTGCTCAGTTCATCCACATCCCCAAAGGCATATCCATTAAGGGGGCGACCGACGGTTTCGTTCAGGGACGCAAACAATGCCGGGTCCTGATCCGGTGCAAGGTCAGGTTTGCAGCCCAAAAGCGTGCGATAGCGCAACTGACCGGTATAGAACCAGAAAACTGCATCATCACGTTCGCCTGCATTAAACTGCTTGGCTGCCAGAATGTAATAGGCCGATGGATGGCGGTTTTCGATCCCGTCGCGCAACGCATCGGGTTCCATATCCTTCATCTCCTCGGGCGATTTCATATCGGCCGACTGGGCAAAGGCAGGCATTGCCATCAGGCCAAGAAGCGGAACGGCAAGCAGGGTACGATGAAGATTTTTGATCGGACTTCTCCATAATCCAGGGTGATTTCCAATCGGGGAAATATGCAAAAGGTCTTTTGGCCAACGGCCCCGACAAACGACATATGGCACATGGTTATTCGCCTTTAAGGCCGTTTTATCGGCAAGTAATGGCAATTATGTGCCAAGCCTCTGCCGGATTGTGAAATCCGGTCCGGTTTTACAAGGGACTCCGCAGTTATCCCATAAACGCGGTTTTAATCTTTCACCTTTAGGTCGATACTGAATTAATTGCCGCATTCAACGGAATCATTTCAACCTTGTTGCCAGATACCATCGCCAGCAATCAGGCCTATACCGCAAAGCGGCTCGACGAGATGCGAAGCGCACTCGCCAATCAGCTGCATGGCAGCGCTTTCTGCGTTGTTGTTACCGGGTCGTTCGGTCGGCACGAGGCATCAGAACAATCGGATCTGGATTACTTCATCATCGGTCGTGAAGTTGACCGTGATCTGGCCCCCCACCGTGACGTTTCCGAAATTCTTGGTGCCATGGTGACCAAAAAGGCGGCCGTTAACGGCCCGTTTTCATCCTATGTCCCGGCCGAGGAACTGGTCAACCGCATCGGCCTTGATGGCGACACCAATTCGATCACCACACGCCGCCTGCTGTTTCTGCTGGAATGTGAATGGCTTTATAACGAAGTCGGCAAACGTGCCTTCTTTGACGAACTGATTGCCAACTATGTCACCGAAACGGTTACACGGGAATCCATCGCACGCTTTCTGGTCAATGACGTCATCCGCTATTACCGCACCATCAGCGTCGATTTCGAAATCAAAACCCGCGAAGGCGATGCCAGCAAGGCATGGGCACCAAGACGTCTTAAACTCGTCTTTTCGCGTAAGATGCTTTATTTTGGTGGTATTATCGCGGCGGCAGAAACCGCAGGTCGTGATTATATCGGTAAACGGGCGAAACTATCGGAACTTTTGCAGTTATCGCCGATCACACGCGTTCAAACGGTTTTTGGCGATAAAAGCCTTCCCGCACTCGAACTCTATGACCGGTTTCTGCGCGAACTCAGCGATCCGGATGTCCGCAAACGGCTTGAAAAAGTCGGCCCGAATGATCGCAGTGACACCGAACTCCGTTCCCTGCTGGATGCAGGCAAGCAGTTTTCGCGCGAGCTGATCAAACTGATGAATGATCGTTACGGCCCCGATCACCCGATCCATGAAGCACTTTTGATGTAACTGCCAACCCGATCGGGCCGTCAGGCGTTTGTAACATGCTTGTGGTAATTGGCCCGGTCCAGATCATGTACTTCAACAGTAAACTGTACATCGAAATTCCCGACCAGATTTTCCAGATGCGCCCGCAGGGTTTCAAGTGCGATGGAACCAACGGCATGTTTGACATCGTCAGAGCGCCCCGACAACAGCCGCACATCAAGATGCACCATGCCATGCTTTGGCCCGCCATCAGCAATCACGACATTTTCAAGTGGCGATAAACGTGTTTTGAAACTTTCCAGATCGGCATCGGCTGCCCTGGCAATTTCACGATGCAGGCTGATCGCCAACCCGCGAAGCTGTTCGGTGATTGGCAAATTGGCGGAATATTCGATTTCAAGCTGGGGCATGGCTTGCTTCCCTGTTGTGGTGTTCTCTTTCTTACCCGAACGCGTCGTCGCAAAACACAAAAAAGCCGGTCCGAATGAACGGACCGGCTTTGATGCAAAACGCGATTGCGCTTAGTAGCGGTAATGATCCGGCTTGAACGGACCAGCCTGCGGCACGCCGATATATTCGGCCTGTTCGTTCGAAAGCTTGGTCAGTTTCACGCCAAGACGGTCGAGATGCAGGGCGGCAACTTTCTCGTCAAGGTGTTTCGGCAGGACATAAACCTTGTTTTCGTAGTTGGCGTGGTTTTTCCAAAGTTCGATCTGGGCCAGCACCTGGTTGGTGAAGGATGCCGACATCACGAAGCTCGGGTGACCGGTTGCGCAACCAAGGTTGACCAGACGGCCTTCGGCCAGAACGATCAGACGTTTGCCATCCGGGAATTCGACTTCGTCGACCTGCGGCTTGACATTGTCCCACTTGTAATTACGCAGCGAACCGATCTGGATTTCGGAATCGAAGTGACCGATGTTGCAAACGATTGCACGGTCTTTCATCGCACGCATATGGTCGAGCGTGATGATGTCGATATTGCCCGTGGTGGTGACGAAGATGTCGCCAACCGGTGCAGCATCTTCCATGGTGGTGACTTCGTAACCTTCCATTGCGGCCTGAAGCGCACAGATCGGATCGATTTCGGTCACAAGAACACGTGCACCCTGGCTGCGCAGCGATGCAGCCGAACCTTTGCCAACATCACCAAAACCGGCAACCACACCGATCTTACCGGCAACCATGACGTCGGTTGCGCGTTTGATGCCATCAACAAGTGACTCACGGCAGCCATACAGGTTGTCGAATTTCGACTTGGTGACCGAGTCATTGACGTTGATCGCCGGGACCTTCAGCGTACCTTTTTTCGCCATTTCATACAGGCGATGCACACCGGTGGTGGTTTCTTCGGAAAGACCTTTGATGTCTTCAAGAAGTTCCGGATACTTGTCGTGGATCAGCTGGGTGACGTCGCCGCCATCATCAAGGATCAGGTTTGGTTTCCAGCCGTTCGGGCCAGTGATGGTCTGCTCGATGCACCACCAGAATTCTTCCTCGGTCTCGCCCTTCCAGGCAAAGACAGGAACGCCGGTTGCCGCGATCGCTGCTGCAGCCTGATCCTGGGTCGAGAAGATGTTGCACGACGACCAGCGAACTTCAGCACCAAGTGCCGTCAGGGTTTCGATCAGAACCGCGGTCTGAATGGTCATGTGCAGGCAACCGACGATGCGTGCGCCAGCAAGCGGCTTGGCCGCACCGTATTCTTCGCGCAACGCCATCAGGCCCGGCATCTCGGTTTCGGCAATCGCGATTTCCTTGCGGCCCCAGGCGGCCAGCGAGATGTCTGCGACCTTGCAATCGGTAAAGTTCGACATGTCGTCTCCAATCAAACAAAAACAGCGCAACCGCCGACCACATGGATCTTGCAGATACGCCCGAAAATTCCTGTGCGACGGTTTGCCCGTTCGCGATGGAAGACATATAAAGATTTCTTTATATCGATTTCAAGTCTTTTCTTCGATGAATTTTCAATGCCGGAAAAATAAACGCAAATACACAGCGCCCATGCTGCATGGACCCATCTCATAACCGATTGATTTATTAAGTATTATGATCGCCGGTCAGGCAAGATCGTTGAAATCATCCAGCATCATGGCGATGCGTGCAGAATCCCATTGTTCCATCACACGCGCGGCTTGATGTTCGGTATTACGCGTATCAAGACGGCGCAGGCGCTGCTTGACCGGCAAAAGGCTGACCGGGGACATCGAAAGATTGCGCAGCCCGAAGCCAAGGAAAAGCGGTGTATATCGCGGGTCACCGGCCATTTCGCCACAAACACTGATCGGGATGTCGCGATCCCGCGATGACTTGATCACATCACGGATCAGACGCAAAACCGATGGATGCAACGGGTCATAAAGCCCCGCCACCTGATCGTCGGTACGATCAATTGCCAGTGTATATTGCGTCAGATCGTTGGTGCCGATGGCAAAGAAATCGCTTTCGCGCGCCAAGGCATCAATCGCCAGTGCGGCGGCTGGTATTTCGATCATCGCGCCCAGTGGCGGTAAAACATCCGGTATGGCATGGCCTTCCTTGCGCAGGCGCCTTGCAACGGCTTCGTAAATCTGACGCGCCCGGCTCATTTCATGAACGCTGACCACCATCGGGATCAGAACCCGGATTGGCCCGTGCAGGGATGCCCGCAGGATGGCGGCCATCTGGGCTTCCAGCAATTCGGGCTTACGCAATGACAAACGGATGCCACGCAATCCCAGTGCCGGGTTTGGCCCGGACCCGATTTCTGCCTGCAATGACACCGCAAGCTTTTCACCCCCGATATCAAGGGTACGGATCGTCACCGGCTTGCCATTCATCCGGGTCACGATATCGGCCAGTTCGGCATATTGTTCGTCTTCGTCCGGCAGATAGTCCTTGTTCATGAACATGAACTCGCTGCGCAGAAGTCCGATGCCGGTCGCCCCGTTTTCCAGTGCCGCCGACAGTTCGATGGGCAATTCGATATTGGCATGCAGGTCAATTTCGACCCCGTCGCGGGTCGCCGACGGGACATCGCGCAGGCTGGCCAGTTTGGCGCGTGCCGCCCGCCAGTCTTCGCGACGCTGGCTATAATGGGCCAGATCATCCTCGGTCGGACGCAGGATAACTTCACCCCGACCGCCATCAACAATGATCAGATCACCGCCCGAAACCCCGCGAATGATATCGGCCGCACCCAAAATCGCTGGAATGCCAAGCGACCGGGCCATGATCGCGGTATGGCCTTCCGCCCCGCCAAGCGCGGTGACAAAGGCTGTAATCTGGCCGGGTTGAAGGCGCGCCATATCGGCCGGGCTGACTTCCTCGGCGATCAGAATGGCACCTTTGGGCGCAGTTTCAAATGCCCGGTCAGTTTCCCCGATCAGGCACCGCATCAGACGCAGGCCAACCTCGCGGATGTCGGACGCGCGTGCTGCGATGTAACGATCATCAATACCGGAAAACTGGGTCGCGATGGCATCAATGACCTCGCTGACCGCGTGTACCGCATTCATATGGCGCGTCTGGATCAGTTCTTCGGCCCCGCGCACAAGGCGCGACTGGGTGAGCATATGAACGTAGGCATCCAGCAGGAATCCAAGCTCCTCGGATGCGGCACCGCCGACATTGGCCGATTGGGATTTGAGGCGTTTAAGCTGTTCGATACTTTCCGAAACGCCTTTGTGCAGGCGTTCGGTTTCGGTCGGGATGGCCGCCGCATCGATACGTGTGCGACTGACATCGACATATTGCCGGTCCATGACAAAGGCCCGACCGATTACAATCCCGCCCGATGCCCCAAGCCCTGTAATTACCCGGCGGTCGGACGGCGACTGGTCATCGATTGTGGTCTGGTCTTTTGGTGGAACTTGCAAGCCTGGTTTGCTGCCAACTCGTTCTTGTTGTTTCCAGAAATTCCCGTTCCCGCCTATGCGGAAATCCTATTCATTCTGCGGCTTATTCTTCGTGGAACTTGGCATCAACAAGTTCGTTAAGCGCATCAATCGCCTTTTTGGCATCCGGGCCTGATGCTTCGATCTCGATTTCCGTGCCAGTCGATGCTGCAAGCATCATAAGCCCCATGATCGATACGCCTGAAACCTCTGTTCCGCGATTGCGAACCATGATCCGGGATTCGAATTCACCGGCAAGTTTAACAAATTTTGCGGCCGCCCGCGCGTGCAATCCGCGTTGATTGCTGATGGTTACGATCCGCTTTTCCGTCTGCGCCATATTTGTCCCGCCTTAGTCCCGACTTCAAGTCCCCGTCGGCAAACTTTCAAAAGATCCGGGCCATCCCCGATCGCCCGAACTTCTGTTTTTGTTGTTTATTCCTCGCCGCTTAGCAGGCGCGACGCCACATTGATATATTTCCGGCCCGCTTCCTGCGCTGCATTGACCGTTTCGGCCAGCGTGCCATCGATGCGCACCGATGCCAGTTTGATCAACAAAGGTAAATTAACCCCTGCAATCACTTCGACATTGGCCTGTTCCATGATGGAAATTGCCAGATTCGACGGCGTGCCGCCGAACATATCGGTCAACAGCACAACACCTTTGCCATCGTCGACAGCCTCGACACTCGCAAGAATGTCGGCACGACGTTGTTCCATGTCGTCGTCGGGTCCGATGCAGACGGCAGCGACATTTTCCTGTTCGCCGACAACATGCTGCAAGGCCGATACGAATTCCTTCGCGAGATCGCCATGGGTGACGAGCACCATCCCGATCATGCCGTTTTCTCCATCAATTCACTCCCCCGGTTTCGGTTCATCTGGCTTGTCACGATGACTGAGATGAACATCATATCCCAGACCGGCAATCCAGTCGTTTAGCATGCGCGCGATGTAAACGGAACGATGCTGACCGCCCGTACAACCGACCGCGATGGTCAGATAGCTTTTCCCTTCCTGCGCATAACGCGGCAGAACAGGGCCGATAAGGCCTTTTAACCGATCCATGAAACCGGCGAAATCCTGATCCTTCTCGATATAGGCACCAACCCGGTCATCAAGCCCGGTCAGCAAACGAAGCTCGGGATCATAATGCGGGTTACGCAGAAAACGAACGTCAAAAACAAGGTCGGCTTCGCCGGGCACGCCCTGACGGAACGAAAAGCTTTTGACAAAGATCGCCATCGCATCCTTTTCGCCAATCGCAAACTGGTCCTGAAGGATCTTGCGAAGCTCGGCCGATTTAAGCCGCGAGGTATCGATAATCATGTCCGCCGTCGCCGCAATCGGCGCCATCAGGCGTTTTTCATGTTCAATCGCATCGACAAGCGGCCGGTCATGGGTCAAAGGATGGGGCCGTCTGCTTTCGGTAAAGCGACGCTGCAAAATGCCTGTCTCGGCATCGACAAAAACCACCATCGGGTTAACGCCGGGCTGTTCGCGCAAAGAGCTGACGATGTTGACGAACTGATCGACACCGAAATCGCGCGTACGGATATCAAGGCCAATCGCCAGCGGCTGATCAAGGTCGGTCCCCCCGCTCAGCAGAGCTGGCAGCAACCGCAACGGCAGGTTGTCGACCGCGTCAAAGCCGAAATCCTCAAAGATTTTCAGCGACGTCGTTCGTCCGGCACCAGAAACCCCGGTCACCAGGACAAGTCGCGTATCCTCGCCATTCTCGCCGGTGCCGCCATCGGCGTTTATCGGGCCTATTGCATTGTCTGCATCGGTCATGTTTCGAGCTGCATCTCACCTGTTGCCAAGGACAAGGCGACCTCAATCTTGGCGTCGACTGCCATATCGAATGGCCAGATTTTCCAGGACGGAATCGAAATACCATAAAACGTTTCAAAACGGGGCTCGGGCATCCGTTCCACCTCGACCGGGTCGGCCACCAGATCGAACAAAACCCTCACATCGCCTGCTGCCTGATGGGCAAGCCCGCGGACGATACCAATCCCGCGCACTTCGCACAATCGTGCAATCTGTATCGGCGCGCTGGCAATCAGTTTGCCATCGCGCGCCAAAATGTCGGTCCTGTCATCGGAAACAAGCCGCCCTCCGGCCCGGACAAGCCGCAGCGAAAGGTTGGATTTGCCGCTGCCTGATGGCCCGCGCAACAAAATCGCATAGGACCCAAGCGCGACACAATTTGCATGGATTTGTGTCATAGCGGACAAAACGATGCGCGGGTGATACTGGCTTGTCAAACGTGAAACATGCAGGTCTATCCTCATGGATAGAAATTATCGGCAATTCGACGGATTACGCACCTTCTTCAAGCGGCAAGCGCAGGGTAAAGATCGCGCCCTTGACCTCGCCATCGAGGATTCGGTTTGTCGCTGTCAGGTCGCCGTTATGCGCCCCGGCGATGCGTTTGGAAATCGAAAGCCCCAGACCGGAATGCTGACCAAATTTTTCGCCTGATGGGCGTTCGGTATAGAACCGATTGAAAATTGCTTCTTCCTTGCCGGGCGGAATGCCGGGTCCATCATCCTCGACCGTCACCACAGCCTGATCCTTGTCACGCCATGCGCGCACCCGCACCGATCCGCCTTCGGGGGTAAAGGTGATCGCGTTTGAAATCAGGTTGCGGAACACCTGCACCAATCGGCTTTCAAGGGCCGGCACAATGAGGTTTTCAGGCACCGATGCCTTGACCGGCGGGCCATCCGCATCGGCGTTATAAAGCTCGCAAAGGGTTTGCAGCAAAACACGCAGATCAACTTCTTCGGTTTCAGCGCGCGACAATTCGGCATCCATGCGTGAATAATCGGAAATATCGCTGATCAGGCGATCAAGGCGCTGAACGTCTTCGGCAATGATTTCCATCAGACGGCGCTGGCGTTCCGGGTCTTTCAGACGGGTAGCGGTTTCAACCGCACTGCGAAGCGACGTCAGCGGGTTCTTGATTTCATGGGCGACGTCGGCGGCAAAACGTTCAATCGCGTCCATACGATCCCAAAGCGTTTCGGTCATATCGCGAAGCGTCGTCGACAGATCGCCGATTTCATCGCGACGATCCGAAAGATCGGGGATGGTAAACTGACGGTTCTTGCTGCGCCGGACCCGTTCGGCCGCACGCGCCAAACGGTTTAACGGGCGCGTAATCACCCCGGCCAGATAAATCGACAGCAGAACCGTAATACCAAACGCAAAAACAAAGATTTTCAGAATATCAAGCCGAACCGCATGCAGGGCATTTTCGATCGCATCACCATTCTTGGTCAGCATGATCGACGCCAGAACCTGCTTGAAACGCTGCACTGGCACCGAAACCGACAAAACCCGGCGCCCCTGGCTATCCACCCGGACCACGCCGCGTGAATATCCGGCAAGGGCGGCACGTACTTCCGGATAATCACTGGCACTTGCGACCGGGGGATCGACATAAAGCGGAAGCGGCTGCTCGCCCTCAAAAAGCGAAAGAATTCCCTCGGTCAGTTTGCGCATGATTTCGGCAAGCTGGTCATCTTCACCCGGTGCTGGCAGCTCTTCTGCCTGAACCGCACCGCTGCCAAATGTCCGGACATTGCGGCTATCAGCGATCAATTGGCCATTCGCCCCGAACAGCCGTGCCCGTGCCCCGGTAATCCCGACAAGTCGGCGCACCATTTCGCGCGCGACTTCAAGCTTCACCCGATTGGTTGCATCATCACCCTGTCCGACAGCCGATGTCGACAATGCGGCGGCATACATTTCCGCCTGCACGGCCATGGCTTCAAGTTCGGAATGGATCAGTTCCTGCTTGTAACGGCCAAGATAAAGGATACCCGCGACCAGCACAAAAAGAGCCAGCGCATTCACCGCCAGAATGCGCCAGGTTAACGGGGAAAAAAGCCCGTGGCGTTCCTCTATCCGCGCAACACGGGTTTCGTGTTGCGGCACGGATTGCTGTTCAGCCGAGGCAGGTAAATCGCTCATTCAGACCCGCAATTCTGGCCGGGCCAATATCGGCCCGGCACTGCGACAAGAGTGTTCAGGACTTCAACTCGCAACCGTCGCTGTGTCGCGGTAACGATAACCAACGCCATACAGGGTTTCGATTTCCTTGAATTCCTTGTCTGTCTCGCGGAATTTCTTGCGCAGACGTTTGATGTGACTGTCGATGGTACGATCATCAACATAAATATGTTCGCCGTAAGCCGCATCAATCAGCTGATCACGGTTTTTCACGTGGCCCGGATGTTTTGCCAACGCCTGAATCAACAGGAATTCCGTCACTGTCAGGTTCACATGCTGGCCTTTCCAGCTGCACATGTGGCGTGATGGATCAAGAACCAGTTCCCCGCGCTGAATAACGTCTTCCGAACCGCTCGGGCGAACACCGCCTGCGCGCATGATTTCGGCACGACGCAGCAAGGTCCGGATACGCTCGATCAGCAAACGCTGAGAGAACGGCTTTTTGATATAATCATCTGCCCCAAGTCTCAGACCGGTCAGCTCGTCGACCTCGTCATCCTTGGATGTCAGAAAAATCACCGGCATCTGGGTCTTTTTGCGAAGATGCGTCAGAAGCTCCAAGCCATCCATGCGCGGCATCTTGATATCGAGCACGGCAAGATCGGGCTCTTCCTTGGTCAAGGCATGCAGCGCTTCAGACCCGTCGGAATATGTCTGGACCTCATACCCTTCTTCTTCAAGCGCCATCGAAACCGATGTCAGGATATTACGGTCGTCATCAACAAGTGCGATCTTACTCACCTGAACCTCGTCAGTTAGACAGATTAAAATTTGAAACAAGCCTAACAAAATACATCCCATTGTGGCGAAAAAATAACCACTTGAGGCATATTTGAGGCTTTGTTCATGTACGACACCAAGACCCTACCTGATTTCTGCCGTTCCACCCCATGGGAAAGCGACATTCAATACCGGTACTGCCCTGCGTCTTTATTGACTCCCCGTCCCGATGCCACATAACTATCGTGCACCCGAACAGGAAGCCGGACACCCCCGCCAACAGACCGGGCGCCAAAACGCCCTGTATGAAGCAAAAGACCAAACTCTAACGCGCGAGAGGCAGGATTGTTCTACTGGTTAAGCACCTATAGTCGCGCATCGTTGAGTTTTGCCGGGATTGTCATTGCCGGACTGGTCGTCTGGCTTGCTGTCAATTCGACCGAAACCCTTGCCATCAGCCAGTTACAGCAAACATCCCAGGCCCGCCTTGCACTTTATGAAAGCACATTGCGCGCCGCTGTCGATCGCTATCGATATCTGCCCTATGTCGTTGCCCGAAATCATGAAATCGTCAATGTCGTCACCGGAAACGGCACTGTGGATATTGCCAACCAATATCTGCAAAAGGTCAACGGACGGTCGGGCGCGGCCGCACTTTATGTCATGGACCGAACCGGCAAAACGGTCGCGGCAAGCAACTGGGGAACGCCCGACAGTTTCGTGGGTCAGGATTACAGTTTCCGCCCCTATTTCACCGAAGCTTTCGCCGGGCAGGAAGGATTTTTCTACGGGATCGGTGTGACCACCGGGCGATCAGGCCTGTTCATTTCCCATCCGATATCGAAATCCGGCGAAATTGTCGGCGTGGTTGCTGTCAAAATTGAACTCGATGAGCTTGAACGGAACTGGCAGGACGGGGGCGAAACAGTCTTTGTTTCAGATGCCGACGGTGTGATCATGTTAACCAGTCGCGGCGACTGGAAATATCGCACCATTCGCCCGCTGACCGAAACCGACCGTGAGCGCATCTTGCGCAATCGCCAATATTCCGGTCAGGAACTCCGGTCACTGAACATTGCTGAAAATCCTTCTGGCGAGGATGGCTTGCTTGAAATCGGTAATGAACGCTTCCTGTTTGACATCAAACCGATCAGCGGCAGTGAATGGAATCTGTTTTATCTGACTCCGATGGACTATGTCGCAGAGCGACGCACAAGCGTCATGCTGATCACCCTGATCGGGTCGGGATTGATCATCCTGATTGTGCTGTTCCTGCGCGAACGTGAATTGAAACTGGCATCCCAGCGCAAATCCATGGAATTTGCCCGCATTCAGGCGCTTAACACACGTCTTGAACAGGAAATCACCGAACGCCGCAAGACCGAGGCCGAATTGCGCGGCACGCAGGATGAACTGGTTCAGGCGGGTAAACTGGCCGCCCTTGGGCAGATGTCCGCCGCAATCGCGCATGAAATCAACCAGCCGATTGCCGCAATCCGAACCTTTTGCGCCAGTGCCAGACTGATGCTGGAACGGGGAAAGCCGGAAAATCTGGGCACCAATATCGAACAGATTTCTGCCCTGACCGAACGCATGGGATCGATCACCGGGCAACTTAAAACCTTCTCGCGCAAATCAACCGGCGTGCTTGAACCCGTCAATATCCGGGCTGCCCTTGATAATGTGATACAATTACTGTCATCACAGCTGCACAATGAAGGCTGTGTGCTTGAACAGTCGGCATTTGACGGTGATCTGATTGTCCATGCCGATCTGGTTCGGATCGAACAGGTTTTCGTCAATATCATCCGCAATGCCCTTGATGCCATGGCCGAAATACCGGGAACGGATAATGCGAACGGCAAGACGGAAAAACGCATCATCGTCGATCTTACGCAAACCCGGGATAAAGCCACCATTCGCATTTCCGATACCGGTCCTGGCATCGGCGAGGAAAGCCTGGCTTTGCTGTTTGACCCGTTCTTCACCACCAAGGACCCGGGACAGGGTGTGGGGCTTGGCCTGTCGGTCAGCTATGGAATTGTTCGTGACTTTGGTGGAACGATCCGCGCCTATAACCGGGCGGGTGGCGGGGCCTGCTTTGAAATACAATTACCATTGATGCGGGGGACGCAGACGTAATGCCGCACTCGAAAATCGATACCACCAGCGCAAAACCACAAACGGCACAGGTGATCATCGTCGATGATGAAGAAGCCCTGCGTGTTTCCCTGTCGCAATGGCTTGACCTGTCAGGCTACACCATCTGTGTTCATGCCGACGCGATTTCAGCCCTTGAAGATATCACACCCGATTTCGCCGGCGTCATCCTGACCGATGTCAAAATGCCAAAGCTTGATGGCATCGCCTTTACCAAATCGGTTCTGGCGATCGACCGTGACATTCCGGTGATCCTGATGACCGGTCATGGCGATGTCCCGATGGCGGTCGAAGCGATGAAAAGCGGGGCCTATGATTTCGTTGAAAAACCGTTTGAGCCGAACGACATCCTCGAAAGCCTTGAGCGCGCAATTGAAAAACGCAAGCTTGTCATCGAAAACCGCGCCCTGCGCACGCAAATCGCCCAACAGGGCACGCTTGACAGCCGCCTGATCGGCAACAGCCCGTCGATGCGTGCCCTCAAGGCCGAAATCGCCAATATCGCCCCGACCGAAGTCCCGGTTCTGGTTTCCGGAGAAACCGGTACCGGCAAGGAACTGGTCGCGCGTGCCATTCATGACCTCAGCACCCGGAATGATCGGCGATTTGTTGCCGTTAACTGCGCGGCAATTCCAGAAAGTACCGCCGAAAGCGAGCTTTTCGGTCATGAAAAAGGGGCCTTTACCGGCGCAACCAACCGCCGGATCGGCTGGATCGAACATGCCGATAATGGCACCCTGTTTCTTGATGAATTATCAAGCATGCCGCTGGCCTTGCAGGCCAAGCTTCTGCGCGTCATTGAACAGCGCGAAATCGTCCGACTTGGGTCAAACACCCCGGTAAAAGTCAATTTCCGGCTGATCTGTGCCACCAACGAAGATTTGCCGACCGCCGTTGCTGATAAGCGTTTCCGCGAAGACCTTCTGTTTCGGATCAACACATTCGAACTGCAAATCGCCCCGCTTCGCCAGCGCAAGGATGACCTGCCGCTGCTGTTTGACATTTTTGCCGAACGGGCGGCCGAAAATTTTGATCGCCCGTATGAAAAACCGCCTGCAAAACTTTGGGGCGGACTTCTGGCTCATGAATGGTCGGGAAATGTGCGCGAACTTAAAAACCTCGCGGAACGCTATGTGCTCCTGACCGGCAACGCCGAAGAACGCTGGGCACGTCTGTTTGGCAACAGCATTGGCAATGGTGCCGCCGACCCTGCCGACAAAACCGGATCACTCGCAGATCAGCTTCGCCATTTCGAACAGCACATCATCCGCGATGCTCTGACGCGCCATAACGGCAACGTCAAAACAGTAATGGACGAACTCGACATTCCGCGTCGCACCCTGAACGAAAAAATGAAAAAGCTGAACATTCGCCGTGATACCATTGAAGAGCGATAATTTGTCCCGCAGCTTTAAAGTGTTAGGATATTTGTGAATCGGGTCTATCGGCAAAAATCCGCCGAAAAAGAAATGGTACATCGGCAATTTTCCGCCGATATGATCTGGCTGATTTTTGTATCTGTTTGATATATAAATAGAAAAATAGAATCCCCGGTTGGCATGATGTTTGCCAATCACTAGGGCAAAACAATAAACAACATTCGTCAGGGAGAATAACCAATGTCCGGGAAGGCATGCTTTCATCGCATGACGCTTGATCGGCCCGATAACGGGTCAATCGCATCTGAATGCCACCGCATTTTGTCGGATTTCTGACAGCATCCTTGTGAATCAGTTTCACGGGCGATTTGCGCGTGCCGTATTTGGCGACCGGATCGGACACTGCTTTATTATCCCAACGACCTGTTAAGTGCCTACCCGACACCATATTCGTTAGAGAACAGGACGACCAACAACTGAGGAGATACCAAAAGATAACTGCCAATATTTCTTTATTGACCGTTTCTGTTGTTATCAACGCAGTAAACACTAATCCTAGGGAGGACTAAGTATGAAATTGCGGAATCTGCTTTCTGCAGCGGCAGCACTGATGATGTTCGGTGCCCCGGCATTCGCCCAAAGTCAGCTTTCCATCGCGACCGGCGGTACCGGTGGCGTTTATTATCCGTATGGCGGCGGTCTTGCGGAACTGATCAGCAAATATGTTGACGGTGCGACCGCAGTTGCCGAAGTCACCGGTGCATCTGTTGAAAACATGGGCCTTATTTCCCGTGGCGACAGCGACATTGCAATCGGTTTGGCCGATACTGTTTATGCCGGCTTCACGGGTACAGGCAAATTCGAAGGCCGCAAACTTGACAATGTTCGCGCCTTGGCTTCGATCTATCCGAATGCCGTTCAGATCGTGACCATGGCAGATAGCGGCATTACCAGCCTTGCCGATCTTAAAGGCAAACGCGTTTCTGTTGGTGCGCCAGGTTCCGGCACCGAAGTTTCTGCCAAAACCCTGCTTGAAGCCAACGGCATTTCTTATGATGACATCGAAGAACAGCGCCTGAACTTCAACGAAACCGCCGACGCACTTCGTGACGGCGATATCGATGCAGGTTTCTGGAGCGTCGGCCCGCCCACCAGCTCGATCCTGAACCTCGCAACCACGCGTGAGATCAAGCTGATCGCTCTCAGCGATGAGGAAATCGTTGCTGCTCTTGATGCCGAACCGACCTTCGCACCCTATGCGCTGCGCAAAGGGCTCTATGACGGTGTAACCGCACCGGTAAACACCGTTTCAACCCCGAACGTTCTGTTCGTGAATGCAGAAATGGATGACGAACTGGCCTATCAGATCACCAAAACCCTGTTTGAAAAAGTTGATGAACTGATCGCCATTCACCCGGCTGCCAACGACACCACCGTTGATTTCGCTCTGAACTCGACGCCGATTCCGATGCATCCGGGTGCCCTTCGTTACTACGAAGAAACCGGTTCACCGATTCCGCCTAAGCTTTATCCATGATTTCACTAAATTGGGGGCGGCCAGCATTGGCCGCCTTTACCCTTCTGATATCGGCATGTAGCGGGCCAGCTCGTCATGCTGAAACCACGCCGGGTACGGCAACGGACCACCTGGAAGTCATTGCCGCTGACGGATCGGTTTTGGCCAGAACACCAATTCCACGCCAATCTGGCTGGTGCCTTTACTGGAACCATTCGGTCACTGGTGACGGGGTTATCGATTGTTATGTCGATGATCTGGGCAGGATGGTCCTGCATCGTACATACCAACCCGATTTTGCAGCAGGTCTTGGCCATTATCCGGGTCGTGGAGTCCTGACCAGCGCCAAAGGTGGCGGATACTGGATCGAGGACATCGACGAACCTGTGCCGGGCAATGCCTATGCCCTGCGCGTCGGAAGTCTTGCAGTCGACCATCGTATCGTCACGACAGAGGGTGACGAAATATATCTTTCAAAGATGGCTGAACACACCCGTGTCACCATCCGCCTTGATACCGGGGAATAAGTTTCATGTCTGAACCGGCACCGCTTCCGTCCTTGGCGGACAAACTGCCACAACCCAAACTGGTTGTACTGGCAATTTCTGTTGTCGCCGTTGCACTTTCACTGTTCCAGATGTATGGCGCTGGGATCGAGCCGCTTGGCCTGTTTTATCAGCGTTCGATCCATCTGGCCTTTGTGATGTTTCTGGCCTTTCTGATGTTCCCCGTTTTCGGATCGAACCGCAAACGGGGCGTTCTGGGTTGGGTCATCGATCTGGGATTTCTGGCTGGTGCGTTCATTACGGGATTCTATCTGTCCTTCTATCTGGACGAGATTTTCAACCGTGCGGGTTTCTGGACCAGTACCGATCTGATCATCGGCATCATTGCAACCGTCACCGTACTCGAAGCCAGCCGTCGTGCTGTTGGCCTTGGCATGACTGTGATTGGCATCATTGCAATCGTCTATGCACTTTCCGGTCCACGTGGTGCATTGCCATGGCTTGGTGAATGGCTGCCCGGCATCCTTAGCCACCGGGGCGCTGATGTGGATCGCCTAGTCGGTCAGCTTTATCTTGGTCAGGAAGGCATTTATGGCCTGCCGATGGGAGTTGCAGCGACCTACATCTTCATGTTCGTCCTGTTTGGCGCATTCCTTGAAGTGACCGGTGCGGGTAAATTCTTTATCGACATGGCCTATGCGGCGACCGGCAGAAAGGCTGGCGGTCCCGCAAAGGCCGCGGTGCTGGCGTCTGCCGGTATGGGATCAATCAGCGGTTCGGCGATTGCCAACGTTGTCACCACCGGGGCCTTTACCATTCCACTGATGAAAAAATTGGGTTATCGCCCCGCACAGGCCGGTGGTATCGAAGCCGCTGCCTCGACCGGCGGCCAGATCACGCCACCTCTCATGGGGGCAGGTGCATTCCTGATTTCCGAATATACACAGGTTCCGTATCTTGAAATCGTCATGGTCTCGATCTTCCCGGCGATCCTGTATCTCGGCACGGTTTATCTGTTTGTCCATATCGTCGCGCTGAAAAACGGTATGCGTGGCATGCCGGTCGAAGAACTGCCCGATTGGAAGCAGGTGCTTAAGGAAGGCTGGCAATTCATTCTGCCGCTTGGCGTTCTGATTTACCTTCTGGTGCTGAACATTTCACCGATGCGTGTCGGTTTCTGGGCGATCATTTCCGTCCTTGCGGTTGCCGCCCTGCGATACGTGATCTGGTTCTTCTATGTCGCGCCGCAGAACGGCGAAAAGGCAAGCCATGATCGCCTCAAGGTTGCCCTTGCCAATGGCGTCAGGATTACAATTGCCGCCCTTGAACTCGGTGCAAAAAATGCGGTTGCGGTCAGCATGGCCTGCGCTGTTGCCGGTATTATTGTCGGCGTCGTCGGACTGACCGGTTTGGGTCTGAAATTCTCGTCGATGATGATCGCTTTCTCGGGCGGCCATATTGTTCTGGCACTGGTTCTGGTGTTGATCGCCAGCCTGATTCTCGGCATGGGCCTGCCGGTGACGGCATCCTATATCGTTCTGATCGTTCTGGTCGGACCGGCACTGTCCAACGAGTTCGGCATTCCGTTGCTGATCGCTCATCTGGTGGTGTTCTGGTATTCTCAGGACAGTAACGTGACCCCGCCCATTGCGCTTGCCGGTTTTGCCGGGGCCGCGATTGCCGGGGCCAGTCCATTGGAAACCAGTATGCAGGCCTGGAAATTTGCCAAGGGCCTCTATCTGATCCCGGCCTTCATGGTGTTCAATCCGGAAATCATCACTGGTGGCCCGCTGCCGCTTGTGCTCTGGACTGGTTTTACCGCGATCCTGTCGCTGGCGGCTTTTGCCGCCGCACTCGAAGGCTTCATGTTTGCCAAGATTGATCTGGTGTCACGCATTCTGATTGTTCCAGCGACAATTGGCATCTTCTATCCTGACATTCGGGCAGAGATCGCAGGCACGGTCGTCATTCTGGCGATACTGGGCCTGAACTGGTGGAAAAGCCGTCATTCGGATGGTCCGGCAGCCAAAATAGCTGCCTGATTTCACCGCTGAAACGACTTACTTTTGATCCGAAAACCCCCGCAAGAACATGTTCTTGCGGGGGTTTTTTCTTATTATTTGCTTACATAATACCTATGCATTCGGGCAGTAGACGCTTTTCACCGCCCTAGATAATATCGCCGGAAGAATTCCTCATACTATTGATTGAACCTCATGCAATTCCTCAGTCTTTTGCGTCAGGCACCCCGCCCGTTGGCATTCGGGGCGCTTCATAGTTTTGGCTCGTCATTCGGTCAGACCTTTCTGGTCGCCCTTTTCGTTCCGTTCATCGGCGCCAGCCTTTCGATCAATGAAACCGAGTTTGCCAATATTTATGCCGGGATCACCATCGCAAGCGCGCTTTGCCTGCCTTTCATCGGGCGATTGATCGACCGCATCGATATGCTGCGCTACAGCCTGGCGACCATGGTATTGCTGACCATCGGCTGCCTTGTGATTGCCGCCGCACAGTCGGCCTGGATGCTGATTGCGGCCCTGTTTATTCTGCGTCTGGCTGGACAGGGATTGATGAGCCATGTCAGCATGACCGGCATTGCGCGTTATTTTGACCGCAGTCGTGGACGTGCCCTCGCCATTGCAAGCTTTGGCTTTCCATTGGCAGAGGCAATCATGCCGGTAACCCTGCTGGCACTTATTGCCGGATTTGGCTGGCGGGCCACCTATGCCGGGGCCGGTATTTTCATCGTGGTTATCCTGATGCCGATTGCGATCCTGCTGATCCGCGATAACGCGAAATTCCGCGAAGCACCGGGCAAAATGGAAAACAACAGCAAGACCGCTAGTGCGAATCAGGAGGTCGCCCGGGATACGTCACCCACAGGCAGCCATCCGCGCCTGTTCCGGTCACGCTATATCTGGTTCTGCATGCCGATGCTGGCCGCCCCGCCGCTGGTGATGACCGCCCTGTTCTTCCATCAGGGATCGATTTCAGCCAGTAAAGACATCGACCTCACCTGGTTTGCAGCGGGCTTTACGGTTTTCGCCATCACATCGGTGATCGGGGCCTTTGGCAGCGGACCGCTGATTGACAGCCATACCGCTCGCAAGCTGTTCCCCTATCATCTGATCCCGGCCATCGGGGCGGTATCGTTGCTGGCGATCACCGAAACCCCGGTCATGATCCCGGTTTATATGGGGATGCTGGGGATCACCACCGGCTTTGCCACAACATTACGCACCGCGATTATCCCGGAACTGGTGCCACTGGATGAAATTGGTGCGGTTCGAAGCACTTTGACTGCGGTCATGGTTCTGGCATCGGCGATTGGCCCGGCGATCTATGGCTGGATGTTTGCCGCCGATATTGATATCGGCACGACGCTTTGGATCACCATCGTCGCAATGGCGGTTGTTTCGGTGCTGTCATGGATGTCGGAACGGCCGGGCTTCTATATCCCGCCGGGCGTCGCCCGCCAAACCGGTGAATAAGGCCGGGGGATTTCAAAGTCGGAAATCGACGATGAGACAAAAAAATGGCCCGGAGCTCAAAAGAGCCCGGGCCAGTCGGGAAAACAGCGTCGTCTAGGGAGGAAGACGCTAGAAAAAACGCGGTAGTCCATCGCGGGAGCGTCGTTTGGGGAGGAAGATCAAACGTCGCTCGACCGCGAGGTCGTCAATTAGGCAGCACCGCCAACGGTGCCAGCCGGATGCTTGATGTCGGCGGACTTGTCAGAGCCTTTGAACAGGCTGCGGAACAGGCTGCCGATATATTCAGCGCGAAGCTGTTGGCCTTTGCGCACGCCAGCTTCAATCTCGCTGGTTTTGATGTTCAGCTTGGTGATGTCAGCATAAGTGGTCATGGCAGACCTCCTTTAAGAATTTGGTTCATTGCGACAACGTGTCGCGTTTGATGAACCCAATCTAATTTCCTTTACGGCAGAAGAGAATTACCTCAATATGCACATTACTTGTGAATATTGGTCATAAATAGGAAATACACCGATGGATCGCGCCGCAGAAATGGAAATCTTTGTCCATGCCGTTGAAGAAGGCAGTTTTTCAGCTGCTGCACGGACCATGCGTCTGTCACCTTCGGCGGTTTCAAAATACATTTCGCGCCTTGAAGACAGACTTGGCGCGCGTCTTTTGATGCGCACCACCCGCCAGCTTAGCCTGACCGAAGAAGGCCGTGCCTTTTACGAACGCGCCCGCACGATCTTAAACGAGATCGAAGAAGCCGAAGAAGTCGTGACCCAGCTTTACGCAGCCCCGCGCGGAACGTTGCGTATCAACGCATCGGTGGCCTTCACCAAATATCAGGTCGTGCCGTTGATTCCGGAATTTCTGGCGCGTTATCCCGATGTAAGGATTGAATTGACGCTGGATGATAAATTCACCGATCTGGTCAACGATGGTTACGATCTGGCGATTCGCCTGTCCGCCCTTGAAGATTCATCCCTGATCGCGCGCAAATATGCGGTCAACCGCCGCATGATCGTCGCATCGCCGGAATATCTGGAAAAGAACGGTATCCCGCGTAAACCCCAGGAACTTGAAAACCACGACTGTCTGCATCTGTCTTCGCGCGAAAGCTTCAACGACTGGCATTTCGATACCCCCGAAGGTCATGTTTCGTTCCGGGCACAGGGCAGTTTTTCCGCCAATGACGGTGACGCATTGCACGAAGCGGTCGTTGCCGGACTCGGCATGGCGCGACTGGCCGAATATCTGGTTCATGAAGATATCCGTGCGGGCCGCCTGACGCCGGTTCTGACAGAATATGTTCACGATCTGGCGTGGATTTCGGCTGTGTATCCACACAAACGTCACCTGTCGCCAAAGGTCCGTGCCTTTGTAGACTTTCTGGCCGAAAAATTCACCCCGATCCCGCCATGGGAGCTCGGCCTGCGCGATGCTCGCTCCGTCCGCAAACCCGAAGCTGTTACCGAAACCAAGGCCATTGCAGCCCCGGTTACCGGGCAGCAAAGCTGAGTTCGCAAGCGGTCAGGTAATCCGAAGCAGAACATCGTTCGGTCGAGCTTTGAACCGGTATTCCGACGAGGCACTAAGATCATCAAGAATGCGGGTTTCGCCAGTTCGGGTGAACCCGCATTTTTCATAAAAGCGATGTCCGGCTTCAAACCGTGTATCGGTCCAAAGGACAAGTTCGGTGCTATCAGGATGGGTTTGCATCAGCCAATCAAGTGCCTTTGTCAGCATGCGTTGTGCAACGCCCTGCCCGCGGGTGGCCCGATCCAGATAGACCTTGTGCAATTCCGCCTGCTTTTGTGCCGGATCGTATTTGATGCCAAGGCATCCCAAAACACGCCCATCCCCCTCGACAACCCAGATACAACCATTCCCGGCGGTGAAATCATCGGCAATCGCATCAAGTTCAGGAAACTCGCCCGCACGGTCAAAGATGCAACCGGGATAGTCAGAAAAGACCGCATCAATCAGGATTGCGATTTGATCGCCGTCCCGGTTAGTGGCTTTGCGAATGTCGAATACCATTTCCATGGACTTAGCCCTGCAAAACCACGCCCTTGGCAAGCTTGTCATAGCCGCGCAACACCGCATCGGTATCCATAACTGCCTTGCCCGGCCGTTGAATGCGGGTCGGGCGCAGCGCACCGGTGCCGCACGCAATCGTCAGATTATCGTCAAGGATGGTGCCCACCGGACCGGTCTGGTCGGTAACGATGGCGGCCTGCACCTTGATACGTTCCTTGCCAAATTCGAAATAGGCACCCGGCCATGGGGTAAATGCGCGGATCTTGCGTTCAAGTGCCGCAGCATAATCGGTGAAATCAAGCTTTGCCTCGGATTTTTCAAGCTTGGCAGCGTAGGTCACGCCGTCTTCAGGCTGTTTGGTTGCCCGTAATCCACTGACCGGAAGCTTTTCAAGCGCCTCGACAATCAGTTTGCCCCCCAGCTCGGCAAGATCGTCATGCAGGGCATTGGCATAAGTTTCGGACGTGATCGGAATATCACCGACCAACAGCATGTCACCGGTATCAAGCCCGACATCCATCTGCATGATGGTCACACCGGTCTTGTCATCCCCCGCCAGTATGGCGCGCTGGATCGGGGCCGCACCACGCCAGCGCGGCAAAAGGGACGCATGAATGTTCAGACAACCATATTTCGGCGCATCGAGAATAGCCTTTGGCAGGATCAGGCCATAGGCCGCGACCACCGCAACATCAAGATCAAGGTCGGCAAAGGCCTGTTTCTGGTCATCTGATTTCAGGGAAACAGGCGTGCGGACCTCGATCCCCTGTTCTTGCGCCCATGCATGAACCGGGGTCGGCGTTTCCTTTTGCCCGCGACCGGCCGGGCGTGGCGGCTGGGAATAGACGCAGACAATATCATGACCGGCTGCGACCAGTTGCTTTAACGCCACAAGGGCAAAATCCGGAGTTCCCATAAAGGCAATGCGCAGCTTGGTCATCGGTCACGTCCATTCATCACAATGTCGGGGGTATTTTTCGATTACTGGTCGGCAATTTGGCGCTATCTTGTGGAAATGACAAGCCAAGCCTTTCCCGAGCCGCGCAAATACCCGGTCGAACATATATGGCATGCAGACTGGAGCATATCTGCCAAATCCCGATGGGTCGCCAAAGCACGCCGCAATACATCCGGATGGCTGATTTATGCGATCGAGCCGGTCGGACTGTTAAACCAGTTTCGCCAGTCACTTTCACAATACGGTCGGGACCACGCCCTTTGGCTTGGTCTTGATATGCCGGTCGGCTTTGTCGATCACTGGTATGATGGCGCAAATATTCAAGATTTTAAATCTTTGCTGGATATTATTTTCACTGGCAAATGGGATAGCTTTTCCGACGTCTGCACAAACCCGGACGAAATCACCCATCACAGACCGTTCTATCCCAAAACAGCCCGCGTAAAAGGCAGTGTAAAGCGTGGACATCTTGTAGATGCCCTTGGTGTATCAAGCTTTGATAAGCTTTATCGCCTGTGCGAAGGGGCCACCTATCACCGCCCCGCCGCCTGCCCGTCTTTCTGGACCCTTGGTGCCAATCAGGTTGGCAAAGCAATGTTGCACGGGCTCGAACATCTGATCATTCCCGGCTATCGCGATGGATTTAACATATGGCCCTTTACTGGTGATCTTTCGACATGCTGCCAACAGAACGGCGTAACCCTGATTGAAACCTATCCCGGTGAAATCTATGGCTGGCTCGGTATTGATGAGGTGACCAAATCAAATCATAAAAGCCGTACTCTGGCTGTTGCGGCCCTGATCGACTATGCCGTGGGAAATGGAATTGAAATAAACACCGCAGTTGCGGCCGACATCAAATCAGGTTTCGGCCCTGACGAGGGCAAGGACGATGCGTTTGATGCGCTGGTCGGAGCCCTGGGACTGATCCGCATTGCCGATGGCAAACATCCCGAATATCTGCCTGATCGCCCGATCATCCGCAAACGCGAAGGCTGGATCATCGGAATGGATATCGGCTCCCTCAAACCGCGCGCAAAATGAAAGGGCCGATCATACGGCCCTTCTTAAGACTGAAAACTGATCGACTCAGGCAGACTTTTTCGTCTTTTGCAGCTTCTGCACCTTTTTCAGGATCATGTTGCGCTTAAGCGCACTGAGATAATCCGTGAACAGAATGCCATCAAGGTGATCAAGTTCATGCTGGATGCAGGTGGCGAGCAGGCCATCGGCCTCAATTTCATGCTCCTTGCCGTTTTCATCCAGGTAGCGCAGGCCAACTTCGGCAGGGCGTTCGACATCGGCATATTGTTCCGGGATCGACAGGCAGCCTTCCTGATAGACAGATGTATCCTCGGATTCCCAGATGATTTCCGGGTTCACGAGCTTCAGCGGCTGGGGCTTTTCCTTGTCATCGGACACATCCATGACAACCACACGCTTCATCACGCCGATCTGGGGCGCAGCAAGGCCGATACCCGGTGCCGCATACATGGTTTCAAGCATGTCATCGAGCAATTCACGGATTTCGTCATTCACCTCTGCCACCTCTTCGCATTCCTGCTTAAGGCGGGGATCGGGAACAATGAGAATGTCGCGCAGGGCCATGTGTCTTCTGTCCGGTCTGGAAATCTATGCGTTCATCGCATTATAGCGAAATCAGCGCTTCGAGATAAGGTTTCGTCGCAGCTTAGTCAAGCAACAGCCCCATATTAACGCGATTAACGTGCAACTCAGCCATGATCGGTACCGGTATGGGGCGTTTCATCGTCATCATCATCGGTTTGGGCCGTCAAAACATCAGAAGGTGCGCCAAGCAATTCGGTTTTGGTGATTTCACGCACATGGGTTTCAGCATGAAGTGGTTCTTCGATGGCGCGGTCGTCGGCAACGATATGCTTTTCCTTGAGCTTGCGCGCTGAAACCAGAACCGTTCCTTCAAGCGTGCCAAGAGTCTTGTTGTAGTTTTTGACCGTGCTTTCAAGCGACTTGCCCATCAAGGCAAAGTTTTTGGCAAGGGTCCCCAGACGATCAAAAAGCTGCTGACCGATTTCGCTGATATCGCGGGCATTTTCGGCCAAGGCTTCCTGGCGCCAGCCATAGGCCACGGCCTTCAGAAGTCCCAACAAGGTTGTCGGGGTCGCCAGAATGACACCATCGCGGAAGCTGTCTTCGATCAGGCGGGGATCTCGTTCAAGGGCCGCCGAAAAGAAGCTTTCGCCGGGCAGAAACAGAACAACAAATTCGGGCGAATCGACCGATTTCCAATAGGATTTTTTTGACAGGTCGGAAATCACCTTGCGCACATTGGTCACATAGGTGCCCATCAGGGCCTCGCGACGGATGTCGTCGTGCTTTTCATCGATCGCCTCAAGATAGGCCGATGTCGGGGCCTTGGCATCGACGACGATGTTTTTACCACCCGGCAGATGAATGACCATATCGGGCTTCTGCGCGCCTTC
Source organism: Thalassospira sp. MIT1004 (assembly GCF_001858545.1). Taxonomy (NCBI): domain Bacteria; kingdom Pseudomonadati; phylum Pseudomonadota; class Alphaproteobacteria; order Rhodospirillales; family Thalassospiraceae; genus Thalassospira; species Thalassospira sp. MIT1004. Next base: position 50,976 of record NZ_MCAO01000001.1, on the reverse strand, counting down.
GTCGGTATTGAAATGCACCTGTTCTTCGAAATCGCAATGTTTGAGCATGCCGGCCAGCTCAACGATCCGGCGCAGCTGCAATTCACCCCATTTGCCTGATACCGACGAACTAGACCGCAGGGCAGAGCTTAGCGTCTGGGTTTCCTTGGACAGACGGGTTTGCGATTCAACCAGCTGGCCGACCTGATTGCGCAATTCGCCATAAGCTTCCTTGCGCGAATTTTCCAGTTCATTGACCTTGGTATCAAACGCCTGCAAACGTTCCTGAATCGGTTTGACGAGGCTGTCGATGGCCTGCTGGCGTTTTTCCAGATCGCCTTTGGCCCCTTCCTGCATGCGCGAGAAATTCTCACGCGCCAGCTTCATGAACTCGTCATTGTTGACTTTAAGCGCGTCAGACGACAATGCCTTGAAGCTATCAAGCAGTTTGGTGCGCGCATCATCAAGCATCGCGAGCTTTTCGGTGGTGGCTTCGCGCTCTTTTTCCAGTCTGGTTTCGGCAATGGCGCGCTTTTCGGATTCTTCGGAAAGCCGGTTACGCGTGGTTGCCAATTCGTTTGTCAGTTCACGCCGGGTTGCATCGACCTGATCGAGTTGTGCCGCCAGCAAGGCGGTTCGCGACTCTGCCTCTGCCATCACGGCTTCTTTGGTGCGTTTGACCATCAGCACACTGAAAACCAGTGCGACGACAAGTGCCGCAATTGCGCCCGCTGCAAGAGAGATCGGATCCATGTTCCCACCGTTTGGTTATAGCCTGATTTCTTTGTATCTGTTTTGTTCCATTAAATCCAGAACGCAACCGATTTGATATATCGCTGTGAAACGTCGCAAAACGTCAGATCGTGACTGGCGAAATCGCAATAATATGACTATGTTTCAATTACCTACTTCGGGGAATGCTCGTTTGTCAGCATCGAGACAGGATTGCTGGGATGGATTGGTTGTGTTGCAACAATGCATTCAAACGCAAGGCAGGGAAATCAGAACGGTGCCGCGGCAGTTGCGCGCCATTTTGCCCCCCGTCTTAAGTTGTATTCCCTGAAATCCATCAGCGCACTAGCATAGGGCGCAAGCGACAGGAACCGATTTACGCCATATCGACCGGATGATCTTGCATCGCCCGTTCGGTTGTCCCGCACCAATTATTGCGACTGCGAAAACCGGTACCTGAAACGCACAAGAATATCGCACCGGCCCAAAGACCTTTCAGCGGGCAGGTAACCGGTGCGAACGTACAGACAACAGGAAACGAACAAGAGGCCACATATGTCTGCGAACGTTTATCCCGTATCCGACGACATCGCGAAGGGCGCGCTGATCGACAAGGCAAAATACGACGCCATGTACAAGCAGTCGGTCGAAGACCCCGAAGGCTTCTGGGGCGAACATGGCAAACGCATCGACTGGATCAAGCCGTTTACCAAGGTCAAGAATGTCAGCTTTGACACCAAGGACCTTTATATCAAATGGTATGAAGACGGTACGCTGAACGTTGCGGCCAACTGCCTTGATCGTCATCTGGCAAAACGCGGTGATCAGACCGCGATCATTTTCGAAGGCGACGATCCGTCCGTTTCCGAACATATCACCTATAAAGACCTGCATGAACGTGTCTGCCGGTTTGCCAACGCACTTAAATCGATGGGTGTGGGCAAGGGCGACCGCGTTGTCATTTATCTGCCGATGATCCCGGCCGCAGCGGTTTCGATGCTGGCCTGCGCGCGCATCGGTGCGATCCATTCCATCGTATTTGGCGGCTTTTCGCCCGAAGCATTGGCCGGCCGCGTTGAAGATTGCGGTGCGAAGGTTGTCATCACATCGGATGAAGGTCTTCGTGGTGGGCGCGGTGTGCCGCTGAAACGCAATGCGGACGAAGCGCTTTCGCATCCCGGTGTCAAATCCGTCGAAAAGCTTGTTGTCGTCAAGCACACCGGCAAGGACATTGCGTGGAACGATGCCCGCGACGTCTGGTATCACGAGGTCTGCGAGGCAGCATCCCCTGATTGCCCGCCGACCGAAGTCAATGCCGAAGACCCGCTTTTTGTTCTGTATACGTCGGGTTCGACCGGCAAGCCAAAGGGCGTTTTGCATACGTCGGGCGGTTACCTTGTTTACGCATCAATGACCCATCAGTATGTCTTTGATTATCACGAAGGCGATATTTACTGGTGTACGGCCGATGTTGGCTGGGTCACCGGGCACAGTTATATTGTTTACGGGCCGCTGGCCAACGGGGCAACGACCCTGATGTTTGAGGGTGTGCCGAGCTATCCGGATGCATCGCGTTTCTGGCAGGTGTGCGAGAAGCACAAGGTCAATATCTTCTATACCGCGCCAACCGCGATCCGTGCCCTGATGCGCGAAGGCGAAAGCTGGGTCAACAAGGCGGATCTTTCGTCCCTGCGTATCCTTGGTTCGGTGGGCGAGCCGATCAACCCCGAGGCATGGGAATGGTATCACGAGCATGTCGGCAAACGGAAATGCCCGATTGTCGATACCTGGTGGCAGACCGAAACCGGCGGCATCCTGATTACGCCGCTTCCGGGTGCGACCGACCTTAAACCGGGGTCAGCGACGCTTCCGTTCTTTGGTGTTCAGCCTGCCCTTCTGGATAATGAAGGCAAGGAACTTGCCGGCGCAACCGATGGCAACCTTGTGATCAAGGATAGCTGGCCGGGGCAGATGCGCACGGTTTATGGCGATCATGAACGGTTCATCCAGACCTATTTCAGCACATTCGCCAATGTCTATACCACCGGCGACGGTGCACGACGGGACGAAGATGGTTATTACTGGATCACGGGCCGCGTTGATGACGTGATCAACGTTTCAGGCCACCGGATGGGCACCGCCGAGGTTGAAAGTGCACTGGTCGCACATTCCAAGGTGGCCGAGGCCGCCGTGGTCGGTGTTCCCCACGACATCAAAGGACAGGGCATCTATGCTTATGTCACGCTGAATGCCGGTGAAGAACCGACCGAAGAACTGCGCAAGGAACTGGTTCAGTGGGTGCGCAAGGAAATCGGCCCGATTGCCAGCCCCGATTATATCCAGTGGTCACCGGGTCTTCCGAAAACCCGTTCGGGCAAAATCATGCGCCGTATCCTGCGCAAGATTGCCGCCAACGAATATGACCAGCTTGGCGATACATCGACCCTTGCCGACCCGGGCGTGGTTGATGATCTGATCGAAAACCGCCAAAACCGGAAATAGTCTGATCTGCCTAAATCGCAGAGATCAGAACTTCAGGACAAAACCCGCCGCTATTCCGGCGGGTTTTTCCGTTCCAGACTGGGTTTTGCACAAAATGCCCGGCAAAGATCACGCCCCCTGCGGTTGTGCCATATTTTAAATTGGTATAGGTACAGCCTTCTGCATTGCAATACTGACCGTTAGGGACGGCTTTCATGCCGCCAGATGACACTCCAGCCCCGGGGACAGACTGGGCTGTTTGATACGGAGAAATTCTGTGAATACCGATTTCCTTCCGCGTTTGCGGGCCGAATGGCTTGGCAATATCCGTGGTGATGTGCTTTCAGGCCTTGTGGTGGCACTTGCACTTATCCCCGAAGCCATTGCCTTTTCCATCATTGCCGGGGTCGACCCGAAGGTCGGGCTTTATGCATCCTTCTCGATTGCCGTGATTACCGCGATCTTTGGCGGACGCCCGGGCATGATTTCGGCCGCGACCGCGGCAACCGCCGTTCTGATGGGCTCGCTTGTACGCGATCACGGGCTTGATTACCTGCTGGCGGCAACCGTGCTTGCCGGGGTGATCCAGATGCTGGCCGGGGCGCTTCGGCTTGGGAACCTGATGCGGTTTGTCTCGAAATCGGTGATGACGGGCTTTGTCAACGCGCTTGCCATTCTGATTTTCATGGCGCAGCTTCCAGAACTGACCAATGTCAGCATCATGACCTATGTGATGGTTGCCGGTGGCCTTGCAATTATTTACCTGTTCCCGCGGATCACGAAAATTGTCCCCTCGCCACTGATCTGCATTATCGTTCTGACGATCCTGTCGCTGTTTATTGATGGTGATTTGCGCACGGTCGGTGATATGGGCGCATTGCCTGATGCCTTCCCGGCGATTTATCTGCCTGATGTGCCGCTGAACCTTGATACCTTCCTGATCATCCTGCCCTATTCGGCGGCGGTGGCGGCGGTCGGGCTTCTGGAAAGTCTGATGACGGCACAGATCGTCGACGAGCTGACCGATACACCATCGAACCGCATTCGCGAATGCTATGGTCAGGGGATTGCCAACTTCTTTACCGGTTTCATCGGTGGCATGGCCGGTTGTGCGATGATCGGCCAGTCGGTAATCAACGTGAAGTCGGGCGGGCGGTGCCGCCTTTCGACCTTCCTTGCCGGTATTTTCCTTCTGATCCTGATTGTGGTTCTGGGCGATCTGGTGGCAATCATCCCGATGGCAGCACTCGTCGCAATCATGATCATGGTATCAATCGGGACATTCAGCTGGTCTTCGATCAAAAACCTGCGCGAACATCCGCGCAGTTCATCCATCGTGATGCTGGCAACCGTTGTGACCGTGGTCGGCACGCATAATCTTGCGATTGGCGTTCTGATCGGGGTTTTGCTTTCGGGGATATTCTTTGCGTGGAAAATCGCGCAGATCTTCCGGGTTACCAGCACGCTTTCAGACGATGGCACATGGCGGACCTATGAAGTGCGCGGGCAGATTTTCTTTGCCTCGGTCGAGGATTTCACCAAGGCATTCGATTTCCGCGAGGCACTTGATAAAGTCACGATTGATGTCAGCCACGCCCATATCTGGGATATTTCAAGTGTTGCGGCCCTTGATATGGTCGTGCTGAAATTCCGCCGTGAGGGAGCCGAGGTCGAGTTGATCGGTCTCAATGAAGCCAGCGAGACAATTGTTGATAAGCTGGCGATCCATGACAAGCCCGGCGCGCTTGAACGCCTGATGGGCCACTAAGGGGAACGTTCAATGACACATCTGATCGCACTGATCGATGGATCGGGCTATTCGCAAAGCGTTCGCGACCTGACCTGCTGGGTAGCCAAACGCACCGAAGCATCGGTTGAGCTGATGCATGTGCTGGGCCGTCGCGGCGTGGGCTCCGAACCCGCCGACCTTAGTGGTAACCTCAAACTTGGTGCACGTAGCGCCCTTTTGCAGGAACTGGCCGACCTTGATGAACAAAAGGCCAAGCTGGAGCTGAAACGCGGGCGGCTGTTGCTTGAAGAAGCCAAATCGGGCCTTGAAGAAGCTGGACTTTCATCCGTTACCTCCAAGCTTCGTCATGGCGATCTGATTGATGCAATTGGCAAGTTTGAAGGCGATGCCGACCTGATCATCATTGGCAAGCGGGGCGAGGCCGCCGATTTTGCCAAACTGCATCTGGGGTCAAATCTTGAACGGGTTGTCCGGTCTGCGACCAAACCGGTTCTGGTCGCGTCGCGCGCATTCAAGCCGATCAACAAGTTCCTGATTGCGTTTGACGGCGGCGAAAGTGCGATGAAGGCCTTGCGCCACATTGCGGGTGGCAAGCTGTTTACCGGACTTCCGTGCGTCTTGCTGTGCGTTGGCAAACCAACAGATAGCCTTCAGGAAAAGCTTGATGACGCGGCGACCATTTTGCGCAAGGCCGGGTACGATGTTGACGCCGGTTTCGAGGCCGGTGAACCCGAAGACGTGATCAAAAACCGGATCGAGGCGGATGGCATCGACCTTCTGATCATGGGCGCATACGGCCATTCGCGCATCCGCAACCTGATCATCGGCAGCACCACCACCGAAATGGTTCGGTTCTGCCATGTGCCGGTAATGATGTTCCGCTAAATGACTGATCGGGCAGCAGCGAACGCAGTCGTTGCTAAGCGCCCTGTTCTGGCCTCTATCACCGGCCCGGATGCCGGACTGTGTAAAACGGTCCTGCATCCGGTATTCGTCAAACCGTCCCGGCCTATGCCGGGGTTGTTAGCTGTTTGCGCATTTGATCGGCGACCGGGTGCAAGAGGTCATCGGATAGCGGCCCGACCACACTGTAACCCGTGCCCATCGATGCCCAGGAAAACCCGGTGACACCATCGGCATGATGTTCCTGCATCGGGGCATTCTGGTCAGCCTGCATCGGTCGGGCCAGCATCACCAGACGCACCCCCTGATCATCATCATACATCAGCATTGCCGCCGGGCCGTGATCGGTAGCGACAACCCGCCCGCCCATAAACCGGTATCCATCCGCCGTCAGATCGGGTACATGCAAATTCATCCCGACCCGATCACTGATCCAGCGCAGCAAATCATCGGTTTTATCCGCCCGGATTTCGACCGGCCGGTTGCGATCTCGGGCATAGGCGACATAGCTGGCCGATGCCTCGCGTGCTAAAGCACCAATCCCTTCAGGCGCCGACAATGCCGTCAAAACCGGCACATCGGGATTTTGCACAAATCCGTGCAATCCCCATCCGGCCCCGCCACCGGCACACAGCAAAACAATCGCGGCTGCCGCCCCCTGCCAACCGCCAAACCACGCAATCCGGCCGCCCGCATTCCCACCCTGAAATCCATCCTGACGGTGATCGGTTACCGACGTGCCGTCATGACGGCGGTTTTCGATCAGGTGATGCAAATTCAATTGCGATGGCACCGGTTCATCGGCCACCGGGGCAAAAGCCGCGCGCATCAGGTCGCGATGCCGGGCATAGGCATCAACCCGTCTGGCAATATCGGGATGCTGCGCGATATAGGCCGCCACCGCATCGTGGCGCGCCCCATCAAGCGCACCATCAACAAAAGCATGCAGATCGTCTTCTGAAATGGGGCTGTGGCTCATTTGACCCTCCGCAAATTTGGGGTGCTTTGACGATCCCCGTTGTTCCGCCTGTCACCATCCAGAATCTGGCGCAATCTTTCTCGCCCGCGTGACAGACGCGACATAACCGTCCCTAACGGTATATCCAGCACCTTTGCCGTTTCTGCATAGGACAGATCTTCGATCGATACCAGCAGCAGAATGCTGCGCTGATCATCGGGAAGGGTTGCAATCGCGCCCATCACATCCTGATAATGCAGGCTGTTTTCCTGTGTACCGTCATGGGCAAATGCGGTTTCGACCGTATCATCAAGAGCGATATGCGGTCCGCGATACCGGTTTTGGCACCAGTAATTGACCGCTAGATTATGCAGGATGGTAAACATCCATGTGCGTGTATTGCCATCATCGCGGCGCTGGTGCCAGCGACTGATGGCGCGTTCCAGACAATCCTGCACCAGATCATCGGCCTGCGCGCGATCACCACAAAGGGCACGCGCATATCGCCGAAGGGCCGGGATCAGCGGTTCTATCCGCCGGATCATGTCGTCATGCATTCCTATCGTCCTGTGACAGGGGCGTGTTGTGGCACTGGTAATTCTTGTGCTGGGGCCAGACACCTCCATTGCCAATACGGTGCCGGGCATCTGGCAATGAAGGACACCAAACGGATCGCAGGACAAATAATGCAATCCGTTTCGTATATAATCCGTTTCACCCCGGCTCGCATCGGAACCGGGGTGAAATACCATATCGGGTCAGTCGGCCTGAACCTGCACCGGTGCGCCAATACCATCGGCGGTTTTCAGAGCCACTACCAGATAACGTTTGGGCTGCTCATCCTCGCCCTTGACCAACTGGCGGATCGGACCAAGCGCATTGACAATACTTGCCCCGGTCGGGTTGGCCTTGAAATTCGACAGGGCCTGCAATGTTCCGCTGCCATCCGGATTGCCCGCCAGTGCAAGGACGTATTCCTTTCCTGGTTCCAGACCGGTGACCGAGGCCTGCACCACCTGTGTCAGGCCCTGATCAAACAGCGACACGTTGCTGGGTGCCGAACCATCCCTGGCCCCGCCAACCGCACGCAATGACAGCTGCACCGAATTTTCCGTTGCCTTCAGCGGTTCCAGATTGTCGGTTCCCGTCCCTTCGGTTACCGCACCGGGGACATAGGCAATGGCCTGCGGGGCCTGACCGACAGGAATGGATGCAATCACCTTGTTGGTGGCGGTATCAATCGCCATCAGCTGGTCATCGTTTTCAATCCCAACATATACCCGCGATCCATCGCCAGATGGCCACAGACCATGGGGCAGCCGCCCGACCGGAATGGTCGCCACCTGTTCAAAGGTTTCCGTATCAAACACCTTGACCTGATTAAGGCCGCCAATCGTGACATAGGCAAAATTACCCTTGGCCGTGCGGGCAAAGTTTACATGGTTGGTGATCGGGCCGGTATCAATCGTCTTGATCACATCAAAGGGCGGTTTGGCATCAAATATCTGTACTTTGCCAATATCTTTAAGGGTGAACCACACCTGACTGCCGTCGGGGTTGGCGGCAATGTTCGGGCAGAACGGGCTGGCCTGCTTCACATGGCCGACGATCTTGTGATCGGCCACCGAAACCACGAGTGTTTCCGGATTGAAAGACGAACAGATATAGCCATATTTCCCATCGGGCGAGAAAATCTGCATGCCCGGACCGGCAGGGGTCTGGATACGGGTTTTGGGTTCGAATGTCTTGGCATCCAGCACCTGAACATAATCCTCACCGCGGATGGTTACCCAGATTTCACTTCCATCGGGTGTGAAAAAGGTTTCATGCGGGGACCGGCCCAGATAGGTGGTGTGCAGGACAGTGTTGTCATGGGTGTTGATAAAACTGATGGCGTTGCTGCCGACCGCGACAACCGCCAGCGTTTTGCCATCGGGCGAAAATCCCAAGCCATGCACCAGCAACTGCCCGCGATACAGCGGGCTGAGGTTGCGCGGCTGCGGATCGCCAAGGCGCAGCACGCCCAGCAATTTATTATCGGCAGGGTCAATCACCGACACTGTATTTGAAAACTGGTCGGCGGAATAAACCCGATCCTGATGGCCCAGCACCCGGTCGGGGCTGGCCGCCGGATAGGGGGCCTGTCCGGCGAGAACGATGGCGGAACTGCCCGCTAAAAGCGTACAGACCATAAGGGTTCTGGCCATAAGGGTTCTGGCAAAAATATTCTTCATGAGTACTCCTTGGCGTAAGGCGACTTACCCTGCCCTTGGTTTCTTCTGACCAGGGGCGGAGATATGGCGCACGGAAATGCAGCAGGCGTAGAAATATATCGAAGAAAGGCGATAGGCAGGTAACAGGCGGCCAATGTTAGGCGGTGAACGGTTGCCACTGCGTAGGCATGGGCATTCGTGGTTAACGAGTCGATGCCGGGGCCGAAGGCGGCAATTCCGCCCCGATGGCGAGATACATCGCAACAATTTCCTGTTGCTGGGTCACAATGATTTCCTGACACAGGCGTTTGAGCTGCGTATTGCCGGCATAAGGCAGATAGGCCGCGCACATATCAATTGCCCCCTGATGATGCGGGACCATCATGACCACAAAATCCCGATCAATATCGCCGGTCGGCGCGACATTCATATCAGCCATCATCTTGTCCATGGCGGCCGCATTTTTTGCCAGAAACGGCTTTTCATGTTCGGGAATATCAGCCGATGCGCTTTCGGGCATGGTATGCCCGCTATGGGCTTCGTGATCATCACGGGGCATTGAACCCTGTTTGCTATGATCAACACCGTTATGGGCATTGGCGACAATAGCCATGCCGACAATTCCGGCAACCGACATACAGGCAAATACGCCAAACGCCATGATGCGGCGCGCAACAAAGGAACGGGGCGAAAACGAAGCGTGGGACATCGGGGGACCTCTATGTTCAATGACGACATAAAGGTTAGACAGCTGGCAGGCCCAATTATTCCAAGATGCTGGAAAAAAAATTTTGAAAAATCAAATCACCCCGTCGATGACGGATGGATATGACCATTATCAGAACGCTTTGGCCGAGCGCGTCAATGGCATTCTCAAACAGGAGTTCATCCTGCACCGGTGCAAAACATTCGAAGATCTAGCCAAGCTGTTCAACGAAGCCATCAATGCTTACAATACCATGCGACCGCACATCGCTCTGGCAATGCAAACACCAGAATGCGTGCATCAAAAAGCCAGCGGATGATTAGGCCGCTGGCTTCTGGAAAAACCGTCAACGTATTTTAGGACGGCACACTGAAAGGTCCTTGATCGCGATCCAGGACGCCAACAGCTCCCCGACCGGTAAAACTCATCGCATCATTTCATTTGGTTTGAAGGATCAAGCATGTTGCGTTTTACCGTCACCACGCTGGCCACTCTGGCGGCTTTTGTCATGGCCACACCATCTCATGGCGCGCCCTATGCCGTTGGTTTCACGGAAACCACCATCGGCGCAAGCGATGGGAACCGCGCATTGGTTGGTGCAATCTGGTATCCGACCAGCGATACATACCCGGCAGTACCTGTTGGCGAAAACCCGGTCTTTTTCGGTCAGATGGTGCAGCCTGATGCCAAAATTCAGGACGGACGCCATCCCTTGGTCGTGATGTCGCACGGGTTTGGCGGCAACTGGCGCAATCAGGGATGGCTTGCCACCGCACTGGCGCAGGCGGGCTATGTGGTGGCCGCGATCAATCACCCCGGAACCACCAGCCGCGATGTTACCGCCGAAGTCGGATCTGCATTATGGCTCCGCCCGCTTGATATCAGTCACCTGATCACATCGCTGACCGAAGATCTCGCATGGTCGCCCCATCTGGACGGAACCAACATCACGGTCATTGGTCATTCACTGGGCGGATGGACTGCACTTGAGCTCGCAGGCGCGCAGATGGACATGGATCACATGGACGGGGACTGCAAACAGCATCCCGAACTCGCCGCCTGTGATGGCCTCAAAGAACTTGAAGTAGGCCGTACACCAAAAGAACGCACAAAGCTTGCCGCCGACCTTAAAGACAAACGCATTCGTGCTGCGATCTCGCTTGATCTTGGCCTTGCCCGTGGTTTTACCCCGGAAAGTCTGGCGGCCATCGACATCCCGGTTCTGGTCATTGCTGCCGGTTCATCCAATCCGAAAATCCCCAAGGAACTTGAATCGGGTTATCTGATCCAACACATGCCGACCAACTTAGTCCAATATCATGACCTGCCCGATGCCGCGCATTTCAGCTTCCTGCCGGAATGCAAACCAAATGCCGCGATCCTCCTTGAACAGGACGTCCCGGGTGATGGCATTATCTGTCTCGATGGCGATGACGCAACGGATCGATCAGATCTGCATCAACAGACCATCACGCTTATTCTCGACTTTCTGCATTCTCTAAAAACAGCTTCCTGATCGGACCGAACGGTTGATCGGGGGCCAGTTGATCAGAACTTGGGTCCGCGTCGCGATATGCCCGTGGACCCATCCCGGTCACGCGACCAAATTCGCGGTTAAAGTTCGATTTGGTCTGAAACCCGCAGTCAAACATGATTTCGGTTACCGGCTTAGCGGTCGTCTGCAACAGAATTTGCGCCTCTGCCACGCGGTATTCATTGACGACCTGTGACACATTGCGCCCGAACCGGCGGTTAATCGCCCCGGAAATTTGCCGCGCCGGGATCACCACACGGCGCGCCAACCGATCCAGTGTCAGATCAGGATCCCGATACAGATGCTGCGTGCGCATGACCTCATCAATCGCAGCAAGGATGGCATCATCCCCGGCGATATCGTTGTTGTCTTTGCGGTCGTCTTTGTGCTGCGCAAGTGCGGGTTCGGTCACGCTGTCAGTCAACTGCGTGGTCTGCGGACTGAGCCGCTCTAACCGGACCATGAGCAACGCCAACACCACCAGAACAACCAACTGCGCATAGCCGACGATTGTTGTAACGTTTGTGCCTTGCGTGATGCTGAAATCAAGGGCGATCAGCCCGTCAACGAGCCCTGAGAAAATCAGCGCCCCGCCAACCACGGCAACAATGCCCCGAACCGATCCGATATCGCCCAGCCGTGCCTGCGCAAAACGGTCTTCGCCGCGGCTGGCCAGAATCATTAGCGCAATACCATATCCGGCAAACTCCACTGAAATCAGGAAATCAACCTGGATATGCCATTTTCGCCAGGTCAGACTTGCGATGAAAATCGCCAAAACCGGGATAATGTGCAGCCAACGCCATCTGGTTTGCGACCGCTCCTCCGAACCGAGTGCGGCAAAGCATATCCAGGCGATGGGCGGCAGCATCGCGGCAAATAAGGGTCGCAAGAAACGGAAAACCAAAAGATCAAATTGCCAGCGCAACCCGACCATAATCACCAGTGCCAGACTGGCGGCAACGAATATCCGCATGCTCCGCCCGACAGGCCCGGCCGGACCGCGCAGGGTCAGGCGCACCAGCAAAATCGCCAGCAACAAGGCAACAACGAAGGGCAACGGGATCTCAAACATAAGGCTTGGCACAATCTGGCAACTGGAAATCGTAACTCGATGTTTGTCCCGCGTGTCGCAGTGGCGCGCAACAAAAAAGACCGCGATGGCCGATCATCGCGGTCTTTGGGCTTTGTTCAAATCCCAAACAGGAAGTCGATCACTGCAGCAGGAAACGCCCCAGATTGTTATTGATCTGGCGTTCCAGTTCACGATCTAGGTCCATCAGGAGCGTTGCAGTTTCGTCATAGACCGCCTTTTCACGTTCGGCGACGGACATCGATTCCGATAGGGTCCGGGTGCGAACTGCGGTTGCAGCAACTTCACCCTTCTGGGTGCCGTTCGGATCAAGGACTTCAAGCTTGGCCGAAACTTTCATTTCGACCTTTTCGGACTGATCATCGGTAAAAACACCCGAAAAACCCTTCTTCGTCTTAAGCACGCTTGAGGTAATGGATGCCTCCGTCACGCTATAACGCAAAACATCACTGGTGCCTGCCGTCTGGATGCGGTCATCAGGCCAGTTCATCGCCATCTTGCCAAGGCTGAACGGCAGATAGCTCTCAAGGTTGTTGTCACCCCCGGCCGGATAGGCTGCCACTTTTTCAATCGGCCCGGCTGCAAATACAATCGGGTCGAGATGGCGCCAGGTCACATCGGGATAGGTTTGCACCGGTGCGCTGGTACAGGCCGCCAGAAGAGCAACAACCGCACCCGCCAGGGCCATGCGCATTCCATTGATGGACAATGCCTTCATCAAGTCTTTCTCCTGCCTCAAATAAAAACGCCACCATACCTTTGTGTGGGCATGGTGACGTTGCTTGATGATTAAGGCAAGGCTGTGACGATCAAAAACCGCCCCGATGCAGAAACTTATGCATCCTCGCCGGATTTGAGCGCACGCAGATCGGCCTCGTTGAAGCCATATCGCGTGTTGCAGAACTGGCAGGAAACCGCGACTTCGCCGCTGTCGGGTTCGCGCATATCTAGAAGTTCTTCAAGCGGATAGGATACAAGCGCGCCTTCGATCTTCTGGCGCGAGCAACGGCATTTGAACTGCAACGCCGTCTGATCAAACACGCGCGGTTCTTCATCATGGAACAGACGCCAGATCAGGTCATGGGCGGATAGCGAAATATCGACCAGTTCGTTTTCGGTCGCACTTGCCATCAGGATCTTGGAGCGGTTCCAGTCCTCGGTGATTTTTTCTGCTTCTTCCGGGGTTGCCGCATCGCCCGAAGCACTGGCCGGGAGACGCTGCAGGAACAGACCGCCAACCCACCAGTCATTGGCCTGTTCACCCTGATGGACTTCAAGCTTGAAGGAAGCTTCGATCTGTTCGGACTGACGGAAATAGGCCTCCGCACATTCCGCAAGCGTATTGCCTTCAAGCGATACAATCCCCTGATAGCGTTCATGATCACCGCCCTGATCCACGGTGAAAGCGATATGGCCATGCCCCATCAGCTTGTGCACCTGTCCGCGCAGGGCGTCTTCACCGCCGTCTTCGGCTGCAATCATGGTGCTGAGGCGGTCTTCGTCAACACGCGCACAGGCGCGAATGTTGCCATCGCTATCGACGTCGACAACCATCATGCCAATCGGACCATCAGACGAGGTCTGAAGGGTGAAAAGGCCTTCGTATTTCAGCGCCGAGGACAGCAGGACAGCCAGCCCGATGATTTCGCCCAGCAGATGATTTGCAAGCGACGGATAGCTGTGCTGACCGATGATGGTCTGCACCGTCGGGCCAAGCCGTGCGAAACGGCCGCGAATATTGGAATGATCCAGCGTGAAGGGCTGACAAAAATCGACAGCGATCTGCATTTTCGGGTTCCGCGTTTTTACGTGTTCCGGGGCGTATAACAACAGCAGAACCGCATTGTCCAGCCATGTCACGCCAAAGCAAAGGGGCGAACATCACTGTCCGCCCCAAAATTCTGATGCCTATTTAGTCTGCACCGTCAGGAAGGCAAGCCATTAAAGCAGTATAGCAGAACCCCTTTCTGCGCATGCAGACGGTTTTCGGCTTCGTCAAACACCACCGATTGCGGCCCGTCGATCACATCGTCGGTGACTTCTTCGTTACGGTGGGCAGGCAGGCAATGCATGAAGATCGCATCCTTGTTTGCCTTGGCCATCGCGGCGGAATTGACCTGATAGGGGGCCAATGCTTCCATGCGGGCATCGGCGTCCTCGTCCCCCATCGAAACCCAGCAGTCGGTAACGATGACGTCGGCCCCGTCCAGCGCACTGTCCATATCGGTCATGCGAACCTTGCCACCCTCCGCATTAGCGGTTTCGATCAGGCCCTGATTGGGGCGATAACCCGCCGGACAGGCCATATCAAGCGAGAACCCGAATTTCGGCGACGCATGAATAAAGGACGCCGAAACATTGTTGCCATCCCCGACCCAGGCGAATTTAAGTCCTTCAAGGCGGCCCTTGTGTTCCTTGACGGTCATAAGGTCGGCCATGATCTGGCAGGGGTGGCTTTGATCGGTCAGGCCATTGATCACCGGAACGGTGGCATATTTCGCCAGTTCCAGCAGTTTCGATTCGTCCGTGGTACGGATCATGATCGCATCAACAAACCGCGACAGGACACGCGCGGTATCGGCAATGGTTTCACCACGGCCAAGTTGCGAACTTGCGGCATCAAGGATTACAACGTCACCGCCAAGCTGTCGCATGCCGACTTCGAAAGACACACGTGTACGTGTTGACGGCTTTTCAAAGATCAGGGCAAGGGTTTTGCCCGCCAGCGGTTTGTCACCAAACGGTGCCTTGCCTGCCTTTTCCACCGCTCCAAGTTCAAGAATATCGTTCAGCGTTCCCGCCGACATTTTGTCGAGATCGAGAAAGTGCCTGATATCAGTCATTTCAATCTTCCTTATTGCGCCAAGGCTGCCGCGGCGGCATCGATTGCTGCCAGCGCCTCGTCGACATGGGTTTTGGTGATGTTAAGCGGCGGCAACAGGCGCACCACATTATCGCCTGCCGGAACGGTCAAAAGACCCAGTTCACGCAACTTGGCGACAACATCAACATTGGTCGGCACAGTTTTCATGCCCAAAAGCAGGCCCATGCCACGAACTTCCGCGATAAAGCCCGGATGTTTGCGGGCAATGACCGCAAGGCCGTCACGGATCAACTGGCTCATGGCAAGAACATTGTCCATGAAACCGGGTTTAAGAACTTCGTCGAGGACCGCATTTGCAGCCGCCATGGCAAGCGGGTTACCGCCAAAGGTTGTGCCATGCATACCCGCCGTCAGGGCCGCCGCCGCCTTTTCATTGGCAAGCAAAGCCCCGACAGGGAAACCACCGCCAAGGCCCTTGGCCGACGAAATGATATCAGGAACCATGTCCGACCATTCATAGGCGTAAAGTTTGCCCGTGCGACCAACGCCGGTCTGGACTTCGTCAAACATGACCAGCAGGCCGAACTCGTCGGCAGCCTTGCGCAGCCCTTCAAGATACCCTTCGGGGGCCTTGCAGATACCACCTTCACCCTGGATCGGTTCGACCAGAATACCGGCGGTCTCGGGCGTGATCGCATCGCGCAATTCGTTCAGATTGCCAAATGCCACACGATCAAAACCATCAGGCATCGGGCCAAAGCCCTCGCGGTATTTATCGCTATAACCGGCGGTCAGGGTACCAAGCGTCCGACCGTGGAAGGCATTGGTTGCCACCAGAATCCGGTTCTTTTCGGCATGACCGCTGACATACTGGTAGCGGCGCAGCATCTTGATGCCAGCTTCGTTGGCCTCCGCCCCGGAGTTGCAGAAGAACACGGTGTCGGCAAAGGTATTTTCAACCAGACGTGCTGCCAACTTTTCCTGCCCCGGAATCCGGTACAGGTTCGACGTGTGCCAAACCTTTTTGGCCTGTTCGGTCAAGGCTTCGACCAGATGCGGATGCGCATGGCCAAGGGTATTCACTGCAATACCCGACCCGAAATCGAGGAATCGTCGGCCGTCCTGCGCATAGAGATAAGGTCCTTCACCTTTCTCAAAGGCCAGATCGGCCCGCGCGTAGGTCGGCATGACGGGAGTAATCACTTCTTCATTCCTCAATCAGGGGTAAAAAATCATTCCTGACCAACAGGTCAGCTCCAGCAGAATACCGGGAAGCCGCGGAGTATCAAGAGATTCCTGACCTCTGTCAACGACGCAAAACCCCTTAGATAGACAGGGCTGATATGAAAAAGGGCAGCATCCGATGCGGAATGCTGCCCTTAAACGGAATTTAATGCTGAAATCCGCCCTGTTTTGGCGATCAGGCCTTGAGCTTGTAGCCGCTTTTGATCATCCGATAGCACAGAATCCAAAGCAGGACATTGACCACGGCCAAGACCACAACTCCGGTCATTACCGTGCCGTCCGAAACCCCGGTAAAACCATAGCGGAACCCGTCAATCATGTAGAAGAACGGGTTGTAATGGACCAGTACCTTGCCAGCTTCGGGCAGGTTTTCGGCGCTATAGAACGTGCCCGACAGGAAGGAAAGCGGGGTGATGACAAAGTTGGTCACAACAGCAATGTGATCGAATTTCTCCGACCAGACGCCACCGGCAATCCCCAGAAGCGACAACATCAGCGATGCAGAGATTCCGAAATACAGGATAGCCCAGATATTATGGATGCCGACATCAACAAAGAACGCCATGACAATGGTGGTGGCGACACCCACCATGATGCCGCGCGTAACCGCGCCGAAGGCAAAACCGGCAACCATTTCACCGGCCGAAAGCGGTGGCATCAGAACATCGACAATATTGCCCTGTACTTTCGATATGATGATCGAGCTTGAGGTATTGGCAAATGCGTTTTGGGCCATGGTCATCATGACCAGACCGGGGGCAAGGAAGGTGGCGAAGGGAACGCCATTGACCGTCTCGACCGCGCGCCCGAGTGCCAGAAGGAAGACCGCCATGAATAACAGGCTGGTAACCACCGGGGCCCCGATGGTTTGCAGATGGACGTTCAGAAAACGTCGAACTTCCTTGGCATAAAGCGTCCACAGACCGAGCCAGTTGATCGCGCCCATTTGACGCGGTGCTAGCTCTTGCATGAAAAATCCTTCGAAAAAATGCAGACAATTGCCGGTAAAATAGGGAGAGTCGGGCATCAAGTGCAAGGGTGCGTATCGATCAGCATTGGGTGAAATGAAAGAATCACACGAAAACCGCAGTGATTTAGCGCCTGACAGCCAAGCGGAAAAATTTGGCGGAAACGCCAGTTTTACCGGCAAAGGCAGGGCTAAAGGTAAAGACCATAACCCACGCGAACCCAAAAAGCCGCGCCGGGTAACGCGCGACTATCTGATGAATTATGCCACCTGGTATCTGGAACGCTTTGCCGCGTCACGCGCCCGGCTTGAAAAACTGATGCGTGGTAAGATCAGGATTTCAGTTGCGGAATACGACACCGATCCGCAGGAAGCCGAAGAATGGATGAAAAGCGTTCTGAACACTTGCGAGAATGCCGGATTTATCAATGACACCGCCTATGCCAAGGGACGTGCCAGATCGCTTCTGCGCAAGGGCAAGGCCATACGGGTTATTGCCGCCGATCTGAATGCACGCGGCATTGCATCGCACATGATCGATGACACCATCACCGACCTCAGGCAGGAAGCCGATCAGGCGGCCTATGAAGATGTCCGGGGTACTGATCCCAACCTTGCCGCCGCCGCGGCCTATGCCCGACGCCGTCGGCTTGGCCCGTTTCGCCGCCCCGACCAGCGGGATGAAAAACGCGACAAGGATCTGGCCGCACTTGCACGACAGGGGTTTGGCTATGACACCGCCACCCGGATCATTGATAGCGATCTGGATCACCTGAACGATCTGCTCTCCATGATTGACGGCATCTGATTGTCGCCCTGGGGTTTTTCGAATCCCCGAAAGAAGGCGTTTCTGCGTTATGTGGAACAAATGCCGACCCGACAAGTTCCATAAAAGCGTAGACCCAAAGGCAAGACGAGAGAGATCAAGTCATGACCGCACAGACACGCAAGGCAACGCTTTACCGGATGGTGATGGACGAGCATATCTGCCCGTTCGGCCTGAAATCGCGCGATCTTTTGAAAAGCGAAGGATACGCCGTCGATGATCACTGGCTGACCACCCGGGAAGAAACCGACGACTTTCAGGCAGAACACAATGTCGATACGACACCGCAGACATTCATTGATGGCGAACGGATCGGTGGCCATGACGAATTGCGGGAATATTTCGGCAAGCCGGTAAATGATGGCAATTCGGTTACCTATCAGCCGGTCATTGCCGTTTTTGGCATGGCAGCCCTTATGGCGCTGGGCCTTAGCTGGGCTGCTTTTGGCGATTTCCTGACCGTTCGGGCAGTTGAATGGTTCATCGCAACGTCGATGTGCATCCTTGCCATCCTGAAGCTTCGGGATATCGAAAGTTTTTCCAACATGTTTCTGGGGTATGACCTGCTGGCGCAACGGTGGGTGCGATATGCCTATCTTTACCCGTTTGGTGAAGCACTGGCAGGTGTGCTTATGATTGTTGGCGCGCTTATGTGGATTGCAGTTCCCGTTGCCCTTTTCATCGGGACAATCGGGGCGATATCGGTTTTCAAGGCGGTTTATATCGACAAACGCAACCTCAAATGCGCCTGTGTCGGTGGGGACAGCAATGTTCCGCTTGGTTTCATTTCACTGACGGAAAACATCATGATGGTCGCGATGGCGATCTGGATGATGGTGAAATAGGCAACAACAGACTGGTGCAATCGGTATCGAGCCCCTAAAAAGAACCGATACAGGCTGCCTTTTACGTGAAGGAGAACCATGAATATGATGGTCCGTATCTATCACAATCCGCGTTGTTCCAAGTCGCGCCAGACTCTTGCACTGATTGAGGAGCAGGGGATTACCCCCGACGTGATCGAGTATCTGGATACACCACCCACCCCACAGGAATTAAAAGAAATTCTTGGCATGCTGGGCATGGCTCCGGAAGATATCCTGCGCAAGAAAGAAGCCAAAGAAGAAGGCATCGCCGATCTTCGTGGTGACGCCCTGATCGGGGCCCTGTGTGCCCATCCGCGCGCGATTGAACGCCCGATTGTGGTCAATGGCCACAAGGCCGCCCTTGGGCGACCGCCGGAAAGTGTTCTGGAAATTCTTTAGCGTCACCTGAAATATCGAATGACTTCAAACGCCTGTGCCATTTCCGCACGGGCGTTTTTCGTTATTAATAAAAGTCGAACGAGCGCAAAGTCATTATGTCTAATCCAAAGACATAAATGTCGGGAGGTTGCTGATGATTGCTGCGTTTGCCCTGATCCTTGTCTGCCAGCTGTTTGGCGAGGTGATATCGGAACTGTTTGACTTGCCTGTACCCGGCCCTGTGATCGGGCTTGGGCTTTTGTTTATCGGGCTGATTGTCAAACGCCACCCGCCCAAGGTTCTGACCGATGCCGCCGATAACCTTCTGATCCATTTTTCGCTGCTGTTCGTTCCGGCCGGTGTCGGTGTGGTGACACAGCTTGACCGGCTGCGTGGGGACTGGTTGCCGATTACGGCCGCCCTGATCTTTTCCACCCTGCTTGCGATGGTTCTGACCGCCCTTCTGATGTCGAAACTTCTTCCCAAACCCAAGGCATCCGTCGGCGACGGGGACGCAAAATAATGGGCGAGACAGATATCACGCAGCTTTGGGTTTATCTTTCGACCAAGCCATTGACCGGCCTTACCATTACGCTTGTCGCCTATTCCATCGGATTCTGGCTGTATCAGAAAACCGACCGCAATCCGGTTTGCAATCCGGTGGTCATCGCCATTGCATTGATTGCGTTGCTGCTGGAAAGCACCGGCACCCCCTATGCGACCTATTTCGAAGGGGCACAGTTCGTGCACTTCCTCTTGGGGCCGGCGACGGTGGCACTTGCCGTACCGCTGTTTCGCCAGATGGAAACACTGAAACGGGCATTGCCGGTGATTATTTTCGGTGTGCTGTTCGGATCGCTGGTTGCGAGTGTCAGCACAGTTGTTCTGGCCTGGATCCTTGGCGCGAGCCCGGAAACACTGGCTTCCCTAGCACCGAAATCGGTCACGACACCGGTTGCTATGGGTATTGCCGATGAAATTGGTGGTGTCCCGGCTCTGACTGCGGTTTGCGTGATCGCAACCGGCATTGTCGGGGCAACACTGGGCCCGATGGTGATGAATTTGGCCCGATTGAAAGACTGGCGGGCGCGCGGATTTGCCATGGGGGTTGCCGCACACGGAATCGGAACGGCACGGGCGTTTCAGGTCAATGAAACAGCCGGGGCGTTTTCAGGATTGGCGATGGGGTTAAATACGCTGGCCACCGCCCTGACCCTGCCATTCCTGTGGCATTGGTTCTTCGGGTGAGCCGAAACTCACCCGAAGCCACAAAACCCTTAACCGGCACGTAGCTGTTTGAGGAAGTCGGAGACCGTTCTGTGAAGGGTTTCGATCTGCCCTGACAGGGCACCGACATTTGTATCAAGCTCGCTTGCGGCAGCACCGCTGCTGCTTGCGGCCTGATGGATTTCCTCGATATTGCTGACAACCTCGCTTGAACCACGCGATGCGGTCGAGGCGCTATTGGCAATTTCACCAACAGCAGCATTCTGTTCGGACACTGACGACGAAATGCCATTGGTGATATCGTTGATGGTTGCGATGGTCTGGGTCACCTTTTCGATGGCCTCGACCGTCAGTTTGGTTTCACTTTGGATCGCGCCAATCTGTTGGGCAATTTCATCGGTTGCCTTTGCCGTCTGATTGGCAAGGTTTTTGACTTCCTGCGCAACAACAGCAAAGCCTTTGCCCGCCTCGCCGGCGCGGGCGGCCTCGATGGTGGCGTTTAGTGCCAGAAGGTTGGTCTGTGCGGCGATATCGTTAATCAGACTGACAACTTCGCCAATCCGCTCGGCAGCTTCGGCGAGGCCGCTAACCATTTCGTTGGCCCGCGATGCTTCGGTAACGGCGGTCTCCGCAATTGATGTCGATTCGTCAACCTGGCTTCCGATGCCGGTAATTGATGCCGAAAGTTCCTCGGTCGCGGCGGCAACAGTCTGCACGCTTCGGGCTGACTCGTTGGCCGCTTCGCTGACATGGCTGCTTTGGCGAACCGAATGATCGGCAGAATCCCGCATCTGACGGGTCGAGCGCATCATGCCCTCGGTCGCCTGACGCACCGACGAAACGATCTGACCGACCGATTCCTCAAGTTGCTTAGCAAGACGGTTGCGTTGCTGAACGCGTTCATCCTCGTTACGTTTTTCGGCTGTGATGCGTGCTTCTTCGGCTTCCTTGATCTGGCCTGCTGTTTCCTTCCAGCGGACAAGACCATCGGCAATCACACCGATCTCATCGGTTCGCCCGGTATAGGCGACTTCACCGGAAAAATCGCGATCCACAAATCGGGCGATGGTATTGCCCAGAACGTGAAGCGGGCCAAGCTGCCAGCGCAACAGAACCACCAGCAACACCCCGGCGATCAGGGCAACGACAATACCTGCAATCGCGATACGAAGCTCGATAGCAGTTGCAACTTCGGCAACTTCGGCCTTGGCAATACCGACATAAAGAATGCCGATCACATCACCGCCCGGATTAAAGATCGGCGTATATTGGGTGATATAGGCGGTGCCAAGAATGACCGCCTCGCCACGGAATGTTTTTCCCGAGGTGGTAGGGCCATAGGCAGCACTGCCATTCCCCAGCATCGTACCAACGGCCCGCTGGCCATCTGGTTTGATGATATTGGTCGAAACGCGGATGAAGTCCTTTTCGGCAGGCACCCAGGAAAACACAGTTGCCGTCTGGCCTGTGGCGGTTCCGATACGGTCGATCAGGCTATGCGATGAAAGATCGGGAATTTCCGGCATAACCAGTTTGGTCGTTTCACCATCGGCGCCGATGGTCACTTTCAAATCCGGATAGGCATCCTGCAACAAAAGAGCGGCAACACGCAGGTTGAGCTTTTGCGATTGCAGACTGGTATCACTGACCTGCTGATCAATACGCTGCATGATCACAACGCCAAGCAGGAAAATACCGCTGATCAAAATGATCAAAGCGGCCAACGCAACCTTGAAAACAATACTTCTGGACATGATCTATCGCCCCCTGACCCCATTGCACTGGCCCCCAAGACACCAACGCAAAAAACTCCCACAACCCATAATCCTGACCGATAGTCAGGATGGATCAGACCTGAACAACATAGCGATTTAAAAATCGCATTTATCCTATTGGAATCTGGTGTTCTTTAACTGTCAGTTCAAGAACAGAATATCAAAACAACTGAACATTTGTGCAAAAAATGATCAAAACGACCAGAAAGCCAAATTTCGGCAGATCCGTAATGCTCAGTAATCGACCTTGACGAAATAAAGCCCGTCAGCCGGAGCAGTCGGGCCGCCTGCCTTACGATCGCAAGCTTCCAGTGCTGTTTTGACGTCAATCGGCTTCCAGTTGCCCTTGCCGACCAGAACAAGAGTACCGACCATATTACGAACCTGATGATGCAGGAATGACCGGCTTTCGGTATGCACACGAATATCAAGCGGGTCATGCTCGCTGCGCGTCACGACAAGCTTTTCCAGTGTTTTGATCGGGCTTTTGGCCTGGCATTCGCTTGCGCGGAAGGTTGTGAAGTCATGCGTACCGATAAGATAGGCCGCAGCTTCGTTCATCGCATCAATATCAAGCGGCTTGAAAATGCCCCATGCAAGACCGGCATCAATCGTCAGCGGCGCACGCCGATTGATGATGCGATACATGTAGTACCGTTTCTTGGATGAAAACCGGGCGTGAAAGTCTTCACCGACTTCAACGCAGTCAATCACGGCAACCGGGTCAGGTTTGAGGTGATGATTGATTGCATTCATTACGGCATCGGCCGGATAGGTACGGGGCAGGTCAAAATGCACGACTTGGCCAAACGCATGTACCCCGGCATCGGTTCGGCCAGATACATATACGCGTACGAATTCGCCGATGAACTTTTCCAGCGCGGTTTCAAAAACCTGCTGGACCGAGATCACCTCGTCCTGGAACTGCCACCCGTGATAGGGACGTCCATTATATTCGACGGTACATTTATAGCGCTGCATCGGGTGCTTATAACCAAGCTTCAAAACAAAAACGAGGGATGATGATCACCCCTCGTTTCGTAATGGATCACAACGGTGAAACTTACTTCATCCCGTCGCGGTCAAAACCAAGACGCAGGCGAAGAGCGTTCAGCTTGATGAAGCCTTCTGCGTCGCGCTGGTTGTAAACGGTATCAGCTTCGAAGGTGACATGCTCTTCGGAGTAGATCGAGTTCGGCGACTTGCGGCCGGTAACCGTGACGTTGCCCTTGTACAGGTCAAGACGAACAACACCGTTGACGGTTTTCTGGGTTTCGTCGATCAGGCGCTGCAGGGCCTGACGTTCCGGCGACCACCAGTAGCCATTATAGATCATCTCGGCGTAACGCGGCATCAGCTCGTCCTTGAGGTGACCGGCATTACGGTCAAGCGTAATGCTTTCCATTGCGCGGTGCGCCACCGACAGGATGGTGCCACCCGGGGTTTCGTAAACGCCGCGCGATTTCATGCCGACATAACGGTTTTCGACCAGATCAAGACGACCGATGCCGTTTTTGCCCGCAACGTCGTTCAGCTTGGTCAGAAGGGTCGCCGGACTCATACGTTCACCGTTCACGGCAACCGGATTACCCTGTTCAAACTCGATTTCAATCGTGGTGATCGCATCGGGTGCATTTTGCGGCGACACGGTACGTTCGAACATCTGTTCGTTCGGCTTGACCCACGGATCTTCCAGCGCCTTGCCTTCATAGGAAATGTGCAGAAGGTTGGCATCGGTTGAATATGGGGGCTCATCCCCGCCCAGCTTGTCAGCCGAGATCGGAATCTGATGTTCGCGGGCAAAGTTAAGAAGGGCGGTACGCGAATTCAGTTTCCATTCACGCCAAGGCGCAATGACCTTTACGTTCGGCTTAAGCGCATAATAGCCAAGCTCGAAACGGACCTGATCGTTGCCCTTGCCGGTCGCGCCGTGGGAAACGGCATCTGCACCGACTTCTTCGGCGATTTCAATCTGGCGTTTGGCAATCAGCGGACGCGCGATTGAGGTACCGAGCAGATACACACCTTCATAAAGGGCGTTCGCACGGAACATCGGGAAGACATAGTCGCGAACGAATTCTTCGCGCAGATCTTCGATGAAAATCTGTTTGACGCCAAACATCTCGGCTTTCTTGCGGGCGGGTTCCAGTTCCTCGCCCTGGCCGAGATCGGCGGTGAAAGTCACGACTTCGCAGTTATATTCTTCGCGCAGCCATTTCAGGATGATGGAGGTATCAAGCCCGCCTGAATAGGCAAGCACCACCTTTTTGACCTGATCGCTCATTGGAGTGACGCCTTTCTTCTTCCGATGTAAACCGGGGCGCGGCACATTCAGGCCAACGTCCCTTGCGGGGTTGCAACACATACATTGCAAAAGTCCCCTAGACCTTGAGCGCGGAGTATAGGAAAACACTACTGCCGGGCAAGGGGCAAGATGCCCTTCCGGCCAAAAAGGCGCAAAAAGTACGAAAATTCCACCCCGCTTTTGGAAAAATTCACCCTGAATGCTGCGAAATATCGAAGAAACCGAAATCGATCTGCCGCAAATCGGCCCCTTGCCGGTCCGGTTGCGGCCAAGCGCGCGTGCGACGCGACTCAAATTGCGGATCGATCCGGCATTTGACGGTGTTGAAATCGTCGTTCCGAACGGTATATCGCGCAAAACAGCGATCTCGATGCTGTATCAGCATGGCGACTGGGTCACCGCCCATATGAGCCGCCTGCCTGAACGTGTGCAGTTCGTTCCGGGGGCCTGGGTGCCGTTCATGGGTAATGAACATGCGATCCGCACGGTGCCCGACGCCAAGCGCGGTGTTTGGGCCGAAGCAGGTGTCATCTGGGTTTCGGGACTTCCGGAGCATACCAATCGCCGGGTTTCCGACTGGCTGAAAAAGCAGGCAAAGCTTGAAATCGCGCCCCGTGCGCACGCCTATGCCGAACGGATCGGCAAGAAGGTCAATCGCATTTCGCTGAAAGATACGCGAACGCGCTGGGGCAGTTGTTCATCGAATGGCAATCTGTCCTTTAGCTGGCGACTCGTCCTCGCCCCTGAAGATGTGCTGGATTACGTCGTCGCCCACGAGGTCGCCCATCTTCAGGAACTGAACCATAGTGCGCGTTTCTGGGCTGTCGTCGAAGATCTTTATGGCCCATCAAAGAAACAGCAGCACTGGTTAAAGAAGAACGGTTCAGCCCTGCATCGTTATGGCGCAGGCAGCTAAACGCCCCACCCGGAGTCCCTGATATGCTGATCCCTATTGAAATCCTGCTGATTTTCATCCCGACCGCGCTGGCGCTGAACATGACGCCGGGTAACGACATGCTGTTTTGTCTGGGGCAGGGGATCAAATCCGGGCCGCGTGCCGGTTTAGCCGCCAGCTTCGGGATTGCGACGGGGGCCATGATCCATACGCTTCTTGCCGGCTTGGGACTGGCTGCCATGGTGGCCGCCCATCCGGTTGCGCTGGAAATTCTGCGATGGGCGGGGATTGGCTATCTGGTATGGCTGGCCATTCAGTCCTTCCGGGATCGCGGGGACGTTCTGAAACCAACGAAAACCGCACCGGCTACCGCGATGAAAGCCTGGGGCGACGGGATCGTCGTCAATCTGCTCAATCCCAAGATCATTGTGTTCGTTCTCGCCTTCATTCCCCAATTCGTCGATCCGGGACGCGGATCGGTGCTGGCGCAGTTTCTGATCCTTGGCGTAATCCTGAATATCGGCGGCACGATCATCAATTGTCTGGTGGGCGGTTTTGCCGGAAAACTTGGTCAGTTCCTATCGCGTTCGGCCCGCCTGGCACGCGCGTTTCAGATTTTCACCGGTTGCGTATTTCTGGCACTGGCTGCACGCCTTGCCTTTGACCGGCGCGCATAGGTTACAGCACACAGCCTGCATTGCGCAGATTAGGCAATTCCGCCCGCAGGAAAGACAAAAACCGGCGTTCAACCGCGCTGAGTTCCCCCGATGATCGGAAAAGTGCGACGTCCCATTCGATTGCCGGGGTCAGCGGGCGTGCGACAACCTTTTCCTCGTCGACCAGCAAAGTGGCAAACGGATCAATAACAGCGATACCGACATTGCGTTCAACCAGTCGGGAAATGGTTCGGATGGTGCGGGCTTCGACCGCGATCTTGCGCGGCCAGCCTGCGATCTGGAAAATGTAATCAATCTTGGTGCGAAGAGGCGATCCGATCGAAAGTTCGACAAAGCTTTCACCGCGCAAAAGATCGATATCAATGGTTTCAAATCCGGCCAGCCGGTGATTGCGCGGCATCAGGCACACCGCGCGACATTGCGCAAGCGGCATGACTTCCATATTGGGATCCTGAAGGTCAAGCGTGATGCCGATTCCCAAATCACATTGCCGGGTCGTCACCATATCAAGCATGCCTTCAAGACCGGTATCGGTAATACTGACGGCAACATTGGGATGGGCACACTTGAACTTTGCAACCACATCAAGAAGATAGGTATCAACATAGATCGGCTGGGCCGCAATCCGGATGCTGCCAAGCTGCTCGTTGGCAATCGCGCGGGCCTGTGTTTCGATTTCACGCAGAGAATTAAGCGACCGCAGAACCGTTGTGTGAAACTGCAATGCCTCGGTCGTTGGCGAAAGCTGGTTTCGTTTGCGGTTGAACAACGCAAACCCGACAGATTTTTCAAAACTGTTTAACAACCGACTGACCATGGGCTGACTGATATTCATGGCCTGTGCTGCCTTGGTGACGGAACCGTAGGTCATAAAGGCGTTGAAGCTTTCAAGTTCTCGCAAATTCATCGGTTGGCCTGCGACTCATTTCAGTATGTAAATTAGTTATACTGAAATTAATTTTTTGCGTCACGAGTTATAGTTTGCGATGGAATGTATACAAAACAAAAAACGACGAGCTCGGGCAATCCTGCCACCACCAAACAGGGAGACATGAAAAATGTTTCGACAGCTCAAAAAGGCCGCGACTTTTGCGGCTGCAGTTCTTGCAACCACAACACTGGTTTCGACCGCACAGGCCGCTGACTATCCAGAAAAAGCCATCACCCTTGTCGTGCCTTATGGCGCAGGTGGCGCATCGGATCTGGCCGGTCGTGCCTTGGCTGAAACCGCGCGCAATTACACCAACGAACAGCCGGTCGTGGTTGTGAACAAAACCGGCAATGGTGGCATGAATGGTGCCCGTTACGTCACCGAACAGAAGCCGGATGGTTACACCCTGCTGCTGTCACGCGTTGGCATGGCGCTTTACCCGGCCGTTTACACCGACAGCCCGGTTGCCTGGGATGATTACACCTTCCTTGGCATTCTTGAATCAACCCCGATGATCCTTGCAGTCAATGCAAACTCGGACATCAAAACCGTTGATGAGCTGCTTGCCAAAATCAAATCAAGCAATGGCGCGACCACCTATGCTGCATCCGGCCCCACCGCGATTGACGGCTTTACGGTTCAGGCCCTTCTGGCCGATGCCGATCTGGATCCGCTGTCTGCTTCCACCCTCGTGCCATACAAAGGCGGCAGCGCCCTTGCCGCAGCTCTTCTTGGCGGTCACGTCGACTTCCTGGCTATTGCGGCCGGTTCGCTGATGCCTCACATCGAAGCTGGCAAAATGCGTGCACTGATGGTTTACGCTCCGAAACGCATGGATGCCCTTCCTGACGTTCCAACTGCCAAGGAACTTGGTTACAATCTTGCCGGACAGGTTGACGGCTGGAGCGCATTGTTCGCCCCGAAAGATCTGCCGGAAGACGTTGTTGCAAAATGGAAAGACATCCTTTCGAACGTTGCAACCAACGACCAGTGGCTTGATCTTGCCAAGAAACGCGGCTCTGTCTCAGTCGTTGGTGATCAGGACCCGGCTGCCTTCGTCAAGAGCCAGTACGAGCTCTATAACGGCATGGCCAAGAAATTCGGTTACATTCAGTAATCCGCACCCCTTAATTTTCTGAATGTGAGACGGAACCATGACTCCCAATCGCGATTTTTATACCGGACTGATCGCAACGGCATTCTTTGCCTTTGTCCTGTTCGTCCTGATCCCGATCTATGTGAAGGTTCCGTCTTTCATTCCAGGATTTGCCCCGCCACCTGATATGTGGCCACGTGTTATTACCGTGGTCGGGCTGGTTATGGGCATCCTTGCCATTCTTTTAGCCATTCCAAAGATGCGGGCGACCGCGAACGACCGTGTCATGTCAATTGGCGCAACAATGCACCGAAATCGTAAACTGATTGTGCGTTTTGCCGGAGTCCTGATCGGCTTTGCCGCATTCGCCTATGCGATGCCGGAAATCGGTTTTGTCCCCGCGACCATTCTGCTTCTGGCCTATCTTTTCCTGATGACCGGCAATTACAGCCGCAAAATCTGGATGATCGGACTGACAATCGTTTTTCCGATCCTGCTTTATCTTGTTTTCACCGAAGTCACCCACACGCCTTTCCCCGAAGGCCATCTGTTTTCGGCATTAGCGGCCGATTTCGTGACCCTGATCTGATTTGAAAGCGCCCCTTCATGTGGAATGAACTGCTTTACGCCTTTGAAGCCGTCGCAACGCTGCCCAACTTCATTGCCATGGCGGCCGGGATCTGGGGTGGTGTGATCATCGGTGCCATACCGGGTATGACCGGTACGATGGCCGTGACCCTTGCCCTGCCATTTACCTTCTATCTGCCGCCGGTCACCAGCATTCTGCTTCTGGTTGCCCTTTACAAAGGGTCGACCTATGGCGGATCGATTTCGGCGATCCTGATCAAAACGCCGGGTACCGCGTCTGCGGCCTGTACCGTTCTTGATGGTTATCCCCTTGCCCAGCAGGGCAAAGGTGGCAAGGCGCTTAATATGGCGCTGGTTTCAAGCTGCATTGGCGACTTTATTTCGAATATCTCGCTGTTCTTCCTGGCGATGCCGCTTGCGATGTTTGCACTTCGGGTCGGACCGCCGGAATATTTCATGCTGATGGCCTTTTCACTGACCATCGTTGCCAGCATTTCAGGTCGGTCACTTGTTCTTGGCATCATTTCCGCCTGTATCGGTTTGCTTCTGGCAACCGTGGGCGAGGATATATATGGCTCGTTCCGTTTTGCGGTAACAGAAGACATGAAATCGGGTCTTGGTGTTGTACCGGTGCTGATCGGACTGTTTGCCTTGCCGGAACTGATCAAGATGATCGTCTTCCGGCCCGAGGACAACAATGCGGCCATGAAGCTTGGCGATAACCGCCTGACCATGGCCGAATTCCGCGGCAGCGTGAAATCGATCCTGCGGGGCAGTGTTATCGGTGTGATACTCGGCGCCATTCCGGGCATCGGGCCGTCAACTGCCGCTTTCTTTTCCTATAGCGAAGCCCGCCGGACATCGAAAAACGGCGATAAATTCGGCGAAGGCGAACTAGAAGGCGTTGCGGCATCCGAGTCTGCCAACAATGGCTGCTGCGGGGCGACCATGATCCCGCTTCTCGCACTCGGTGTTCCGGGTGACGTCATTACGGGTGTGATGCTGGGCGCATTTATGATCCATGGCCTGACGCCGGGTCCGCTGCTTTTCCAGAACAATATCGGTGAAGTCTATTCGCTGTTTATCGGCATCCTGTTCAGTTCGGTGTTCCTGTTTGTTGCCGGCAAACTGACGGCAGGTGCCTTTGCGAAAATTTCGCGCATTCCCCAGACGCTGCTTTTGCCCTGCATTCTGGTTCTGTGCGTGTTTGGCATCTATTCGATCGGTGCCAGCCCGTTTGATGTCAGCGTCCTTCTGGTCATGGGGATTGTCGGCTTCGTCATGATGATCCTGAACATTCCGGCAGCACCGTTCCTGATTGCCTTCATTCTGGGGCCGATGTTCGAAGACAATATGCGCCGGTCGCTGGCAATTTCGCGCGGCGATCTGGGCGTATTCTTCCATTCGTGGATTTCATGGGCGTTCTTTGCCCTGACCGTCCTGTTCATCGCCCTGACCATTCGCCGTGAATGGCAGAAATGGCGCGAGAAGTCCCGCAATACGGCGCAGTCGGCCTAATATTCCGAGAAACGAGAAGCGATAATAAAATGAGCAAACCAAACATGTCCCGCCTGCATAATGCCATTGATCTGCTTGGCAAACTTGTGGCGTTCGACACCACCAGCAAGAACTCGAATCTCGGTCTGATCCATTTTGTCCGTGACTATCTCGCGCAATATGGCATCGAAAGCACACTGTTCCATGACGAAACCGGCGAGAAGGCAAACCTTCTGGCAACCATCGGTCCGAAGGATGTCCCTGGCATCGCGCTTTCGGGGCATACAGACGTGGTTCCCGCCCTTGAAAAAAGCTGGATCAGCCCGGCATTTGAACTGACCGAACGCGACGGCAAACTGTTTGGTCGCGGTTCTGCCGACATGAAAGGTTTTTCGGCCTGTGCGCTGGCAATGGTTCCGGAACTGGTCAAACGCGATCTGGCGATCCCGTTCCATCTTTGCCTGTCCTATGACGAGGAAGTCGGTTGCCTGGGTGTGGGTTCGATGGTCGATCATCTGGCAAACCTTAAAACTCCGCCACGCCTTGCCGTGATTGGCGAACCGACCGAGATGAAAGTCATCAATGGTCAGAAGGGTAAATTTTCGATGCGGGTTGCCGTCACCGGAACAGCCGGGCATTCATCCTTTGCCCCCCGCCATGTCAACGCCATCGAATATGCGGCACGCGCCATTACGATGATTTCCGATCTGGCACGTGAATTTGAAGAAAACGGCCCCTTCGACAATGACTTCACGGTGCCGCATAGCACCATGCTGACCACCACCATTGGCGGCGGAACAGCGACCAATGTCACACCGGATTTCTGTGAATTCACGTTCGAAATTCGCCATCTGCCGGAACACGACGCCAAGGCCGTCCTTGACGGGATCAAAGAGAAAATCCTTGAAACCCTCGATGCGGAAATGAAAGCCAAAGAAGCCGAAACCGGATTTGAATGGGAAGAAATCTTTTCCTATCC
Organism: Thalassospira sp. MIT1004; assembly: GCF_001858545.1. Lineage (NCBI taxonomy): Bacteria > Pseudomonadati > Pseudomonadota > Alphaproteobacteria > Rhodospirillales > Thalassospiraceae > Thalassospira > Thalassospira sp. MIT1004. The sequence continues at coordinate 19,551 of NZ_MCAO01000001.1, read as the reverse complement.
CGGAATGGGTGATTGCACGGATGCAGAAGCGTTCGAGCTGGTTCGCAACATCGTCCCGGAAGTTTCGGGCAAGGTTTCTTACGGTTCCGAAGGCGGGATTTTCGAAAAGCAGGGCAATATCCCGTCGATCATCTGCGGTCCTGGCAGTATCAAACAGGCCCATAAGGCCAATGAATTCATCGAAATTTCGCAGATCGAGGAATGTCTGGAATTCCTCGAGAAGCTCAGTGATCAGGCTGTAGCGGCCTGATGCTCTCGCCGATGTACCGCCCTGAACGGTGCATGCGGATGTCCTTGCGATGCAAGGGGAAGATTGCACCCCTGACCCTTGATCACATCGCGATATTCGACAGGTGAGACCTCCCTCGGCTTCGTCGGACTCCCCCGATGAAGCCATGCAAACTGCAAACTTGATGGCCGGTTTTCCGTAACGGATACCGGCCATTTTTTCTTGGCCGAAACGAAAAGGGGCGATGCATCCGCACCGCCCCTGAAGCACCTTTGCGGTACTTGTGTCAAAGCCGGTTACTGCTTTTTGTTGCCGGTTGTGAAGCCAGAAGTAAAGTCACGCCAACTACCGTCTTCGCCCACCTTTTGCGACCGCGCAAGCGCAGCCTTGCCAAGTGAGCGAACCGGCAGGTTCTGATGAGCATGCAGCATGAAATCATGCCAAAGCTTGGCTGGAAGGTCCCCCCCGGACACATCATCCATCGGACTGCCGTTATCATTCCCCATCCAGACCCCTGCAACCAGTTCAGCGGTATAGCCAATGAACCACGCATCACGGGAATCCGATGTTGTGCCCGTCTTGCCCGCAGCAGGGCGATCAATGATCGCATTGCGTCCCGTGCCCTTGGCAACAACAGATGACAGCATATTGTTCATTTCCCCCGCGTGCAGCGGGTTCATCAGACGGACAGGGAATTCGTCATTGCGCTCATATAGAACTTCGCCGCCCTGACCGACAATTTTACGGATCGCATGCGGAAACACCGAAAATCCGCCATTGGCGACGATGGCATAGGCACCGGTCAGCTCAAGCATCGAAACCTCGCTGGTGCCCAATGCCAGACTGGGTTCCCGCCCGAGTTCGGCAGAAACACCCATATCGTGAGCCTTTTTGATCACATTATCCAACCCGACTTCCATGGCGACCTGAACCGCGATTGAATTATTCGATGTTGCCACCGCATCGCGGATCGACATGGTGCCATGGTGTTTGCGATCAAAGTTTCGCGGTTCCCATCCGTTAACGGATATTGCCATGTCACGCATCCAGTCGTTCGACCCGATCCCCTTATCCAAGGCTGCCAGATACACAAACAGTTTGAACACGGAACCGGGCTGGCGCCGTGCCTGTGTCACACGGTTATACTGGCTTTCGAAATAGTTACGCCCACCAACCATTGCGCGAACGGCCCCATCCGGGGTCATCGCCAGAAGGGATGCCTGGCCTACACGCTTTTGCTGCGCAACGGGGCTTGCCAAAGCACGTTCGAGATTGAGTTCGGCAATTTCCTGAAGACGGGAATCAAGTGTGGTGTTGATCGTCAGATCCTGATCAACGTAACCGATGTAATCACGGACACGATCCAGCACCCAATCGGTAAAATGCCGGACACCGGGCCCGCTTTTTCCCTGTCGAGTGGTACGGACAGTCCGCTGTTTGGCGCGCTCGGCACGCGCGCCAGTAATCACCCCATTTGATGCCATGGCATCGAGAACAATATTGGCGCGTTTTGCGGAATCTTCTGGATCAACCAGCGGGTTGTAACGACTTGGTGCCTTTGGCAATCCAGCCAGAACTGCCGCCTCGTAAAGATTAAGGCGCCGAGGGTCGGTTCCGAAATAGTGCCGGGACGCGGCATCAATGCCATACATCCCCGATCCGAAATAAATACGGTTCAGATAAAGCGACAGAATCTGTTGCTTGGAAAATTTGAATTCCAGCCAAAGCGCCAGCAGGACTTCTTCGATTTTACGCCCGAAATTGCGTTCCGGTGACAGGAACAGATTCTTTGCAAGTTGCTGGGTGATCGTGCTACCGCCCTCGGCGATACGCCCTGACATCAGATTGACCCAGCTGGCACGCAGAATCCCTAGAATATCGATACCAAAGTGATCGTAAAACCGGCGATCTTCGATGGAAACAAACGCCTGTCCGACATGGTCCGGCAGATCTCCGACCTCTACCGGGCTACCATAACGATCACCGTAAGAACCGAGTACCACGCCATCAACGCTGACAACGCGGATGGAAGGCTTACGTTCGCTGGCAACCTCGAAGCTTACCTTTTCAGGCAGTCCGTAACCGTAATAAGCAACCACTCCGCCAGCAATAACCAGCCCCCAAATCCCCATAATAACAATAAAACGTGCAATCGCCTCGGGCCCCGGGATCATCCCGCCGATTTTGCTTAAAATGCCCGACCCGTTTTTCTTGCTGCTTGTGCTGCTGGCGCCACTAGCACGCTTCTTGTTGCGTTTACGCGGCGTCGTTGCCCCCTTGCGCACGGTCTGCTGTCGTTTGAATGGTCTTTGGGCCACGAAGCACCTTTGATATCAAATAGGGACGCCGGTTTGTGCCCGTGAACGCCCGATCTGTCAACATATCTGCCAGATTTGCGGACGACAGGTGCCAAACCGCTCCACTCAGCCATTTCGACTGAAATTTACAGGTTGTGCCCCAACATCGGCAGGAGACCCCAATCCCCTGCTCATTCGACGATCTTACTGCTTTTCATTCGATAAATCGTTTTTCCACATATCTGCTACGCCATCACTTTCACGGCGTCGTTGTGATGCGGCTCGAATCATCGAACGAATTGGTAAACCATCATGTGCATCCAGCATAAATAACCGCCAAAGAGACGCAAGCTCTACATCGCCGCGGATTTGCGGAATTCGGCTATTATCGTCATTCCCCGCCCAGACAACCGTAATCAGGTCGGACGTAAAGCCGGTAAACCAAGCATCGGACGCACCGCTATCCTGTGTGCCATACCCGGCAAACGGTCGGTCCAGACGAAGCTGTGGGTCTGTGACGCTGGAAAACAGCGTATAGGCACCCTGAATGGCTTCGTCTGTCAGGCGCTTTTGGACCGTTTGCTCGACGCGCTGGTAAACCAATTCGCCGGTTCCGGCAAAAGCCACCCTGTTGACCAGACTAAGCTGTACCGGTTTACCTGAATTTTGCGGTAGGGCGTGAATGGATGCGATATCGGCCAAGGTCACCGGATCAAGACCAACTACCGTCCGGATATCGTTCGAAAGCGGGCTTTTGACCCCGATGGCCTGGGCGTATTCCTTGACCTTGAGCAAACCAAACTGATCGGCCAGATTGACCGGCACAGTATTGACATCAAGCACAAAGGCTTCGCGCAGTGAAATCTGTCCGCGATATTCGTGATCCGGATTTACCGGTCGCCAGCCCCCCACTGCCATACGGTTGTCACGCACCCATTGGGCAGGATCACTGTTTTCATTCATCGCATAGTAATAGGGAACGATTTTGATCATCCGGCCCGGGAAATGGCGAACATCCAATGCCCGGTTGGGACGAAACGGGCTGTAACTTGCACCGCCAACAATCGCACGAATACGACCATCCGGGCTCATGGACAACAAGGCCGCCTGCTCAACGCCCTTGGGCTTCAGGCGAAGATTGGAAACCTCGCGCACGACGTCCTGCGCCAGACGCTGAATGGTCAAATCAATGCTGGTGGTGACTTCGATATCGCGGCTTGTATAACCGATCCGAGAAGCGACCTCATCCATCACCATATCGACAACATAGCTTGAAACCACGCCATCCCTGTACTGAACATCCAGCTTTGGCTCGACCAGTGTAAGGGCGGATACACGATCAAGTTCGATATATTTATACCGCCCCATATTCAGAAGGATTTCGTTGGCCGCATTCGCTGCGTCACGGGGGTGATATAGCGGATCAAATTTTTTCGGGTCATTCATCGCAGCCGCAAGAACGGCGGCCTGATGCAGCGTTATCCGTTCGGCCGGACTGCCGTACCAGATACGCGATGCCGCAGTGATCCCGAATATCCCGCGCCCCATATAGCTGCGTTCAAGATAGCTGCGCAGAATGGTTTTCTTGTTGAATTTAAACTCAAGCCATAGCGCAACCAAAAGTTCCTGCAAGTGGCGACCTGCACTGACTTCCGGGGTTTTGAAGAAGCTTCGTGCAACCCGCATCGTGATGGTCGAACCAGGAATATCGTTGCTTGAAAAGACACGCACAAAGTCGCTGGTCGATACCCCGAAGTGGCCATAAAATCCGGGATCGGTTCCTGCGACGAACACATTCTGTATTCGTTCCGGAATGGTGGTAAGGGATACGTCCTGGCTGTATCGCCCCTGAACAATTTCAAGCGTTGCACCATCAAAGCCCATGATACGGACTTCGGGGCTTCTGATCATGTTGCGGCTGAAATCAAGATTGGACTGAATTGTCAGTACAATCGCCATCACGGCAGCGAACCCGATTAACGAGAAAAAGCCGATCAGCAGCGTGCGCCGACGACGACGCCGGCGCCTGATGATACGCAGTTCACGTTCTGTAATTTCCTGCATTGCCGCCTGCGCGGCATTTGCACCACCGCGTTGCGGTTCGTCCCGTTCTTCTTCTGCCACGCCCGGTTCCGCTTTTCCCACAGGTTTACTATGCCAACGTACAGTAAACCGACAAGCTATTAATAAAGTACTTCTCCCAAACGCAAACAGGGCAGCCCAATGGACTGCCCTGCATATTTCTGCGACTTCCGAACCGATCAAACGTCGAGATTGGCAACCTTCAGCGCGTTCGACTGGATGAAATCACGACGCGGTTCAACGACGTCACCCATCAGGGTCGAGAAGACTTCCTCAGCCTCATCTGCATGATCAACACGGACCTGAAGAAGCGAGCGGACATTCGGATCAAGGGTGGTTTCCCAAAGCTGATCGGGGTTCATTTCGCCCAGACCTTTATAGCGCTGGATCGAAATTCCGCGACGACCATATTCCATTACCGCGTTGACCAGATCGACCGGACCATTGATTTTCCAGATCTTGTCCTTGGCACCGAATTCAGCACCACTTTCGAACAATTCGCGAAGTTCAACGAGCAACCCGGCAATCGCACGGCTTTCGGCTGAACGCAGGATATTGCCATCAATGACGTGACGTTCTTCGACACCGCGCAGCATACGCCACATGACGATTTCATCCTGGGATGCCTCGCCCTTCCATCCGCGATCAAAATCTTCGGACAGAAGATCAAGACGACCAGCAAGCGTATTCGCTGCTTCCTGACGTTTGGCATCATCGTCAAGCAATGCCGGGTTCAGGGCACCCGCCAGTACGGCCTGTTCGAGAATCGAAATCGGCAATTTCAGCGAAAGCGGCTCCAGCAGTCCCTTGGCCTTGCGCGCCAGTTCCACAATCCGCACCAGATCCGAACCAGCAACCTGCACGCCGCCATTGAGCGTCAGCAACGCATCTTCGGTCCCTTGTGCGGTCAGGTACTGTTCCATCTCGCGGTCATCTTTGAGGTACTGGACCGAGTTACCTCGCTTGGCGCGATAAAGCGGTGGTTGTGCGATATAGAGATATCCCCGTTCAACCAGTTCAGGCATCTGACGATAGAAGAAGGTCAGAAGCAGGGTTCGGATATGCGCACCATCGACGTCGGCGTCAGTCATGATGATGATTTTGTGGTAGCGCGTTTTTTCAATATTGAAATCATCGCGGCCAATCCCGGTGCCAAGGGCGGTAATCAGCGTACCGATTTCCTGACTTGAAAGCATTTTATCGAAACGCGCGCGCTCAACGTTCAGGATTTTACCACGCAATGGCAGGATTGCCTGGAAGCCACGTTCACGGCCCTGTTTGGCCGATCCACCTGCGGAATCACCCTCCACGATGAACAGTTCGGCTTTGGACGCATCGCGTTCCTGACAATCGGCAAGCTTGCCCGGCAGGGATGAGATATCAAGCGCACCTTTACGACGGGTCAGTTCACGTGCCTTGCGCGCCGCTTCGCGGGCCGACGCGGCCTCGACCACCTTGGTGACGATTTTGCGTGCATCCTGCGGATGTTCTTCCAGCCACTGCTGAAGCCTGTCGTTCACGATGTTTTCGACAACCGGACGAACTTCGGACGAAACCAGCTTATCCTTGGTCTGGGATGAGAATTTCGGATCCGGTACCTTGACCGAAATCACACAGGTCAGGCCTTCCCGGGCATCATCCCCCGAAAGACTGACCTTTTCCTTTTTCACAATCCCGCTTTCCTGTGCATAGGAGTTGATCTGACGGGTCAGAGCCGCACGGAAACCGGCCATGTGGGTTCCGCCATCACGCTGCGGAATGTTGTTGGTAAAGCACAGCGTGGTTTCGTGATAGCTGTCGTTCCACTGCAGGGAAACTTCAACGGTAATACCGTCTTTTTCACCCACAATGGCGATTGGCTCCTCGATCTGCGGTGCCTTGTTACGATCGAGATATTCGACAAAAGCACGAATGCCACCTTCGTAATGCAGCTTGGTTTCAACCGGTTCGCCATGGCGTTCATCACGCAGCGTCAGGATCACGCCAGAGTTCAGGAAAGCCAGTTCGCGCAGACGATGTTCAAGCGTCGGCAGGTTGAACTCGGTCATCGTGAAGATTTCGGCATCGGGATAGAAGGTAACTTCGGTCCCGGTCAGCGGCTTGCCCTCTGCCGTCATCGGCGCATCACCAACAATTTCCAGCGGCTTGATCGCATCGCCACCGGAGAATTCCATGTAATGCTCCTTGCCATTACGCCAGATGCGCAGTTTCAGCAAAGTCGACAGGGCGTTCACAACCGACACACCCACGCCATGCAGACCGCCAGAAACCTTATAGGAGTTCTGGTCAAACTTACCACCGGCATGCAGCTGGGTCATGATGACCTCGGCTGCAGAAACGCCTTCTTCCTTGTGCAGATCGGTCGGGATGCCACGGCCGTTATCGCGGATCGTTGCCGACCCATCACCGTTTAGCTGCACCCAGACAGTATCGCAATACCCGCCGAGTGCCTCGTCAATCGCGTTATCGACAACTTCGTAGATCATGTGGTGCAAGCCACTGCCGTCATCGGTATCGCCGATATACATGCCCGGGCGTTTCCGCACCGCTTCAAGGCCCTTAAGAACCTTGATCGATTCTGCACCGTAATCCTGCGCCTGCTGTTCGGCGGTTTTCGGAGCTTCTGTTTCGTTGGTCATAGCGTCACAACCTCGGCATTCACGGAGTGGTTTCAGCGGTCAGTGTGGCATCTTCCACGCGGAAGAATTGCGCACGTCCGTCCAAACCTTCAAACAGCGCCCGGTCCGTGCCTGTCATCCAGGCCTGGACGCCAAGCGCCACGATTTCATCAAACAGGTAGCGGCGACGCTCTGCATCCAGATGCGCCACAACCTCGTCAAGCAACAGCAACGGACCAGCTCCGCGTGCTTTGCTCTGCAAGCGGGTATTGGCCATAATCATCGATAGCAGTAGGGCCTTTTGTTCGCCCGTCGAACACTGATCTGCCGACTGGTTCTTGGCATCATGCCACACCAGCAAATCACTGCGTTGTGGTCCGACGGAAGCCCCGCCATAGGTAGCATCGCGTGACCGTCCATCGCGCAATGCCGCCCGCATCCTGTCTTCAACCTCAATCGCTGGCAACTGCTCCAGCCAGTTTTCAAGATCCCCTGCAAGTGCAAGTCTTGCCGCCGGAAAAGGCCCAACAACCATAGTCCCGGCCCGGCCAAGCTTTGCCAGCAATTCAGCGCGCGCAACCGCAACGGCAATACCATGACGCACCATCGAATCCTCGATCGAGGCCAGCCACCTGTCGTCACCTTTGCCTTCTTTCAAAAGCTTGGCACGACTGCGCAAACTATGTTCATACGCGGCGACCCGGCTGCTATGTTCGGGATCAAGGCCATAAACCAGACGATCCAGAAAACGGCGACGCGCCGATGGGCCGTCCAGAAACAGACGATCCATTTGCGGTGTCAGCCAGACCGCGGCACAAACCCGGCCCAGTGATGCCTGCCCACGCTGGCTTTCACCATCAATACGCACGGCGCGTTTTTCGCGCCCCTGCGCAAGAGCCGCAGGATCAAGGCCTGATCCAACCTGATATTCACCATCCGGTGTGGTCAGGTGCGCTGAAACGGCCCAGGCCCTTACGCTACCCTCGTCTTCGCCCGGCACCCTGCGCGATATCTCGCCCAGCTTGGCTCGCCTTAACCCGCTTCCCGGCGAAAGAAGCGATAACGCTTCAAGCAGATTGGTTTTCCCGGCCCCGTTCGGACCGGTCAAAACCACCGGAGCCCCGTCAAGCGACAGGCGCAGACTTTCGTAACACCGAAAGTCACCAAGCTGTATACGGGAAACTGCAAGACGGTTCGTCATCGACGTACCGTCTTGGTGTGGAAGATTATGGGCAAGAACAGCCACAGCAAAAGTGCGCTAACCGTCAGACGCGCATCGGCATCAGAACATACAATGCCGACAGATCATCGGTATCGCGCAGAATGGTCGGCGATGATCCGTCCGACATCAGAAGGTTCAGGGTGTCACCCTTCACCTGCTTGGCGATATCGAGCAAATAACGCGAGTTGAAACCGATTTCGATGTCATCAGCATCATAATTGATTTCGAGTTCCTCGGATGCGGTTCCGTGTTCCGGGCTCGACGCAGAAAGGGTCAGGGTATTACCCGACATGACGACTTTGACCGCACGCGATTTTTCGATCGAAATGGCGGAAACGCGGTCAACAGCGTCTGCAAATGCCTTGCATTCGATATCAAGGGTCTTGTCATTGCCAGACGGAATGACTCGCTCGTAATCCGGGAACGTACCATCGATCAGTTTGGAGGTCAGAACCGCCTTTCCGAAACCAAAGCGAATTTTGGTATCGGACAATGCGATATCGACCGCTTCGCCGGTTTCCTCGATCAGCTTGCGCAATTCGCCAACGGTTTTGCGCGGCACAATGACGCCCGGCATGTTTTCCGCCCCATCGGGAAGCGGTGCTTCGACCCGCGCCAGACGATGGCCATCGGTTGCAACCGCACGCAGGATCTTGGTTCCTTCGGCGTCTGTCGCATGAAAATAGATACCGTTCAGGTAATAACGGGTTTCTTCGGTCGAAATCGCAAATTCGGCACGATCAATCAGACCGCGAAGTTCCGCCGCGGCAAGGCCGAAGCTGACCGGAAGCTCGCCACCAGACATGACCGGGAAGTCATCAACCGGAAGAACCGCCAGATTGAATTTCGAACGACCCGCCGACAGGGTAAGACGCCCTGCACCTGGCTCAAGCGCGATTTGCACCTGCGAGCCTTCCGGCAACTTGCGGACAATCTCGTAAAGGGTATGGGCGGGGGTTGTGGTTGCACCGGCTTCACTGACTTCTGCAGTGGTGGTTTCAATCACCTCAAGATCCATGTCCGTTGCCGTCAGAGAAAGCTGGTCATTCTCCGCCCGCAGCAAAATATTGGACAGAATCGGAATGGTATTGCGCCGTTCGACCACACTTTGAACATGGGTCAAAGATTTCAACAGAGCCGCGCGTTCAATGGTCAGCTTCATGCCCGTCCTATCCGTCTGTCAGTATTGGTTTAACAAATTGATTTATAATCGGTTTTGTCGCTTTTGCTCCACCCTTTCGGGCAAGGCAGACGCATTATAACATGCATGCTGGGAAATCGAAGGATTTTTAAGGCTTAAACCCAAGCAAACAAAACGAGTCGTTGTATATTTTTCCACCCAATGCACGCAAAAGGCGGACCCCCGCGCGATGCCTGATTTTCAGCCCGTCGATTACCGTAAATATCCGACTGGAATCAGAACGGGCCACCGTCCCTGGACCGTGACCCGTAGCGTATTTTCAAACTGCGATCAGCCTTCAAGCATACGACGCAACAGGTCGATGTCTTCCGACAGCGACGGATCACTCACGTGCAACTCTTCGATCTTGCGAACTGCATGCATGACGGTCGTATGGTCACGACCGCCAAATTTACGACCGATTTCCGGTAGGGAATGCGTCGTCAATTGTTTGGACAGATACATCGCAACCTGACGCGGACGGGCAACTGCCCGGGCGCGACGGGCGGAATGCATGTCCGACACCTTGATGTTGAAATGCTCGGCAACTTTTTTCTGAATTTCTTCAATCGAAACCCGGCGTTCGGATGCGCGCAGGACATCGTGCAGCACGTCCTGAACCATCTCGAGACTGATTTCACGACCGACCAGCTGCGCATGGGCGATCACGCGGTTAAGCGCACCTTCAAGCTCGCGCACGTTCGCGGTGATCTTGTGAGCCAGAAACTCCATCACACGCTGTGGCAGCTCTATGTTCTGACGCTCTGCCTTCGATTCGAGAATACCCAGACGCAGTTCATAGGTCGTAGCATGAATATCGGCAACAAGGCCCGAGCCAAGACGCGAACGCAGGCGTTCTTCGATATCTTCCAGATCGGATGGCGACTTGTCAGCAGACACAATGATCTGACGCCCCTGATCCACCAGCGCATTGAAAGTGTGGAAGAATTCTTCCTGGGTCGAGTCCTTGCCCGAAATGAACTGAACGTCATCAACCATCAGAACATCGACGGACCGGAACTGATCCTTGAAATCGACGGTGTTCTTGTCACGCAGGGCCCGGATGAAGCGGTACATGAATTTTTCAGCAGACAGGTAAATCACCGTGCGGTGCGGCTGCGTGCGGCGAATATGCCATGCAATCGCGTGCATCAGGTGGGTTTTACCAAGACCGACACCGCCATAAAGGAACAGCGGGTTGAATGGCACCGATTCGGCCTCTGCCAAACGGCGTGCTGCCGCATAGGCGAATTCGTTCGGCTTTCCGATCACGAAATTGTCGAAAGTATATCGGGGATCAAGAGCCGCCGATATGCCGTCGTCGGACATGGTGCCAATTGCCTTGCGACCACCCGACACCAGCCCTTTTGCATTGCCCGCATAGGACAGGCCGGAACCTTCGGCACCAGTCACCTCGTTCGCAGCCTTATCCAGTCGCGCGACATCGTCAGAGATGCGTCCGCGTGCACTGCTATTGGCAGACTGGGCCGCTGAATTAGAAGTTGCGGAAGAAGATGCGTTTTTTTGGCCGTTTCCATTTGCCGGTTGGACAACAACGATCTCGACAAAATGGATATTCTCGTCCTCGGAATGCCAGAAGGACTGAATACGATCCAGATAGTGCTGGGTTACCCAGTCACGCATCGCACGCGTTGGCGCACCAAGACGTGCGACCCCCGCTTCGACGGCGATCAATGCGACGGGATCAAGCCAATAGCGATAAGCAGTCGCGCCAAACTCCGAACGAAGCTTTTCGCGGACAACCTGCCATGTCGCTTTCGCGTGATCGTCTAGTGCCGCCTGCTGGTCACCCGGAATCCCCCCGTTGGACTCCCCGAGTGCCGATTGCGTTCCCCTAACGGCGTGCTGCACTGTTAGAACCTTTCCCCGCTTAATCAATCTTCACTACCAAACAAAACGCGAAAGACAAAAAAGTACTCTCCCGCGTTGATCACGATCATGATCAACACGCCTGTCTTCCACCAAGTCTTGGAAGCGTACTCGCGCCTTTTGTTTTTTGGTTCTTCGTCTTTCGCCGCGTTGCGCGGCCAGCGAAGTCAAAACACTGTACTGATGCGATCCACATCAGGCAAGGCGATCTTTAACAGAACGTTAAAAGGATTTCGGCACCAAAACAGTCCTTTGTTTGTGCGGTTTTTTGCGATGCCGCAACCAAGGAACAAAAGGTGATTCGACGAAATCCGGGCAGCGAAAAGGCCGTGCTACAAGCACGGCCTTCGACTCGCCATCCCGTAAGGGATAAATTAGAGCGCTTTGACGCGAGCGGTCAGACGCGAGACCTTGCGAGCGACGGTGTTCTTATGCAGAACGCCGAGCTGCGCGCCACGCGCCATTTCCGGCTCTGCAATTTTCAGCGCAGCCAGAGCAGCATCTTTGTCGCCAACGTTCAGCGCAGCCTCGACCTTCTTAACGAAGGTACGAATGCGACCGATGCGTGCACCATTAACTTCTGCACGTGCGGCGTTGCGGCGAATGCGCTTCTTGGCCGATTTATGGTGAGCCATTGCGAACCTGTCTCTTAAAACAAATGTTACGTAATTCGGAGCGCGGCTTATAGCTCCGTCGGAAACCCTCGTCAACCCCCGATACCTTCAATCCCGGTGAATTTCCGCGGTTTACGACTCTTGACTGCTACAGGGCAGCAATACATCGCCGGTACCGGGGCAATAAGCCATCAGATTCAACGATGCTTGAAGTCCGGTTTTCTCTTTTCAGAAAAGGCTTTCATGCCTTCTGCACGGTCATCAAGGGCAAAGGTCGAATGGAATTCGCGACGTTCAAACATCAGCCCTTCCGTCAGGGTCATTTCATAGGACTTGCTGACACTTTCTTTGACCTTCATCGAAACAGGGCCAGAGAAAGAAGCGATTTTATCGGCCAGTTTCATGGCTTCTTCCAAAAGCGAGTCGGCCGGGACGACTCGCGCAACGAGTCCCGAACGTTCAGCTTCCTCTGCATCCATCATCCGACCGGTAAGACACATTTCCATTGCCTTGGATTTGCCAATGGCGCGAGTAAGGCGTTGTGTCCCGCCCGCACCGGGGATGGTTCCGATGGTGATTTCGGGCTGGCCAAACTTTGCGGTGTCAGCCGCAAGAATGATGTCGCACATCATCGCAAGCTCACAACCGCCGCCAAGCGCAAAGCCCGCTACGGCGGCAATAACCGGCTTGCGGCAGCTTGCCACCCGCGTCCAGCCCTTGGTGATGAAGTCGTTCTTATAAACATCCATGTAATCGTAATCGGCCATTTCCTTGATGTCGGCCCCGGCGGCAAAGGCCCGTTCCGATCCGGTAATGACGATGGCGCGAATGTTTTCATCATTTTCGAACTGATCAAACGCTTCACCGATATCGGTAATCAATGCCGCACAAAGTGCGTTCAGCGCCTGCGGGCGGTTAAGGGTAATCAGACCGACATTACCCTTAACCTCGGCAATGATGTTCTCGTAAGACATTCTGCTAATCCTTTGTCGGAGAATCGCGCCCACATTCAAAAGCAGGCCGATTCGGTCGAAACCATATTTTGATACTGTTTTACCGATTTTATTTACTGGCCGCAACCAAACCGGCAAGATCAAATGATAACCAGGTCGGTTTCCCGGTTCATATGCGGGTCAGGGATTTATTTCTGACATGTCGGGCAGAAGAAGGTTGATCGCCCTGCCTGTACGATTCGCCCGACGGTGCTGCCGCAACCATCGGCAAAGCAACCCTCACCCTCTCGGCCATAGACGCGGAAGCTGTGCTGAAAATAGCCAAGCTCGCCATTGGCCTGACGATGATCTTTCAGGCTCGATCCTCCGGCGGCAATCGCGTCCTCAAGAACCAACCGGATTTCCCGATAAAGACGTTCAATCTCGTCCGGTTTCAAATCCTTGGCCAAACGGTCCGGCGCGATGCCCGATCTGAACAATGCTTCGCATACATATATATTACCAAGTCCCGCAACCAATCGCTGATCAAGCAGCACCGTTTTGATCGGACTTGCGCGTTTGGCTATTCCCGCCGCCAGAACGGTCGCATTGAAACTGTTGCCCAATGGTTCCGGCCCAATATCGGCAAGCATCTTGTGGGTGTTAACCTCGTCCGCAGCAATCAGGGTGATGACACCGAACCGCCGCGGATCGGTAAACCGGACAACCGCGCCACTCTGCATGACAAAATCGACGTGATCGTGCTTTGCAGGGGCTGGAACCCGCACCAAGGGATCATCAAAAATCGTCATCCGGCCCGACATTCCAAGATGGACCAACAGAACCTGCCCGTCATCCAGATAGCCCAGGATATATTTTGCCCGACGGGTCAGCTGATTGATCCGGCGCCCCGCCATGCGCCCCACAAAATTTTCCGGAAATGGAAAACGCAGGTTTGGACGGCGTTGCACAACGTGATCAACCACGAAACCTTCCATCACCGGCGTCAGACCGCGTGTCACCGTTTCGACTTCAGGCAATTCAGGCATTGGAAAACTCGCAAAATGAATGGGTCAAACATATCTAGAACCCGGCCCGGTGATTGGCAAGCCAGCACACCAAACAACATTGTCGCCATTACAAAGTAACAATGGACGATAACCGCCAAGTACATATGATTGCGCCGTTTATTGCCACCCGGCCCGTCTGCCCCACCTTACGTGCCATCCACAGGATTTCAGTCAATGGAATTTGGCGTTGATCTTTTACTGATACTTTTTGCTGTCGCAGCCTTCGCCGGCATGGTTGATTCAATAGCCGGCGGCGGCGGATTGATTACCATCCCGGCCCTGCTCTGGGCGGGCATTACCCCGGCACAGGCTTTGGCAACCAACAAGCTGCAGGGCAGCTTTGGCAGCCTGACATCTTCAATCAACTTTATCCGTAAGGGTTATGTTGATCCGCGCGATATGGTACTGGCGATTGTCCTGACATTTGCCGGATCAGCACTTGGCACCGTGCTGGTACAGATGCTTGATGCCAGCATCCTGCTTAAAATCCTTCCGGCCCTGTTGATCCTGATTGCGCTTTATTTCCTTTTCTCGCCGCGCGTTGGTGACATTGACGCCCATCAGATCATCAGCAAGTCCGTATTTGCCTTTACGGCTGGATTTGGCATCGGCTTTTACGACGGCTTTTTCGGACCGGGTACCGGGTCATTCTTTTCCATCGCTTTTGTCGCCTTGCTTGGCTTCAACATGACAAAGGCAACTGCTCATACCAAGGTTCTGAACTTCACATCAAATTTTGCGTCACTGGTCATGTTCATTGCCGGTGGCGAAGTCGTCTGGATCATCGGAGCGGTTATGGCCGTCGGCTCTTTGATCGGCGCCCAGATCGGATCGCATATGGTGATGAAGGTCGGTGCACGGCTCGTACGCCCGCTTCTGGTTGTCACCTCTATCGCGATTTCGATCAAACTGATCATCGACCAGTACGGCAGCACCATCAGCCAGTATTGGGATCAGATGCAGGTTTGGACCGGATAAGGTTCTACATAGCTTATTTACAACACGACAAAGCCCGCCGAATGGTTTCCGGCGGGCTTTGTATTTGGTTCCGAAATCCGTCAGGCGCTGGCTGCGGTTTCGATAAAGGCCTCGTCCCGGCGATCAATCAGGTGGCTCCAGACTGCAAACACTAAGGCAATCACCGCAATCCCGGCACCAAGCCATGGGATATCCTGATAGGAAACGCCCTGTGTAATCGCGATACCGCCAAACCAGGCACCAGAAGCATTACCAAGATTGAAGGCCCCCTGATTAAGGGTCGATGCAAGATTGGGTGCCTCCGTGGCTTCGTTAACCACCCGCATCTGAAGCGGCGAAACCAGTGCAAAGGAAACCACCCCCCAGACAAAAACCGTTACCACAGCAGGGATCACATTGGTGATGGTTTCAGCAAATACGGCAAGTATCGCAATCAGGAGAACAAACGTCGCAATGATCGCGGGCATCAGGCGCCAATCCCCCAGACGGCCACCGATATAGTTGCCTATCGTCAAACCGGCACCGAACAGCAACAGAACATAGGTCACCTGCCGTGCCGAAATGCCGGTGATGTTCTGCAACATCGGGGTGATATAGGTAAACACGCTGAACATGCTGGCAGAAGCCAGAACACTGATCGCCATGGCAAAGATAACCTGGGTTTTCGCCAGAGCCCGGGCTTCGGCAATCAAGCTACCGCCCGATGCGGCGATTTTACGCGGCAAACAGAAATAAAGTGCCACAGCCGCAAAAACCCCGATCCCGACAACCGCCCAGAAAGTCGAACGCCAACCAAGTTCCTGACCAAGTGCCGTGCCAAACGGGACACCAAGAACATTCGCCAATGTCAGACCGGAAAACATCAAGGCAATGGCCTGTACCCGTTTATGTGGCGCAACAAGATTTGCCGCAACAACAGCCCCCAGACCAAAGAATGCCCCATGGCAGAATGCGGTCACAACACGGGCCGCCATCAAAAGCCAGTAGTCCGGTGCCATCGCACACAGGAAATTGCCGAAAATGAAAATTGCCATCAGCATCAGCAAGGCATGACGACGATCCATTTTTGACGTCGCAATCGCCAGAAACGGCGCGCCAAACGTAACACCCAACGCATAACCGGTAACCAGCAACCCGGCATCGGGAATACTTACACCAAGATCTGTCGCCACATCCGGCAACAATCCCATGATAACAAATTCGGTCGTGCCGATCCCGAAGGATGCGAGCGCAAGAGCAAGGATCGGAAGGTTTCCAAAGAAACCATTACGGGCAGCAGCAGTTATCATGATCAGGATGTCCAGGGGTGCATCGCACCAATGCGGGATAATGTCGGGCGACAAGTTTCGGACGTGTTTGCGAAGCGCTTTAATCAGCCGAAAGCTTGAAACGATTCAATTCTGCGTGCAGCGCACAAATTCCACCATCGCGAAATTGGCATAAAAACTATGCGGTTACGTCACAACTGAAACAGGCCCGGTTGAACACCGGACCTGCGTGAATTACAAAATGGATAAATCGGATCAGGAGAGTTCTGCAACAATGCGTTTTGCGGCCACAACCGGGTCATCAGCTTTGGTAATCGGTCTACCAATCACCATCACATCCGTTCCCATCGCCATGGCATCGTGCGGCGTGACAATGCGTTTCTGATCATCTGTACTTGCCCAGGTTGGCCGAATGCCCGGTGTGATCAATTTGAAATCAGGTCCACATGCCGCACGTGCCGCTGTAATTTCCTGTGCGGAACAAACAACCCCGTCCAGACCGGCCTTCTGGGTCAATTCGGCAAGTTTGACAACACGATCACTGATCGGTCCCCTCAGACCAACATCATCGAGGTCAGCCTGATCCAGACTGGTCAGGATCGTTACCGCGATAACCCACGGCGCGTTAACACCTGCTTTGTCGGCGGCTTCACGTGCGGCTTCACCAGCACGTTTCATCATCTCAAGGCCGCCCGTGGCATGAACATTCACGATCCTGAGGCCAAGCGGCGTTACCGCACGCACGGCACCAGCAACGGTATTGGGAATGTCGTGATATTTGACATCCAGAAAAATCGGCAGCCCGGCTTTTGCGACTTCACGCACGCCCTGCGGGCCGTGGGCCGCAAAGAATTCCTTGCCAAGCTTCGCCCCACCAATCACTCCGCACAAACGAGAAGCCAGATCAACTGCATGTGCAAGATCAGTGGTGTCGATGGCGCAAAAAATACGGTCTTGGGGGGCTATAGCTTGGGTCATGGGTCCTCCGGCGGGCTGGAATTTCATGATTGGCCCACGAAGTTGCGGCGGACCGGGCATGACTTAGCCGATTTTAACCGAAATACCAACCCGAAATAGGCACAATATTGGCCCGCGCGTCGCAGTCTTTCCTGTCAGGACGCTTTCTGCTGGCTGATCACCTTGTTGTCATTTGGCGTGTCGTTGCCGGTTTCTTCCGGGCGCAATCGACGCAATTCTGTATCCATGCGCTTGACCGCACGACGATGCTTGCCATGCACCAGCCATTCATATGTCAAGCCGATACCAAGCCCGATCAACAGTGCAACCATGATCGGCAGGAAAAGCGGCATATCGACTTCATAGGGTAACGGCCACAACGACAATGTCACCAACGCCCGGTTCGACACGGCAAAAATCGCAATCAGGATCGCAAGCGGAATGGAAATGATCCAATAGAGAATGCGCATTTTAACTCCTGGTGCCGACGGGCAAAAAGGCATGGTGTCATAGCCCACACATCAGACAAGCCAAAGCATGGACCCGATATGGTCAAACGGAAATATTTTCAAATGACTTTACAGCCACCGTGAAAACCCGGCAGGCTTGGTTTAACGCAGTTCGCATACGAACAGCAAGCCGCTCAAAACGGTAAACTGTCAGTTAAGACGCTCGCGCAGCTGCTTCCCGGTTTTGAAATAAGGAACCTTTTTCTCGCCCACAGGCACAGCCTCACCGGTACGCGGATTGCGTCCGACCCGGGAATCACGCTGTTTCACGGAAAATGCGCCGAAGCCGCGCAGCTCAACCCGATCCCCGCGTGCCAGAGCCTCGGTAATTTCGTCAAAGATCGTCGCCACGATCCGTTCCACATCGCGCTGATACAGATGCGGGTTCATCTCGGCCAGCCGGGCGATCAGTTCTGATTTTGTCATATTCAGGCCCCATCCTGTTCGTTCTGACAGATATCCAATCAACCAAAGGTTAGATTACGTCACGTCGGCGCTTTCACTCAGGTTGCCAGACAGTCAGCAACCCGTCAAGTTTAAGCCCCTCAGATGACAGCATTTTTCCGATATTTCCCTCGAATAACACCGTCATGAGGGAGTCATCCGGATAATCGATTTCAAGCGGCACAACTGCCACATCGGGTGCAACACCCTTTTCATCCTGCAGCCAACGCAAAGCTTCGCGTCGACCACCAATTTCGTCGATCAGACCGTTCGCAACGGCCTGCTGACCGGTATAAACCCGACCATCGGCCAATTTCCGTACGGTATCGGTATCCATGCCGCGTCGTTCAGCGACCATGTCGACAAACACGCCAAACATGTCTGAAATCAGGCTTTCCATAGCCGTTCGCGCGGCATCGTCCGTCGGTTCAAACGGGTTTGGCACGGCTTTCAGGGGGCCGCTTTTAACCGTTAGCGGCTCGACACCAAGCTTTTCCAGCGTGCCGTTGAAATTCATCGACTGGAAAATCACACCAATCGATCCCGTCACCGTCCCGCGATGGGCGACAATATGATCGGCGGCAATGGCGGCCATATAACCACCCGATGCGGCCACGGTTCCCATTTCAGCAACGATCGGTCGGGTTTCACCAATCCGGCGCAGGCTTTCAAACAGCGCCTCGCCACCGACCATGGTGCCACCGGGGCTGTTGATATGGACAATTACACCTGCGACATCGCTGTCTTCTTCAATCTCCTCCAGCGCATCCAGAAGATAGGGATCTTCTGTAATCACCCCTTCGATGTTCACCTCGACAATGCGCGGACCAATATTGCCCCATACGGCGTCACTTGCGCCGCTGCGTGCAAAGGCGATCACGATGGCAATGATGACGGCAACGACCGCCAGGACCCGCCAGCGGAAAATCGATTTTTTCAAACGTCGACGATCAAGAAGGATATCGGCATCAAGTGCCATTTAATGTGCCCCGGTATTCAGTATGAACTAACAGCTTCAAAAACCTGCCTTTTCAAATGGTTTTTCTTCATTCGCTTGGCAAGGACAAAAACTGTTTGAAACCAAAATTCTCGCTAAAAAATGACACGGCGACGGCAAAGTCGCGTCCAAACGGGGAATTTTGAACAAAATTGATAAAAAAACGGGCCGTGCAATGCACGACCCGTCAGACCGCTGACAAACCCCGTCATATTTTGGCGGGGTTTTTCTTTTAGAGGTGTTTGAAAGCTGGCTTGAGTGTGC